>CAVVYL010000050.1:0-89359 GCA_963752385.1 uncultured Acidimicrobiia bacterium | reverse complement strand
CGTCATCCTCCCAGAATATGCGGCAGGCACGATGATCGCTTCCTACAAGCCGACTTCACATCGCTGATCCTGTGCGACCTGTGCTGGGAGAGAGCACGGGCCACGAGTTCGATTTCTCCTCGCTCCACCACCTTCCCGAGGGAATTTCCGTGATTGCTTCCCGATGGGTAATCCGCAATTCGACCCACAGATTTCAGTTCTCTGTGGCGCTCGTCAGCGACGCTACAGTGCAATTGCAGACATGTAGTGGCAGGCGGCTGAAATTCGGACGGGCGTCGTCATCTGCTGCGATAGGGCAGGGGCCTAGTGCCCTGAAATTTCCAACCCGCCACCCAACCCACGATTCGCGTATGCGACGAAGCCCTTCATTCACATGTTGGGGGTGCAAACGTGTTTTCGCTGAAGTCCTAAAGCTCCCGTCTCAGCATTCTGGCGTATTGTGCATATAGAATGGCGCGTTCTGTATAGCGGAGCAGCCTTCGAACAGCTAAATTAGGTTCGTCACAACGGCGAGGCTGCCCTGCGGCGTGGGGAAGTACCGCTTCTCCATCGAATTGGCTTCTCTCAGGTCTGAGTAGACCGATGAACAAACACTTTCGCTTCTCGGGTAGCACGTTTTCAAGGCTGGAAGAACATGGCGTCTCGGCGTCGGCAGTCCTTCGCCGGGCAGGATTATCCCAGGGATATATCGGTCAGCCGCGTGTGCTGCTGAAAACCGAGGAAGTCTTTGCTTTCTGGCGCGCAGTCGGGGAGGTCAGCACCGACCCGGCAATCGGTCTCCTGCTAGGTACCGAAACGAAGACTGAACGTTTTCACCTTACCGGCATTGCAGCTCTAGCGTCGGAAAGTCTTGGCGCAGCCGTCGATCAGATGGCTCGCTACAAGCAGCTCACCTGCCCGGAAGAAATCCTACAGAAGAAGGATGACGACGAGTGGAGCATTCAGTTCCGCTGGCTGCTCGCCGAGGAACTCGAGCCTCCTGTACTGATTGAATGCGCCTTCTCCTGGATGCTCTCAATCGCCCGGCATGGCACGGGCACACGCCTCTCGCCTCTTCGCGTCGAGTTCCTTCAACCTCGTGCGCATGCAAAAACCATCGAGCGCCACTTCGGCTGCCGCGTCGTCTGTGGGGCTCCTAAGAACGCGATTGTGTTTCGCACTTCGGATGCCCAGCAGCGATTCGTTACCCTGAATGCGGAGCTTCTCGCAGTGCTTGCACCGCAGTTTGAGGAAGAGTTGAAGCGAGACGCCGACGATGAAAACTTCGTCGAGCGCGTCCGCCTGGCAGTGCAGCAACACCTCACCGGGCGGCGTCCTAACATCGAGGACATCGCCGGTGCGTTGCATATCAGTGCGCGTACTCTGCAGCGGCGCTTGCAAGACGAGGGTTCCAGCTTCCAACGGGTTCTCGGAGAAGCTCGCCGCCACCTTGCCCGCCACTACCTCAATAACTCCACCCTTGAGTTGAACGAAGCGGCTTACCTGCTCGGATACGAGGATGGAAATTCCTTCGTTCGCGCCTTCCGCAGTTGGGAAGGAGTTCCACCGGCCCGGTGGCGCGAAAACCAGCGTGCCAGGGCAGCGTCTTAATGGATTTTTATCGAAAGGAGAAAAGTATGAAAAAACGCAAACTTGGAAAGAGCAATCTGGAAGTTTCGGCCTTGGGGCTCGGTTGTATGGGAATGAGCTTCGGCTATGGGCCACCTGCGGACAAGAAGGAGATGATCTCTCTGATTCGCAAGGCGGTCGAGCTCGACGTCACCTTCTTTGACACCGCCGAAGTGTACGGCCCTTTCACCAATGAGGAACTCGTCGGCGAAGCCCTTGCTCCCCTCCGCAAGCAGGTGGCGATAGCCACCAAATTCGGATTCAAGCTTGATCCGGACACCGGCAAGCAGGCAGGGCTCGACAGCCGGCCTGAACACATCAGGGAGGTTGCCGAGGCCTCGCTCAAGCGGCTTAAGACCGATGTCATCGACTTGTTTTATCAGCACCGCGTTGATCCCAACGTTCCCATCGACGATGTGGCCGGAGCTGTCAGGGACTTGATCCAGCAAGGGAAGGTGAAGCACTTTGGCCTCTCTGAGGCAGGCGTACAGACCATACGCCGCGCTCACAAAGTTCAGCCGGTAACGGCGCTGCAGAGCGAGTACTCGCTATGGTGGCGGGAGCCCGAAGAGGAGATCCTTCCGACGCTCGAAGCACTCGGGATCGGATTTGTTCCCTTCAGCCCTCTTGGCAAGGGCTTCCTCACCGGCGCGATTAAGGAAGACACGCAGTTCGACAGCACCGACTTCCGCAACACCGTCCCGCGTTTCAGCGCAGAGAACCGCAAATCGAATCAGGCCATTGTGGATCTGGTTGCGAGATTCGCCCAGGAAAAGAAGGCGACTCCTGCTCAGATCGCGCTCGCTTGGGTGCTGGCGCAGAAGCCGTGGATGGTGCCGATCCCGGGAACGACGAAGTTGCATCGTCTGGAAGAGAACCTTGGAGCAACATCGGTCGACCTTACGCGCGATGATTTGCGCCGAATCGACGAAGCGGCTTCCAAGGTCGATGTGCAAGGCGCCCGGTATTCGGAGGGCGCACAGCGCTTGATCAATCGCTAGGTCTTTTGGGAGTGTCGCTTGAAAAATGTTCTGATTTTGGGGCAAACGGCCAGATTGCTCGCGTAGCCACTTGGCGACCAGTCAAACGTGGTTGTCTTGATGCCTTCCTTCGTTTCATCGCCTGCAGGCCAACGTTAGGCATTCTGGTTTACGTTATGGCAATCGTCACTTATCGAGTCGCTGTTTGAGATGGACGGTCACGGTTTCGCCAGCTTCCTTTGAGATGGTTTTGCGAATAGCAGCTTTGATGGGCAGCTTGTGCGTACCGTCCCCGAGAGCCATGAACGAACTTTGGAACGGGTGGCCATCGACGGTGCCGTTCACCTTCACGAGACCACGCGTACCGAAGTATTCGGCCGAGCCCGGCATGACCACGTAGGTCCAGCCTCCCTTGTTCGGGCTCTTCTTGAGCGTTGCAGTGAACTGCATGTCCAATTTGCTCACGATTGTCCTCCAGGATCGGCTTCCAACGACCTCATGACCTCTCTGACGACATCAATCACGCTGAAAACTTGATCCTCATCCACTGAAAACCGTCTAACGCCTTGGCGATGACCCGCCGGCGCAGGATGCCCCGTGTTGAGCAGCGCAAGTTCAAGCCGGTCGGGTCCACAGACTGTGTGAAAACTCTTGGTCGCAACAGTTCCATTGCATTGCTCGGCTGTCGGATGTACAAATACTCAGCCCACCCACAGTAGAGAGACCAGTGTCAGGCCAAAGACAAGCCCGCCGAAAAGGAGGATTGAGCCGATCAGCCGCTCTTTGTGAATCTTGAACCACAGGTAGATACCGGTGGCTCCGAGGGTCAAGAGTCCGACCGACGTGAGGAACATCAGCACACCCCAAAAAACATTAGGGCCGTAAGGATTGTCGAGGCCGAACGTGTGGTGCATCCAGACCATAATGCCGATGAACGGCCAGACTTTCTTCCTGACCTGGACCTCTGTGTTACCGGGCTGGTAACGCACCTCGTGCACCGTCCCCATGCGCCCGATGAGGAAGCTCATCTCTTCAGGTCTTTGCTTGACGTCATTCAGCCCGCCGCGCATGCCGTGCTTGTCCATCAGATACTGAGCCAGGGCGCGGGGCGTTCCAGCATTCTGAGGATTTATGGGCACGGTTAATTTTGTTTCCACTGGTTCGTTCTCCATCCAGCCCCGATGCGACATTTGTACGCTGCTGAGGCCGAACATCATGACGAAGAAACAAAAAAAGAGCCCTAAAAGCAAGTGAGTGTTTCGAAGGAACTTGTACATGCTGTTACCTCATGGCAATGTAGAAAAGCACGAAAATGGCCGAGCCCGTCGCGAATGAAACCAGCGCCAGGCGGTGTTTCGGCCGTGATACCAGCCAGAGATAAACGCCGGACAGAGACATCAGGATCAGAGACCAGATTGAACACTCCATGTAATAAGCCCAAAGTTGCGTCCGCAGGTCGGGATGCGCCCATCCCGGCGTCATCTCATGCAGGTGGAAGAGATACTGCCAGAGATCGAAAGGCTGTGTCGTCATTTCAATCTTGCCTTGATTCTCAAGCACGAGGATGTCGTGGAACCGGGCCGGCGTAAACAACCCGAAACGCAGGTGGTTTTGGTCGTCACGCCGTAGCGCCCAATCCGGCGTGGGACTGGTCAGCGGAAGCTTCAGTGAAGTCTGAATATGATCTGCCAACTGACGGTCATTCATGTCCCCGGGAATCTGGAAGTCCCGGACTTGAACCGTTGACGGCAGCTTCTGACGTTCTGCCGGGCGCGGCAAGACCGTCGCCATGATCCCGATGATTCCGAAGATGGCGAAGGTCGTGAAATTCAAGAGGCCCGTATACATGTGAATTCGCTTGATCCAAAGCGTTATCATGGTGCCTCCAACACAAGACCTAGCGTCTACGATTGAGGTTTAGGTTCCACCGAACTGGTGTTCACGGCCTGTTTTAAGTTTTGGATGATTCGAGAGGGCGCAAGGGTTAGCCTCAAAAACGACGAGCTGGTCAACTCGGCTCCGCAAACGATTGGCCAACCCCGCGAAGTTCACCTCCCGTTGCACCTTTCAGTGTATTCGCTCTCGATAAGAACCGTACCCAGCGCGGATACCGAGCGGTCACTTTCCGGGAAGGGCATTTCAGAGGTGGAATCCCGGAAGTCTCGAAGGAGCGGGGATCGGGACGCGCCCCGGGTTTCTATCGTGCTGTCCGCAGGGCCGAGGCTTTCTTCCGCCAGGCGGCAGGAGGCTTGCCGACCCTGCGTTTGAAGGCGCGGTTGAAGGCGTACTCGGATTCGTAGCCCACGCGCTCCGCGACTTCCGCCAGGCTGTGATGATCCTCGCAGAGCAATTGTTTGGCAAGGTGGATACGCCAGCCGGCCAGGTAGCGCATCGGGGACTCCCCGATCAAAGCAGTGAACCGACCGGCCAAGGCCGAACGTGAGACGCCCACGTCGCGCGCCAAGTCTTCGACGGTCCACGCCCGGGCGGGTTGCGCATGCAGCATGGTGATGGCGCGATTGACGTAAGGATCCTTCAGGCCGGCCAGCCACCCTTTCTGGTCTGGAGCGAGTTCCTGCATGTAGTGCCGCAGAACCTCCACGAACATCAACTCCGTCAAGCGAGCCAACATCAGCTGGTTGCTCGAGCTTTGCGCCTGCGCCTCCTTAACCAGGTAGTAGAGCGTGGTGTTCAGCCACATTCCAGCATGGAAAGGAACCGACCGATGCGAAGACTTATTCTCTGCCCCGGCGGGCTCGAGCACGACGCCACCCTCGCGGCTCCGAACGCACAATAATCTTGGAAGCGTGCCGAAGAGCGGGTTGAATTTCTGGTCGCAGTGCAGGTATCCGCACACGAACCGCGCCACTTCGCCTCCGCCGCCGTGAATCACCGGAGGCATTCCCGGCCAGGGGATTTGCGGGATAAGAACCTTCATCGGCGTCGGTTTAAGCGCCAGGTCGCTCCCCATCACATGCTCGTCGCCCTGGGGAACGACGAGGACGTCTCCCGCGACCATCCGTAGCGGTGGCTCGCCCTTGACCTTCACCCAGCAAGCGCCTTCCGCGAGGACGTGAAAAATCGTGAAGCACTCCGCGCGCGGCATGATGAACGCCGCGAGGCTCTTCGAGGGTGGGGACTCAATCGACCCACGGAGAAGAGAATTCGGCCACGAAAATGACCGCCCCCGAGAGGCGCACCACCCGCAAGACGTCGGTGAGGACGTCCATCGTATTCACCCGCAAAGCCTTACGACCCACAGCGCTTTTGGAGCCTGGGACAAGAATCTCAGAGCGACTGACATTGTGTGAACTTGAATCTTCGACCAAACTCACCCGCGTCAACCCTGCTGGGAGTCAAGAACGGCAGGGGACAAGAGGAGGATAAGATGAAGTACACAGTGAATGGAAGCGAAACGGTCGTCGCAAGCCAGGTCACATCAGAACTTGGCACCGCCGACATTTCCAGAAGCGTCATGCCCGAAGCCGGGCGGAATGCGGCGAAGCGCAACTTTATTCTTCAGCTGGGGTTCGAGGACCCTGCTCCCGCGGTCGTCCCGCTCCAGTATTCTGCGCTTGTATTTCAGCCAAAAGTCGTGCTCATCGGGGTCGTTGCCGGAATTCTGTTCCAGTCCCCAGCCATCTTCGCAGCTCTGGGCGCCCTTCTGTGGTGGAGTGCCCTGTTTCCGAAACTGAATCCGCTCAATGCGCTGTACAACCGGACCATCGGCAGCCGGCCGGGGGCGTTTCGCCTTGGTCCCTCCCCGGCGGCGCGGCGCGGCGCAGAAACGGAGGCCGGAGCCGTCGCGCTAACCATCGCACTGCTGATTCACGGCGGATTCAGTCTTGCGGCGTACGTGGTTGAGGCGATTCTTTTGGCAGCCGCGCTGGCGGTCCTAATCGGGAGCTTTTGCTTCGGCTCGTTCACCTATCACCTGCTCCGCGGACGTTGGAGGTTCGCCCTTCAGACCCTTCCGTGGGCAAGGTAGATCTCTGACCTGAGCCGGGGCGCGGCGGGCATTTGTCCCGGCCCCGCGATCAACGGAGCCCTCTGGAACCGCTCGATACATATCTTCGCCGCAGCCGTCTTCGCCGGCGTCGCGATTCACGGATTCGCCACGGGCTGGTTCACACGCTCCGCTGATTTAGGTGACACGAATGGGCCGGGGGGATACGCGCATGTGATAGCTGGAAAGACGGACTGACGGCCGAGGTCGCACACCAAATCCGTCGGCTGACCCGGGGCTTCAAAACACCAAGATAAAATCAACTGAAGGAGGCTGTTATGGCTAGATTTCTCATTGAGGTTCCCCATGAAGCTGTGGCTTGCGCTCACGCGGCCCAGATCTTTCTAAATGCCGGTTCCCACTTTCTGACCCACGCCGACTGGGGATGCACGGACGGCGAGCACAAAGCCTGGTTCGTCGCCGAGGTGGAAAACAAGGATGAGGCGCGATCCATCCTGCCTCCAGTGCTCCGGCCCCAAGCCAAAATCACCCGGCTAAACTATTACAGCCTGGACCGGATGGACGAAATCCTCTCCCACCATCAAGGCTAACTGTGTTGGCAACGGTCGCCGCACTTCCTTGGCCACTTCAGTGGATAATCGCTCGCCTGGGCGATGATCGTGCTCTTTCTTCGAAGGCGGTAACGTCTTCTCACCTTAGTACGTCACTCCGGTAACTTGCCAAGAGGCGGCCAGCACTGGCGGCCCGCCTCCTGTTTTCACGAGATGCTTACCATCTTCCTGCAAATCATTACCGAAGGGGCAGCCCCAATCCCAGACCACGATTCAGCCTGAAAAGTCGGCTTCTCGGAAAGTGGCCAACGATCCAATCTTGACGCTCAGGAGAAATAGAGTTCAGGTCAGAAAACCGTGTCCGTGCATTGGCTTCCGGGAGAGAGCCAGGATTTGTTCAAACTCCGATGGCGGGCGGTAGCCGAGCGCTGAGTGGAGACGCCTTTCGTTGTAAACACGCTCGATAAAGCCCCCGATTGAGTCGAGAACCTCGCGCAGGTCCCGGTACTCCTGCCGATAGGCCTCCTCATACTTGAGCGTTTTCAGGAACGACTCGCAGGTTGCGTTCAGGTTAGGCGATCGCGGCGGCAATTTCACGGATTCAATCCGGCGTCGGCCAGCAGGTTCAGAAAATCTCGTTTTCATCATTCTTCTTCGGTTCCAAACTGGCCTTCGCCTCTCGAATCAGGTTTCAAAGGCTACGACGTTAAGACCCGGGCCACTGAAAACCCAACGGTCTGGCAGTGTCGGGGAGGGCCGTGTCCTGGTCGCGAGCCACTCTATCGCTGAAGGTTTGCCGAATACTTGAAGGCGCTGATGTCGGGATCGAGTCTCGCCTTCGGGCCAGGGCGAACCGTGGACTCAAGCGGATCAGCGGTCAACCTGTCGTCTTCCCCCTTTGATCGGGGCAACACGGTTCCGCCGTTGATCCTTGATCAACCCCTCCTCAATAAGAACTGACACTACCTGGTTCGGCGTCATCTCATAATCCCGAGCAATATCTTCAATCGGCTGCCGAAGATTAGCGAAGAGGTCACAGATAGTAGCTCTCAATCTTGCTTCCGGCTGAAGCTCACTACAGTCTTCTGGAAAGACATAGGGTGCATCGGTACGCTTCAATGGGTCACGCACATCGAGAGCAATCAGAGTCCGAATCCAAGCGTCTTTCATGATTTGCAGCATATTCCTCCGAGATTTGGAAAAATGCTGGAATGAGGGATCAACAGGCTTGATTAGCCGCGACTGCCACGGCATCACCAAAAAAGTTAAGCGATCGGTCGCGAAAATCACACCTCTTCCGAGCTTCCGGATCTTGCACTGTAGGATCGCAGAAGCCATTCCATAACTTTTGGTTCTCTTGAGGGCATTGGACTGTCCCTCTGGATCCGCATAATGTTTCTCAAATAGGGAAATGTACTCTTACTCGCACGGTTTGTGCGCCATTCAAGTGAGTGGTGATTCTGACGATTTGCCCCTTCAGCGAATAACTTTCGTTATCGCAATTCAATTCGACCTCGGCACCCTCCGCAACCGGACGCCACATGAAAACAGATAATTCACTGTCAGCAACCGACATTAACTTTGCGCTCTCTGAGAAGCAGGCCCCAAACATATCTATGCCCCGAACATTGATGTCCACGTGCTTAGGGGTCACTTTGTCCTTTCTTGTGCTGAGGAAGATGGAAGATGAACATCAAGTTCCGTGCCAAATGACGCAGCAATGGCTCAGAACTTGTGTAGACCTATTCTGGATAGGGATTTAGGCGAGGTTTTCGGTGATAGCGTCATCCCCGCAATGGGGAAAGTGATTCCCCAAAGATGTCCACATTTGAGAAGAGATTTGGAGCGGCTCCAGAAGTTCATCTCAATTTCATACGAATAGGCGACCATTCTGAGAGCCAAAGCTTTGCAAACCCCAGCCGCAGGCCACGCTGGCGGATGTGCTGCGATTGCTCTCCGACCGGGATTCGGAGAGACGCGATGACCCGGATTGCAAACGCCCAGGTGGCTTCGGGAATATGAGACCTATCCCGCGCGGTTTCGAATTGAAGCGATAGCGCCGATTCAAAACAAGGTTGGCGCATTTCTGGCCAACCCAATTCTAAGCGGCATCCTGACGCAGTCATGGAGCGCGTTCGATTTGCGGCAAGTGATGGATAAGAGCTGGATTCTCTTGGTCAACCTGGCAAAAGGAAAAATTGGTGAGGATTCGGCAGGGTTGCTGGGTGTTTTGCTTGTCTCGCGGATTGGACTCGCCGCCTTGAGCCGGGCGGATGTGGTAGAAGAAAGCCGGAGGGACTTCTTCGTCTATCTCGATGAGTTTCAGAGTTTCACGACGCTGAGCCTAGCGAACATGCTTTCCGAACTGCGGAAGTATCGCCTCGGTCTGGTGCTGGCGCACCAGTATCTTTCCCAGCTTGATCTGCAAGTGCGCGACGCGATCCTCGGAAACGTTGGCACCATACTTTCCTTTCGACTCGGCCTG
Organism: uncultured Acidimicrobiia bacterium; assembly: GCA_963752385.1. Lineage (GTDB taxonomy): Bacteria > Acidobacteriota > Terriglobia > Versatilivoradales > Versatilivoraceae > CAVVYL01. The sequence goes on along the minus strand of CAVVYL010000050.1, from coordinate 79,768 downwards.
TTCGATGCCGAGATCCTTGAAAACGAGTTCAAACCGGAAATCTCGGCCATCGACCTCATCAGCCTGCCGAATTACCACATCTATCTGAAGGTGATGATCGATGGGAAGGTGAGTAGTGCGGAGACCTTAGGGACTAAATAGTAAGCAAAGTATTCACTCACAAGGGCTTGCTGCACCCATAAAACTCTTGATAATTGGCTGAGCACTGATCGAAACCAGGACAGTGGAGCTCTTAGTCAGATCAATGCCGTATAGGTACCCAATTCGAGTTCTTTCGTCGAAGCGCATCGTTTTGATTTTGAAATGTTTATACCAAAGATCGCCATTGGCGTCTTGGAACAGGGTAATTGGAGTTGACATACGGGTCCTTTTCGGTCAAACACAAACGATCCTTCACCGATTAGATACCGTTTTTGGCAAGACCGATGCCCAAGGCCAGCTCTATTTCATAACAGTATTTTGTCCCCACTCTTGGCGACCTGACTAAAGAGCCAGCGACCTGGCTGCCTTGTTCATTCAAGCCGCGAGACTGGGTCGTCTCAGCCTCGTCGCCTCGCAACTCGAAATTCCACTGAATCTTTCCGTTCAAAGGCGGGGTTTTTGATCTTCAGCCAATAGCTGGTTTCTCTTCCACTGACGTATGGACTTTGCTTGTCCTTGGCAACGATCCCTTCCAGTCCCGCTCCGACGCCAGGCGGAAAAAATCCCTTGCCGTGCTCTTCGATGTGGTCCATATAGAGGACTCCCGGGAAATTTCGCAGGATCCGCTTCAACAGGGCTTTGCCATCGGGATTTACGGTGTTATCTCTTATGCGGTAGCCGATCGAACGCATGAGATCGGTGTACGGATGGTCCTAGGGGCCCGACCCACTGACGTGCTTCGAATGGTAATGAAGGGAGGATTTTGGCTGACGCTGGCAGGCATCCTGCTTGGATCAATCGCAGCCTACTGGCTCACGCGAGTGCTTTCGAGCCATCTCTATGAGGTTAAGCCAAACGATCCACTGACCTTTGTCTGCGTTGCGATTGTGCTCATGGGTGTGGCGATGGTCGCTTGTTATCTGCCGGCAAGACGGGCGGCATCGCAGGATCCGATGGCAGCACTACGATGTGAATAAGGGGCCGTACCCATGGTCGTCTAGGCCTTGCTCTTTCCCTGGATCCACTGGCCATGTAGTCGGCAAACCGGAAACTGAGAACAGAAGGGTGGCTGGCGAGTCTTCCCTGGTCCCGTCGTCCCGATCGCTGTATAAGATAAGTCAGCCCCAACGTGAGACAGGACAGCCTGTTCATTGCAGTGATGTCGGTCTCCAGTTACGCCGGTGTTCGGGGCCGGTGACACTCTACCCAAGATGTCCAACCCCGCCGGTGTGCGCTGGAGGAGCGCGTCAGGAATGGATTGTCAACGTAGGGTATCCTTTATAGATCTGAGGTGACTGTCAAGACTCACTTCGTGATTTTGTTGACCAGTGCTATGAGGAAACCGGCAGTCTTTGTCTGAAAGCCGACTGCGATAATCAGCAGTCCTAGGAGATAGACGCTGACAACGTGCAGCCAAAAACGACGTGGGTGAGTGCGTTGGTCAACCGGACCATCATCTGAATCATGATGAATGCCGGTCATTATCGAATAGGTTCCATAGAGGATGAACCCGCCGCCCACCAGGGCTGAAAGCAGCTTGAGCATCTCAGGTGTCGGACACATCAATCGTCGCCTCGGGAAGTGCAGTCAAGGATAAGCTCACTCATCGGCAGACGCAACTCAAATACTCCTGAGCCCGCACAGCGAGTCTGAGCGGGAGCTCCGGAGTTCACTGTTGGTGACGCAATTTTCCGCTGAGCTCTTCCAGAATACGTCGTGGCGTTACGAGCGAAGGGTTCAAACGCTGAAGAATAATTTGGAACCCCAACGCATTCTCCCCACTCTTCGACGAAGATCAAGCCCAGCGGTGCCTTACGCGGACGTTGTTGGAGACTGCGCGCAAGGAACTCGGGAGTTTGCGCCGGAAGGCAATCATTCACGACGAGGTTTTCTTTCAACTTAGCCGCGAACTTGACATCGAGGAAACACGACTGGGCGGCCAGCGGATATAACCCTCAGATAGGCTACCTCTCTTACTCGTCCTCTTTTAGGACGGGAAGGGGCTCTCCTCAGCTACAATGGTGGTGTGGATGTCTACCTGGTTGATGGCCCCTATGAATTGTTTCGACATTTTTCGCCGAATCCCCTTTAGGGGGTCGGGAGGTTCGCGTGGCCCGTTGCCCCAGATCACATAGTGAAGTTTGCTCATGAGGCAACGAAACCGCGTGTATAAGGCAGGATGGGGCAAGCCGGTGCTGCCGTTGAGTCAATTCGCGGCTGTGTCGCGCCTAAATGCTGCTTCCGCACTATGAAACAAGGTCTTCTCCGCATCGAACTTCTTCCAATCGCGCTGGCCGTCTTACTGACTAGTGCCGATGCGGAGGATTGGACGCGCTTTCGAGGTCCCAACGGCTCTGGCGTTTCCAACGATACCGGATTCCCGATACAGTTCGACAGAGAAAAGAATGTCGTGTGGAGGGCACCTGTTCGCCGGGGGAAATCGTCGCCTGTCCTCACGCGTCTCTTCGTATTTTTGACGGCGTTCGAAAAGGAAAAACTGTTCACGCTATGTTTCGATCGCAGGACCGGCAAGCTCGTTTGGGAGCGAGCCTTGGACCGGCCGCGCCAGCAAGATGGGAGCACGCTGAACGAACCCGCATCGATCACGCCAGTTACGGATGGGGAAAACGTTTACGTGTTCTTCAAGGACTACGGCCTGATCTCGTACGATGCCGCCGGGAACGTTCGCTGGAAGGTTCCGCTCGGTCCTTTCACCAATACGATGGGCCTGGCCGCGAGTCCCGTTATGGGAGCTGGTGTTATCGTCTTGCAGATCGACCAGCAGCAGGGTTCTTATATCGCTGCATTCGATCGCGGCAATGGCGAGCTCCGGTGGAAGACACCGCGCATAGAGCAAGACGGGTGGGCCACACCGGTGCTCGATCGCATGCCGGACGGGAAGTTCTTGGTCTTGACCGCAGGCCAAGGGCAGTTAGGCGCTCACCTTCTGGAGAGCGGTAAGAGAGTAGGGAGCGGGACTGGCTTGCCCCCTGCGATTGTGGCGAGCCCGGTGGTAGATGGACATACGGTTTTTGCGTTCGGGTATGGGAGCGAATCCGTCGTTCCATTCTCCGATATCCTGAAGACGCTAGATAAGAACCATGATGAACAGCTTACAGCAGATGAGTATGGAGACGACGCTTTCCTGATCGGCATTGCAAAGGTGGAGGGAAACCGTGACGGGATTGTGACTAAGGAAGAGTGGGATGCGAGATTTCAGGAGCTCATGGGCCCTTCGGGTCTCTGGGCCTTCCGGCTGGAGCATGATCCCGGAGCCTCGTCGGACCCTTCCATTCGTTTGCGCGTACTCTGGCGTTACGAGAAGGATTTCACGGGCGTGATTCCTTCCCCGCTTCTATACAAAGGGGTGTTATACGTTCTCAGGAACGGTGGAATCCTGACTGCGTTCGATCGGGAAACAGGCATGGTGTTAAAGACAGGCCGCGTGGAAGGGGCTGTGGGAGGCTATTCCGCATCCCCGGTGGCCGCCGAGGGGAAGCTTTTCCTCGCCAGTGAGGATGGGAAGGTAGCGGTAGTGCGCGCCGGGAAGGATTGGAATGTGCTGGCTGTCAATGATATCGGCGAAAGCTGCTATGCGACACCCGCACTGTCAGAAGGAGAAATTTATCTGCGCACTGATGAAGCTTTATACCGTTTCGACACCGCCGATCGAGGCCTGTCGGTCCCTCGACAGACAAAGCGTGTGAACTAAAATCGTGCCCTGTGATACGGCCGGTGAGCGCAACGCACTCCTCGACATGAGGTCTCCCAACCGCAACCTGGCAGCTGTTGTCCTGTGCTATGATCAAGCTGCTCCTTCACGCCTGTCCTGAGATCTGGAACGGTTTTCGGCAATATGGACAGAGTAACCTCAAAGAACATTGTCAGACTGCTGAAAGCACACCACCCATTTGTCGTCAAGAATGTCAGGCAGCATATCCGCAATTGGTACACCATTAAAGTCAAGAGGAGCAATATCGTTCCTCCGTACTCCGCAGTCCTTTACGTCTCACACCACTGTAATTTGGCTTGTACGTATTGCACGCAGAAAACTCCGGATGTTGTCAGCGAGGAGCTCAGCACTGAACAAACCATCGAGTTAATGCGGATCATTCGTAAAGAGACGGACTACTTGCTGCTGACCGGGGGTGAGCCCCTGTTGCGGTCGGATATTGTCGAACTGGTTCGAGCGGCACGCCGGGATTTGAAATTCCAGTCTGTGATGGTGATCACTAACGGAACGCACCTTCGGGAGCGAGAAGAGATCCTGGATTACCTTACCAGCCTGGTAGTCAGTCTAGATGCCCTAACAGTAAACCGTATGGCTCCACGATCAAAGCCCTATGTTGTCGAAAAAGTGATAGACAATCTGCTCTATTGTCGTTCCAAAGGCAAGCCGCCAAAATCCAGCATCACGATTAGCACAGTTATCATGGAGGAGAATCTGGATGAGGTGGAAAAGGTGCTGCAATTTTGTGTGGAAAATGGGTTCGTCTTTTCCGGACAGACGGCACTGAACAACCGTTTGCCCAACCGGAATCTGTTGGAAAGTGAGCGCTATCGCGCTCTGGTTGAGAAAATTATCGACTATCGAAAGCGCGGTCTACCCATTAATGGGACGCCCAAGCTATTGCGGACAATGCTGGAATTTAAGCCTTTCAACTGCTATCCCACGATGTTTCCCAGAGTGTATCCCAACGGGGATGTCTTCTATCCCTGTGAACCATTGAAGACTATTGGAGGCAATCTTTTTCGGGAACGCTCGTTCAAAAAGATCTTTGAAAGAGGCAGGAGGCTTTATGGTGACATTCCCTTCTGCCAAGGTGTTTGCTACTTATTTGGAAATGTCATGACCCATTTTTATGTCGAGGAATTTTGGTCATTTGCTGGGGACTCCGTTCGTTATTGATTCCGTTTGGAAAATGGGGCGCGCTGGTGGAGCCTGACTACTATTGTCCGATCGTTCGCGGGCAACGCCCGACGCTGCGGATTCGCATGGCCGCCACCCGCGATCTGCCCAAACTGAGCAGTTCCTGCACTACCGTCGTGATCGCCAGGTAGTCTGATTCGTGACGAACGACATCAACTGTCCGAATAAGCCCGCCTTTCGTTTATTCCGCTTTCATCCAGAGGACCTGGCGTTTTGCATCGTCTAGAGAAAGGAAGAGGGTTGTTGTGGAAGGACGGCGGCATTCCAAAATGTGTTAACCGGAAATTGGAAAGGGCACCTTGAATTCAAATTGCTTGGTAGCTAGGTTCGGAGTGTTCCAGAAGGTTTTACTTTTCGAAACAGAGTTAATATGGTCAAGGAGGTAGGTCTAGTCATGACTTCCGGGACTACGGCCGACCCGACTCACCGTTTGAGTACTTGGGTCCAGTTGAGAACCACTGTGAGTGATGTGGTGTTGGCTTCCTCTAGCGGGGTATGGACCAGAAAGCGTTGGCCGTCGGACGTCACAGCATAGCGGTATCGGTCAATAACCTCACGAGTCTGGAAAAGAACCTTGGGCACACCAGCGTCAAAGGCTCCTTCTCCGTTCACCGCGACCGCCATGAGCTTCTGATCGGTTGCCAAATAGAACAACTCCTTCCCATCGGCTCGCCATCTAGGAAATAGGCCGCCATGGGTTGAGATATGGCGCTTGCCGCCGGCGGCCGGGAACGACTGGACGTACACTTCATATCGCCCCACTTCATCGGAGGTGTATGCCATCCAGCGTCCATTGGGAGAGATGCGCCCACTGTATTCTCCGAACTCGGTTTGTAGAAACGGAAAGGGCTTGCGATCGCCGAACAAAGGCAGTAACCACAAATCCGACCTGGTCTTTGGATCGAATTGCTCATACACGATGAACCGGCCATCCCCAGACCAATCGGTGACCGCTACTTGGGGGCTCTTGATAAGCGCTTCTGCATTGCCGGTACCGTTTGCCATTTTCTTCTGAATTTGATTCCCATTGTCTGTCGAGTAGACAATGTGGCTCCCGTCCGGGGACCAGGCAGGCTGAAAGTCCCAACCCGGATCAAAGGTGAATCTTGTGGGGGTACCGCGAAACAGATCGAATATCCAAATGTCAGGGTTATTCGTCCGATGATCGATTAATTCCACCACAACACGTTTGTTGTCAGGTGAGAGCTCAAGGTCCCAGTATTCGCCAGGCTCGCCAACCGAATCGAGCTGCTTGCCCCCTCGATCAAACCAGATCAGCCGACTGTTGGATACGCCGCTTTCGTATGCAAGCTCATTGCTGTGCGAGACAGAAAAAGACCAGCAGTTAATGGCTTTCCTGCGTCGTACTTGTTGAGCAACGGGGAATGGGTCACCTACGACCTCGAAGCGCTTGGTGTCGAACTGCTGTGCCAGCAATGTCCCCTCGCGCACGTAGAGCAGATGACCCGGTGGTGCGTAGACCACGTTCGAATCGGTGTTCAGAATGCGTTTGGTCTCTTTGGAATCCAGTGACCCGACGTTGATTCCACAATCCTCGAAAAGCGCAAGATACAAAAAGTGGCGACCGTCCGGTAAGAATTGGGGCCACCGGTGAGCACCTTCATGGCGTGATGAGTCAAGGGCCGTGACCGGCATGGCCATTCCACCCGAAGCCGACAGACGATAAATCACATCTTCAAAGCGGGGTGCAACGAGGATCACTCCGTCACGATTCCACGTTGCGCCTGAAAATTCATATTCTTCACCTGCTACATCGCACAGCGTATGAGCCGGCCCCCCCGAGATTTCGATTTTCTTGAGCTTCCGTTGTGCGAGAAAGCCAATAACCCGGCTGTCCGGCGACCAGAAAGGAGAAGTAGCTCCCTCCGTTCCAGGGAGTGGTTGTGCCGAAAGGGAATCAAGGGGGCGTACCCAGAGGAGTGTCTTGCCTTCGGAGGCAGCGGCAAACGCTAGGTAACGACCGTCGGGCGATATGGCTGGAATTGATCCGCTTAAAAAAGCCGCCCTTTCCGGCGGAGGAACCATGAAGCGCCTGGCACGTACTTCCACGGGTGCACGGCGGATATAAGCCACCACGAAAGGCAGTACCGCAAGGAAGAGGACAATAAACGCCATAATCCAAGCCAGGCGCTCATGACTTTTGCGTCGGATCAAACTCGTCGCTGCTACGCCGGCCTGCAAGCCACCTTCTGCGATCCATTTCAGTTCGTCTTTCAAGTCATGGGCTGACTGCCAGCGCTCCTCCGGGTCCTTTGCCAGGCATTTCTTCACCACGCGATCCAGTGCCGGTGGCGTTAGCGGCTTGATGCTGCTGATGGGCGGAGGCTCTTTTTTCAAGATGGCAGAGGCAATAATGAGCCGGCTTTTTCCCTCAAATGCCCTTTTTCCTGTCACCATCTCGTACAGCACTGCACCCAATGAAAAGATATCGCTCCGCCCATCCAGCTCTTTGCCTTCCAGTTGTTCCGGCGACATGTACTGGAACGTACCTACAATCGTTCCTTGCTCTGTGACCGCACTCTCTTGCATCGTCTCCGTCATCGTCTCCGTCATCGTCTCCAAATTCGCCAGAGGCGCAACCGGCTTGGCCAGTCCAAAGTCCAGCAGTTTCGCTCCGCTGGCCGTCAGCATGATGTTCCCCGGCTTCAAATCCCGGTGGGCAATTCCATTCCGGTGGGCCTTGTCCAAGGCCTCCGCAATCTGTGAACCGATCTTCAGCACCTGCTCCAACGGCAGCGCACCCTTCTCCAGCCGCTTCGCCAGGGTCTCCCCTTCCACGAACTCCATCACCAGATAATCAATCCCATCCTGGTGACCAATATCGTGCAAAACGCAAATGTGGGGATGATTCAGACGAGAGATGACTTTCGCTTCCCGCTCAAACCGCCGTTTGTGGACGGCATCGGCGGAAAACTGCCGGGGAAGAATCTTGATTGCCACCACACGGTCCAGGCGTGTATCCCGTGCGCGATACACCTCTCCCATCCCACCGGCGCCTAGTGGGGCAAGAACTTCGTAAGGACCAAGTTTGGTGCCGGACGGAAGAGGCATGGTTGGCAAGATTATAGCTTTAACCTATGGGTTTCGAAAGAATTAGGGAGGACAGGCAGGCATTCGATCGAGGTCCTCTCGGCCTCCGCCGATCTGCCCTCATGACCGGTCGTCAGCACTCCAGCGTGCGCTCTCCCGTGTCGGTTGCTCGATTTCAGTCTGTTTCGCTAAACCAAGTTTAATTTGCGCTATCTTCATTCTCAACGCAGTTTCTTGTCACCAGCACACTCCCTTTCAAGAAAGGCCTTCTGCTGGCTCTCTTCCAGTTCCAGCGCCGATTCGCTGTCATGAGGGTCGTGACCAGAATGAACGGATTTCCCGCCAAGCTTACTCCTGGTCACCATTCGCGAGCAAGTGAGCTATGTAGGGATCTTGAAAGGGGATCTGAAAAATGAGGGCCTCGGGACTGAGTCGCCAGAACTAGCGACGATCAGTTTTCAGACACGGCCTCGTTTTGCTGGCCTCGTTGGGATTGTCGCCGCCCTGAAGGTTCTCGGCAGAGCGATAAGTCTTTGCCGACGCCAGTGGTCGTATAGTCGGCTACCCGGAAGTAATGCGGTCAACTTCCGGTTAGCCCGTCAACCGTCCACAATCCGAAGCCGTGTGTGGTGATGGCTCGGGCTCGGGCCACGTTCCGGCAGTGGCCTCCGACACGCGGGATCCGGGCACCGCGCTTCTGCCTGCTGCCTGACATTGCATCTGAACAAGCGGCCGAACCCGGATTGGCGTTGACTTACATGCAGGTTTTCGACCGGAATGGTCTGTGCCCCTAAAGCGTGGCCATGCCTCCATCAATGATGAGTTCCGCGCCCAACACGAAAGCAGATTCCGGCGACGTCAAATAAAGAACTCCGGCAGCAATCTCCTGCGGCGTACCAAAGCGTTTGATCGGGACCTGGCTTTGAATCCAATCCTTGGTTTCTTGAATTTTTTCCGGGGGTCCATCTCGCAGAAGCGCTGAGCTGATTGGGCCAGGGCTGACGGCATTCACCCGAATCCCTTTTTCCAACAGCTCGGCTGAGAGGGTCTTGGCCATGTTGAGCACGCCCGCTTTGGTCGCGCCGTACACCGTTGTCCCCGGCATGCCCAGGTGCGCGTTAATCGACGCATTGAGCACGATGGCGGAACCTTTGGACATCAGCGGGATTGCTTTCTGGACGGTGAAAAAGACTCCTTTCATATTGATATCGACCGTCTCATCAAATAACTCCTCGGTGACCTGTTCGAAAGGGACGAGCTTCGCGACTCCCGCGTTAACGAACAGTGCATCGATTCGCCCGAAGCGTTCCTTGATTTTCTTCATTGCCACTTCGATTTCCGCCACTTTGCCAGCGTCCGATTGAATCACCAGGGTTCCATCGCCGATTTCTTTGGCGGCCGCCTCCAAAGTCCTCCCGTTCCGTCCGGTGATTGCCACCTGCGCGCCCTCCTGGGCATAAGCTTTAGCAACACCTAAGCCAATGCCACTGTTGCCGCCCGTGACAACGGCAACTTTCCCCTGAAAGCGTTGTGCGGTCATAAGAAACTCCTTTAGCCCCGAATTGGACCTTTGCACAATCGATCATAAGCGAAGACCACAGGAAGGGAAAGCACACGCTAACCACTACCGTTCGATTTGGCGTGAGGAGGGTGTGAGCAAACCGTGTTTACCCACAGCCGCTCGCGACGCCATCTGAGCTATTTTTTATTCAGCGCCTGGACTTCCGGGAAGCGCCGCACCTCGGCGATGAAACTCGCGAGCAAAGGAGAACTTGTTGCGCCGCTCAAACCAAGATTAGACCTGGAGGAGTTAGCTGAGAATGCGGAGCCTCGTCTGAGGATTTTCCGAAACCAGATCTTGAGCCGGGACAAATCATCCGCGGAAGCCACCTTTACAGAAATGGATGAACTTCTCCGCGGTAGCGATTCTATCGCGGAGCGCCTGGCAGGTGACGAACAGGCCCCGCGGGCGAGGTGTGGCTTTGGGCCATGAAATCTAACTAAAAAAGGCCGTCTAAATTGCAAACGGCCTTGGAGAATACTTTCCTGAAGTGCTTGAGCCGGGAATTAGTACATCCCGCCGCCCATCTCGCCGGCATGAGGACCCGCAGGTGCCTTTTCCTTCTCCGGAATTTCAGCAATGAGCGCTTCGGTGGTTAGCATCAACCCTGCGATGGATGAAGCATTCTGCAAGGCGATGCGCGCCACCTTGGCAGGATCAATGACACCCTCCTTCACCAAGTCTCCGTAGGTGTCGGTGGCGGCATTGTAGCCATAGTTCTCGCGCGAACTTCACGCCCATGTGGCCCAATCGCCTAGACCGACCACGCCGACTTTCTTGCCCTTTGTGACGCCCCAGTGACGCATCGGCGAGTACGTTGTGATCCCGGCGCAGAGGAGAGGCGCGGCTCCCGCGAGGTTGAGGTTGGAAGCAACACTCAGCACAAAACGCTCATCGACAACCACGCTATTGGAGTAGCCACCATAGGTGACACCTCCGAGGTGCTTGTCCGGGAAGTTGTAGGTGAGGATCATGTTCGGACAGAATTGCTCCAGGCCTGCCTGGCACTCGGGGCAGGTGCGATCGGAACCGACCATGCAGCCTATGGCGGCGAGGTCGCCGGGCTTGAACCTGGACACTGCGGAACCGACCCTGACGACATGGCCGACGATCTCATGGCCTGGAACGCAGGGATAAACGGTCGGCATGACATTGCTCCACTCATTACACACGTGATGGAGATCGGAATGGCAGATACCACAGAACAGGATCTCAATCTGAACGTCGTGCTCGTTTGGATCTCGCCGCGCGATCGTTGTGGAGGCAAGAAGCGATGTCGCACTGGCGGCAGAGTAAGCCTTCGTGTTGTACATAGTTTTGTGCTCCTATTGCTTTAGTTTGAATGCTATTGCTCATCAGAAATGAATTCGCGGGTCCTCACTTCGTCTTCGCGCCAAGGAAAATGGGGACAGTCTCGACAAGTTCGAGCGACTTAACCATTTCCTGCGTAGTCGTTTTGTATTTCTTGAAATGAGGCGTTTCCAAATGCGCGTGGTACGCATTCGTATCAGCATAGATTTCAAAAACGGTGATGTGGGTGGGATTGTCCTTTTCGGACACGGCATATAAGGCCAGAACTCCCGCCTCGATGCGGACAGACGTCTCGATTTCCTCCTTGAGCGCAGCTTTGTAGTTTTCGAGTTGGGCGGCATCGATTTGGAGCCTCGCCACTCGCACGACCCGGCCTTTCTGCTCCGCAATGGCGCACCCGCAAAAAAATGGCGTCAGCATCGATGCGGCAAGAAATAGAAACTGCTTAGTGCTCATTTCGTCTCCTAAACGGTCAAGCTGCCCCGTCACTTTACGGAGCTGGCGTCGGTCTGTTGCTTAAAGCCTTACCTAATACTTCAGCGGCGTTGTCGGCCTCTTTCTTGCCAACCTTCGCTTCGAGAACGCCTATTAGGCTCCTCATCTGCGCCTCGGTTAGACCCGTGTTAAACCCGATGCTAAAATGAGCCTGCAGTTGGGGATTGACTCCCTCAATATTGGTCAAGGCGGCGATAGTCGCTATCTCTCTGCTTTGGAAATCCAGGTTGTCGCGTCCGAAGATGTCTCCGAAAAGGTGTCCTTTCAAAAACTGATCAATGGCGGGGGTGAAAGCAATGTACTTCCCAGTGGCCGGCGCTCCTATCAGTTTTGTCTGAATTTCAGTTCCGATTTCCACGCTGCTCTTGTTGGCAGGCAGGGGGTTTGGTTCTTTGCCAAGCTCGTCCTTGATGCCTTGCTGTTCCCGTCCTTCGAGGACGCCTATGAAGGTATTGATCCCGTTCAGACTGCGCGGAAATCCCGCGTAGGCATACATCTGTACGAGAACTTCCTTGATTTCGTTGATGGTCAAACCGGCATCCAGCCCTTCGATCAGGGCCGTATTCAGTTTCTGCAGATCGCCGTTGGCGGTGAAAGCCGCAATGGTGACGAGTTTTTCCTGTTTGGCGTTCAAGCCTTTGTTCTTCATAGTTTGTGTTTCCGAAATGGTTGTGATGCTAAATACTGAGGTAAAAATGCATGCCAGAATTACAGTGAGTTTATTGTTCATGTTTCACTCCTCGTCGTAAGGCTATCCGGTACTACTCTTCCGCAGCAGGACCTTGACTGTCGCGGAGCGGGCGCGCGCACCGACCATCGGGCTAAGATACGGGCTGCCATGGTACTTCGCCCTGTAGGCGTCATCGATTCGGTCGTTGATCGGCCCGTTGACCAGTTCAAACGTGACCTCCTTTGTCATGCCGGCGGCGATGATCCGCCCGGCTTTCTGTCGCAGTGCGGCTTCGTACCAACGGGAATCCTGTCCGTTGTAGGCACGCACGTAAAGGGCGTCATCGACCGCAACAGACCAAATCCACGTCGGCGTGCCGTAGGTCACCCCGTCCTCACGGAACGGCGAGATGTGCAAGTCATCGGCTTCAGCAATCTTACGCAGTTCGTCTTTCGAAAATGTCATGGATTATCCTCGATAGTATTGGCCGTCAGTGGGCGGTGTACCCGCCATCGACAACGAGGGCGTGGCCAATCACGAAGCTTGCGCCAGGGCTGCAAAGCCAAAGAACGGCGGCGGCGATTTCCTCCGACTCGCCAAGTCGCCCAATCGGCTGGTCTTGCATAATCTCTTTCATCGCTTCCGGCTCCTTGGCCAACATTTCTGCCACCATCGGCGTGTTGATCGTCCCCGGACAAATCGCATTTATCCGAATACCCCTGGCGGCGTATTCGAGCGCCGCGCTCTTCGTGAGCCCAATCACGCCGTGCTTGGTCGCGTGATACGTGGCCCGACCGGGGAGTCCAATCAGCCCGCCGATCGACGAATTGTTCACGATTGCTCCGCTCCCTTGCTCGCGCATCTGGCGCAACTCGTATTTCATGCAATTCCACACGCCGCGCAGATTAATCCCGTTCACGCGCTCGAACTCCTCGCCCAACACATCAGCAAGTTCCATCGCCGGTGACTGCACACCGGCATTATTGAACGCCGCGTCGAGGCGACCAAAGGTGGAAACAGTCTGCGCGACCATCGCTTCCACATCCGCCTCCTGTGCGACATTGCAGCGAACGCCAATCGCTCTATGGCCGGCAGCGACGAGCTGTTCTGCCGCAGACCGCACGGCATTCTCATTCACATCGGAAAGTGTGACCATCGCTCCCGCTTCTGCGAAAACTCTGGCCGTTACCAAGCCCATTCCGGAACCAGCGCCAGTAACCAGCGCAACTTTATTTTGGAAGGATATGTTCATTCGAAATCTCTTTTGGTTTCTCCATTTCCACTAAGGGGTGGAGGCAACTTCGAGGGTCACCTTTACAGGTTTCGGGCCATTGAGCGCCTCGATGCCGCCGTCAATCTTTCCCAGGATGACGAGTCCGCTGGAGTAAACAAAGTCGCGGTAGAAGATCGCGAGATTTCCCCAGGGCGCGTAATACGCGATATCGCCAACCGAAGGATCGCTCCCACTCGGCGCACCATCGGTCGATAGCTTCTTCGGCAGATCGCTGATTTTCTCAGTTTTGGAATAGTCAGTTAGAGTTAGGGTCAAAGGGAGTTGCGCAGCGAATTCACGCGCCGTTTTGCTGTCGTTCAGCGTCGCCGTTAGAACTGTGTCTTCAAGCTTCAATCGAATCTTCATGACTGTTTGTGTTCGAGATGTTGATTTCGACGCGTTGCCTTCCGGCGTCTTCTTCTCAGCACCACAGCCCGCGTGGACGAACTGCGTCATGAATGCGGCGAACAGAAGGACGCGTCCCATATGTTGGAGCCGTCTCCCAAAACTAGTTGCGGTATTCTTCATCACTCACCTTCTCCATCCAATCGACGACCTTGCCGTCGAGAGCTTCTTGAATCGCGATGTGCGTCATGGCTGTTGTCGGCGCAGCGCCATGCCAATGCTTCAATCCCGGCGGAAACCAGACCACATCACCTGGACGAATCTCCTCTACCTGGCCGCCCTCGCGTTGTGCCCAACCGCAACCACTTGTGACAATGAGCGTTTGACCAAGCGGATGCGTGTGCCACGCTGTTCGCGCGCCCGGCTCGAACGTCACGCTCGCACCGGCCCCGCGTGCGGGAGCGTGTACCTGAAACAGCGGATCGATGCGCACCGTGCCGGTGAACCAATCAGCGGCGCCTTTGGTGGACGGTTGTGTGCCAACTCTCTTGATATCCATATCTAACTCCTTTCGCTGAATTGCTGATTCGGTCGCTTGAGCGCGCAGGAACGCCGGGAAACTGAACGCTGCTGCTACGACAGCGCCCATTGTCGTTAAGAAATTTCGGCGAAGAACGCGCATATCCTCAAAACTCCTTTCCACACGCTGTGCTAAAAGGTGGAACCATCAATCACGTACCGATAACGCGCTTCTTTATCGATGATCTTGTCCCAGGTGTCGTTGGCTTCGCTCGCTTTGATCACCTGGACTTCCGGGTAGATCTTGTTTTTGGCACAGTGATCAATCACTTCCTGCGTTTGGGGAATACCTCCGATAAGGGAAGTGCTGTACCTGACTCGATTCCGGTTCATTACAAAGTTATTGATGGTCACTTCGCCTTTCACAGGCATACCCACCTGAGTGTAATTGCCATACGGCTTCACCAGCGATGCGTAAGCTGCAACGTTGTAGCTGACCGGAATGGTGGAAATCATATAGTCGAGGGACTTGCTGTAAGGCTTGAGCTGTTCCACGGAATCCACGACGACAACCTCCTTCGCTCCAAACCGCGGGATGTCGTCCACTTTGCTCGGGGAAGTCGTGAAGGCGTAAACCTCTGCGCCTTTGGCTACGGCCAACTTAATGGCGAGATGCCCAAGGCCGCCAATACCGGCAACGCCCACCTTGTCGCCCTTTTTGATCGAAGCCCTCACAAGGGGTGAGTAAGTCGTGATGCCTGCACAAAGCAAGGGAGCAGCATCCTGTAAGCTGATCGATTTCGGTATTGAGATGGCAAAGCGCTCTTTTACCACGATGTTGTTGGCATAGCCGCCTTGCGTGATACTTGTGGGAGAGGATTTCTCAGGATAGCCGTAGGTGAAAACCGTGGCACCGTTGTCGCAATGTTGCTCCTCTCCATGCTTACAGCTTTCGCAAGTTCCGCAGCTGTCCACCATGCAGCCGACACCGGCATGGTCACCCACCCTAAACCTCGTAACGTTTTTACCTACTGCTGCAACCACTCCTGCAATTTCGTGCCCGGGAACTTGCGGATATTTCTGAGCACCCCATTCCCCGCGAAGTTGATGGATGTCTGAATGGCAAATGCCGGAAAACTTAATGTCGATGAGAATATCCTCATCGCCGACCGGTCGGCGCTCGAACGTCCATGGGCTCAGCTTCCCCGACGTGTCTCGGGCAGCGTAGCCTTTTGATGCCACCCTCTTCGCGGGATCCGGTTGTTGATTTCCCTGCGCATAGAGCCGCTCGACCGCGGGCCTTGCGAGAATAATAATTCCAGTCCCGAGGACGGCCGATTGCTGGATAAACTCTCTCCTCGATTCCTTACGTTCTTGTTTCATTGCTCGTCTCCTCCTTTTGCAACGACTTTACCTCGCATCACCGCGGTTGTCGCACGCACCCTTGCTCCACCTGTTGCGATATTGCTCGAAAGCGCGGATCGGCCCGCAGAACACCGCTCACGCGACCAAGCGCGTGTGTCCATCGAAAGAGTTGGATTTTTTCGGAAGCTCGCTGATGTGGCGATCAGCGCTGGCGACGATAATCGCTCGGGGAGAGGCCTGTTTCTCTTCGGAACAGTTGCGCGAAATGGCTGGGATTGCTGTAGCCCACGTCGAGCGCTACATCCACGACGCTCTTCTTTGTTTCACGGAGCAGTCGGCGCGCAGCATCCATCCGCAAGTTGATGTGATACTGTGAAGGCGACATGCCCGCCGCCCTCTTGAACAAGCGATTGAAATGAAACTTGCTTAACCCGGCTTGTGCCGCCAGCTGATCCAAGGTGAATTCTTCCGTCAGGTGCTCCGCCATCCAGTCGGTGATTTGTCGAAGCTTAAATCCAGGCAGGGACGGACTCCCGCTGCGAGGTTCTTTAATGAGTTCGGTGTAGTTCCGAGCGAGATGGATGGCAATGACCTGAGCGATGCCCTGGACGCAAAGCGGACTCGCCTTCCTTCGCATCAGCTCATCGCGCAACCGCTCCATCAAAGAAACCAACACAGCATCTGTGAACGCTGAAAGGTCTTTCAGCCGGGCGTTGGACGCATCCGCTCCAAACACCTCTTCCAATGCCCGCTCAAGGAGCGGAAGTTCGATGAAGACAAGCATCGTCTCAAACGGCTCCGAACCGAGCGCTTTCCAGCGACACTCGTATGGGCCGCCTCCGTTCGTGAGAAAGAGAGAGCCCTTTTTGATCCGATTCGTGATCCAGGGACCCTCGTTTTCGCGCTCCTGAAACTCGGCTTCGCCCGACATGGTCCAAGCCAGGGCCGGTTCACTCACTGCGGGAAGACGCACGGAATCCGTATGGCGCGGCGACGCGACGATACATGCTTTTATCTCGCGCCACGCTTTGCCTCGGCATGCCCGCACACATTTCCCGCCGATATACTTTTCGAAGGCTTCGGCTGAAGTTGTTTCAGGAACCGGCATGAGAGAACAACCACCGATGCTAATCAAAAGGGTGAGGTCATTGTAAGCCGCTGGACCAACGAGAGCCAGTCGGTATCAACCACCGGATATTCGGCTTCCGGCCATTACGGAGCGGCTCGTCCTTTCCGAAGCCGCTCCCACGCTGTCAAAGTCAGGGTCGGCCCAAACTTCAACGCTTCCTTTGTTCACACCCCGCCGCCAGGTTGCGGAAGATGGAGATCGCTGGCGGGGCGCGGTGAACACGGCGTTGCCGTTTGTCGGAAGCGCGCTTACGAGGATTGCACGGCGGGAGATCAGGGGCACCGGACAGCAAAAGCGGTCGAGTGAGTCAGGCGGCGTGCTGTGGAGGACTGCTCCTGGGAAGAGGCGACGCCTACGCTCAAAAACCCTAATCGAGTGCCCGATCCCTCCACACGGCGCCACTGGGCCCCACGGCCCAGTTCCCGGATTTCCCACGACAAGTCGCCTACCGTTTACCAATTGCGAGAAGTGCGGCCCGTTGACGTATAACCGCTGAACCATCGAAGTAGGTCGAGCGTCGTTCCGAGCGTATGGTCGGCTACACGGAAGTGAATCACTTTGGACAGTTGCTGGCTCTAGTGCAGCAGTAGCAACCTACCGCTCTACGGGCTTCCAACCTTCGAAATCTTTGATAGTGGCGCAACTCGGACCGCCGTCCCGGCCCGTCCCTGGAACACGGGCTTCGAGCACGCCGCCCGTGCGGATCATCTTCCCTGGAACGCCCTCGAGGGGGATCTTCAGTCTGCGGCTCCAACAGGAGTCGGTTTGGCCGGCGTAGGTCCCAATATCAATGTAGACGAACCGTTGCTGGGGCGGTCCCTGTACAAACGGTCCGCCCAGTGCCGCCCTGCTGTGGGAAAGGCCCTCCCTGATCGACGGCTGAAATTCAAAGGTCAAATCGTTTCCCGTCGAGCGCTGCCTTTGGACGGGCTCGTAAGCGCTTCCGCTGCCCTGCTGCAATGCGAAATCAACGCCTGCGGGTGGCTGCTCGATGACAATCCGGAATGTGAGTCCACGAGCCATATATTGTGAAGTTTATGCCAAAGTTGCCCACTTTGCCGATCGCTTCCGGTTGGCCCGTCATCCGACCATTGACTGACAAAGATGCGACGTAAAGCCGATTGAAGAGCTCTTCATCCCGCCCCGCCTGATGGCGATTCTACAAGCTCGCTTCGTAAGCTTGCTCGCTACGACTTTGGCATTCCTCTAATTCGGGTTAGCGCGCAGGCTTTTTGGCTCGGTCCGTAGGATAGTCGTCGCGGACGTCTGCCGCAGGTGGCATCGAGTTTGCCGGCGGGGTTACGCCTGCAGTCTGCATCACGCGACGGATGGCGGCGATGGTCTCGACGGAAGGTTTGAAATTCCCTACCCGGTAACCTTCCGCTATCCGCAATGGTGTCCAACCATACTTGTTCTCTCGATTCCAAATCTCGATCTTCGCGCCCTTATCGGCCAGGAACTGCACCACGTTCGGCAGATTCTTGTAGGCTGCGCCATGCATTGCGGTTTCGCCATTGTTGTCGACCGCGTTGATGTCGCCGCCCAAATCCAAGGCCAGTTGTACCGCCTCTAGCGCTTCCGGCTCCGTTCCGGCCTCTTCACCGGGAGCCAGCGTCCCGACGCCTGCTGCTGCCATCAAAGGAGTGCACTGATCTTCATTGCCGAGCAAGGGATCTGCGCCCAGATCGACGAGCAAGCGCATGAGCGCCGCGTCGTCGGTGGCTGCGGCCAAAAGGAATGGCGTCGCGCCGACCCTGCTGAGCTGCCCTCGGCCTGACTCCCCAGTCTTGAGCCGAGCATTCACATCCGCCCCATGCTCTGCAAGCTCTCTTACGAACTCGCGACTACTGAGTTTTCCGGAGCCAATGGGAGCCGGATCTCCGTCTTCACCGTCGCCGTGGTTAGGTTTCCGGACCCAGGTAACGGCGTGGAGCGCAGTGAAACCGGAGCGCTGGTCATTGGGATCAGCGCCTGCGTCCAGCAAGGCTACTGCGAGTTCAAAATGGCCGTTCTCGACTGCCAGGATCAGTGGACTCATCCCCTTCCTGGGGCCTTTGCTCGAACTCTTTCTGGGTTGTATGGTCTCGTTTACGTCGACTCCGGCTTTCACTAAGGTGCGGACCACATCGATCTGACCTTCCCGCACGGCAAAGAACAAAGGAGTGAATCCGGAATCAACCAGCGGCGTGCGGAAATCCGCTCCCGCCTCGATCAGCAATCCGACCACCGCGGAATGTCCTTCCGCTGCGGCCCACATCAGGGCTGTCTGACCGTGGGGTTCTTTCCAGTCCACTCTGGCGCCGCGAGAGAGCAGCGCTTTCACGGCTCCAATTCGGCCAGTGCGGGCGGCGGTCATTAAGACCGTCTCCCCTCCTCGGAGGGTGGTGTTCGGGTTGGCACCTGCCCCAAGCAACAACTCGACCAAGGCTGTGTTTCCATTTTGGCAGGCGAGGGAAAGCGGCGTTACACCATAGCGATTCTCCGCCTTAACATCGGCTCCAGCACCCATCAGAAGTTTGGCCATTTCGATGTCGTCCTGATAAGCCGCCCAATGCAAGGCCGTCATGCCATCCACCTGTGGTGTATTGACATCCACCCGGCGTTTGAGCAGGCTGCGGATGCGCGCCCGGTCCATCGCTTCCGCAGCGTCAGCCAGCGGTGACTTCACGGTGGCTGCCAAGCAGGTTGCCGCGAGCAGCATAGCCATTCCGGCTGCACCCAAGGCTCTCGTCCACATCGCGCTTGTCATCATTTCTCTTCTCTGTGAGCCATTCTTCTGTGTCGCATCACACCAGAAGAGGCGTGAACAGCTCGTCGATCTTTCCCTGGCTATCAGCAAACGAATCGAGACGGACACCCACTCTGTCGAGCAATGTCAAGTGCAGATTGGCCAGGGGCGTGGGCTTCTCAAACTTGATGTGACGTCCCCCCTTCATGCCGCCTGCCGCGCCTCCTGCGACCAGAATCGGCAGATTCTTGTGGTCGTGCACGTTGGGATTACCCATGCCGCTGCCGTACAGGTAAAGGGAATGATCCAGAAGCGAGCCGTTGCCATCGGGCGTGGACTTCAACTTCCCAAGAAACTCGGCAAACAGCGACACATGGAACTGGTTGATTTTCGCCATCCTGGCAATCTTTTCCGGATCGTTGCCGTGATGCGACAGCGGATGGTGCGGATCGGAAACACCGATCTCGGGATAAGTTCGGTTGCTGGTTTCACGCGCAAGCTGGAATGTGATTACGCGTGTGACATCGCCTTGGAGCGCCAGCACCTGTAGGTCAAACATCAATCGAGCGTGGTCCGCGTAGGCGGCGGGCACGCCCACGGGCCGATCCAAATCCGGCATTGGATTCTCTGCAGCATCGGCCTCCGCCTGCTGAATGCGGCGCTCGACCTCGCGCACAGTCTCGAGATAGTGGTTGACCCTAACGCGATCGGCCGGGCCAAGTTGGCGTTCAAGCCGAGCGATATCCTCGCTGAATGAATCGAGGAGGCTGGCCCTCCTTCTCAGGGTGGCACGCCGCTCGGCGATGCTGCCACCCTCTCCGAACAGACTTTCAAACACGATCCGCGGGTGAGCTTCGGCCGGAAGGGGTGTTGTCGGCGAAGACCAGGAGAGATTGTTCTGATAGACGCAGGCGTAACCGTTGTCGCACTGGCCGACTGTCTGCAAGAGGTCCATCGACATCTCCAGAGACCGTAGTTGCGTCTCTTGACCGATCTGTTTGGCGGCGACCTGATCAACCGTCGTTCCCAGGTAGTAGTCCGAACTTTCAGTCGGTTTTGCCTTGGCGGCACTCAGGAAGGCGGCATTGGAGGTCGCATGAGTGCCGGGATAAGCGTTCTGTAGTTCCAGATTGGTAACGACCGTGACGTACTCCTTGACTGAACTCAATGAGCTGAGGATGGGCGAAAGCTCGTCGAGAGTCGTCTGGCCTGGAGGGGTCCAACGGGTGATATCGCACCCCATGGGCATGAACACGAAGCCCAGGCGACGCGCCGGGTTGGCCGGCGTCTTGGACAGAGGCGTTGCCGCCGGAACCATAGCATCCAACAACGGCAGGGTTAGTGTGACACCCATGCCCCGGAGAAATGTGCGGCGCGGCACGGCTTTCTTCGTCATAATCATAGAGACCTCCTCATCCTGAAGGGCAGGCTGTTCACGACTCCAAGGATCACCGATGAGAAGCGAAATCCGTGATCTTGCGAGTCCCGCACAATTTTGCGGACCGCAGGCGCATCGGAGGATTCGACTCCCCGTCCCAAAGCGTAAGTCAGAAGTTTCTCGGTCAAAGTGCTAACAAAGAGCTCCGGGCGGCTCCGAAGACCCTGCTCCAGCCCGGACACGCCTTCGAACGTGCTGCCATCGGGAAGGCCGCCGGTGACATTTAAGGGTTTGCCTTCCTCAATCGTTCGCCAGCGGCCCACCGCGTCAAAATTCTCGAGCGAGAAGCCCACCGGATCCATCAGATTATGGCAGCCCGCACAGGCAGAATTGGCACGGTGTTCGGCCAACCGCTCGCGCACCGAAAGGGTTGCCGATACCGTGTTGTCTTTCAATGCCGGCACGTTTGGCAACGGTGGCGGTGGCGGCGTTCCGAGGAAATTGTCCAGGATCCACTTGCCCCGGATTACCGGGGAAGTCCGAGTGGCGTACGATGTCACGGTCAGAATGCTTCCTTGGCGAAGCAACCCGCCACGTTTGCTGTCCATATCCAGAGAGACTCGGCGGAAGCGGCTGCCGTACACGTTCGGAATTCCATAGTGCTTGGCGAGGCGTTCATTCACATAGGTATAGTCTGCCCTCAACAGATCGAGAACGCTTCGATCCTCGCGCATAACACTCTCGAAGAAAAGTTCCGTTTCCCGCCGGAAGGCCTGTCGGAGATTGTCGTCGAAGTCGGGAAAGAGTCGCAGATCCGGCGTGGTCGATTCCAGATTGCGCAGGTGGAGCCACTGCCCGGCGAAATTGCTCACCAGGTTTCGTGAGCGCGAGTCCGCCAGCATTCTTCTCACCTGTTGCTCGATCATTCCTGGCTGACTCAGCTTTCCTCGCTCGGCAATGTCGAGTAACTCGTCATCCGGAATGCTGCTCCACAGGAAAAATGAAAGGCGGGATGCTAGTTCCAGGTCACTCAGGCCATAGGCGGTGTTGGGTGCAAGGCCTGCCGGGTCTTGCTCGACACGGAACAGAAACTGAGGACTCACCAGCACCGCGCTCAAAGCCCTTTCAATCGCCGCCTCGAAGCTCTCTACCGTTCGTGCTTCCCTGTAAAACTCCATAACTTTTTGGAGATCTGCCGCGTTGACAGGTCGTCGGTACGCTCGGCGCATCAGAAGGGACAGAATTCGTTCGGCGCAGCCTTCTTCTTCGCTCGGCTTTGTCGGTTGGCACACAAAGATCCGGCGGCGGCTGCGCGTGTCGCCGGGACCCTTAGCCGCATAGGGACCGTTAATCGAGACTTGGTAGATGGCGGGCGTCGTGCGGGGATGCCGGTGCATGTTGAAGTGTGCCTGATACGGCTGACGCTTGGTTTCGAGCAGCGTCGTCGGGGTTTTCAGAAACGTCACGGCGAGTTGATGCAGGCCGGCCGCTACCGGGAAGCGCAGTTTCAGCGCCTGGTCCACACTTTCATAGTTCTTGTCTGGTGGCGGCACTACTGTAAACAGCCTCACTCGCTCCCGATCCAACAGCAACTCTAACTCGTGTGACCCGTGCAAGCCTTCGATTTCCTCGTTGCGGTCACGAGTCAACCTGATCTGAACTTCGTATTCCCCGTCCTGTGAAAAGGTATACGGAATCAATGCGCCACCGCGAGTCCCGATTGGCAGTCCTTCAACATGCTCCTCTTGAGTGAGGTCCGCACGAATTCGGAAGGTATCGCCCCCCGGAGAACGGCCGAGCGCTCCAACCGCGATGCGACTGATTTTTTGCGCTGCCAAAATGTAGCGTTCCAGCAGCATCGGAGAGAGGTTGCCGACTGCTGCAGTGTCAAAGCCATGACTAGCATCTTCCTTTGGCAACAGCTCCGCGGCATTGATATCCAGCGCCAAGAGGTCCCGAATGACGTTCTGATATTCGGTGCGGCTAAGCCGCCGGAATGTCTCCGTTCGGCCTGGGTTGGGACGATCGGCAGACGCCTTGTCCAGCGAGTTGGACAGCCACGACACGACGGTGCTGTAAGTGCGTTCCTGCGGCCGGTCCATTCCTGCAGGAGGCATCTGTCGCGCTCGTAGCTTTCGGACAACCTTTTCCCACACGTCCGTATGTTCCGGGACGTCTTCCAAGCGTATGCTGTGGAGATCCAAGCCTCCCATCTTCACGCGGCTGTCGTGGCAGCCGGCACAATACTGGTGGACCAGAGCCGGTAACGGGGAGGCTATTTGCGACGAAGGGAGAGCGAGCTTTGGCTGTGCAATTAACGCGAGACCTGCCACGAGCAGAACCTGCATCCGACACGTGCTCCAAATCGTCCGAGGACTCATAGGTATCCCAGGCAACGGGTTGCCACCATCGTGACGGGGGATGATATCTGAAGACGACTTTTGTCGCCTGGTGACAAACGCCATCCTCGACCCTCCTTTGAGTCAACCCACTGTTGGCCAGAGGCTCTATCGTAACACGGCTTCGCGTAACTGAAAATCAAGCCCGTCGGACTTGCAGGCTAGCCTCATACTCGGATGCTCCGGACTCCAGAGAAAGACGAAGGTTCGCGCCGCAGGACCCACGTGCGGAGATCTCGCTTGGAAACGACTCAGATCACAAGCTGCTCTGATCCCTTTTCTTTAGAACTCGCCGAGAACTCGCCGAACCTGGTCACTTGGCTCGCTTCTCTCTTGAGGAATGATCCTGTCTCACCGCCCCTCACGCGACGCGGGGACTGCCATGAGTGTGGCAGCGACTGACGGCCGACAGCATTCTCGTTGTCGCACTTCTTCTGCATTCATTTCGTCTGAGAACTCAGACTTCCTTGGTAGCTGCGCAATTACTGAGATTTAACAGGGATGTAACGTGGATTTAACTCTTCAGTAACACCAAAGGGTTAGCCTGCCTGGGCGTTTGCAACTCAATTGGACATGCCTCGCAGTGGTGTTTTGTGGTGGGAGTCGACCGAAGTGCCTAACAAACTGATCGAGGCTCTTGCCAGAAAGAAGGCGAGGCCGGTTGGCTCACAGCAGAGGCCAAGATCGGGAAGGAGGTTCTTTCTACAAAAGGCGGAGAAGACGTTTGCGGAAGGCCAGAAGGATAGGGTGATGTCCTCAATAAGTCGGCAGCTATTTCCTACGACAAACTGAACCTTGGAGTTTCAAAAGGAGAAACCCCATGATCGTCACGAAGCTTATGGCGGGTCGCTTGCTTCACTTCTTCATACTTCTGTTGGCTTTTAGCTCTCTGACAAGAGGCCAATCTGGGCCGTCGGGAACTTTGTCTGGTACTGTGAATGATGCTTCAAGTGCCGTGATGCCAGGCGTGACTGTCACCGCAAAGAACATGGGCACTGGCTTTACTAGAGTCGTCACCACCGATGGGGAAGGTCGCTGGCTCATTGTTGCCTTGCCAGTGGGCAGCTACCACGTCTCTTACGAGATTAAGGGATTTAAGAAACTGATCAAAGACGGCATTTTGGTGGAAGCGGCCGTTTCCCGAACGATCGACGCGCAGCTGGAGATTGGGGCGACGCAAGAAGAAGTGACGGTCACAGAAAACGTCATCCTGGTAAATCCGGACACGGCTTCGACCTATCGCCAGATCTCATCGACAGAGCTTCTGCAGGTTCCGACCTCAACCCGCAGCTTCACTCACCTTCTTTCTGCTGAGGCGGGCATCAGCGCCGATCTCCCGCCAGTGCTGGGCAACAGCAACGGAAACATCTCGCCGTCGGTAAACGGAACGCGTACCACCAGTACCAGCCTTCAATTTAACGGCGTTGACGCCACGAATCTCACCTCCAACGAAGGGTCGCTTACCGACAACATCGCGCCCGCGCCGGAGACCCTCCAGGAAGTGAAACTACAAACCAGCCTTTATGACGCTTCCACGGGTCGTTCTGGAGGCGGCAATTTTCAATTGATCACCAAGAGCGGCACCAACGAGTTGCACGGGGCTGCTTATTGGTATGTGCAGAACGAGAAGTTTAACGCCAATGATTTCTTCTATAACAAGGATGGCATCGAAAAACCCCGTGCCAGACGCAACGAAGGTGGTTTTGCGCTGGGTGGTCCCGTCATTAAAGATAAGACTTTCTTCTTCGGAAGCTACCAGCGGACTCAAGCCAGCACAGCCTTCGTGCCCACGGCACAAAGCGTGCCGCTGCTGCCCGAAGCTTTGCGGCTGATCAGCGGACAGCGAACGGCAGCCAATGTTGTTTCTGCGTTCCGCACGCTGAACCCGGACTTCCCGTTGACAGAAGCGCAGATTTCTCCCATAGCCCTGAACATTCTAAATATCCAAAACCCGGTGACCGGCGACTTCTTCATCCCGGCGCCAGGGGCCAATGCCACTCCAGTGGGAAACGATCCGACAACTGATCAAAATACTGGCGGCAACCCATTCGTTCGTCAGCGCAATGTCTCTCCTGCTGAATTTAAGCAGGACCAGTTTACGGCGAAGATCGACCAGCAGTTTGGTGTCAATAACCGGCTCAGCGGTACATTCTTCTTCGCCAACTTCCCGGGATTCGACCCTTTCCCGGATCCTTCCAGCCTGGTCTCTCCCGTGACACTGCTGCGCAACGATCGCAACCGCACTTTGGCTATTAACGATGTCCATACGTTTACGCCAACGCTCATCAATGAGGCTCGCTTTGGATTGTTCTTCCTGAATAACACGCGTCGTCAGGATGATCCGTTTCTCGGTATCACAAATGAGTCGGTGGGTGTCCCCAACCCAGCCACTTTCTATGATAGTAGTGACGCTACCTTACGTTTGGGTCATTACGTTGGGCGCAACTTTCTGCAAAACATCTCCTGGGGCGGTCCCAACGATTCGTTCAACCGGAGGGACCAGAAGACTTACAGCTTTGCAGATAATGTTTCCTGGCTAAGAGGCGCTCACAACATCCGGATCGGCGGTGAATACAAACGTCACTTCTACAACACCAACCTTCCGGAAGAGCAGGCCACAGAGTTTGAGAAATTCGACAATTTCACTCAGTTCCTGGCAGGGATTGGAACTGAAGCCGATACCCAGTTTGGTATCACCGACAAGCGATTCCGAATGAACGACCTCAGCTGGTACATCGCTGACGACTGGAAAGTGAACCGTAAGCTGACGCTGAACCTTGGTGTTCGCTGGGATTGGTTTGGCTGGCCGACCGAACGAGACGGACGAATTGGCAATGTGGACTTCGCCGCAATCAATGACCCGGAGAATCCGGTCAATGCCTTCATTGTACCTAACAATGTACAAGACACCGGATTTGCTGCCATCGACCAGTCCATTGCGGCTTCTATCAGAGCGAATAACGGCCACACGCTCAATGGTCAAGACCTCAACAATCTCGCCCCGCGCTTCGGTTTTGCCTTTTCACCCTTTGAGAACAATCGTCTGGTTTTGCGTGGTGGTTACGGCATCTTCTTTGATCGTCCTTCGGCCTCGTTTATCAACACGGTCTTCAGCAACTATCCCTTCCTGCGCGAAGTCGAGGTGACCGCACCGACGGGTCGGGTTCCGCTGGGCACCGCGTTTTCGCAGCAGGATCCCACCTATCCGTTCCACGGCTATCTCCCCAACCGCATCATGTACAACACAAACGGGAGGTACACCATTCGTGATGGGACGCCAGTCACTCGACAGGCCAACGGGTCGTTGAATCCAATCGATCCGGCTACTGGGCTGCCTGCGCTTGGAAACGTGGCGGAGACTTTTGAGTTCCGAGCAATCGACCGCGATTTGAGAACGCCGTATGTCCAGCAATGGAATTTCGGAATTCAGTACGAGTTTGCCAAAGACGTGTTGTTCGAGGTCCGCTACCTCGGCACCAAGGGGACAAAGCTACTGCAAGCAATAGCGTTTAACCAGGGTTACAACCTGAACGATCCGGGTACGCCGGACTACGTATTCGACCGTTTTGTGCGGGCTTACGATGCCGCTTACCAAAAGCAAGTCGAGTTGACGGGCGATCCGAACGTTTTGCGTGGTCCCCTGAGGGCCGGGGCCACCGCCAAAGAGCGAGGCACCGGTGTGGCCTTTGGATTCCCCAACACCGTAACAGGCACAGCGGTGGACTACAACTTGTCCAATCCCACGGGAAATGTTATTGGGTTCGAAGCGCGTGTACCCATTCTCGGGTTCAACGTTCCGGAGGCGGTGCTCCTGCAGTCGTCTGCAAACTCCATCTACAATGCTCTCCAGCTCAACCTCACCAAGCGCATGTCCAGTGGCATCCAGTTCAACACCTCTTACACCTGGTCTCGTAGCATCGACAATAACTCAGCCGATCCAGGTAGCACCGCCGGTGGCGGTAAACCGGACGTTCCCAATGTTGGTTTTGTCGTGCAAGGAGATCAGCGGAACCTTTCGACAAACCGGGCCGTCTCCGATTTTGACCGGACGCATCGGTTCAGTTTGAGTTTCGTCTACGAACTGCCCACGGGCGGTTCAACGTCTCGCTGGATCAGAGGCTGGAGCTTTTCGGGCTTTGCCCAGATCCAGACTGGCAGCCCCTTCAGCATCTTCGCTTCAGAACCTGAAATCGCAATGGCGGAGCAACTGACGGATTTGGCTCGCGGCTCAGGCGGGCTCTACCGGCTCGGTTTTGGCCGGCCCAACATCAGCGGGACCGTGGAGGAACTCAAGCAGAAGGGATCCGACCCGACCGAAGAGTTCTTCAACGCTTCGGTTTTGGCGTCACCACTGGGTGGCTTCGGAAACCTCGGCCGCAACATTCTTCGCAACGATTACCAGAAGCGTTTCGATGTGAGTCTTGCCAAGAACACCAGCATCAAAGAAAACATCGGTGTGGAGTTTCGCTGGGATGTCTTCAACCTTTTCAACAACGTAAACTTTGCCACTCCGGGGAACGATCTGCAGGATGCCACGGACTTCGGAAGAATCCTCAACACCATAGGCGGGCCCAGAGTGATGCAGTTCGGGCTTCGGTTCGTGTTCTAAAGAGGGCCGTCTGGTTTAGAAGGAAAGCAGCTAGCAAAGTGAAGCAGGGATGCCGGAAGTTGGTCCGCATCCCTGTTTTTGTTTCCCGGCCAGGCTCAGCGCTTTCGTAGCGCCCGAGGGAGAGCTTGAGCGATCTGAGAATTATTCCGCTTGCGTGGTGCCGCTCGACGATCCTCAATAACTCCCTGGTCAATCAAAGCGGAAACGGTGTGGCTGTAGTTTTCATGAAGAACTCGAACCACATCGGCTAGCGGCAGGCGGTGGTTAACGAAAAGGTTGCAGATCGTCGCTTGAGCTTGGCTTGTGCATCCAGCTGAGTGATATTTTCGGGCGGTTTAGCATCCACCCGATGCGCCAAGTGGTAGGCGCACAGGGCCACTCGACCACATCACTCTTTGCGGCACCCAGCGTGTCCCTGCGGTCAATGAGACTCACACCACTGTTTGAGCATTAGCAATGTTTCGCCCCAAGCGAAATTGCAGAACCCAAAGTACTCACTCTTCTCATCCCAGCCGGAGTGGCGGAATTCCAGAACCGCCATCTGTGGTCTCCCACTACTGATTCCCAGCCGGCCACCCGGGTTCTCGCGTTCAGTGATCTCAAAACTGATGCGTGTTCCCGTCCACGCAGAAGCTGGGCTGCGCTTGGGATGAGAACTGATGATCTCCCATTCAACACGCCTGTTTTGGACCCTGGCGAGCACCTTCATCTTCACGTCGCCGTGCTCTGCGCCTGGGCTATGCGCCAATACGAGACCAGTATCTGTTTCAGTAGATGTATGTGGGGCCCACCACTTGCCAAGACCTTCAGCGGTGGCAAGCGCCTCGTACACTTTCGCTACTGGTGCATCGATCCATACTTGGTGGTAAAGGGTTGCCATGTTAAATCTCCTTTTGAGCAATTGGCGAGTGTTGTCGGGCTGAGATGAAACGAGACGTCATCTTTTCATCACCGGCACTCACTCCCACTTCGCTTTCCTCCTGCGGTGTCAGGTTTCTTCCGAGTGCCTCTTCAGCCAAGCGGAAAAAGAATCTCCCATAGATGCCCATCCAAATCCTGAAAATACCCAGAGTAAACACCACCGCGATCATGAGCAGGGTCAGTAATAGTGCCGCCGGCTTTCCTTGCCTGATCCATGATCTCATCCACTTCTTCCTTGGAATCCGCGTAGTACATGAGTTCAAATTCGAGCGCACTCGAGCGGGAGGCGGCTAGCTTAGTGTCTCTGGCAAGATCCTCTCTTGCATAAAGCGAAAGCGTCTGTCCGTTTCCCATATCGAAGAGAACGATCTTGCCGCTATCTCCGGGTTCATCGGATGTCGCAACGATTCCCTCGGTAGGCAGGCCCAAGCCGTCGCTGTAGAACGCCAGCGACTTTTTCAAGTCTGCCACTGCTAGGATAATGGAGAGAATTCTCGGTTTCATAGGGTTGGCACTCCTTTGCCTTGCGTGTGTGATCCCAACTGGAAACTCAATCCGCTCCCGGGTAGAGGTTGCTGCGTGTGATGGTCGGCGCTACTCAATTTGTCCATTGAGCATGAGGTGCGTCATTCACCGAAGCAACTCCTTGTCTTTGGAGGTTGTTCGGCTGGGTGGCATAGAGTTGACACCATCACGCCAACGACGCCTGATCGCAGCCATCCATTTCTCCTCTCACGCAACCCGGCCCAATTTTCATTTTCAAAGCCCCTCCGGCCAGCGGCGGGTCTCTTCGAGTGATTCGCCTGTTTCAAGGAGACTCTTGAGGCTTGCAAAGATCAGCGGCCATCCGCCCGAAGTGGCGTCAATGAGCTTCGAGCCGGGTTTCTCCATCTCATGGATGACCGTGAGTTTGACCGACGCTCCCTGCTTTTCAAGTTCCAAGGTCAGTCGCGAATAGCCTTCTGCGCGCAAGTCGGGTTTGAATTCATTGCGCCACGACAGCACAAGCCGCCGTTGCGGCTCGATTTCGAGAATTTCGCCGCTGTCGCCGACGCGCCCGTCGGGAATCATCAGGCGCCAGGATGCACCGGGCTTCCATTCGGATTCCTGCCAGGTTTCCGCCCAGTATTGGCGGGTGAATTCGGGCTCGATCAGCGCCCGCCAAAGTTTCTCCGGCGTGGTGCGAATATAGGTCACATAGACGAATCGCGAACTAGGCATTGGTTTCTCCTTCTAATTTTTTCTTGAGTTCGGCGAGGACGCGTAGGCGGCCGCGCTCGAATTTGCCAATCCAGCGCTCGGCGATCTCGTGGATTGGCACCGGGTTGAGATAGTGCAATTTCTCGCGGCCCTGCCAAATGATGACCACGAGGTTAGCCTCCTCCAGCACTGCGAGGTGCTTGGTCACCGCCTGCCGGGTCATGTCCAGGTGCTCGCAGAGTTCTCCCAGGGTTTGGCCATTGTTCGCATGCAACCGATCAAGCAGCTGTCTGCGACTCGGATCGGCGAGCGCCTTGAACACCTTGTCCATGTCAGCGTCCACCGCCTTTTATTATGCAACCTTTTAGTTGCATGTCAAGCGCTGATTCCTACCAAGGAAAGATTACTGGCCGGTGGCCAGCGGCGTGGTCTCGCACCAGCGGATATGATTCGTCGTAGACGTTCGACACCGCCGAAACAGCCGCGAGACTGTGAAAACTTTTTGAGTGCAAGAGAAAGGATAGTTAAAATGAGCGCCGAAGCGAATTAGAGCGGAGGGCGTGGAGATGGGCTACATAGGCGCGAAAAGCCGGCATCAGGGTTATCTGTTGCCGGAGTCTACATTGGCGACGACAAGCCGGTGCGTTGTCGACGCCTTGAACTTGGATCTGCAAGAGCCCATTTCAGGAAGAGACAGTGGGCAAGCGATCAAAGGCGCCTATCGTAAGCTTCCGGAGTAGCGGCCATCGCTAGAAACTTGTCTTCGATCATGCTAAGTCGAATAGGGAGGACGAGAATGTCAAACAGAATACTCTGGGTCGTTCCAGCTGTATGCCTCATGGTACCCACTCGGCTATCCGCGCAAGCGACAGCGAAACCGTCCTTCGAGCAATATCTGAAAGAGAGTGCGGTGACACCTGAATTGATCGACAGGTTCCTACGCGGCCCCAGTTGGGCGCGGTTTGATTCGGAATTAGGCTACGTCCTGGGGAACTACTTACCTACAGACGGCATTGACGGCAGCGCGACCCTGTCTACTATTCAATCCAACGGGGCTCGCACCTCTTTTGGGTACTCCGGCAAAAAATGCCGTATCAATACGTACGGCGACAGTTTTACCCTGTGCCACCAGGTCAGCGACGCCGAAACCTGGCAGGAATACCTGGCGGGACATCTGGGCGAGCCAATCAGGAACTTCGGGATGGGTGGCTACGGAGTTTACCAAGCATACCGGAGAATGATTCGGGAAGAACGCACGGACCACGGGGCGGAGTATCTGATTTTTTATGTGTGGGGAGACGATCACATTCGGAGCTTGTTGCGCTGCCGGCACGCCATCATCTACAAGACCTGGGATCATCAGGGTGGACGGATGTTTCATAACAACTTCTGGTCCCATCTGGAGATGGACCTGTCGACCGGGGGCTTTGTCGAAAAGGATAATCTGCTTCCAACACGCGAATCTCTGTATCAAATGACTGACCCGCTGTGGATGGTCGACCACCTGAAGGACGATCTCGCTTTGCAGTTGTACGCTTTCAAACGCGGCTATATCCGAGAGCTCGACCGGGAACCGGTCAGCCGACTGGCCAGGCGTCTGAACTACGCTTTGGATTGGAGTCAGGAGTCAACCTTGCGCGAGCAGGCAGGCGAGCTGCTTGATAAGTACTCCCTGAACGCCACCCAGTACATTCTGGGAAAGGCTCGTGGCTTTGCCCGTCAAAACAAGAAGAAACTGCTGGTGATTCTGTTTGACCCGGGCCGAGTGCTGCCTGAAATGCGGATGAACGGAAAACGCTACGACCAACAGATCGTTGATTACTTGACCAAAGAGAAGTTCGATTTCTTCGATATGAACGACGTTCACCTTCGTGATTTCCAGAACTACAAGTTGTCCTTTGCCGACTACATGAAGCTCTACTTCATCGGGCACTACAACCCTCGTGGAAATCACTTCTTTGCCTATTCCCTTAAGGACAAAGTGGTGGAATGGCTTGACCCGAAGCCTATCACCTATCAGAAAAGAGACCCGCAAACAATCGACTTCAAAGGCTACCTGTCAGATTCTCGTTGAGCCGCATCATGAGAGGTGATACCAGTGGCCGCACGGTCCGATTCCAGCTCGCCGGCAAGTACTGCAGATTGAATGACCCGCTGGCGCAGCAGTGCCTTGGTGCATCAAAACGATGGAGCCAACTCCCTTGCCGAGGTTGAAAATGAACACCTTCATCAGTCACTCATCAAAAGACACATCTCAGTCGGTTCGGATTGAAAAAGCGCTCGAAAAGGATGGTCACGAAGTGTGGTTAGACCGTTCTGACATTCGTCTGGGCGTTTTGTTGCGCGCCGAGTTGCAATCCGCGATACGCAAAAGTCGGGCGGTTGTGTTGGTGTGGTCAAAACCAGCGGCAGCCTCACGCTGGGTCGCCGCAGAAATCCTCACTGCCTTTCATCTGAGACGCTTTATCATTCCTTGCGTCGTCGACAATACGCCTCTGCCACAATTCCTCGACAACACCGTCTATCTTGACTTTCGTGCCAATCCGAAGACGGCACTGCGCAGCCTTCGCCGAGCGGTAGCTAACGTCCCAAAAACCGCCAATACTTTCTCGAAAGTCATGAGCAGCCAAAGTCCAGATTTGCAAGAAATGATTAGACTGATTGTTAAAGCGCAGGGTGTGGAGTTAGATCGGCTCGGAAACGATCTTGCAGGTGCACGGGAAATGCACGCGGTCGTCGATGCGGCGATGAAAAAAGTCGAGAAGAGGTGGCGACTGGACCTAAGTGTCCTTAATCTCGCGGGATATCACCGGAAGAATGCGTATATGCTGAAGCATTGGGACGCCATTCAAGCCGGACGCCCACCAAAAGATCCGATCCTGCGCCGTGCGGAGCAGTTCTTCTTTGAAGCACTGTTTGTCACCCCGACGGATTGCTCGGCTTTGAACGGGTTAGGCTCTGTTCTCCTTCTTGAACGTGAACTTGAGGCAGCAGAGTTTTTTGTGCGTCGGGCAATCGCCATCGCCAAGAAAAAGAAAATTGCCTACTCGGACGCGGAACACGATCTGGCGATGATCACTTACTACAAAACGCAGACATAGGCAATTTCTCTGGAGGAACTGCCAAGAACAAGTCCTCCGGGAGGCTTCCCCTCTTGAAAGCTATTGATTATTTCAGTCATTCTGTCCACACTCGTGCTCACGATCGAGACACTTCGATGGCCATTCATCTGTTATCCTAGCCTTGGCGAAAGGTGAACAACCATCGTCCCGATCATCATCCTAACGACAGAGGAGAAACCGATATGATCAGAATGCGATCTGTTCTGGCCGTGATGCTGTTGGGTATCCTGGGAGCGTACCTGGCGCTTGCCCAGAATGCCATGACCTTCTTCATCACGAGTTCGGGTCCAGGCAACGGAGCTAATCTCGGTGGCTTGGCAGGAGCAGACCGGCACTGCCAGAGTCTGGCCGCAGCTGTAGGCGCGGGCAACCGCACCTGGCGCGCCTACCTCAGCACCACCGCTTCCGGCGGTCAGGCAGCCGGGAATGCTCGTGACCGCATTGGCAAAGGCCCCTGGTACAACTCCAAGGGAGTTCGTGTCGCCGAAAATGTCGCGGACTTGCACGGAGACCGCAACAATCTGACCAAGGAGACGGTGCTTACCGAAAAGGGCGAGGTGGTCAAGGGGCGGGGAGACCAGCCCAACCGGCACGATATTCTGACAGGCTCGCAGATGGACGGCACGGCTCTGACGGGTGATCCGGCGAAGACAACCTGTGGGAACTGGACCAGCGACGGCGAGGGAAGTGCACAGGTGGGTCACCATGATCGTCAGGGTGGCGGCGCGAATGCGACCTCGTGGAACTCCGCGCATCCTTCCAGAGGCTGTAGCCAAGAAAACTTGCGGGGCACTGGCGGCGACGGTCTCTTCTACTGTTTCGCCACCAATTGACACGAGTCCGCGCAGGATCCAGGCTGAGCTCACGCTGTTTGAGCAGTTATAGTATCCATTCGGTCGAGAGAATCTGGATGAGGTCATGGTCGTCGCTTCGCAATTGCGCCCGGGAATGGCCGTTCGCCTGGAAGGCAAGACATACAGGGTCCTGGGCGCTACTTATCATGCAGGTCAAGGGAAAATGGGCGGTGTGACTCATGCTCAGCTCAAGAACCTGAGCACAGGGACTCTGCTGGACCAGGCCTTTCGGGCCGATTTGAGATTGGAAGATTTGCCGATCGAAAAGCAGATGATGGAGTTTCTCTATTCCGATGCGGATCAATGCTGTTTCATGCATCCTGACACTTACGAGCAGCTGGAAGTCCCGGCCTCAGTCATTGGGTCCCGAGTTCGCTTCCTTCAGCCGCAGATGCAGCTGGCCATCGAGTTTGTTGAAGGTCGGCCGGTCAATGTGGTTTTTCCGGAGACCATCGAAGTCGCAGTGACTGAGACGGCTCCTCCAACCCACCAGCAGCAAGACAACACCCTGAAAAGCGCGACACTTGATAATGGCATCCAGATCAGAGTTCCACAATTCATCAAAGCTGGCGATGTGATTCGCCTCGACGTGGAAAGCCTCAAGTACATCGAGCGGGCCAAAGGTGCGAGAAAGTAAGAGCGTTCGGGTTGCTGGATTGCTTAGACCGCTGCCACCCCACTATCGGAAGTCCTTCTCCCAACGAGCGTTCCCAGGTGACACGTCAAACACTCGCTGATATTGATCGGGTCACGTCGGTATCCCTAGCCTCAAAATAGGCGCGCAATAGCTTTGCCAACCCGACCGGAAGTGCCTTGCTTCCAGCCGGAGAAAAAATTGATGTCCGTTCGCCTCGGCTCGGAGATCCTGACCCGCCTTCTCCAGGAATTCAGCTATGAGCCCGGAACTCCAGAAATCTGTCCATTCGTGTGATTTCCCTTTGCTTTGATGCCCCCGGTTTGGCACTCACAATTGACCCTCTTCGGCGCGGTTGGATAGAATGGCCGCGCGGCGCACCCAGCCAATTTTTCAAGACTGATAAGAACAATCGCGGTCCCCGGATTTGGTCGTGCGTGCGCGTGAAACCCGCTCAAGCGAGTTTGACTGAGGTAAAGGCAGGTTTCGCTGAAAAAGAGGCCCTCCCGCCACTTGCGTGACAGATTTCTCGACTGTCACTTCCATTGCAGACACAGAGTGAAAGATCGAAGGAGAAGACCCAATGATCGGCTTGAAGAAGGACGTGCTGGCCCTGACTATTACCTTGTGTGCTGTGTCAGCAGCGACCTCCGGGCCAACCTGGGGCGAAGCCCCTACACGTGCTGCCGGACTCCGTCTCGACGGAAACCGTGCCGTCTTCACCACCGACCGCCTGATCGTGGAGCTGGAAGGAGGGGCTATCGTCCGGCTGTTCAACCGACTGACGGGAACCGAGTACATTTTCCCCCCGGCCGGCCCGGTTGCCTCTGAAGTGGCCACTGGTTTGGTTTTCGCAGAGCCTGGAGTCGCCAAAGCCAATGAACAAACAGGTGTGGTTGGCCCCACCGTCACGAAAGAGGGCACAAAGGTGTTGCGGCCCGTTTTGCACGGCCTGGAGTCTCTGCCCAGGAGAGCACAAACCCGACCTAGCGAACAGAGAGTGGAATATGAGTTCCGATCGGAGGGCGGAGAAACCTCCCTAATTGTCGACTACTCAATAGACACTGCCTCCGGAGACCTTTTGATTCACCAGAAAGGCACGCGAAAGAACAAAGGGTTAGCCGCAATCCGCTTTGGACTCTCATCGGTGCGTTGCAACGGCGATTTGTTGCTTCCAGCGTTGGGCGGCATCAAAGCTAGTGCTCGCGGCGCCCAGTACCAATTCGAGAGCTCGAGCTGGCAGTGGCCCACCGGATGGATGCTACCCCTGCTCGTGTTCAACGATCCTGTGGGCGGTTTTTGGATCCACACCCAGGACCTTCAACACCGCTTCAAATCCGTCAAATTCGCCGAACAAGGCAAGGGCACCTGGGGCGTGGCGGTCGAAACTGAGAATACCGCCCCCTTCAGGGAACGCGATTCGATAGACAGTGTCACCTGGAGGCTCAATGTCTTTGCCGGTGCCTGGATGGTTCCCGTGGACCAGTACAAGCGCTGGGCCTACGAGACACACAAGATCCACGACAAAGAGAAGGTTCGTCCCAAGTGGGTTGATGATATCCGGCTTGTCATCAAGCACGCTGACTACATATCCGAAGAGCAAACCCTTGCCTATCTCGACTCACTTCGCCAACATGTTGAGCCAAGCAAAACACTTCTCTTCAATACCAACTGGTTGGACACGAGCCAGGGAATCATTCTGCCCCGCTGGGTGGCGAGTGAACGCGGCCGCAGATTTAACGTCGAGGCGCGGAAACGAGGGTTTCGAACCATGTATTTTGCCAACTATATCGGCATCACACCCAACCACCCTCGCTTCGCGGAGTTCAAGCCTTACGTCATCAACAATGCCTGGACTGGAGAACTCGAAGGATGGAACCTCAGCGGGGAATGGAAGGCGGAAACCGACATTCAGCTCTACTACGTCAGTCCGGCCCACAAGCCGTGGCGCGATTACCAGGTGGGCCAATTCAAGGCTCTCCTGGAAAAGGATCCCGCCGATGGGCTGTTCATCGATCAGTCGTTTCTAATGTTTAACGATGGAAATGGTCTACGGGAGGGCGAAACCACTGTAGACGGGAATATTGCATACCACGACCAACTGGTACACGCTTTGCCTGGCGTGGCTATCGGAGGTGAGAGCATCAATGAGATTACGATGCGCTACGAGTCGTTCTGGGAACACCACCCCTTGAGTCTTCACATTGAGACTGACAGTCAAGGAAAATCGTTGGGCTGGAAAATCGAACCTACAGCCTTTGCTAGAATGGCGCCGCTGCTGCCTCGCTTCACGTTGCCACATTCGCGGCCTATCGGCTACCTGGGCTTTCCAGAGACCAGCCATCCGTTTTATGAGGGCTGGAGGGATGCGCTCCATGTTTACGGAGGTATCCCCACTATCACCAAGCCGACACTCGCCGAGTTGCAGGATCCCAACAGTGAAGTCCGGCGCGTTTTCCGACAGAGCTTTCAAACAGGCGGTCCTGTTCAGTGACTCGCGATGAGCGATCCTGTGAACCTCCGCCATGTGGGGGCTGCCTCTAAATCCTCAAATCCGTACCTCCCGACGTCGTCTCAATGAAAAGACTGTGCTACATGTGGGGCGCTTCTCGTGACCCAAGCCGAGGCGGTAGCAGCGTCCTACTCCTGCCTCAGCTGCCACTCCAGATAGACTGCAGCCGGACGACGGTAGCCATTTGGATAGAGAATGTCTGTGAACGGCGTGAACATGCGTCCAGCGATGAATCCCCAGGAATACCAGCCAATACGAGACCTTTGAATCACGGGCAGAGTCTCCTGGTAGTGGCGTAGCTGCCCATCATCGCTTGAAAGACTTTCCTCGCCATGAGTCTTGAGCCAATTGTCTGTATTGGCCAGACACTCGGTTAGCAATACCGGCTTGTTCTGACTTTGAGCAAAAGCGGTCGCTTCAGCAAGCTCAGACTTGAGCTCAGCACCCCGCTCGTAGGTATGGAACGAGAGAATCGTTGTCTCATCTGCAAGGGCCTTCATCTGTGAGATGCTTTGGCTACCAATCGTGAGAACCGCCGTTGGATACTTGCTTCTTGCGTAGTGGCTCATGTGGCGAACAAAGTCCCGAACCGTCGTTTCGGCGCTCGTTCGGTTCATTCCAGGAGGAAAATCAAACAAGCAGCCGGGTTCGTTCATCATGTCGAAGGCAATGACGAGCGGCTCCTGGGTACCCAGTTCAAGAATGCTCTCAACGTATCGTTCCAGATCAGACCAGCCTTCCTTTGACTGCAAGCGACGCAAGCCCGGGTTCGGAGACCAACTCTGCCAGAAAAGAATGTCGAAAGGACTGTCCGGGCCAACATCCACCCACATTTCTCTGCCGCGTCCCTCGGCAAACTGCTGGTAGCGGGTCTTGACCAGTTCTCGTTCTGCGGTGGTCAGCCTGGAATCCTGCAAGAATTGTCTGTAGACCTGATACACAGTCGCCGGCACCGCATCCGTTCTGGGCTCGATGCCACA
Organism: uncultured Acidimicrobiia bacterium; assembly: GCA_963752385.1. Taxonomy (GTDB): domain Bacteria; phylum Acidobacteriota; class Terriglobia; order Versatilivoradales; family Versatilivoraceae; genus CAVVYL01. The sequence continues at coordinate 41,641 of CAVVYL010000050.1, read as the reverse complement.
GCAATCAAACAGAACCAACATGACAGTCAGCCGGTGCTTCCTGCACAGGTCCATAAATTGCCGCAAGTGTCGGTTGAAATCGGAAGGAGCCTTCTCATAAGCGGCAACGCTAAGCCAGACTCGAACGCTATTGAAGCCGAGACCTCTCGCCCAACCAAGCTCTCTGTCAACAACGATTGCATCGAACCGCGACCATGCTTCATGAGCATTGGAAGCATAGGACGGGAAAAAATTGACACCGCGGATGGATTGCCATTCTACAGTTTTGTAGTTGGGACGAGCCTGAGCTGAACCGTAGCTTTCCAAGCCGGTCACGCAAATCCATAGCAGGCAAAGACGCGCAATAGTCCTCATAGGGATTCTGAAGCAGTCCTCACGCTTCCGCCCTGCAATGGCGCCCGAACCTTGGCACTTTTCAGAGGGTGACTGCACTCACAATGTACGCAGTAGCCGACGAAGCGCAGGCCCCCGAGCATTGGAACGAGCAATTCGTGGCGATTCTCCAGTCCCCATAGAGCATGGATCACGGCAGCAAGCCCGGGCTTCTCCAGCTGAACGGAAGCTTCTAGAGAGAGACTTTGGTTCTCCAGACGGATGGTTCCGGACACTCGCGCCCCAGGCAGGCTCCGGAAAGGAGTCTTATGAGGTTTCGGCGCGGCCAAATGGACATGGCAGGTCAGGTCCGAAGCCGTGACTTCTGGTGAAACACGCAGGCGAGCAGCGACTCGAGCTTCTCCCGGGCGGACCAGAAAATAAACCTCAGGGCCACTTGTCCGATGGGGCCGGCAAGGCTCGGGTGATGATTCCACCAGCCTGCCAGCTTGCGCTAATGCCTCATGATTCGGAATTGGAGGTTCATGCTTTCCTCATCGAATTACTCTAGCCCCAGAACACGAAACCCGTAAGGCGGCAGCTCGACGGTCAAGTCCTCGCCTGAGTGTGGGACAGTTGATCGACTCAACAAGTCTCGCAGCTGATATTTTCCACCTGCCTTCGACCCAAGTTGCTGAGTTGGAATTGCGATTCTGGTACGCGTCGGTTTGTCCTGGAAACTGAGCGCCACCAGCACCGCGTTATCCTCATGCCTGCGGAGATAAGTGATCGTTCGGTCGCCACTCTTCCAGACGTCCAGCAATTCCCCACGGAACAGCGCCGGATTCTCGCGGCGAACGCGGAGAATTTGGCTATAGAATGCCTCGAGCTGGCGATCTCCCTTCTTCCAGCTCACAACGGCGGTGGCAGCCTTCCGGTCACCGCCGTGCCCTGAAGGCTGCGTTGATCCGAGCTCCTGGCCGGCATGGATCACGGGCACCCCAGGCATTGTCGCGATCAAAGTAAATAGCGCGCGATGTTGTTTGGGGAAAGCCCACGAAACTCTTTCCGTGTCGTGGTTCTCGATGAAAAGAGCACGAGTCCGGTTGTGCAGGATCGGGAATTGCTTCAGGTACTGAACAAATTCTTCTGAAGTGGCCTCGCCCTGAACGATCTTCTCCAGGGGCGTTACCTTCATCTTGCCATTGGCAGGAGAGCCCTCCATCGTCGCGTAGTGAAAGCCGTCCTTTTTGTTGCCGCCCATGAAACCGCAGAACTCGTAGTGATAGGAGGCTTCACACATCTCGTCGAACAGTGGGGCCTCATGGTTGTCATCGTCGCCCCAAAGAAGTGTCGGGCCCGAAATCTCGGAGACGAACAGCGTGTCTGGCTTGATCTGCTTGAGCGCGGCTTTCAGGGCCCGCAGCAGAGGCAGGCGGCTATGGTCTGTAGACACTTTCTTGGGGTCATAGTTGTTCAAGGGTGAGTCAATGCGCCAGCCGTCAACGTCGAATTCCTCCATGTAGTAACGTCCGACCTTCGTGAAGTACTCAATGACTTCCGGATTCGTGCAATCCGTAGACCATCCCCAATCAGGAAACGGGTAAAAGCGCTGTTTGACCCCTGCATCATCCTTGAGTATCCAGTCGGGGTGATGCTTGAAGATGTAGCTTCCTTCAAAGACGAGCGACGTGACCAGGTCCAGGAGGATGCGGATGCCGTGCTGGTGAGCTGTTCGCACAAGTTGCTTCAGGTCGCCTGGCGAGCCATAGCGTGAGTCGATCTTCAAATGGTCACGGACCAGGTACTGCGACCCCATAGTCTCCGATATCGGCAGCAGGTAGATCACATTCACGCCCAGGGCGGCCAGTCTGGGCATCATCTCGCCAAGCTCGCGAAAGGAGTGATTGGGGAAATAGTCAAGATTCACTTCATAGAGGGCTCCCACAGCGGGCCATTGGTTTTCTGGCTGACTTTCGCCACAGAACGACTCCGCGACTACGTGGAACAGCAGTCCAAAACTGACAAGCACGGTTGAGATCAGTGTTCTGCGCAAGGTGCGCCCCCTATCCATCTAATGAGAGTCAGGATTCTACAACATTTCTGTGGACTGCGCGGCGGGCAGGTGTTCAGGTATGTTCGTGTTGAGCGCGCCTTAGACAGGACTATGCCTTTTGTCCAGCAGCCGAAAGCCGGCGGTCGAGAGCGTAGGCAGCGCTGATAAGAGCCAGATGTGTGAACGCTTGGGGAAAGTTCCCCAAGTGTTCGCCTCGCGCACCCACTTCCTCACCATAGAGACCGACGTGGTTGGCGTAGCCCAGCATCTTTTCGAAGAAAAACCGGGCCTTTTCGAGATCACCTGCCCTACAAAGACACTCCACATACCAGAAGCTGCACATGGAAAAAGTTCCTTCCGAGCCTGCTAGACCGTCCGAGAAAGCGCGGCCCGTTTTGTAGCGGTAGACCAGAGAGTCGTCCACCAGTTCTGCCTCTATTGCCTTCAGGTGAGAGAGCCAGCGGGGATCAGTCGGGGCCATAAATTTCACCAGCGGCATCAGCAGGCTCGCCGCATCCAGCATCCTCGACCCCTTGTGCTGCACAAAGGCTTGCCGCTCTGGATCCCAGAAATTTTCAAAGATGTCGCGGTAGATAGCATCCCGAACCCTGTACCAAGCGGCAAGGGGAGCGGGAAACGAGCGTTTGTGAGCCAGTCGAATGCCCCGGTCAAGCGCCACCCAGCACATGACACGGGAGAAGAGAAATTCCTGCCGGCCTCCTCGGACCTCCCAGATGCCTTCATCCGGCTGATGCCAGTTCTCAACGACCCAATTGATTAAACGCGTCAGGTGGGTCCAAAGATCGTAGGAAATCAGTTCTCCAAACTTATTGTAGAGGTAGACCGTATCCATGAGCTCACCGTAGATGTCCAGTTGGAGATGGCCAACCGCGCGATTGCCAATGCGAATCGGCGAAGTTTTCCGGTATCCCTCCAGGTGAACGAGCGTCTCTTCGGGAAGTTGGTGACGGCCGTCGATGCCGTACATGATTTGCAGTGAACCGTCAGGTTCCAGCTCGTGGCAGCGCGCTTCAATCCATTTCATGAAGGCCGCCGCCTCTTCGGTGTAGCCGAGCCGATTCAAAGCATAAAGGCAAAAGGAGGCATCGCGAATCCAGGTGTAACGGTAGTCCCAGTTCCGCTCACCGCCAATCTGCTCAGGAAGACCAAACGTGGGAGCGGCCACCATCGAACCATGAGGTTGAGAAACCAAAAGTTTCAACGTCAGAGCCGAACGGTTGACCATTTCGCGCCAGCGGCCGTGGTAGGTGGAATGCGCAACCCAACTCCGCCAGAAGTTCAGGGTTTCCTTAAAAGAATCGGAGACATGATCTGGCAGCGCTGAAGCCGATTCTTTGCCGGGGCGCGCTTCCTCTAAAACAAAGGCGGCGCTCTGACCCGCCTGAAGCGCGAATTCTGCGATGGCCGCGCCATCGCTGATCGTGACCGGAATTGAAGTTCGCAGGCGCAGTGCCAACCCATCTTTCCCCTCAGAGACGAAAAGGACTTCTCCGTCTCTTTTTTCGACGCGGTGCTTAGACCTGGCGTAGTCGAAGCGCGGCTGGCAAACCATCCGGAAGTGGATCTCGCCCCGCACGGTTTTGGCGCGGCGCACCAACTCGTGACCATGCTCCTTTTGCTCCACCGGCATAAAATCTGAGATTTCTGCCACACCCTCATCGGATAGGAATCGCGTGAGCAAGATGTTCGAATCCGGGAGGTAAAGCTGTTTGTGGTTAGCATCCGCTAAGACGGGCGCCAGCTGAAACCGTCCTCCTCTGCGTTCATCCAGCAGGGCGGCGAAAATGGTGGGTGAATCGAAGCTGGGAAACGACATGAAGTCAATCGAACCGTCCATCCCGACCAGAGCGACAGTATGAAGATCGCCGATAACGCCGTAGTTCTCAATTGGCTGGTAACTCATTGGTCCGACCCCAGAAATCGAGATAAGGTGCAGGTTGGTGACTAACGCATTGCCGAAGTGAGCAAAAAACAGATTGACAAGAATGAAATTCTTAACCTATTTTAGGTCGTACCTAATCCACGTTTGAGTAGGCGCGAGTTGATCCGCCTTTGATCCCTAGTGATGTTTGACGACTAAGTTTTTCCCTTCCCAGTCCATCAGAAGCCAGGCCGCGCCCTGGTGAAGAGAAATGCGACCTTGAGAGGCGCACTCGCAAAAAGAAGAACAAACCAAGCTCCGTAAGCTCAAAGTTGCCGTGCCATTCGGAGCCCTCTCGCAAGCTTAACCTTTCTGGGACTCGAGTCGTGTCCACGCCAAACCTACTCCAGGCAGTCAAGAGATCTGTAGCTTGGCGTTTTTCTCTGCATGTCCACAGTATGTCTTAGGAGAGAATCATATGAAACATAAGACAGAAAACAACTACGTTGTCGGGCATCGGGGATCTGCCCTTTCGGTCGTCACTTCCATGATTGCCATATTTCTCTGTGCGGTGCCTTGGCCCCTGTACGCACAGTATACCACCGCCAGCTTGGGAGGAACTGTCTTGGACGCTACGGCGCATCGGTGCCAAGTGCAAAAGTCACGGTTCGAAATGTCGAAACCGAATTCACTCAAATCGCGTCCACGGACACGCCAGGCACGTTCTTGTTTTCTCCGGTTGCCAGTGGGCAACTATGAGCTCAAGGTAGAGAAAGAGGGATTTTCAGTCTATGTTCAGAAGGGCATTAATTTGACCGTCAATCAGGCGGCAAGTTTGATCGTGACGATGAAGTTGGGGGAGTTGACCGAGAGCGTTTCGGTGGAAGCAAACACAGAGCTCATCGTCACCCGCACTGCAACGACCGGCCAGCTTGTCGATCAAAAGCGGGTTGTCGAGCTTCCTTTGAACGGGAGACAGGCACAATCATTGCTCTTTCTGGCTGCAGGAACGCTCGACCTGTCACAAAGATATTGCGGCGACGATTGCCATGGCGGTGTCTATCCGGGACAGCAAACGGCCGGGGTTAACGGAACTGGACCGGGCCAGGTGAACTACCAATTTGATGGAGCAGGTCACAACGATACCTATATCAACATCAATCTTCCGTTTCCAAATCCCGATGCGATTCAGGAATTTAATCTCCAATCCAGTAATTTCTCGGCTGAATATGGCAATGCGGCCGGTGGCGTTGTCAATATTGTCACCAAGTCCGGAACCAATGAAATCCATGGGACCGCCTTTGAGTTCCTGCGTGATGGAGCGCTCAATGCCCGGAATTTCTTCGCACCCGTGCACGACACGCTGAAACGCCATCAGTTTGGCGGCAGTGTCGGAGGACCCATTGTCAAGGACAAGCTCTTCTTTTTTGGGACTTTTCAAGGAACTCGTATCACGAGCGCGGCAGAAGGACAGATTGCATTCGTTCCAACAGAGGCTGAACGGAATGGGGATTTTTCAGATCTCCCGAGTCCCATCATTGATCCGAATACGAACCAACCTTTTCTCAACAACCAGATACCCCCTGAGCGCTTCAGTCCAGCAGCGCAGTTTTTCTTGGACCCCAAATGGGTTCCGTTGCCTAACGGTCCCGGCAGACAGTTGACATTTGCCGGACAAAGCATCAAGCAGACGGAGAATCAGTTCATGGGCAAGGTTGACTACAATCGGGGGAACCATCAGATCAGTGGCCGGTATTTCTTCACCGACTTTGATCGCCCGGCTGTGATCCCGACGGAGAATGTTCTCGCCGCCAGGGGCATTGGGAATGCCGTGCGGGTGCAGAATCTTTCGTTCAACCACAATTACACTTTCTCGCCGACGATGTTGCTGAGCAGCACGTTTGGGTGGAACCGTCAACGGGGCGGCTCGTCCTTCAAGCGCCCCATTCAGTTTTCCTGACGCGGGGGTTAAGATCGCAGCCACAGACCCTCCGGAGTTATCTGTATGGGGAATTGCAGGTGGCTTTGGCTATAGAGACTAATCACCCGGGTGATTTCGACCGGGGCGATTTTACGATTCGTGAGAACCTCACCATTACCAAGGGAGCGCATGAACTGCACTTTGGCGGCGAGATTGTCCGGATCTCGAATCATATTATCAATACCTTCACTGCAAAACGGCTACTTCCAGTTTGATGGACATTTTACGGGTGATGGGCTGGCAGATTTTTTGCTGGGCAAGGCATCCGGTTTCGGACAAGGCGGAGGAGAATATAAGGATCTGCGCGGAACCAAATGGGGGTTTTTTGCTCAAGATAACTGGCGAGTCAACCAAAGATTGACCTTCAATTTCGGACTGCGCTGGGATCCCTATTTCCCCTTCTATGATCGGGAAGGCCGAGTCACCTGTTTCCAGCCAGGTGTAACATCCCAGCGCTATCCCAATGCGCCGGCAGGAATGATCTATGGCGGGGAAAACCATGATCCCTCTTGTCCTGTGGGAGGGTCCGAGAACAACATATGGAACCTGGCTCCCCGTGTGGGCTTTGCCTATCGCTTGACCAGTGACAATAAGACGAGCTTGCGAGGCGGGATCGGCTACTACTTCACGCCTCCTCCGCCTAACCAATTTAACCCATTCACCAACATCGCGCCGTTCGCACCCGGATTCGCGTTTACTGATGTCTCCTTTGATGATCCATTCGGTAGCGCCGGCGTGGGCAATCCGTTCCCAGAACAATTCGGCCCAAGAGTCCCTGGACCGGAAGTCACCTTCACCCTTCCTACGAGTATTCGCGCATTCTTCCAAAAGAACTTCCGACTTCCCTTATTCACCACCTGGAATCTCCTGATTGAGCGCCAGCTTGGCCAGGATTGGGTTTTCAGGGCCGCCTATCAAGGAAACAAAGGGACCTACTTGTCCAGCGGCGCCAAAACCGACCCGTGAAATTAACCCGGCCATCTACATCCCAGGGCAATCGACCACCGGGAACACACAGGAAAGGCGCATCTATCAGGATTTCAGTACGATTGGCCTTTGGGAGTCGGCCAACAATTCCCATTACCATGCCCTACAACTGAACGTGGAAAAGCGGTTTGGTCGAGGGCTGTCCTTTTTGAGTAATTATACGTGGGCGAAGATGACGGACGATTACGGCCCTGGCGGCGTGACCAACCCAAACCGTCGCCATTTGACTACGGACTTTCTGACGACGACATTGCTCATGTGTTTAAGCTTTCTAACGTCTGGGAAATACCGAGATTGGGAGTGAGTGGGGTTGCTTCGCAAGATTCTGAATGGCTGGAGTTTGAACTCGATCGTGTTTTGGCGGAGTGGGTTTCCTTTCTCCGTCTTTACTGGCCAGGATAACTCCCTTACCGGGGTGGGGTACTGGACCGGGCAGATTTCCTAGGTGGCAACGCCCAACTCAGTTCCGATCGGCCGCATGGTGAGATGATCGAAAAATGGTTCGATACTTCCAAATTTATTCCCAATCCAGAAGGGACCTTTGGGAACTCAGGAAAGAATATTCTGCGAGGACCGAGATTTTTCAATACCGATTTGGGCCTTTTGAAAACAACCCAGATAACCGAGAACGTCTTCCAGTTTCGGGCTGAGTTCTTCAATATCTTTAATAATGTGAACTTCGGCGGTGCAGACAATTATTTGTCCTCCGGTAACCTGGGACGAATCACCACAGCAGGCCCGCCGCGGATTATTCAGTTTGGCTTCAAATTTCTGTTCTGAAACATTCCAGACTGACTGAATGTTTCGCCAGAGCTCCGCTGCCCTCGCCCGGTCTTGCGCTTATCAAGCGTCGGTTCCTGTTTCCCTCAAGCACTCATTGAGAGTGCACTGGGGGCGGGGACGGGTTGCGTCGGGTCAGAAAAGCGCACTGTGTTCCACCTTCTGCTTCTCAGCAGTCTATTGTTGGCTGAAGTCCCTACCCGGATCGTGCCTCTCGCCTAAACAACGAAGGCATGGATCTCCTGGAAGCCGGGCGCTTGAGTGAGTCGGTCGAGAAATTTCGTCAGGCCATCCAAACTGACCCTGGCCACATTTCCGCTCATAACAACCTCGGCGTGGCTTTGCGGAGACAGAAAGACTTTGTCGGAGCCATCGCGATCCTTCAAACCGCATTCGTCTGCGTCCCGACGATGCTCGGATTCACAGCAATCTGGGACTCGCTTTGTATGATCTGGGCCGCCTCAACGAGGCGCTTGCGGCAATGAAGAAAGCTGGGCAGATCGAACCTCAAAATCCCACCATTCGTCGCCACTTGGGAATCATGCTGTTTGAAGCCGGTGATGATCAACAAGCTGAAAAAGAATTGCAGGCCGCTATTCAGTTGGCTCCTCGCAGTGCGGACGCGCACAAAGTCATGGCACGTTTGCTGACACGGAGCAAGCGAACTCCCGAAGCGATCGAACACTACCGAACATCATTGAGCCTCGAAGAACAACCGGCGTTACATTATGAGCTGGGCAAGTTGCTTCAGACCGCCGGGGATCCAAAGCAAGCGGTTGAGGAATTTCGGGCGGCCCTGAAGATGAATGCAGACTATTATGAAGCCCAGCAGGCACTGGGATCGGCTTCTTTGCAAACGGGTGACCTCACCACAGCGGAAGCATCCCTTCGCAAAGCCATTCAATTGAGATCAGACTCCGGAGAGTCTCATCGCGACCTGGGTATCGTGCTGGGCAAGCAGGGCAAGGTTTCCGAGGCCATCGTGGAATTGCGCCAGGCTGCCCAATTGATTCCCAACGATAGCTCGGCGCACTGGAACTTGGGGACAGTCCTTCGAAAGGCCGGGCAGACGGAAGAAGCAGCCCGGGAGTTAAGCGTGGCTCACCAGCTAAACCAGAAGGAGAAAGACTCCATGCTGGCCAAGACCTACCACAACGCTGGAACCAAGCTGCTTCGGAATGGTCAGATTGAGGAGGCGAAGGCCAAACTGGAGCAGGCCCTCAAACTTGATCCTGAGGATGGCTTGGCACACTACAACTACGGCGTTGCGCTGCTGTTGCAGAACAAGTTGGACGAGGCCATCGCACAGTTCCGCGAGGCTCTGAGGCTAAAGGCTAAGGAACCTAACGCCCACTACTACCTGGGGCGCGCCTTACTCGCTAAAGATCAGCCCGCCGAGGCCATTCCAGCGCTTCAGGAGGCGGTCCGGCTCATGCCGGGAGACGCGCGGGCCCACAATGCGCTGGCCGTTGCGCTAGCTCAGGTCCGCAATTTTCAACAGGCGGTCGCTGCACTGGAGGCCGCTCGCCGACTTGAACCCAACAATACCTTGTTCAACTCGAATCTTACCTGTGTGGAGCGGCATCTCCAGGGATGCGTGCTGACACCTTAGCCAGTCTCTTCAGTCTCGGGCGAAGTATCGCAGGTCTTGGCCAGACCCGGGGAGCGGCGGCAGGTTGAAGTCTGTGCTGCTAGCCTCCAGTCATCACATTACCCGGAGGCTAGCGGATCACCGCCTGGGCAGGTTCCTTCACGGTTAGAACCTGATTGGTCTCCACGTCCTTTAGCTCCTGAACGATGCCGCTGGGCCAGCGTATCTCAAGCGACTTGATTCTGCGATCCTTCCCTACCCCAAAGTGGACCCGCTTGTCACTGGCAGACAAATAGCTGGATGCCGTGCTGACGAAACCGTATTGTTCGGCGCCGCTTTCACTGACCATGCGAACCCTGGCCCCGATCCCGTCGCGGTTGCTGCTCGACCCTACGGTGTCAACTATGATCCAGCGCTGACCAGAGCCATTGTTCCGCAATAGCATCGGCGATCCATCGTTGATGTTGACGACTAAATCAACGAAGCCATCATTGTCAAAGTCGCCGAAGGCCACTCCACGGGCTGCTTGTGGTTCACGGAAGGCGGGGCCACTCTGGTCCGAGACATCTTCAAACTTGCCTCCCTGGTTCCTCATCATCAGCAGGCGCTGCTTGTAGGGGATGTTCGGAAAGTCAATGGAAATGGTATCCAGTACGTGTCCCTGGGCGACGAAAACATCTTTCCATCCATCGTCGTCGTAATCAAAGAACTTCATGCCCCAGCCGCTGTATTGCATAGTAATTCGGGAAATCCCTGTCTCTTCTGAGACGTCTTCAAACTCACCTCTCTTGTTTCGGAAAAGGACGTAGCCTTGTAAAGACAGGGCATTGAGCAGAATATCCGGCCAACCATCATTGTTGTAGTCTTCAAAGTCGGCTCCCATACCGGCAAAGGCCTGACCATTGCTGTTGTAGGCCACTCCTTTGAGAAGTCCCATTTCCGTAAATGTGCCATCACCGTTGTTGCGGAACAATTGCTCAGCAACCGTATCATTGGCCACGAGAATATCTGGCCATCCATCCTGGTCAAAATCGTTGACGGCAATACCCAGACCTTTTCCAGGATGCGTGGCAATCCGGGCTCTTCCGCTGACTTCGAGAAACGTGCCGTCCCTCTGATTGTGATAGAGCAGATGAGTCACTGACTGAAAGACATTCGGGTGGCAGTATCCTCTCAGCTTGAGCCGCTCCGGTCCGCACCAGGGGTTGTTGTCAAAGTCCCAATCGGCATACCGCGACACAATCAGGTCAAGATAGCCATCACGGTCATAGTCCAAGAATGCCGCCCCGCTGCACCAGCCTTTCCCCGTCACTCTGGCTTGCTCTGTTACTTCTTCGTATGTCCCATTGCCCTGGTTGTGGTAGAGCAGATTCCGTCCAAAGTTCGTAACGTATAGGTCGGGCTTTCCATCGTTGTCATAGTCGCCCACCGCGACACCCATACCGTAACCCTCACCTTGAAGACCGGATCTCTCCGTGACATCGACGAAGGTGCCGTCTCCCCTGTTGCGATAGAGCCGGTTCCAGTACTGCGGATCGGACTTGACCGGCAATTTTCCCTTTGGCATTGGGTCATCCAAGGCAGCACCGTTGACAAAGAACAAATCGAGTAGCCCGTCGGAGTCGAAGTCCAGCCAAGCCACTCCGGCCGCCATCGGTTCAATCATATATTTCTGCGAGGTGTGAGATGCCTGGTGTCGGAACCGGATTCCAGCCCGTTGGGCAATCTCTGAAAAAGTGTGCGGCACAGAAGCCCCGGTCTGCTGGGTTCTCAGATCCCTTCTGTCCAGAGAGGCTCCACTCTTTGACTCTCCCTTATCGCTTCGGAGTGGCAGTGGCTTCCCCTCATAGGAGAAGGTTATCAAAGCGGCCACCAGAAGGATCAATCCGATGAGATTCTTCAAATCATGCCTCTCGCAAACAAGTTCGCCCTCAGGTTCAGTAAGCAAATCTCGCGGCTCATCTTCTTCTGGCTTACCATGCCTAAAGATACTATGACCGCAAGAGAGAGGACAACGCCTAGGTACCCGTTGGAGAGCGGACTTCGTTGCTCGGTTCGATCAGCCGGTTGTCGAGCCCCTGGTGATTTCGGCGCTCGACGGATACTGGACCATGTTGAGCTCCAGAAACCTGTCCAGTTCACTTACTAAGGCGAGAATCGAGTTCAAAAACTGGAACGTCAGCAAAAGATTCTTTTGCTTCTCCGCTGGAAACCGACGCAGGGCGTGCTGTGGATCAGAATGTTGGTAAAGTGGTTGGCTATTGGAAGATTGCCTTTTGCTCCTAACCCCTATAGGCTGAATCGGTGTTAGAATGGCCCGCACTGGAACAGAGGCCTCTTAACGACTTATGAAGCTCGACTGGCAACAGATCGAGAAGATTTATCACTCTGCATTGGAGCATGAACCGCGCCAGCGCCAAGCCTTCCTACGCGAAGCTTGCGCTGGGGATGAAGCGCTACGCCAGGAAGTCGAATCGCTGCTCGCCCATCAGTCCACAAGCTGAGAGCTTCATTGAAGCGCCCGCCTTAGAGGTGGCGGCTAATCTAAGGGGATGGCCCAGAATCAAGCCCAATCGTTGGTAGGGCGGCAAGTCGGCCCCTACAAGATTCATTCCTTGCTGGGTGTGGGAGGAATGGGAGAAGTCTACCTCGCTCAGGATCCCCGGCTCGATCGCGCCATTGCTCTGAAGATCCTGCCGACAGAGCTGGCTTCCGACCCGGACCGGATTCGGCGGTTTATTCGGGAAGCGAGGGCGGCCTCCGGCCTGAAGCACCCCAACGTCGCCACCATCTACGAAATCGGAAAATCCGATGAGTTCCACTTCATTGCCATGGAGTATGTGGAGGGGCAAACCCTGGCCAACAAGATCAGCGGCCGCCCGCTCCCGATAGCCGAGATCGTGGACATTGGCATCCAGGTGGCAGATGCCCTGGATGAGGCCCACCGGAAAGGAATCACGCATCGAGATATCAAGCCGGCCAACCTCATGCTGACGTCGCGGGAACAGGTGAAGATCCTGGACTTCGGGCTGGCGAAGGTCACCCGGCCTGAAGGTCAGGCGCGGGCCAGCGACATCAGCACGGTGATGAAGACGGAAACGGGCGTGGTGGTGGGCACGGTGCAGTACATGAGCCCGGAGCAGGTGCTGGGCAAAGAAGTGGATCATCGGACCGACATTTTTAGCCTGGGAGTGGTGCTGTATGAGATGGCGACGGGCCGGTTGCCTTTCACTGGGACAAGCAGCAGCGAAACGATGGATCGCGTTCTGCATGCCAAGCCGGAAGCCATTGCTCGGTTCAATTACGATGTGCCGGCCGAGCTGGAAAGGATCATCCGCAAATGCCTGGAGAAGGATCGGGAACGGCGCTACCAGTCGGCCCGCGAACTCTTGGTGGATCTCAGAAATTCCAAAAGGGAGAGCGATTCTCGAGTTGCTGCGGCCGAGAAAGTGACTCAGCCACAGAGGCCTTTGCGTCGAACAGCCCTAGTCGCCTCTGGGCTGGCAATCCTAATATTGGGGGCGGTCGCACTTTATTCTCGGTTAGGGAGTCGCGCTGCAATCGATTCATTGGCAGTTTTGCCCTTCGTCAATGTCAGTGGTGACCCCAATACCGAATATCTCAGCGATGGCATTGCTGAGAGCCTGATCATTAACCTGTCACAGTTGCCGCATCTCAAGGTGATCTCACTGAGCTCTGTCTTGCGATACAAGGGTAGAGAGATAGACCTCCAGTCGGTGGGTCGCGATCTGGGTGTCCGTGCGGTATTGGTCGGAAGGCTCGTTCAGCGAGGCGATAGTCTCTCGATCGGCGCCGAACTAGTCGACAGCCGGGACAAGAGTCATATTTGGGGCGAGCAGTATAACCGTAAGTTCGCAGATATTCTGAGCGTACAGGAAGAGCTCTCCAGAGAAATATCGGAGGAGCTGCGCCTCCAGTTAAGCGGTGAGGAGAAACAACGACTGAGCAAACGTTTCACCTCCAACAACGACGCCTATCAAGATTACCTGCACGGCCGTTATTACTGGAACAAGAGAACACTCGAGGGCTTCAAAAGAGCTATCGGTTACTTCGATCGGGCGATCCAAAAAGATCCTAACTATGCTCTCGCTTACTCCGGGCTGGCCGATTGCTTCAGTACACGCGGGCTCCGCGAGTGGGATTTGCCTCCTAGGGACGCCTTCCCGAAAGCCAAAGCAGCAGCTACCAAGGCTCTGGCTATCGACGACACGCTTGCCGAGGCTCACACCTCGCTAGCCTTTGCTATCTGGTACTATGACTGGGATTGGCCGGCAGCTGAAGCAAAATTCAAGCGTGCCTTGGAGCTCAATGCCAATTACCCCGTCGCTCATCAGTGGTACGGGTCCTATCTCTCCTCGATGGGGAGGCATGGAGAAGCAATAGCGGAGAAAAAACGAGCCGTGGAGCTTGACCCGCTTTCGCTTGTCATGAACCGCAGCGCCGGCTGGACCTTCTATTTCGCCCGCCATTATGACGAAGCCATCGAACAATACCAGAAGACACTGGAGCTAGATCCAAACTTCACGCTGGCTCATTTATGGCTTGGGGAAGCGTATAAGCAAAAGGGGATGCATGAACAAGCGATTGCAGAACTCCAAAGGGCAATGGTGCTTTCCGGGGAAGACCACGCAAAACTAGCCGCACTAGGTCATGCGTATGCGTTTTCGGGTAGGAGAGCTGAAGCAACTAAGATTCTGGAAAAATTAGAGGAGATGTCAAAGCGAAGTTATGTGCCACCGTATGATTTCGCAGTAATCTTTGCAGGCCTTGGGGACAAAGATAAGGCTGTCGAATGGTTGCAGAAGGCCTACGAGGATCGCAGCGCCTATCTCGTCTACCTCAACGTAGAACCGGTGTGGGATAGTCTTCGCTCGGACCCTCGCTTCACCGATTTGCTGCAACGGATGCGTCTCGTGCCGTGAACTAGTAGATTAGTCCGGACTGCCTGTTGCGCGCCTTCGCTTTGGAATGCATAGGTTCTGCCATCTTGATCCAGAAGATTAGACTACATAAGGCGAGTACGAGATCAAGAATCTCAGACTTGACATTAAGGCTCAGGCATAAAACTCAAACAGCCAAAAATCTTCAAGGCAGCTTGAGGCCGGCGAGAGGTGAGCGCATGATGCACATCATGGCAGTCCTGCACATCAGGGCAATCCTGATGATCCTAGCAGCCGTCGTAGCTCCGCTTTCTCTGGGAGCGGCCGCGATCGAAGTGGAGGAAATCGGCAGCTTCCACATTGGGGGCCGCCCGGATTGAGCAAATCTATCACTCCACCTTGGAGCGTGAGGAGAGCCAGCGCTCCTCTTCCTGAAAGAAGCCTGTGCGGGCGACGAGGTTCTGCGCCGGGAAGTCGAATCGCTGCTCGCTCATTAGGGACAAGCTGAGAGCTTCATTGAAGTGCCCGCCTTAGAGGTGGCGGCTTAAGGGAATGGCCCAGAATCAAGCCCAATCGTTGGTAGGGCGGCAAGTCGGCCCCTACAAGATTCATTCCTTGCTGGGTGTGGGGGAATGGGAGAAGTCTACCTCGCTCAGGATCCCAGGCTCGATCGCGCCATTGCTCTGAAGATCCTGCCGACAGAGCTGGCTTCCGACCCAGACCGGATTCGGCGGTTTATTCGGGAAGCGAGGGCGGCCTCCGGCCTGAAGCACCCCAACGTCGCCACCATCTACGAAATCGGAAAATCCGATGAGTTTCACTTCATTGCCATGGAGTATGTGGAGGGGCAAACCCTGGCCAACAAGATCAGCGGCCGCCCGCTACCGATAGCCGAGATCGTGGACATTGGCATCCAGGTGGCTGATGCCCTGGATGAGGCCCACCGGAAAGGCATCACGCATCGAGATATCAAGCCGGCCAACCTCATGCTGACGTCGCGGGAACAGGTGAAGATCCTGGACTTCGGGCTGGCGAAGGTCACCCGGCCTGAAGGTCAGGCTGCGGCCAGCGACACCAGCACGGTGATGAAGTACCGTAACAGGAGTGGTGATGGGCACGGTGCAGTACATGAGCCCGGAGCAGGTGCTGGGCAAAGAAGTCGATCATCGGACCGATATTTTTAGCCTGGGAGTGGTGCTGTATGAGATGGCGACGGGCCGGTTGCCTTTCACTGGAAGCAGCATGAGCGAAACTATGGATCGCGTTCTGCACGCCAGCCCGGAAGCCATTGCTCGCTTCAATTACGATGTGCCGGCCGAGCTGGAAAGGATCATCCGCAAATGCCTGGAGAAGGATCGGGAACGGCGCTATCAATCGGGGCGGGATCTTGAGATTGATTTGAAGAATCTCAAGCGGGACAGCGATGCCGCGCCAGTGGCAGGGCACGGCCTTAGGTCACCCACCAGCGGGGCATCGAAAGACTCAAGGCTGCTGGTCTCTGGTTCTCGCTGGTTGTCTGCGCGTTCAGTCGTATTAGCTGTCCTGTTAGCCTTGATCATCGGTACCGCCGTTTGGTTTTCCTATTACCAATTTACCAACACTCCCTCGAAGCTTCCCCCGATGAGGGTCGTTCGTCTTACCAGTTTCCCAGGGAGAGAAACCGAGCCCGCTCTTTCTCCCGATGGGAAGATGGTGGCTTTCGTTTGGGACGGGGAGAAAGGTGACAACGCTGACATTTATGGGATGTTGGTGGACTCCGGCAGGCCCGTGCGGCTGACTACCGATCCGGGACAGGACTTCAGCCCCGCCTGGTCCCCTGACGGACGTTTCATTGCCTTTCAGCGGCAATCGAAAGAAGAGAGTGGCATTTATCTCATTCCAGGCCCCTACCGGGAGGGTCCCGAGAGACGATTGGCGGACGTGAAGGCCTCACTCGTTCCAGGATACAACAGGTCTCTGGATTGGTCTCCCGATGGCAAATTTCTGGCTGTTTCAGACGCCATCTTCACCAAGCCCCGTACAGGTCTCCTGCTTCTCTCGGTTGAGACGGGAGAGAAAAAGCAGATCACCCTTCCGAGCACAGACTTTCTGGACTTGGGCGCAGTGTTCTCGCCGGACGGCCGGACACTGGCCTTTACACGCGCAGTGGGGGACGTGTCCGGAGCTGACATTTATTCCGTCCCAGTGCAGGGAAGGGGAAGCCAAACGTTTGACCACTGATCAGGGTTCATGGCAAATGCAAGTAGCCTGGAGTGCGGATGGCCGGGAAATCATTTTTGCTGTCAATGGAGGGTTGCATAGAATCTCCAGTGACGGTGGCAAAGCCGACGCCCCTGGCTCAGGGTGGGCAGTTCGGTTCCTTTCCCTCCATCTCAAGAGAAGGTAACCGCCTTGTCTACAGCGAGCAAAGTTATCGACGCGGACATCTGGCGAATCGATCTGCCTCAGCCAGGAGGTAAAGGAGCTGCTGCGGCTCGCTTGATCTCTTCATCGCAACAGGAAGACATGCCGTACTTCTCCCCTGACGGCAAGAAAATCACGTTCGCTTCCGATCGTTCAGGAAGCTGGCAGATCTGGACCTGTGATAGCGACGGTCGCAATCCTTTACCGCTGACCTCAATCGGTGGGCCCTTTGCCACGGGGACCCCTCGCTGGTCCTCCGATGGCAAACTGATAGCCTTCGATTCACGCCCCTACGAAGCTTCCGATATTTTCGTGATCAGCCCGGAGGGTGGCTCACCGCGTCGCCTCACCACCGAGCCTTCGAACGATTTTGCTCCCAGTTGGTCACGGGACGGCCGCTGGATTTATTTCTGCTCGGACAGGGGTGGTCAAGGAAATAGGCAGATTTGGAAGATGCCTGCCCAAGGCGGGCCAGCCACTCAAGTCACCCACAATGGAGGGTTTGAAGCCTTTGAGTCGTTCGACAGGAAATTCCTCTTCTATTCCAAATGGGAGCCGCACCGATGAGATTTGGAAGATTCCAATTGCAGGCGGCCAAGAGGCTTTGTTTCTCAAGGGTGTTGAACGCCGATACTGGGCAGTAGCTGAAGGAGGGATGTATTTTGTGGCCACAGAAGGCAATGAATCTTTTGTCAAATTTATCGACTTCGCGACCCTCCGAGTCACCCAGATTATGCGGCTCGAAAGGAAACTGAGCCGCGATCTTCTTCGTGGACTGGCACTTTCCCCCGATGCTGGTTCGCTGCTCTGCACGCTCATAGAACGCGAGAGCAGTGACCTCGTACTGGTGGAGAATTTTCGTTGAGCCGTGCCTGATCAGCTGGATGCGGCTCGCTCTCCGGAGGGAGCGAGCAGGATCGCCGTCCCCTGCACAGGTTCGGAACGAGCGCGGAGTGAGGTCGCGTTGGGCCGCGCCGCTGCGCCTCACGCACTCGGAAGCCTGCTCAGTTTCAACAGCTTTTCGGGTCGTGACGCAAAAGAACTTGAAGGCATCCAACGATCCTGCGAGAATCGCGCCCACAGGTTGAGCAGACGAGAGAATCGACGCACCAATGGATCGGAGGTCAGTACTGCCATGCATCATCTGGGGGCGGCTTTTTTCGTATTGCTGATGGCACATGCGGGATGCCTCTCGGGAAGAGCATTGGCCCGAGTAGATCTTGATGTGGGCAGCGAGCTTGGCCAGATCCAGCAGCTCATTCAGAACGGTCATAACGTCGAAGCGCTCGGGCGCGTGCGTCAAGCGTTGATTCATTCTCCCAGTGAGCCTAATCTCTACAATTTTCTTGGCGTACTCGAAGCGCAGGCTTCGAAGTATCTGGCCGCTGAGGCCAGTTTTCGGAGAGCGATTGAACTCGGACCCACACTGACTTCGGCCTATCTCAACCTTGGAAGGCTGTATGAGGAGAATCCTGGAAAGGACCCACAAGCTGTCTCTAAAGCGGTTGAGACCTACAAAGCCTTGCTCGCCCACCAGCCAGACAATGCCGAGGCTCGTTACCTGTGTGCGCGGCTGGTCTGCTTGCAAGGCAAATTTGAGGATACCCTCGGTCATCTGGCGCGATTGCCTGCCGCTGATCAACGGGTTTCTCACGTCCTGATTATCAGCTTGACCGCCTATGCCGGATTGGGACGCCAGGACCTTGCGCGGGAAACAGCCTCACGACTGCTCTCGAATCCAAATTTGACGGAAGCCGACATACTTCCCTTTCTTCCCTCGCTTAGCAAGCATGGGCAGCGCTCGACGGCCGTATCGCTGCTGCAGCAATTGGACCAGCGCTCCAATCTTTCGCCTGATGGACTGCGGGGACTCGGTCTTCTTTATGAAGACAACGACCAGTTGTCCGATGCCAAGAGGATGTTGGAGCGCGCGATACAGAGCAGCAAACCTTCCACTGGTTTGCTGCTCGACCTGGCAAGAGTGACGCACAAGCAAAAGGACCCGCAAGCTGTCTTGGGATATCTGGCTCATGCCAGAGACTTGAGTCCTGAAGATCCGCAGATTCATTTCTTGTTTGGGGCAATCTGTGCCGAACTGGATCTTTCAGAGGACGCTTATCAGTCCTTCAAGAAAGCCGTCCAGCTGGACGGACAGAACGCTGACTACAACTTGGCTGCAGGCAGTGTGGCCCTTCAACGCCGGGCGGCTTCAGAAAGCATTTCCTACCTGACCAAATACCGCAGTCAAAGGCCACAGGATCCACGTGGGCACCTGGCGTTGGGAGCTGCTTATTATCAGGCAGGCCAGCTAGGCGACGCTCAGCAGGAACTGCGCCTGGCCTGTGCTAGTTCTGAAACGGCCTCAACGGCGCACTATTATCTTGGTCGAGCTGCACTGCAGACAGATGATTTCGAGAGGGCAGCCCGCGAGTTGGAATCGGCGCTCGAGGCCAATCCGAAAAATCTCGATGCAGGCGCGGAGCTGGGGCTGGTACAGCTCAGGACGAAGAACTATCGTCTGGCCGAACAAACGCTGGCCAAGGTCCTTACCAAGGACCCAGATCACTACAAAGCGAACCTGCATTTGCTGAATCTTTACCAACGAACCCGGGACCCGCGAACCGAGGAGCAGGAGCAAAGGTTCGAGCAGGCCAAACAGCGCCGGTCGGACCGGGAGCAATCTCTGCTCCGGCGGGTTGAATTTATCAAGTAACGGCAAATACCGTCATGTACAATTCGGGAACGACGTTGTTTCCGCTCAGAACTCTTGGCCACGACGCCAGTGATGAAGCTCATGGTCCCCAGTTAGTTTCAACGTCCACCCATGTCAATCAGTGACCAGATCTAAGGAGATCTCCTATGATGAAGAGAAGAGCTGCAGGATGTTTGATGGGACTTGCTCTACTGCTGTTCCTTCCGCTCACGGCCTCGGCCCAGAGTTTCAATGCAACGTTGACGGGCAGCGTGACGGATCCTTCCGGGGCGTCCGTTCCAGATGTTGAAGTCACGCTCACCTCCAAAGCCACGGGTTCGGTTGCCAAATCAAAAACCGGGCCCGATGGACTCTTTTCATTTCCTAATCTGCAGTCTGGGGAATACGAGCTGAAGGCGTCAGCAAGTAGTTTTAAGGACTATGTGCAGAGGGGCATCTCGGTTCTTTCGAATCAGACGATCCGAGTGGACGTGAAACTGGAGTTGGGCGCAGAAACGCAGACGATCGAGGTAACCGAAAATGCGTCTGCACTCAATTTCGACAATGCCGAAGTCAAAGGGGTGATCTCTCCCGAAACGATCCAGGAACTTCCGCTGTTGGTGGGAGGCATCACGCGTTCAGCCGTGGGCTTTGTCAAGTTGTTGCCCGGCGTCACCGAGGGGGGTGGACCCGAGGGCAATCAGTTCAATGTTCGTATCAACGGAGGAATGACCGAGGGCGATGAGGCCGTGCTGGACGGGGTGTCTTCATCCGACGGCGCTTTAGGGCAAAGTGGGATTCTGCTGCAGATTACCGGGCATCCCTGGTCTCCCGAAGCCATCAGCGAGATCAGTGTGCTGACGTCCAACTATGAGCCGCAATACGGAGCCACCACATCTTCTGTGACCACAGCAGTGACCAAGTCGGGAACGAATAATTTCCACGGTTCGCTTTATGAGTTTCATCGCAACACGGTGCTGAACGCCAGGCAATACAGCAAGAACCCGGGCTCGCGACCCAAGGACATCGAAAACGAATTCGGCGGGACAATCGGTGGCCCGATCAAGATTCCTTGGCTGGCCTGGACAGACAGGAGAAAGACCTATGGATTCTTTAATTACACGGGATTCACGTTGCGGGGAGGGGTCACAGCGCCGACCGTGAGCATCCCTTCGCTGAAGGAGCGAGAGGGAGACTTTACCGACTGGAGAGATGCATCGGGGAATCTCATCCCAATCTATGATCCGGCCACGACGCGTCGGGATCCGGCTACGGGCAATCTGATTCGGGACCAGTTCATGGGTTGTGATGAACGCACACCGAACGTGATTTGCCCGTCAGATCCGCGCCTGCAGAATTCGTTGGCCAAGCAGTGGTTTCGATACCTGCCCACTCCGACCAATTCCGGCCCGTTGAACAACTACACCCTGCCGGTGCCATTGACCGGCACGGTGAATGGGGATACCAAGCTGTGGGACATGAGAATCG
Organism: uncultured Acidimicrobiia bacterium; assembly: GCA_963752385.1. GTDB lineage: Bacteria > Acidobacteriota > Terriglobia > Versatilivoradales > Versatilivoraceae > CAVVYL01. The sequence goes on along the minus strand of CAVVYL010000050.1, from coordinate 20,568 downwards.
ATCATTTGATTGGCGACAACGACCGGTTCTTCGTGACGTGGCACTACTACGCATCCAAAGCCAACGTGAATGAAACGGTGCTACCGAAGGAGATTTCAGCCAATGGCTACCGCAAGCCCAACACGAACAATTTGATTCGAGGGAGCTGGGATCACACCTTTAGTCCAACCCTGCTGAACAACCTGAATCTTGGCTACAACAACATCATGTCCAACTCAGTCTGCGTTGATGCAGATCAGGCGGGGGCGGTGCCCAAGATTGGAGGCGTGGTTAGCAACGACTTTCCGCCCAACATCCGCCTTGCGGGTTTTGAGGCCATGGGTTGCAACGGGGGATTCAATCAGGATCGACCGTCGTATATCGTCAACAATATGCTTTCTTGGGTGACCGGCAAACACACTTTGAAATTCGGTGCCGAGTATCGCAACCAGCAGGTGAACAACGAGGATTACGGGGCCGAGTCGGGCACGTTCAATTTCAGCCGGGCGAACACGGGTTTGCTGGACGTGAACAGCGGCAACTCTGTCGCCAGTTTTCTGCTGGGAGCTGTCAGCAGCGCCGACATGGCCCTGCGAACTGCTGGTTCTCAGTATGCCCGCCAGCCTTACTTCGCCGTGTACGCGGGAGACACGTGGAAGGCGACTACCAAGCTCAGCTTGAACTATGGTCTCCGCTGGGACCTGGCTTTGCCGGTGACGGAAAAGCACAATATTTTGTCCTTCTTTAACCCATACGGCTCCAACCCAGCCGCGGGCGGCCGACCTGGAAATCTGGCTTTCGCTGGAGACGATTGGGGCAGTGCCAGTTATGGAAAGCCCTATCCGGAATCTGTCTTCAAGAAGGCCTTCGCGCCTCGAGTTGGCTTCGCTTACACTGTCGACTCCAATACGGTTGTTCGGGGCGGCTACGGCGTGTTCTTCACTCAGCTATACTATACCGGCTGGACCGGCGGGATTGCGGGTGGACTGGATGGATTCAACTCGACCCCGTCTTTCACCAGCACCGATGGCGGGATTACTCCCGCGTTCTATCTTCAGAATGGGTTCCCCACGGTGGACGCGAGCCAGCGACCGCCGTTCATTGACAGCACCTTCCGCACAGGCCAGAGCATCGGGCTGTATCGTGGAACCGAGCACGGTCGGCCGCCCTATGCTCAGCAGTGGAACCTGACCATTGAGCGGCAGTTGACCAAGGACACGTACGTCACGGCAGCCTATGTCGCCAACAAAGGAACCCGGCTTATCTCAGGCGTGGCAGGCATTAATGCCCTGGAGCCCAAGTATCTGTCCTTGGGGAGTCAACTCTACGACAATTTTGCTCCAGGGCAAACGAGCTTGAATGGAGTTCAAGCACCTTATCCAGGCTGGGCCGCACAAATGACAGGGTGTGCTCCCTCCGTGGCACAGGCCTTGCTGCCTTATCCGCACTACTGCAACTCGTTCTATTCGATCAACGAGAATGCGGGCAGCTCGACCTTTCATTCATTCCAGGCGAAATTGGAAAAGCGTTTCAGTGGAGGACTCTGGTTCCTGGGGTCCTACACGCTCAGCAAGCTGATCTCGAACTCCGACGATGTGCAGCGCATCGATTCGGGAGCGGCCTTCGCCTTCAGTCCGTTTGAGCGCGGACGGTACAAATCCCTTTCGACCGGGGATGTGCCGCATTCATTCTCGGGAACATTGGTTTACGAGCTGCCTTTCGGACAGGGAAAGCGGTTTTTGAGCACTGGGGGTGTTGCCGACAAATTCTTGGGAGGATGGCAGTTGACCAGTATCTTTACCGCCTCTTCGGGGATTCCCTATATTTTCCGTTCGGGTCAATGTAACGTTCCGGAGCAGCTCCGGGCCGGATGCGTGCCGACGATCCTTCCCGGTGCGGATCCTTTTGCTCAGGAACAAGGCGGGAACTTCGATCCCAACCAGCCTCTGTTTAACATCAATTCCTTTGAACCTGCGAATGGATTCAACTTTTACACGGGCAAAGGATCGCGGACGTCCAACCTGAGGGGATTCCCCTATTACGGTCACCAGATTGCGTTGATCAAGGATACCAAGATCGGAGAGAAGGTGACGTTCCAGGTGCGGGGAGAATTCTTCAATGTATGGAACTGGCACCGGTTTGTCTACGGGGGCACCTGGGGGACAGGGAGAGCTTTTAACGAAGATGTATCAAGTCCGAGCTTCGGCGAGTGGACGGGCGCCATCAGCAAGCCTCGCAATATTCAAGTGGGCGCAAAGCTGATCTTCTAGCACTATCGTGCTCTCTTTGCTAGATGACTTGGAAAGCGAAATCTGCAGAGTGGGGTGTTCCGCCCGGAGTACCCCACTTTTTCAGGTCTCTCTTGATACTTCCCGCCGGACACGGCAAGCGGCGAGGGTGGCTTGTTTCGTGTTCACTTGATCCGCCCCGCGTTCAGACTCGAACGACGGAGCCTGCCCCAGAATTCTCTTTCTCCTCTCTTGGCAGAAAATTTCCCCGCACAGGATGGCAGCCTGGAGAGACCTACCGGCGCCCGACCTGACTTCGAGCATTTAGCTAGTCGGGGCTGCAGCCAGTCGTTGTTTCCCAATTAGAACAGGCATTGAGGTTTCGCGATGATCAGCGGGCGGAACCTTGCTCGCCGGCGCGATTGGCCGACACCCGGAACCGCCACCTGGTTGACAAGCGTAACCGGGGACTGACGGGCCTCACAAAATGCCTGTCCAGAACCTCTTCGAACGGTTCTTGCGCAACTTGGCCATGCAGGAAATGAAGTGCCGCGCGACCGATGTCGAGGCGAACCAGTATGTAACCTCCTGGCCGGATTCCCTGGGGTTTTGGTATGATTTATGCGCACTACTCTTGGCCAATGGTGACAATGTGAGAGACGCTGCCAGGCCAAAACCCGAGCCAAAGAAGGACTGGGAACTGACCGTGGACGCATTCCGTCAGCTTCTCGAGTGGCTCGATGCAGGGGTGGATTCCGGCGGAGAGAAGTATCTGGAGATGCGCCGCAGACTCGTCTCTTTCTTTGACCGGAAGAACTGCCTGGCACCGGATGACCTCGCCGACGAGACTTTGAACCGCGCGGCACGCAGGCTAAGGGAAGAAGGCGCCATTACAAATACCACGCCTGCTCATTACCTTTACATCGTCGCTAGGTTTGTCTTTCTGGAATACCTTCGCCGGAACGAAACCGATGCGGTGAGTCTGGATAGTGCCTCACAGCCTGGTGCTCCGAGTGCCAGTGTGGCGCCAGATTCTGACTTGCAGGTCTCACGAGAAGAAAAAGAGAAGCTCCTGGATTGCCTGGAACGTTGTTTGGACCGTCTGGAGCCGGAAAACCGCGAGCTCATTTTGCACTACTACCGCGGAGAGCAACGGGCAAAGATCGAGAACCGCCGGGCGCTGGCCGAACGATTGGCTCTCACGATTAACGCGCTCAGCATCCGCGCCTGTCGCGTTCGGGCTCGGCTCGAAGCTTGCGTCAGCGAATGCACCGGCCACAAAGGGTGAAATCTTTTTTAACTTTTGGCTTATCTTAGCAGGAGGACGTGTCCTCCGTGGATCAACAAACACCTAGCGATCAACTCATCACCCAATATCTGCTCGGTTCTTTGTCTTCAGCAGAAACCGAACGACTGGATGAACTGAGCTTGTCAGATGATGAATTCGCGGGGCGATTGCAGGCGGTCGAGAACGAGCTGATCGATGCCTATGTCGAAGGCGGCCTTTCCGGTCAGACGCTGCAGCGGTTCAATTCATTCTATCTGTCCTCGCCGAAAAGATGTGAAAGGGTGAGATTCGCCCAGGCCCTCCACACAGTCGCAGGACGCGCTGCCGTCAGCGGAGAGACAAGGAGCGAGCAGCCGGGCGTCACGGCGCGTCCGGTTTCGCAAACGTCCGGTTCCCCTCGGGCGTTCGGTTTGCGGGTAGCGTCTAGCTCGGGACGAGCATTGCAATGGGGATTGGCCGCTGCGGCTTTGCTCCTGCTAATGGCGGGCAGCTGGTTGATGATAGAGAATTGGCGGCTGCGCGGCCGGATGAAGCAGGCACATGCCGAACGAACGGGAGTGGAGCAGCGCGAGCGGGAATTGCTGGCTCAGATAGCCGAGCAACGCTCCGTTGCCTCGGCGAAGGAGAAGGAAGTTGCCGACCTGCGCGAAAGCTTGGACCGCATCAAGCAGGGGTCAACAGGCTCATCCTCGCAGCCACGATCGGAAGTGCCAACGATTGTTGCTTTCGCGCTGGCAGCTCAGACCCGTGGCATCTCCCAGGTCGCTACTCTGACCATTCCCGGGAAAACCGATTATGTAGCCCTGGAGCTTCAGCTGGAATCAGAAAGCTATCCTGGTTACCGCGCGACGCTGAAAGCAGTGCCGGAGAACCAAATCATTTGGCGAAGTGGGAGACTGAAAGCCAGAAGCAACGGCGACATCAAAGTGGTCGGGATCAGTCTTCGTTCCGATGTGCTGAAGTCGTCACGATACATGGTTGAGGTGTCTGGTATTTCCGCCGACGGCAGTAGCGAGATTGTCGGTAGCTATGCGTTTCGAATTATCAAGCAGTAGTCGGCCGATTCATTGTTCCCCGGCGCAGCCAGGCCGGAGCGCGCTGGCCCTTTCAGGACTCGTTCCGAGCGCACGGGTTGCCTGTCTCGTCTGCTCACCACGCTGCTGATTTCCCTTTCGCTTCTGCTGCCCTTCCCGTCAGGCCGAGGCATGCAGGCCGTAATGCTGCTGGCTGCAGGGCAAGCGCCATTGCAGCCCGACAAAGGCGGGTGTGAGGGTGATGGATTTGCGCTACCGGCCCTGGGCCAGTCCATTGAACGTGAACTGGCGGGCGGCCAAAAGCACTGCTACCAGATTGCCCTCACTGAAGGCCAGTACGTCAGTGTGGTTGTCGAACAACGCGGCATTGATGTCGTAGTGCGATGGATGGGACCGGATGGTAAGCAGATCACGGAGTTTGATTTTGAAACCAGGCTTCCGGCAGAGGAAAAGAGTGAACTGGTTGCCGAAGCAAGTGATCGTTACAGGCTGAGTGTCGAAGCGAAGCAGCCGAGAGCGACAGCTGGCTGGTACGCCATCCGATTCGTCGAGCTGCGCACAGCGGCCGAAAAAGACCGCTCGTTGCAAGAAGGACGACGCTTGTCAGCAGAATCGATCAGGTTACTCCGCACGGGAAAGTACGATGAGGCGATCACGCTCGGTGAGCGCGCGCTGAAGATTCGAGAAAAAGCGCTGGAGCCGCAGCACCCCGAGGTCGCCACCGCGCTCAACAATCTGGCGGAAGTCTACCGTCCGAAGGGCGACTATGACAGGGCCGAAAAACTGTATCAACGTGCGCTGGAAAACTGGGAAAAATCGCTGGGGCCAGAGCATCCCAATGTGGCTGCTTCGCTCAACAACCTTGCTATTGTTCACCACGAGAGAGGTGACTTAGTCAAAGCTGAACAACTCTATCAACGTGCGCTAAAGATCTGGGAAAGGTCGCTGGGACCCGAGCACATCGATGTAGCTACCCCACTCAACAATCTCGCTGTCATCAACCATAACAGAGGTGACTTGGTCAAAGCTGAGCAACTCTATGAACGCGCGCTAGGGATCAAAGAGAAAACACTGGGCCCCGAGCACCCCAGTGTCGCGAGTTCGCTCAGCAATCTCGCCGTAGTCCATCATAACCGAGGCGACTTGGTTAAAGCCGAGCAACTATCTCAACGTGCGCTAGAGATCAAAGAGAAATTGCTGGGGCCCGAGCACCCCAGTGTCGCTGCGTCACTCAACAACCTCGCCATCCTCCACCGCAACAGGGGCGACTGGCTCAAAGCTGAGCAACTGGATCAGCGCGCGCTAAAAATCAGGGAAGAAAGATTGGGGCCGCAGCACCCCCATGTCTCGGAGTCGTACAACAGCCTCGCCAACCTCTTTGCAGCGAAAGGTGATCTTAACCAGGCGATCACAACTCAGCGTCGCGCCAACTCGATCACCCAACGCAATCTCGCCCTCTATCTCGTGACCGGCTCGGAACGGCAGAAACTGGCTTACCTGTCCTCACTGTCTGAAATCAGTGACCGCACTCTCTCTCTCCATATCCGCGCCGCTCCTGACAATCCGCAAGCGCAAGAACTAGCCGCCACCACCACCCTCCAGCGCAAAGGGCGGGTGCTAGAGGCGATGACTGACAGCCTGACAACGCTGCGCCAGCGCCTCACCGCCGAAGATCAGGCGCTGCTCGATCAGTTACGCGACGCTAACGCGCAACTGGCCAGCCTCGTCCTCACCGGGCCACAGCGAATCCCTCTCGACCAACATCAGAAACGAATCGGAGTTCTTGAAGAACAGAGGGAAAGACTCGAAAGCGAGATCAGCCTTCGTAGCGCGGGATTCTACGAGCGGGGAGCGCCGGTCACCCTTGTAGCAATGGAGGCTGCGATCCCTGTCAACGCCGCGTTAATTGAGTTTTCCACCTATCGTCCGTTTGATCCGAAAGCCCTCGAAAGCAAAGCCTATGGTGAACCACACTATGTGGCCTACATCCTGCGCCACCAGGGGGAGGTTCAGTGGGCGGAGCTCGGCAAAGCCAAAGTCATTGATGAAGCCATCGGGGCTCTGCGCAGTGCGCTTCGCGATCCCAAACGGCGTGATGTGCGCGAGCTGGCTCGGGCGGTGGACGAGAAAGTGATGCAGCCGGTTCGTGAACGAGTCGGTGACGCTTCTCAACTTCTGATCTCGCCCGATGGCATCCTCAATCTGCTTCCCGTCGCAGCACTTGTCGACGAAGCAGGGCCGTTACCTGATCGAACGTTACTCGATCAGCTATCTCACCAGCGGCCGCGACCTGCTGCGGCTTCAGACGGCCCGGCAGAGCCGCAGCGCTCCGCTCGTGGTGGCAGATCCCATCTTCGGAGAACCGGACGGCATTCAGATCTCCAATGCGGAGGTCCCAGCCAAGAGGCGACAGGTGCGAGACCGCACACGTCAGAGCGTCACCACGGGCTCGGACCTGTCTGAGATCTATTTTGCCCGCCTGGAGGGGACCCAGCAGGAAGCTAGAGCCATTCAGTCGTTGTTTCCCGATTCAGCCGTGTTGACAGGAGCGCAGGCAGCAGAGTCGGCACTCAAACAGGCGGCTGCGCCCCGAGTGCTTCACATCGCGACACACGGATTCTTCCTGGAGCCAAACACCCCGACACAGCCGCAGGATGGAGATCGACGCGGGATCAACCTCAATGTGAGTATCGAGAATCCGTTGCTGCGGTCTGGACTGGCTTTGGCAGGTGCCAACCTGCGGTCCGACAAGGGTGATGACGGCATTTTGACAGCGATGGAAGCGACGGGGCTGAATCTGTGGGGAACGAAACTGGTGACGCTTTCAGCCTGTGACACGGGCCTAGGTGAGGTGAAGAACGGCGAAGGGGTCTACGGCTTGCGCCGGGCGTTCGTGCTGGCCGGCGCCGAGACGTTGGTCATGAGCCTGTGGCCGGTCAGCGATCGGGTCACGCGGGAGTTAATGACTCGCTACTACGAGGGCCTGAAACAGGGACAGGGCCGCGGCGAAGCGCTGCGGCAGATGCAGCTCGACATGCTCAAGCGAAAGGAGCGGCAGCACCCCTTCTATTGGGCCAGTTTCATTCAATCCGGCGAGTGGGCCAACCTCGAGGGCAAACGCTAGGGGAATGCCCACGCAATCTGTGCGGAAAGGCAACGGCATGTCAGGTCGGATCTCTTCTCCTTTCAGTTTTGACATTCCCAGGCAGAGGAACATTCGCTTGGCATTCGTGTTGCTCGCTGTTCTGTCAGTTTCCTGGTTGGTTGGCGGGAAAGCTCGCGCCCAACAGAAACCAGAAGGCTCGCAGGACGGGGTTACCCTGGAACTGAATAAACCTATCGAACGCGAATTAGGTAGTGAGCAAAGACACAGCTATCAAATCAGACTGGTTGAGGGGCAATACGCGAGTATCAGGGTTGAACAGCGCGGCATTGACGTCGTCGGCCAGATCCTCGGGACGGATGAGAGGTCTACTCGCGGAGTTTGATGACGAAATGAGGACTCAAGGCAAAGAGGAAATAGAGATCGTCGCAGAAACAACTGGCAATTGCATGTTGGGGGTCAAAGCGAAGCTAAAGGGGGTGCCGGCAGGCTCCTATGAAATTCGGATCACTGAAACCCGCGCCGCAACCGACAATGACCGCGCATTGCAAGAGGCGCGAAAGCTGCGAACCGAATTTGCTCGGTTGCATCGACTCGGCAAGAACGACGAAGCACTTCCATTGGTCGAGCGCGCGCTGGCGATTGCCGAAGGAGTATTAGGGACGGATCACGTTTATGTCGCGATGTTGCTTGCGGATTTAGGGAACTCCTATTACGCCAAGGGTAACAATGCGAAGGCCAGACCGTTATACGAGCGCGCCCTCTCGATCCTGGAAAGAAAGTTAGGGCCTGAACACCCCTGGACCGCTTACCTTACCAACCGGGTCGAGGCTGCGTACAGTGTTAGTCGTGTCACCTATAGTGGGGCGGGGGGGCGAGGTCGCCAAGACGGGAGAGTTGTTGGAACGGGCGCTTGAGGTCAGCGAGAAGACGCTGGGGCCGGAACATCCGCAAGTTGCTCTCTGCTTACACAGTCTAGGGATTCTTCACGACAGCAGAGGCGATACTACAAAGGCGGAACAGCTCTACCAGCGCGCCTTGACGATAGCGGAAAAAACTCTTGCGACAGAGGACTCGTTCTTTAGTGGACTGCTGAACAGCCTGGGAGTGCTCAACGTCAGAAGACGTGACTACGAACGTGCTGAACAGTTTTTGCAACGTTCTTTGAAGATCAAGGAAAAGCTTTTTGGACCGGACTATTATTCTGTTGCCGATGTCCTTCAAAATCTTGGCATCATCGCGCGCGAGAAGAAAGAGTACGCCAAGGCAGAGACATACTACTTGCGAGCCCTTTCGATCAGGGAGAAAGAGGTCGGTCCTGATCACCCCGACATCGCGGCCAACCTGAATAGTATCGCCAACCTCTATCGCGCGAAAGGCGACTACGCGAAGTCGCTGGAGATACACCTCCGCGCGCTCAGCATAGTGGAGAAGACTGTCGGTCCCGCTCAGTGGATGACCGGTCTGTTCCTCGGCAACATCGCTAAGACCTATGCGGCGATGGGCGACTTTGCCAATGCTGTCAGATTCCAATCGCGCACGGAGGCCGCGGTCGAAACCAATATTGCGTCGAATCTGGTCATCGGCTCCGAGCGACAGAAACTCATTTTTCTGAACACGGTGTCTGAGCGGACTGACAGGGCGATTTCCCTTAACATGCAATTGATGCCCGGCGACCCGGACGCGAGCGCGCTGGCTGCTCTCGTCTTGTTGCAGCGGAAAGGTCGTGTGCTCGACGCGCTGACTGACACTTTCTCAGCTTTGCGCCAGCGCTCCGATGCGCAAGACCGGGTTCTGCTGGACCAGTTGCACGAGACTACGGCACAACTTGCGCGACTCGTTCTGAACGAGACGCAGAACCAGTCCGCGGAGGAACATCAAACGGCTGTCAAAGACCTGGAGGAGAAAAAAGAGAAACTCGAAGCTGAGATCAGCCGGCATAGCGCGGAGTTTCGGGCTCAGTCCCAAACTGTAACCCTGGAAGCGGTGCAGCAGGCTATTCCAAGCGGTGCTGCGCTGGTGGAATTCGCGGCTTATCGCCCGTTTGATCCGGCGGCGGAGAGCAATAACGAAGCCTACGGAGACACTCGCTATGTGGCCTACGTCATCCGCAGACAAGGAGTGCCGCAGGGGAAGGATCTGGGTGAGGCAGCAACCATTGACCATGCAATCGGCACGCTTCGCCAGGCGCTGCGCGACCCGCTGAAGCGCGATGTGCGCCAACTGGCCCGCGCCGTCGATGCCCGGGTGATGCAGCCCATTCGCGCTCTGGCTGGTGAAGCAACCCAACTGTTGATCTCGCCCGATGGTCAGTTGAACCTCATTCCTTTTGAAGCGCTGGTGGATGAGCAAGGACGGTTTCTGATCCAGCGTTATGCTTTCGCCTATCTCACCAGCGGACGTGACCTGCTGCGTTTGCAGATCCCTCGTGAAAGCCGCATCTCATCCCTGGTGATCACCAATCCATTGTTTGGGGAGCCTGTGGTCACGGAAATGGCTAAGGCCGATGCTGCGCCTAATGAATCCCGCTGCGCGCAGCAAACGACGACAAGGCCTTACAACAGGTTCTGATCTGTCCAGTCTGTATTTTTCGCCGCTCGGCGGCACCACAGAGGAAGGGCGTGTCATCAAATCACTGTTTGCGTCGGCAAACGTGTTGACCGGAAGTCAGGCGACCGAAGCTGCCTTGAAACGAGTCGCCGCGCCTCTCATTCTGCATATCGCGACCCACGGTTTCTTCTTGCAGGAAGCTGCGAGCACTGCAACTAAAGCTGAGTCGAAGACAAGCGCGACGCGAGCCATCAGCGCAAACATCAAGATCGAAAATCCGCTGCTGCGTTCCGGGTTGGCGCTGGCTGGCGCAAACTTAGACAGGGGTAGCGACGACGACGGCATCCTGACTGCTCTTGAAGCCGCGGGACTCAATCTGTGGGGTACGAAGTTGGTTACACTCTCCGCGTGTGATACGGGTGTAGGCGAAGTGAAAAACGGCGACGGCGTCTATGGCTTGCGCCGCTCGTTCGTACTTGCAGGGGCCGAAACGCTGGTGATGAGCCTGTGGCCGGTGAGCGACACCGTCACCCGAGAACTAATGACTGCTTACTACAAAGAGTTGAGGCAAGGATTAGGCCGCAGCGAAGCTTTGCGCAAGGTGCAGCTGCAGATGCTGAAAAGACCCGACCGCGCCCACCCCTTCTACTGGGCCAGCTTCATTCAATCCGGCGAGTGGGCCAACCTCGAGGGCAAACGCTGAAGGCACGCCAGCAGCGCAGCGATTGCAGCCAAGTGTGTGCCGTGTTATTTCCTTCAGACTCCCCAGACCGTAAGCGACACGAGATCCTCCCCGTCATCACCCGCTACAACAAATTTCTTCCCTACAAACCTTCCAATTAACGGGTATTCCCTTGTAACCTCCACGCTCCGACGACCCTAACCATCCAGTGACAGTTCGGCTTGCGAAGGCACAGTCCAGCGGCGGCGATGCTTGGGCGGCCGCACCCTTGCACCCAGAACGACCTCGGCAAGAAAAGACAGGTCCACCCCGGTGAAATGTTTTTGCGGACGTGTCTTATCAAAGTGAGAGCCGACGAGGCACCGAAGTGCCCGGTTTCTCTGGAACGTACGTTCATACGCCCTGCTGGCACTCAATCCCAGCGCCGTCAAGACAAATCAACGGAGAAAGAAATGAACTTCTCATGGCAAACGTATGCAAAAGATGGCGCCAGAACAAACAGCCAGACGGTCAAGTGGACGATTCTCCGCAGGGATCGAGAGCCCGGCAACTCCTGGCTTAGATATTGCTCCTGAAAGGATCAAACCCATGCAGCGACGAATCACAATTAACTTAATCGCCGTGAGTTTACTTTTTGCCTTCAGCGCGGCGTTGTGTCCAACCGGTTTCAACTATGTTCTGGCGAATAGCTGGACGATGACCGGCAATCTCAATGCGGCGGGGCATTCGGCAGCGACCTTGCTCCCTGACGGTAGGGTGCTTGCCTCCGGCGGGTGCACCAGCCCCTTTCCATTCAGCGCTGAGTTGTACGACCCCGCCACCGGAATGTGGACGTTCACGGGCAGCCTCTTCTCTGCGCGGTGTGGGCACACGTCGACTTTGTTGCCGAACGGCAGAGTGCTGGTCGCAGGGGGACTCTCGAAGAATGCTGAGTTGTACGACCCCGCTACCGGACAGTGGTATGCCACAGGCCCTCTCCAGGTAGCCCGCTGGAGTCACACAGCGACCTTACTGCGCAATGGCAAGGTCCTGGTCGTTGGAGGAAATGATATCGCTGCCTCCAATTTTTTCCTGCACAGCGCCGAGTTGTACGATCCGGTCACACAGGTGTTTACACCGACGGGCAATCTCAACGTGGGGCGATATAACCACACGGCGAATTTGCTGCCCGACGGCCAAGTCCTGGTCGTGGGCGGCCACAACGGCAGCGCCGGCTTCTTGCGCAGCGCTGAGTTGTACGACCCCACCACCGGAATCTGGACACTTACGGGTAGCCTCTTCTATGAGCGGTACAACCACTCAGCGACCTCGCTCCAGGACGGCAAAGTCCTGGTCGCGGGTGGGTATATCAACAGTTCTTCCTCCCTGGACAGTGTCGAGGAGTACCATCCAGACACCGGAGAGTGGTATTCCGTTGGCCCGCTTAATACAGCCCGGGAAAGCCAAATGGCGACCTTGTTGCCGAATGGCAAAGTCCTGGTCGTGGGTGGCTACAACAACACCGGCTTTCAGGCTGAGGTTTATGATCCGGCCACCCTGGTGTGGACCCCTACCGACGATCCCAATGCGTCGCCGCCAGGGTACATGGCGACCTTGTTGCTAAATGGCAAAGTCCTGTTCGCAGGAGGAGGAGACAATCATACCAGTGCCGAGTTGTTTGACTCCGCCGCCACCGGTGGCGGTGGTGGTGGCGGTGGTGGTGGCGGCGGCGGTGGTGGCGGTGGCGGTGGCGGCTGTTGTCCAAGGGGCAAGAGGTGCTGCGGTAGTTGTGAGAGCGGGAACTGCGATGACGTATGCGTAGGTCCGGGCCAATCCTGCCCGTGATCGAACCGACCTAGCCCGCGAAGGATGCGGTGAACGAAGGGAACCGCGCATCGGTCGCGAGGTTGGCAAGGTAAGCATCGCCCTCCCGTAACCCCAAATTCCCCGGCACCGTGCAGACGGTGAACGGAAAGGCGGCGAAGCGACCGGTGAGGCACCGGTTCCGCTAACCAAAGGCCCGCGAGCTTCGCGCGGGACTTCAAGTACGCTTCAAGTAAAGCAAGGAGGAGCTATGAAAGCAAACAGTCTTGACCACCCTCAGACCGAACCCGCTAAAGACAAGTCCGCTGACGAGGTCTGCAGCGTAGAGGTACCTCTTGAAGCCGTAGAGCTTGAGGACGTAATCGTTCCCGGAATTATAGCCAACCACAACGAGACGATCGTGGAAAATGATGGGAGGTGTACCTTGAAGTTGAAGAGATGGAGGAAGTGATCGCTCCCAAGCTCGCAGGGATTGAGGGAGCCAACCACAATGAAACGCTCGTCAGCGATGAGGTTGGCTTGAACGCCGAGGAATTGGAAGAGATCCTGACTCCGACTTCGTTAAGGCCCATTCCGAACAACCACAACGAAACACTCGTTAACGACGAGGTTAAGTAGGGTGCAGACGGAAGCGAGGAGGTAGTATTCGAGGCATTTTCGGCCTCGGACCGCCACCTGACCATCATGCCAACAGAGATGCCTATCTCTGGAAGCCCTGTGCCAACCCTTCAGGACGAGTCACAGGCCATGCTGCGAAAGCAGACCGGCAAAAAGCGCCAGCGGCTGAACCCTGAGGTGTTAGGCCGCTTACATCCAACCTAGCTGGAGTGTCAGATGCCAAAATCCAAGCTCTCCCCCAAGGTGAGCATTACCGATCAGATCAGGAAACTTGCAGAGGACGTTCGGCAAGCGGCAGACGCCCACGCCGCGATGGACGCGCGCATGAAGAAGATCGAAACGCTCTCGCAAAGGGTCGCGCTGGCCGTGAGTAAGCACAGCGCGAGCGTTTCAAACCTTCTGAACCAAGCCAGTTCAAAACCGACCGAAACAAAGTTATTCGCGAAGCTACGTGCCCTTGAGACGGCGTTCAATAGTCAGTACCTTCAGCTCCGGTCGCAGATGCAACGGGAGAATCAGGTTTTCACGTCGGTGTCGAACGTCCTGAAAACCAGGCATGACACGGCGAAGAACTCCATCGGCAATATCAGGTGACAAGCCACGTATCCACAGAAAAGCGGTCTATCCCCTCCATCGAGGCGAGGTCCAACGGCGCCCCGCCGTTAGCCCGCCTCATGTGGGACTTTGCTTCGACCCTGTCCGCCAGGCAAACGGTAAGACCCACGCCAAAGATTGGGCTCCTGGGAGTTGGCAAAGCTCCCGAGGAATGCTTCCTGTTTGCCACTTGCCTGGTCCCAGTCGGGAACGCAAGATTCGCTTGTCCAAGGTAAAGTTTCCGATCCCGCTCGCTAACGCCTCATCGTGAACCGCTTCACTGCCAGTGCGATAAACACCAGTCCGGCAACCATCCGTGCCAAAGCTCTCTGATCAGCCTGGGAGTGTCCCGCCCACCCGTCAGCCAACTTCCAACGCGACCGCAGCGAAAAATCTGCTTCATGTTGTGAAATGTTTTTGCAGAGGTGTCTTATCCAGGTGACAACCGAGAGCGCACCGAAGGTGCTCCGTTCTACTGAACGTAGGTTCATTACGCCATGCTGACCAATTCGGTGCGCCGTCGAAACAAATCAACAGAGAAACAGGTGAACTTCTCATGGCAAACGTTCTCGCATTGCAAAAGATGGCGTCAGAGCCAACGGCCCAGCGGCGAAGTGGACGATGCGCAGCCGGGACCGCGACCCCGGGCAACTCCACGCTTAGGTATTTCTTCTGAAAGGAACATAACCATGCAGCGACGAATCACAACGATGTTAATTGTCCTGAGTCTGCTTCTCGGCCTGAAAGCGGTGTTGTGGCCAACGGAGCTGAGCAGTCTTCTGGCAGATAGCTGGACAATGACCGGTAATCTTAATGTGGCGCGGTCAGGTCACACGGCGACCTTGCTACCCAATGGCAAAGTCCTGGTGTTTGGAGGCTTCACGGGCAGTGGCAGCAACACTCAATCTCTGCGCAGCGCTGAATTGTATGACCCTGCCACTGGAGTCTGGACGTTTACGGGCAGTGCCTTTTATGAGCGGGCGAACCACACGGCAACCTTGCTGCCGAACGGCAGGGTGCTGGTCGCGGGAGGGGGCAACTTGAAGAGTGCTGAGTTGTATGACCCGGCTACCGGACAATGGTATGCCACGGGCCCTCTCCAGGTCGGGCGAAGCTCTCCCACCGCCACGTTACTGCCCAATGGCAAAGTCCTCATCGTGGGTGGCTACAACGCCAGCGCCGAGTTGTATGACCCGGTCACTCAGGTGTGGACACCTACGGGTGATCTCAATGTCGGGCGGACCGAGCATAGGATGGCTTTGTTGCCGGACGGCAGAGTCCTGGTCGTGGGCGGATTCGTCATCAATGGCTTTTCGAACAGCGCTGAATTGTATGACCCGGCCACCGGGGTGTGGACGCTTACGGGCAGTCTCTTCTATGACCGACTCGGCCGGATGCACACGGTGACCGCGCTGCAGGACGGCAGAGCGCTGGTCGCAGGAGGGTATATCAACGACTCTATCGGGCCCTCTCTGCACAGCGTCGAAGTGTACAACCCAGTCAGTGGTGGGTGGTATTCCGTAGGTCCCCTCAATACAGCGCGTCGATACCATGCAGCGACTTTGCTGTCCAACGACAAAGTTCTGGTCGCGGGTGGGCGCGACAAATCAGAAACCGGCCACTTCCACTTGAATAGTACGGAGGTTTTTGACCCGGTCAGCCTGGTCTGGACGGCCACAGCCGATCTCAATGTGGCGAGGTCATTCCACACCATGACCTTGCTATCCAACGGCAACGTCCTGGTTGCGGGTGGAGACAATGCGACCAGCTACTTTAACTCCCTGGATAGTGCCGAGTTGTACAACTCCACCACCACCGGTGGTGGTGGTGGTGGCGGTGGTGGTGGCGGTGGTGGGTGTTGTCCAATGGGCAAGAGGTGCTGCGGTAGTTGTGAGAACGGGAACTGCGATGACGTATGCGTAGGTCCGGGCCAATCCTGCCCGTGATCGAACCGACCTAGCAACGCGAAGGATGCGGTGAACCAAGGGACCCGCGCATCGGTCGCGAGGTTGGCAAGGTAAGCATCGCCCTCCCGTAACCCCAAATTCCCCGGCACCGTGCAGACGGTGAATGGAAAGGCGGCGAGGCAACCGATGAGGCATCGGTTCCGCTGACCAAGATCCCGTGAGCTTCGCGCGGGACTTCAAGTACGCTTCAAGTAAAGCAAGGAGGAGCTATGAAAGCAAACAGTCTTGACCACACTCAGAGCGAATCAGCGAAAGACAAGTCCGCTGACGAGGTCTGCAGCGTAGAGGTACCTCTTGAAGCCGTAGAGCTTGAGGATGTAATCGTTCCCGGAATTGCAGCCAACCACAACGAGACGATCGTGGAAAATGATGGGCAGGTGTACCTTGAAGTTGAAGAGACGGAGGAAGTGATCGCTCCCAAGCTCGGAGGGATTGAGGGAGCCAACCACAATGAAACCCTCGTCAGCGATGAGGTTGCCTTGAGCGTCGAGGAATTGGAAGAGATCCTGACTCCGACTTCGTTGAGGCCCGTTCCGAACAACCACAACGAGACACTTGTCAGCGATGATGACGTTCAGTTGAGCACGGAGGAGCTGGAAGAGGTGATCGCTCCTGTACTTACAGCGAACCACAACGAGGCGCTGCTTACTGACGAGATTGCCTTGAGCGTCGAGGAGTTGGAAGAGATCCTGACCCCAACCCTGTTACGTCCCATTCCGAACAACCACAACGAGACACTTGTCAGCGATGATGACGTTCAGTTGACCACGGAAGAGCTGGAAGAGGTGATCGCTCCTGTAATTACAACGAACCACAACGAGGCGCTGCTTACTGACGAGATTGCCTTGGGCGTCGAGGAGTTGGAAGAGACCCTGACCCCAACCCTATTACGTCCCATTCCGGCCAACCACAACGAGACGCTCGTCAGGGACGAGGTCTAGTAGGGTGCAGACTGATGCGAGGAGGTAGTATTCGAGGCATTCTCGGCCTCGGACCGCCACCTGACCATCATGCCAACAGCGAAGCCTATCTCTGGAAGCTCTGTGCCAACCCGCCAGGACAAATCACAGGCTCCACTGCGAAAACGGATCCATCTGCTTTGCCGCACAGCCGATGAGCAGCGGGCGCAGGGGCGCTATGCCGAAGCCGAGCCACTTTACTTGCGCGCGCTGGCACTGGCGGAACTCCTCTGTGGACGTAATCACGTTGAGGTCGCAGGCACCTGCAACAATCTGGGCGTGCTCTACAAATACATGGGCAGATTCGATGAGGCTGAGCGGCTTTACCGGCGGGCGTTGTCGCTGATGGAGCGGTGGGTGGGGCTGGAACACCCGGAAATCGCCTCGCTCTATCACAACCTCGGTGGACTGGAACACGCTCGTGGCCGCTATGCCGACGGGGAGCCGCTGGCGCGCCGCTCAGTGGAGATTCGTGAGGGGGCGCTCGGCCCCCATCACCCGGACGTGGCAGCGGACATCGCGGCACTGGCGGCGATTCTGGATGGGCAGGGCAAGTACAGCGAAGCGGAACCGCTTTACCGGAGAGCGCTGGCAATCTTTGAACGCGAGTATGGGGCTGAACACTATGAGATCGCCGTCAACCTGAACAACCTGGCGGCACTCAAACAAGCGCAGCACTGCTCGGACGAAGCCGAGCAGCTCTATCGCCGCGCACTGACCATCAAAGAGAAATTGCTCACGACTGAACACCCGGATGTCGCGATCACGCTGAACAACCTAGCGGTCCTCTGCAAAGTGCGAGGCCGGTATGCCGAAGCGGGGGCGTTGTACCGGCGGGCGCTGGCGATCTTCGAGCATTCGTTGGGACCGAAGCACCCGAAGGTCGTTACCTGCCGGAACAACTATGCGACCCTGATGCGCTTATGAAAGGCGATTACTGCGACTACCCGCCACGAATCGCTCTCGACGTTGAAATCACGGGACACCACGACGGCGAGCGTCCGGCTTTCACCATCGGCTCTCCCTCGGTGGGCCGTTATCTGCTCTTGCGGACCGTTGAATACCGCGTGATCAAGCTACTCGGCGAAGGGCTCACCCCTGCCGCGGTCTGCCTTGAATTCGGGCGACGGCATGGTGGGACGCTCCCGCTTCCGACGCTCACGAGGTTTCTCACCCGGCTCGATGAGATCGGCATCCTTGCCGGAGAGCACCTGGAAGGCCATCGCCCATCAGAGCAGCAGTTGAGTACTCACTTCTATACTCGCTTCAGGCTCTTCAATCCTGACCGGCCCTTCACGCTCCTGGTCGGTGTGTTGCGCTGGGTGTGGACAACACAGTTCTTCGTCGGCTCGCTTCTGCTGATGTCGGCAGCGATGCTGCTGGCATTGGTGAACGGCGCTGAGATTGCACAGTACGGCAGTTCCGTTCTACGTGAACATTACATCGGGGTCGGCCTCGCGGGACTCCTGGTGGGGATCACCCACGAGTTTGCGCATGGACTGACATGCAAGGCATTCGGCGGCCGGGCAACCGAAGTCGGCGGGCTGTTGATTTTCTACTGCCTGCCTGCGCTCTACTGCAACGTTTCGGGCATCCACATGATCCCGCAACGTCGGCGCCGGCTGTGGGTCATTGCGGCGGGAGTCTACTGGCAACTACTGGTCGGGACTCTTGCACTGCTGGCATGGTTTATGGCTGCGCCACACACACTCCTGTCAGACTTGGCCTTCGTCTTGTTCTGCGGCAGCGTGCTCGACGTGGCCTTCAATGCAAACCCGTTGATCAAACTGGACGGGTATTACTTCCTGAGCCAGTGGCTGCGGTTACCGAACTTGATGGATCGCTCTCGGGGTTGGTGGCGCAGCTTGCTGCTGAGGGTCTTCTTCGGCCAACAAAATCTGGAGGCGGCACACTACAGCAGGCGCCAGCAGGTGATCTATGCAGTCTTCGGATTGTCTTCGTTTGTCTATGCGCTAGTCCTCATGATCGCCATCGTCATTTTCGTAGGCCAATACCTGATGGATTGGTTTGAGCTTGGAGGCGTGTTGCTCACGATGAGTCTGGTGCTTCTGTACCTGCGCCGGCCGCTCGGCCTGCTGGCTTTTGCGATCCGGAACGCGGGCTGGCGATTCCTTTCTGAAGTGAAAGGCTACGCGCGGAGGCACGTGAGAGGAAGCGAGGTTGTTATGGCAAGCACCGAAAGAGTGGTTACTGACGAACAAGCTCCTAGTGAAACAGAAAGAAGGCCAACAACGACTGAACCCTGTGTCAATCGCCGGACCGCTAGGGAGGGCGGGAGCAGATCGGCACGAACAAGATGGCGCCGGATTCTGGTCCCGTCTGCCGCCTGCCTGCTGATCGTGACAGCCCTCCTGTTACCTTGGAATGCTTCGGTTGGCAACTCTGGCACGCTCGTTGCCATTCCTGGGCAGGAAGAGATTATCCGGGCCCCCGAAAGCGGCAGACTGCTGACCCTGCGGGTGCAGCCGGGTGAAGACGTCTCTTTCGGCGCTGTCATCGGACAGATGGGCAACCTCGAAATCGAGGAAGAGTTGGTCCAGGTGCAGGCAGAACTGGCTGGCGTGAATGCGGAGTACAGCCGAGCCCGCGGCGAACTGCGCTGGCGCGAAGAAACCGCCCGGCGTGCCACCTGGCAAGTACGCCAACGCCAGTATGACTACGACCAGGTCAACGCCGAACAGCAGCAAGTTTGGGCGCGCGGGCGGGCCACGGCCAGTGCCAAGGAAATAGAATGGGGTCCGGCGATGCTTGCAGCACCTGGGGCGCCGGAGGAACACAATTCCACGCGATTGCCGGCCGCTCTGGCTGTTCTGGAGTCCGACATGAAGCTACGCCGGACAACCCTGGCTGAAGTTCGCTCCCAGTTGGAGCGTGCCCGTCAGTTATGGGCTGAGGGACTGTTAGCACGCAGAGATCTGGACGTAGTGGAGACTCGTGCTGCGACACTGGCGATGGAAGTGATGGCCAGCAGCGAGCGCCTGGAAGCTGCCCTCATTGACCATCAGCGCAAGCACTCCGCCGCAGCTTCCGAGCTAGGCATGGCCCATGTGGATTCCAATGCCGAGCGCTTGCAGATTGAGAAGCTGACCGGCGAACTGGCGGCAATTCGCGCGCTCATTGGGACCCTCGAGCAGCGCCGCGACCTCCTCCGACGGAAGCAGGCGCAGTTTCTGCTGGTCACTCAGCGAGCCGGCCGGGTTTTCGGTGAGGACCTGCAGCGAATGGTCGGCCATTACTTTCCAAAGGGAGCCGAGGTCTGCCGTATCGCCGGGACCGCTCAACTGCTGGCCCGCATTCAGGTGCCTGAGCGGGAAATTGGCGACGTACGCGCCGGCAATCCGGTCCGGCTTAAAGTACGAGCCTATCCGAATCGCGTTTTTACAGGGGTCGTTTGCAAGATCGGTGCCGAAGGTGAGCTGGATCAGCAGCAACAGATTACCTATCGAATCGAATTGGTGATTGAGAACCCGGATGGACTGCTGCGGCCTGGAATGGGCGCCTTTGCCCGTATTGATTTTGGCCGCTGGAGGCTCGGTCGCATCCTGGCGCACAAGATGAAGCAAACGCTTCGGCCAGAGCTGTGGATGCTCTGAACGAAGAAGGGATTACTGCGCCTGAGCCTGCGGCGGGAGAGAATTTGACCCTGCACCAAAAAGATCTGCTCCGCCTTCTGAAATGTTTTTGCGGATCTGTCTTATTCAAGTGGGTACGGAAAACTTTATGACACCCTTGGACCTCATCA
>CAVVYL010000049.1:0-344140 GCA_963752385.1 uncultured Acidimicrobiia bacterium | reverse complement strand
GAAGCCGCGCGTTGCGGCGCCTCCAGAGGCCGGCGTGTCCGACTGGTGCAGTTCCTGAAGGGGCGGTTGTCGCGCTTGCTCCAACGGGAGTTCCACGCCTTGCGTAAGCGGTATTGGGGGCAACAACTGTGGGCGCACGGCTACTACTGCCGGCGCAGTGGACGAGAAACCGATCCGGGAATATATCGAGAACCAGCGATGGGACGAGGACGTCGACGGATTCAAGGATCACCGCCGACCGAGCCATGCCGGCGCGGGAGCTGGGCAGCTTTCAAGCGGCTTCAGTCGCAGCCCGACTTTCAGTCCGTCGGTCATCTCACCGGCTTTAGCCGGTAGTCATTAATATGCGACGTCAGTCCGAATCAATGCGGAGGGTCCTCGAGCAGCCGTTCTGGACCAAGACCGCGCGGGGTTATCGCGCACGTCGATATCACGACATTGATTTACGGCATGCCTGTCCACTCGTCCCCCGGGGGCGTGTCGGGAGGCCGCCAGCCAAGGCCGTTGAGTTGCCCCAGGAGGTGACCTCTCAGACGGTCGAGGTCGCCTTCGAAGCGCTCCATCTCCAGCTTGGGCACGTCAGCGGCGACGAGATCCGACATCGCCTGCAGTTGTCCGATCTGTCGCGCCTGCTCTTCGGGCAACCCTCCCGGCACAGTTCGCGCTTCCGTTCTCGCGATGCTCGCGACAATCAGCCACGCAAAATCGAGGACGAGCAGCTGCTCCTCCGCTGGCAGGTGCCAAATCGCGCGATGGATCTGCTCGACGAGCATCCACCGACCACTGCTGGTCATCGCTGCTCATTGAAATGGACCTCCCATGACCCGAACTTGGTTCGAGCCGGCGTCAAGAATGCGCGCCACGCCTTTTTTTTTTTTTTTTTTTTTTTTTTTTTTTTTTTTTTTTTTTTTTTTTTACGGGTTTCGATTCGACTCCGTGCCGTAGAGGAGCGGCCGCTTGACTGGAGCTGAGCAATAACAGCGGCACCGATGTTCGATCGGCTTACTTGCGTCTTGCCGTCGGGAGCGTGGCCGAACTCAGCCAATTAGCGAAAGAGAGTCGCGCGACTAATCGATGTTGCGGCGCCATCCGGCCGCACGCGATCAGCCCGTCGTGAGCGGCTGCCGGGGATTTACTCTCTTGTTTGCAAGCAGCGCTACCTGCGTAATCCGTCTCCCAGTTTCCGGGCTGTCTCCGTATCTCTGCGTCCCCGTGGCTTGTCTTTGATTGGGTTGGCCTCAGTTTGGCTTCTGGCGGCTGCGCAGCGTTTCGATTACGCTCAAGGCCCTTATGGAATCGGGATCGTTGGGTGTGATCTTCAAGGCCAGTCGCAGCTGCTCTTCACCGTTCTTCAAATCACCCGACCGGCAGTAAATGAGTCCCAAATTCTTATGAATAGTTCCCAGCGACTTGCATTGACCGCAGACCCGCAGAGCTTCATTGAGGTGTGCAATGGCCTGAGGCCAGTCCCGCGCGTCGGCTGAGGCCAGACCAAAGTTTCCCAGAGTATCTGCCTGATCGGTCATCTGCCGTTTCTGCTGCACGGCCTCGAAGCGCTCCTGGTACAGTCGAGCTCGCTGAGGGTCCTCCTTCTGCAGGAGCCGAGCCAGGTTATATAGGGCCTCCGCGTGTTCCGGATCAACCTCAACCGCCTTCTGCCACTGCTGGATAGCCTCGCTCGTCCGTCCCAGTTGAGACAAATTCTGAGCCAGAAGGTGATGGGCCACTGCATTCCGTGGCTCCAAGATCACAACCCGCTGCAACAACTCCGCCGCCTTTTGGCTGTTATTCAATTGGCGTTCCAGAAGGGCCTGCAGATAGAGGGCCGGCGACAGATCGGGAGCAAGCTGGCAGGCACGCTCCAGTTCACTGCGGGCCTCGTCATACCGATGTAGATCAAACAGGACTCGCCCTTTGTTGTAGTGAGTAGAAGCTGCACCCGGCGCCAGGCGAACGGCTTCAGAGAAAGCTTTCAGGGCGCCCTCCAGATCATAGCCATCGGCCAGAGCAATTCCCAGATTCAGGTGAGACTCGGCCGAGTCCGGCTGCAGAGCAATGACCTTGCGAAATGTTTCAACAGACTCCGAGGACCTCCCCTGGCGGGCCTGCACCATGCCGAGGGCTGTCAAGGCGCCGGTATTCTTTCCATCCAGGGTGAGCGTGGTCCGGAGTTCCTTTTCGGCTTCGTTGAACCGGTCCAACGCCGCCAGAGTGAGCCCGAGGTTGAGGTAGGCCTGGAGATATTGAGGATTGTTCTCGACCGCCTGCCGAAACAGCCTCTCTGCTTGATCGTGCCGGTTCTGCTGACCATAGAGCGTGCCCAAATTGTTTTGTGCTTCGGAGAACTGTGGATCGATTTCCAGGGCCTTTACAAATGCCGCTTCTGCCTCAGCGACCTTGCTCTCTGCCAGAAACAGCAACCCCAGCTGATTGTGAGCCTGCGGAAACTTCTCATCGAGACGGATCGACTCTTCCAGAGCCTGCTGCTCTCCAGCCCGATCACCCAGCTTGTTCAAGGCTAGCGCCAGGTTGTAGTGCGTTTTGGCGTTCTTGGGATCGAGCCGCAAGGCCTCCCGATAGAGTTTGGCCGCCTCTTGAGGGTTGCCTTCCTCAAGAAGCGTGTTGGCCTGGCTCCCAGTGGCGCCGGCGGCTGTCTCCTGCTGGCCTGACAGCTTCTTCTTCTCGAACTCGCGTAGTTCGGCCTGGGCTCTTTCGGTGTCCTTCAGCCGCCTTAGGACTGCGGCTAGCTGATAGCGAGCATCTTCCGACTCGGGACTGAGGCTCTTGGCTTTCTCCAAATAGGTACGGGCCTCCTCCAGCTTCTCCAACCGCGCCAGCACAAATCCCAGACTGTAAGCTGCGTCATAGTGGCTGGGATTGAGCGCAACGGCCCGTCGCAATTGGGATTCCGCCTTCTCGTAAGTTCCGAGGCCGCGCAGGGCCAAGCCATACAGGTAGTGTCCCTCAAAATCGCCCTCATGCCCGTGGCTGTACTCCTCGATATGAGGCAGGGCTGCTTCAAACCGGTTTTGTGAGATGAGGGCCTTGGCCAGCGAAAGACGAGTGATTTCATTCTTCGGATCTAGCTTCAGCGCTAGTGCATAAGCCTCCGCTGCTTCCGGATAGCGAAGACTTTGCGCGTAGACCGTTGCCAGATTGAAAGAGACCACTGCAGACTGAGGATGTCTCTGCGCCAGCTTCTTCAGGACGTTGATCGCGTCTTCAACGTTGTTGTTTTGAGAGTAAGCCACGCCCAGCGATAGCTGATCGTCAAAGCTTTCCGGCTCCAAGACCAGAGCTTGTTTGAAGTAATTGATGGCAACGTTGAATCGCCGCTGGGCCATGGCCACCTGACCCAGGCTGTGAATCGCAAACGCCGAGCGGGCATCCACCTTCACCGCGGCCTTGAAGTGTTCTTCGGCTCCATCCAGATCGCCGAGATCGAGAAGTACTGTTCCCAGGGCATTCCGAGCATTGAGCAGATCGGGCTGTTGGATGACCACCTGTTTCAACTCCGTGGCTGCTTTCTTCCGATCCCCTTTTTGCATCAACGCAAGGCCCAGGTTATAACGCGTTTCCACAGACTTCGGTTCGAGCTTCAACGCGTTCTCAAAAGCTGGAATTGCACAAGAAAACTCACTGCGCTGAGCAAAATGGGCGCCCAGGGCGTTATACACTGCCGCCGAAGGCCGACTGGCAACCTCCCGCTCGAGCTCCAAGGGACCCTTGCAGGCCGGCTTTTGCGCCCAAAGGAGTCCCGCGCAAAGGAAGCCCGAGCCTAACAATCGGACAACAGGCCGCAGACCTCCGTATCCCCTCCTCAACTGAGGGAACAGCTTGTTGTCACGGTGAAGCTTCATCGAATTCAGCTTCTCGATTCGGTCAGAATTCACTGCAAAGAGGGTGTCAGAGTGCGTTCAAACGCATCACCTGAAGATCTCGGCAACCTCGAGCCGGAAACCTGCGATCTGGCGGGAGTGGAGCTCATTGCCCAACTTGAGAATGTCTATCCTTTCGAGCTGCCTTCCCTGGTAAAGGAAGGTCTCGACGGCTTCAGCCTCAGGATCGACGATCCAGTACTCAGGCAAGGCGTAGCGTTGATAGAGTGCCAGCTTATCCACTTGGTCTCGCTCCCTTGAGGTTGGAGACAGGATCTCAACGATCAAGTTCGGGATTGCCACAATGTTCCTTTTGGCCACAATATGCAATCGGTCTTTGGCAACGAAGAGGATGTCAGGCTGGACAATGTCGATCAGCGAAAGCGCGACATCGATCGGTGAAACATACACCTTTCCTAGCGAGTGTTGCCGAACATGCAGCACCATGCGCGCGCTCAGCCAAGCCTGGATCTCCTGGTGCCTGGGCGAAGGTGCTGGGGTCATCGAGAGATCTCCTTTAATCACCTCATATCTCTTGCCATCATCGGGCAGAGCCAGGTAGTCATCGTAGGTGAAAGGCTTGGGAAGAGTCGTCACGTTCATTCACGACCACCTGTTTGGGCACAGGCGCCTACGCCTATGCCAGCGGGAATTTTCAACCTTAAGTATTGTACCCCCGAGCAGCCATGCTTCGAAAGACTTGTGAAGCGAAAAGCCGCAGACCTGCACCCAGAGTGGGTCTGCGCTACAAAAGCTTCTCGGCGATCTACGGCTGTCGCGGCACGCTGGAAGCGTGCGCTCCCAGGTGGCTTACGCCAGTGATTGGCGCCGTTGCCCATAGATTTGTTGTACACCCGAAGCCTTGTAAGCCCTGGAAAACAAAAGAGCCACGACAAAGGTAACATTTTGCCGTGGCTCGACAAGAAAGGAAGCCCAGAGAAAAACTGTCAGAAAATGAACTTCAGAGCCAACTGGATCTGGCGCGCCTGCATACCAGGTGCCAGACTGAACACCCTTCCAAAGTCCGCACTCGTAATTTCTCCAGTTGGAGCGCCGAACACCGGCGTGTTGAACGCATTAAACATCTCGGCCCGAAATTCCAGCCGATAGCGTTCTACGATTGGGAACTGGCGGAAGATCGACAAATCGAGATTCGCCATGCCGTCGCGCCTCAACATGTGACGTCCCGCAGAACCATACGTGAAGGGCGCAGGCACACCGAAGGCGCTGGTGTTAAACCATTTCCCAGGAGTTGGGTTTGAGAGCGTGACCTCCCCGCCCAGGTAGTCGGGTCTCAAATAGCCGTTGTTGGCCGTGTTGGCCAGATCACCCGACACACTGAGGTTAAACGGAACGCCTGAGTGGAACAACACGATGCCGTTCACCTGCCAGTTTCCTATGATGTGGCTTAGCACCTTGTTGCTGGGATTCCACGTCTTTCCCGGCCCAAACGGAAGCTGGTAGACCCAGTTCACTGTCAACACATGAGGCAAATCGAACCCGGAAACACTCCGATCGGCGTTGAAGTTATACGGGTCTTGTACCGAGTGCCCCTCGACCCCGTACCATCCGGAACTGCCGATATCGATGGCTTTCGACCAGGTGTACGACACCATGTACGCCAGCCCGTTGGTAAACTTCTTGTCCAGCAGGAACTGGAAGCTATGGTAGTTGCTACGCCCCCAACTCCGGTCGTAGAAGGTAGGCAGAATGTAAGGGAATGGCGAGCGGGCACGCGGGTCGCCCGGTCCCGGGGTCACAGCAGTGTTGTAGTAACCGCCAATGAAGAGGCGTCGGCTGCCAGAGCCCACATAGTTGGCAGTGACGACTGTGCTGCTGTTGAGCTGATGCTGAACACCGAGGTTCCACTGCATCGAATAGGGATTTTTGTGGTTCGGGTCCATGTACCACAAAACCTGGTTAAACGGTGTCGGAGCTGGGAAGAGTCCTTCTGGGAACGGGTTCGTTCCCGTGCGGTTCGGCAGCGGACCTTCCGTGGACAACTGGTTATTCAAGTTGTTGCCGAGCTGTTGGGCTACGTCCGGCCAGCCGCCTTCAAAGTTCTGAGCCGTCTGGGTGACCCCCGCCCAGTTGTCAAAGAACATTTGAAACGCGCCTCGCAGTGCCGTGTTCTGCGACAAGCGGTAGGCAAGGCCGATGCGTGGCTGCCAGTTGTCTGTGGTGTCGCGATAGATCTTGCCAGTGGACGAGTACTCTACGTTCGCAGGAAGACCAGGGTCGGGAATGCATGGCGCCCGCCCGCGTTCTGAACACAGCGGCACTTCGACCTGAACGATGTACTTGCCGCGTTGCAGATCGTAGGCACCCGTTTCGATGCCTCCATTTTCGCCGCGCGAATCCTCACGGCCATAAGGAGGTTGGAAGGTGCGGTCATAACGCAAACCCAGGTTCACGGTCAGCTTCGACGTCGCCTTCCACGAATCCATATAGTAAAAGCCCATCACTCCGCCCCAGCGCACCGTCTCGTGGACATTCCGGCGCCCTGCGGCGTCGGGAAGGTTCAACAACCAGGAAGCCAGTTCGCTACCACCTGCTCCAGTTGCGGGGTCTGCGGTTTGGGGGACACGGAAGGTCACGTCGGCGCTGTTATAGAAGGCTTCAAAGTTGTTGCTGTTGATCTCTCCGCCAAATTTGTGGGTGTGATTGCCGATGATCTTGGACATGTTGACTTTCACTTGATGAATGTCCGACATGTTGGGGTTCAGCGTGTTGTTTTCACCTCCGCTAAAGAAGTTCTCTACGACGATGTTAGGGAAAAGCGACGTGTCCTCGGCCTGGAAGTTTCTCGAGAAGGTGTCTGCGAAGCCCACGGTTTGATCGAAGTTCTCAGGCATGCCTGGGAACCGCTGAAAAGCGTCAACGCGCAAGTGAACCCGGCCATATTGAGCCTGCAGGAGAGTACTGGGGCTGAAGGTTCGCGCCCAACTCACGGCCCAGTTCTTTCCTGTGTTTTCAGCCAGATTTTGAAGTGCCGGCCGGCCGCCTGAACTGGACTGATCCAATCCAAATGCGGAGTAGCGGAACCATACCGAATCCTTGTCACCCAGAATCTGGTCAACGCGGATCGTCCATTCGTTCTGGTCTTGCACAAAGGGAGTGCTGTCGCGGGCGTTACGATTGGGTACGCCCGTATCAATCGGCGTCGGTAAGGTTTGCCTGGCAAATGCAACCATGCCCTGGTCAATCAGATTCGGAGGAATTTGGTTGCCCACGAACGGATCACGAATGAATTGACCAGGGTTTGCAGGGTCAGGGCGAGTCGTGTTAGGGTTGTAGAGTTGCCGCGGTTCGTCGCTAAAGTCGCCCAGCAGATTGGCTTCGGTCGGCACGCGGTACAGCGTTTCAGCCGCTCGATTGTATTTGAACCCCTGCCAGCCACCATAGAAGAACGTCTTGTTCTTGAAGATCGGCCCACCGCCGGCCACGCCATACATGTTTTGCCGGAACGGCGTCTTGCTCGTCAGAAACGGATTACGGGCATCCAGGGCATCATTCCGCAAAAACTCCCAGGCACTGCCGTGGTATTCGTTGGTCCCTGACTTGGTGACCACATTAATGATACCCCCGAGCGCCCCGCCAAATTCAGCCTGATCGTTGTGCGATTGGACTTTGAACTCCTGGACGGTATCGATAATCGGCGGTACCGCGTAAGTACTGGTGAAGGAGCCTTGGTTGTTAACGCCATCCAGCAGGAAGAAGTTGCTGCGGTTATTCTGCCCATTGATGGCCGGAAACTGGATAGCCGCGCCCGAAGTCACGCTGGCACCGAACCCGCCGGAATTCTGCGAGACGCTGACAGGGGCTACACCCGGTGTGAGCGAGAGCAGTTGAGTGAAGTTCCTGCCATTCAGCGGAAGGTCAACCACCTGCTGCTTGGCGACCACCGCACCCAGTTCCGCCGTGGAACTCTGAACTTCGGCGCCTACAGCTTCGACCGTAACTTCCTGGGTGATCTCGCCAATTTCCAGTGTCATGTCGAAGGTTGCTGTTTGGTTCACCGTCAGCGTGAAGGGGGATTGTTTGCTCGTCTTGAACCCCGACTTGGAGGCCTGCAGCCGATACTCTCCCGGAATAATGTTCAAGAAAACGTAGACACCAACATCGTTGGTTGTGGTCTTTCGCTCCACATTGGTCTGGGTGTTGGTCAGTAACACGTCGGCCGCGGGGATGATACTGCCGGAGGCATCCTTCACCGTGCCGTTAATTGACGCCGTCGAAGTCTGAGCCAACGTGGGGTTTGCAGAAAGCAAGAGAAAAGAGACAAACAGCAGGATCACAATCCCGGTTTGAGTCAAGGATACTCTCGCGGACAACTTCCTGGAGAGACGCATGCTTAACCTCCTGATCTTGAACGGTACGTAGGTTCTGTACGGAATCACCATCAGCGAAAATGGAAAGGGCGTCGGGCCATTTCGCCGGCAAACTGTCTTGAGCAAGTGACACGACTGTGACAAAAGGCTGGGAGGGAGTCAAGAGAAAACTTGCCGATTGAAAAATGTTCAGTCTCGCTGGAAACATGAGCTTGAGAAGCATTTGTCTCCCAAATTCGTCACCTAAACAACGCAAGAAGTGGTAACGACTCTGGAAATCTTCGAGCACCGCCTCTGAAACCAGCCTATCCACGGCTTTCTTACCGTGGCACAGGGGCAGCGTGCGCCTGCCGGAGGAGTTTTCGCATGAATGTGTCCTCGGGGAAGAGTTCGAGGTGGCGCTTCATTGTTTCCAGCGCCTTTGGATAGTCCTTCTGATGAATGTATTGAAGCGCCAACATCTTGTAAAAGACGGGCTGGAATGGCGACAGCGCAATGCCCCGCTTCAGGATTGCTATCGCGCGGTCAGTCTGTCCTGTCTGGGCCAGCAGTTCGGCAAAGTCCTGGTAGTCGACCACAGAGGTTGAACCCCGTTCTAAGGCCCTGGACAAATAATCAATGGCGCGGTTGTTTCCTGCGGAGGTTCCCTCCAGCCGGGCTTTGCGAGCCAAAGAGGACAAGACCAGCGGGTGTTCGGACGCGGACTTTGACAAGTCCTCCAGAACGGCCAGATAGCGTTCCCGATAGGCAGGGCGCTGCGACAAAAGCTCCCCATAGACTTGAAGCTGGGTCAACAATGGAACCGGCTGCTTCTCGCGGCCCGGAATCACGTTCACGTGAATCACGTCCGGAGGCCCTGTCGGCTGCTGAAAGGCGGCTTCCGGCAGGGGTTGCCCCGGGCGGGCCAGGATGCGATGGTTCGTTAGAGCCGAATGGGCAATCGTTGGAATCGCACGTTTCATCAAATGGCAACCACTACAGTCGTCCCCTGAACGCTGCCGCTCAACTGAACGAACCCTGCAACTCTGCGAAGTATGGCAACTGAGGCATTTGCTCCGATAGTAGGCCGGCATCGAGCTGCGGGCTTGGCTCCGCGTGAGGGTTGTGGCAGGTGATACAACTGAGCCGTCCGTTGCTCTCTCGGTAGCAGCGGCTCAATACCATCGAGGAGTAGTGTTCCAACAAGTCCTCGTCAGGCGGAGACTCGCGACGATAAGGTACGCGGAAAATCCCGACCGTTTCGTTCAACGGCGTCCCCGGACGAAAATCCAGATGATCCTTGCCGGGCTGCAGGACCCGGGTGTCGCCCGTTTGATGGCAGTTCATGCAGATGTTGTCCGCCAACCATCCCGGCAGACGAGCCGGATTAACAATCGTCTGATCCCCCGTCTTTGGCACGGCTAATCCTTGCGCTCGCTGCGCCACGTGGAGTTGGCCCGGACCGTGGCAATTCTCACAGCCGATGGCAAGCTCGGCAAACGCGGGTTCCTGATAGAAGCCGGTTCTTCCTGGCGCCGGGTTGACCCGGCCGCTGTGACAGGCAACGCAGCCAGTCAGGATCGGGCGGTTGAACCCTACGTCGCTGGATTCGAACCCTGGTGACAACGCCCACTTCTTAGGTTTCGAATAGTAAGAAAGAGGAGCTTGAAAAAGAGCGTCATCACGGCGAATCGCGTAGCTCTGACCATTAGTACCGGAACCGATCACGTATTCCAGCCGATGGGTGCTGCGAAAAACTTCCTTGCCATTACCGTCGAGCTCGTACTGGCTTTGGTAAAGATGCTGGCGCTCCTGATGCACCTGGAAATAGCGTTTAGTGCTCTCCTGGAAGATCGTCACGGGCGCAGAAACTCTCTCGACCTGTGTGCGAGTGCCTGCCAGAGACATTGACTGCCCCATGCCGGTTTTGAGGTATTGCTCGTAGAGGGGTGCGTGACACCCTGCGCAAACCTGGGAGCCGACATAGGCTACGCCAGGGGCAGTATTATGGAACTCTTGTTCCGTGGGAGCGGCAGCTGCGTCGAGAGCCAGTATGCAGAGGATGAGCGCAGCCGCATGAGGAGCTCTGCTCTGTAGTCTCGCTTGCCTGAGAAGTGTGGAGAACACGAGGAACATTGGGACTTCTTCATACCTTTGAAGTGCCAGGTCGTGGGATCAGAGACGACTGCAAAATACTTCCCCTCTTTCCCAACACGTGGCTCCGTTCAGTCAGCGGCCTCGCGACCAGATCATTAGACACGGCGTGGTTCGAAGCTGTTGGCTAGTTCGTATGAAAAACTTCTTCCATCTTCGCCCACCATTCTCCGGGCGCTCTGGTGGAGACTGGCTCTTGCATGGGTTCCATAATCCTCCACCACTCCTGAGTCTTGGGATCGGCCGCCATCTTCTTCATGTCGGCTTCAAAGTCCTCCCCAAAGTATTCGAAGTAAGCGAACAGCACGTGGTCCTTGAGAAAGATGGAGTAGTTTCGGATATTGCAATTCCGGATCGTCTGCAGAACTTCCGGCCAGACTTGGGCATGATACTTGATGTACTCCGGCTCAAACTCAGGTCGCACCCGAATGATTTGACCATAGCGTTTCATTGGATTTCTCCTTCTTCCTTGTTTGCTCTTCACTCATTTGCCCAATACGTCGAGCAAACGGGTGTGGATGCGCCGCACGCGCTCCACTTGCCCTTTGGCTGGAAAACGCTCGTAGAAGCCTTCGGCTCGAAACTCCTTGGTGATTCCCGCCCAGGGCTCAAGCATCTCCCGGATGGGGCGTGTTGAGCGCTCTTCTTCCCAGGCCTTGACAAACTTGGGATCCTCCAACAGGTCGGAAAGCACGCGAATGAGCGCCTTCAACGTGACATCGCGGGTAAACATATATTTCTCGTTCTCACCCCAGACAACCTCCATTACATCGCGGACTGCCTTTAAATAGTCTCGGACCAACTCGTAGGCGCGGTCTACCCGCAGGTGGAGACGTTTTTCAAAGAACTGGGGGCGAATCTGTACCATCTTGTGAATTTCGTTAAACAATTCCGACTGGAGAATCCACTTTTCTTGCCGGCTCCGTCCTCCCAGGCGATTGATCCGGTAGCGCAGCGGCGAATCCGCTTCCTCGTAAAGACGGTTGACCAGGCGGGCGGCAAACTTTTTCTCGGCTGTTTCCCAGGACACTTTCTCGTAGAGATCGACCAAGTGTGACTTGTTGATCTTGGTGTGAGTCGAGTTGATAATGACGAACATTTCCGTAGCAAAGTCAGCGCTCTTCCCGTCAAAGAGCACGCAAGGAACCTCCACCTGATCGATCTGGGCGGGATGCTTTTGCTGAAAGAAATAGAGGGCCGCCAGGCGATGCTGTCCATCAATCACCAGATACTTGGAGCGGGGCTCACTTAGGTTTCCCACCGCCGCAAAAGTTCCCAGGGGCTCAAAGCGGAGCTCTTCATCGGTGAACAACAGGATGGTGCCAGGAATCAGCGGCTGGCTGACGGCGGTCTCATAGAAATTGACAATCTGGCGCACTTTTTGCCGGTTCAGCTGACGCTGGAACGCGCGGTCGCTCTTCTCGATCCCCGCAATGAAGCGGGCCACTTCATCCTCACCAGCGGTTTCGGCCTCGATGTGTTCGCCTTCATAGTAATAACGGCTGGTAAATCGGACACGGTCAAGCAAATCCCCAGCCTTATAGGCAATGAAATAGAATCCTCCCTCTTTCTGCCGCACCTGTGTCGCCAGCATGCCTCTATGACCTCCTCGTGGTTGAATCGAATTCGAACTCCACGTTCCAGCGGCAGACCACCTCCACCTGCCTGAATTGCTCAGCTCCAGACATTTTGCTGGAGTCGGGACGAGGACTCCCGCCACCGTCTTTCCAAACCACTCACCGAAATGCCTCCGGTCTCCCGTCGGCAAATGCGTGGCCCTGGTGTGAACAGCCGTAAGCAGGATGGTCGGGCCCTTCCGAGACAAAGGGGGTCAGTCCCCGGGACGCTTCAACCTTGCAGGTCCTACCGCAGTCTCGCCATCGTTCAAAAGATTCTTCTTTCATACTCTCCGCGCCGGGGTCAAGCTCAAAGGTGTGGGAAATCCTTGGAGTAAAGAATGAGACTCCGAGAACGTCACGCAGAGGTCTTCGTGGCAGTTTGGTTCGCGGCGAGCAGGCATTCGCATGCGTTGTCCTCACGAGTTTGTTTGTCCGTAATTCGGGCACTCGGTGCTTGTTGAGCTCTTGAGGAAATGCGGGACATGCTCTATTGTAGTCCAGCGGGTCGCAGGCCAAGCCTTCGGAGTATAGGCGGAGAGCGAAACCCGATACTGGTTTGGTTAGTCACGGATCGGAGCTCGGCCAGAGCCCGTCTCGCTGATAGGAATCGAAGCGTTGCCACTCGGGCACCGTCGCCTGTTCCCATTGTCGGCGCATTGCACGATGAACCGTCTCGACAGCGTTCATCTCCGCACCCTCGGGACTGAGATGGGCACAGGCGTGAGGCCACTAGGCAGTTAGTCTTCGCCTTGGTTCTAGCCCAAGGTAGCGACTCAGCTTAGCCTCGTTCGTGAAATGACTTTCTGAGGACAAGGACAATGCATCTAAGACTATTCCCTGTATCTCCTCTCCTCTTGATTCTGCTGGCTTCGGCCGCACAAGCGGAAGTTGGCTTCAATCGCGACATCCGTCCGATTATGTCGGACACCTGCTTTCGCTGTCACGGTCCAGACAAGAACGCCCGCATGGCAGACCTCCGATTGGACATTCGTGACGAAGCGCTGAAATCCGCTGCGACGGGCAAGATTCCCATCGTACCCGGCAAGCCCGACGAAAGTGAAATTGTGCGCCGCATTTTTTCAGTCGACCCGAGCGAAATGATGCCTCCCGAGTTCGCCCACAAGACGCTGACCCGGATTCAGAAGGAGACCATCCGCCAATGGGTGAGCGAAGGGGCAAGATATGAGGGCCATTGGAGTTTTCAGCCCGTAAAGCGACCGGAGATTCCGGAGCTTGCCGGAAAGCAAGCCACTGTGAGAAATCCGATCGATGCCTTCATTCAGTCTCGTTTGGAGAAGGAAGGTCTCTCACCTTCTCCCGAGGCAGACCGCCGGACGCTGATTCGCCGCGTGACCCTGGATCTCACCGGCCTTCCACCCACCCCTGCCGAGGTTCAGGCGTTCTTGAGCGATAAGTCAGCCGATGCCTATGAGAAGCTGGTCGACCGATTGTTAACCTCACCGCGCTACGCCGAACAGCAAACCATGCACTGGCTCGACGCGGTGCGCTACGCGGACACGCGGGGATTTCACAACGACATTGAGCAACCGGCCTGGCCTTACCGGGATTATGTGCTGCAGGCTTTTCTCTCCAACAAGCCGTTCGACGTCTTCACTCGTGAGCAACTGGCAGGCGATCTGCTGCCGGGCGCTGGCGTTGAGCAGAAGGTGGCGACGGCTTACAACCGCATCCTCCGTACCTCGGAAGAGGGCGGCATTCAGGACAAGGAGTATCTCGCCAAGTATGGCGCGGACCGCGTGCGGACGACGAGCAGCGTCTGGTTGGGACTCACGATGGGCTGTGCCGAGTGCCATGATCACAAGTTTGACCCCGTCACTGCGAAAGACTTCTATTCGATGAAGGCCTTCTTTGCCGACGTGAAGGAAAAAGGGATTCTATCCGGTAGTGGACCCAACGCCTGGGCAGCAAGGCTGACGCTACCGACCGAACAGCAGAGACAGAAGCTGGTCGCACTGAATGAAGCTGTCAAGGTGGCAGAGCAGGCGGTTGAGGAAAAGACTCGGAGCCTGGCGGCACGGCAGCCGGAATGGGAGCAGCAACTGCTGTCAGACTACGAGGCTGGCCGGCTGAAGTGGCACTATCAGCGGCCATTTGCAGCGAGCTCGGCAAATGAAGCAGAACTCACTGTTTACAACGACGAACAAGTCGACAGCAACTTCTACGTGATTGCCCGAACCGGCTCGCTCGAAACACGGCGGGAACCGGGAAACGGTTTGATGGTCGCCAGCGGACCCAACCCGGATAACGAGACGTACCGCATCAGCTTCAAACCAGGAGCGGGAACTTGGACGGCGCTCGGGGTGCAGGCGATTCAAGACGAGAGCTTGCCAGCCGTGCGTCTGGCACGCGGTGCGGACCGCTTTGTCCTGACTGGGGTTGAGGCAGAGGTCCAGGAGGGAACGAAACCAGGGCAAAAGCTCTCCTTTGTGCTGGCAACGACCAACGGATTTGGAGAAGCCCCGGAGAATCCGCCGATGGCCGCTATTGACGGAGATCCAGCGACCGGTTGGGGAGTTTCCGCGGGCGAGGGCAGAAGTCCCCTTCTGGCGCTGCGCTTTGCCGCGCCTGTAGAGACTTCGGAAACAGCCGTGATCACTGTTCATCTTCAGCAGGATTCGGAGCTTCGCCGCGCAACCATGGGCCGCTTCCGGCTGGCGCTCTCTGCAGGTCGGTACTCCTGGCCGGAGCTGGGCGATGCGGCTGTGGAGCTTGGTCTCGAAGTGGATGACAGCCGGCTTCCTAACGGCGGCGCCCGTGATGGCATCCCAGGGACAGTGCTGAAGGCCCTCAAAGTAGCTCAAGGCTCGCGGTCTGACAATCAGCTCAAGGCACTGACGAACCATTTTCAGTGGACCATGCCCGAACTGCAAGCGCTCGTCGTCGAGATGGAGAGGGTGAGAGCCGCTCGTTCAATGCTCGAAGCTAGCATTCCGAATGTGCTGGTGACCGAGTCTGTGGAACCCCGGGAAACCCGCATCTTACGGCGCGGAAACTGGATGGATGATTCCGGAGAGATTGTGAAGCCCGCTGTTCCTGGATTCCTCGGCCAACTCAGTACCGACCGGAGCCACGCCAGCCGGCTGGATCTGGCTAACTGGATCGTTTCGCGCGAGAATCCCTTGACCGCCCGTGTCTTGGTTAACCGCCAGTGGCGACAGCTGTTCGGGACAGGGCTCTCGAAAGTGTTGGACGATCTGGGCTCCCAAGGTGAGTGGCCGACGCATCCGGAACTGCTGGACTGGCTTGCTGCCGAATTCATGCAGCCAACCTGGCAGGTCAAGGATGCTCATGCCTGGGATGTAAAACATGTCCTCCGAACGGTAGTCACCAGCCACACTTACCGACAGTCCTCGATGAGCAGCCCGCAGCTCGACACAAAGGATCCTGACAATCGGCTGCTGGCTCGCCAGAGTCGCTTCCGTGTCGATGCCGAAAATGTTCGCGACATCGCCTTGGCGGTTTCGGGTCTCCTAAGCGAAAAATTTGGAGGTCCCAGCACCAGACCCTATCAGCCAGATGCTTATCTGGCGGCGATGAATTTTCCCAAGCGCGACTATTCCGCTGGCCACGGTGAAGATCTCTACCGTCGAGGCATCTATACACACTGGCAGCGGACGTTCCTGCACCCAAGTCTGCTGACGTTCGATGCCCCTTCCCGCGAAGAATGCACCGTGAACAGGGTGAACTCTAATACCCCGCTACAGGCGTTGGTGCTACTCAATGATCCCACTTTCGTCGAAGCCGCGCGCGTGTTTGCGCAAAACATCCTGAAGCAAGGGCCTTCCCTGAACGGGCGCGTGGAATGGGCCTTTCTACAGGCACTAAGTCGGAAGCCGACGCGGGCGGAGCGAATGATTCTCGAAGGGCTTCACGAGAAAAGTCTGCGTCAGTTTACTGCAGAGCCGGAATGGGCGCGGGAGTTCATTCAGGTTGGTGAAGCGCCCTTGGGTAAGACTTTGAAGCCGGCGGACATGGCCGCCATGACAGTCGTGGCGCGGGCGATCTTGAATTTGCATGAGACAATTACGAGAAACTGAGCCGCCGATACGCCGCGTCTCTTGCTTCTGAAGCGGTGGAGGAAAATTGGAGGTCTTATTTTGAGTCGTTCTTCGGGCTGATTCGTTCATCCGCAGCTTATCAAAGGGTGCACTATGAAATTCATGGACTCGGGTGTTTTGCAAATTCATCGTCGCACGTTTCTCGGCCACGGCGTTGCTGGCCTGGGTCTCGTGGCCTTGAATTCATTACTGAACCCTCGCCTGTTGGCGTCCTTGCGGCCAGCCACGGTTGAAAAATCGCGGGGTGTGGTAGACCCGCTGCATTTCCCAGCCAAGGCCAGGCGGGTCATCTTTCTTTATCAAGCTGGCGGGCCCTCACACCTCGAAACTTTCGATCCCAAGCCGAAACTCGCACAGATGGACGGCCAGGGAATGCCTGAGTCCTTTACCAAGGGACAGCAGATCGCTCAACTGCAGGGCAAGCCCCTGTTGTGTTTCGGACCGCAACACGGTTTCAAACGGTTTGGTAAGTCCGGGATTGAGATCTGCGAGCTGTTCCCCCACATAGGCAGTGTCGTCGACGACGTCTGTATCATCCGCTCCATGTGGACGGAACAAATCAATCACGATCCGGCTCATACTCTGATGAACAGCGGATCGATCATCACCGGCCGACCGAGCATGGGCGCGTGGATACTTTACGGCCTGGGAGCGGAGGCGGATGACCTACCCGGGTTTGTCGTTCTTGTTTCTTCCGGAAAGGGCGGCCAGATGCAGCCTATTGCGGCCCGGCAGTGGTCTTCCGGATTCTTGCCGAGCAAGTTCCAAGGCGTAAGGTTCAACTCGATCGGCGACCCGGTGTTATACATCAACAGTCCGCAAGGGCTGAATCCCGTTCTTCAGAACGCTTCGGTTGAAGCGATTAATAGCCTCAACCGGGTTCAGTATGAAGCGCTCAAGGACCCCGAAGTGCTGACTCGGATCTCCCAATACGAGATGGCTTTCAAGATGCAGACCAGCGTGCCGGAACTGATGGATATGAGCAAGGAACCGGCGAATATCCTGGAGATGTATGGCGCCAAGCCAGGCGACGGGTCCTTCGCCTCCAACTGCCTGCTGGCGCGGCGTCTGGCTGAGCGTGGCGTTCGGTTCATTCAGCTCTATCACCGCGACTGGGATCATCACGGCAGCGTCAAGAACAACGTGGCGATCAAGGCGACGGAAACCGATCAGGCCACGGCAGCTCTAATCAAAGACCTAAAACAGCGAGGCATGCTCGAGGATACTCTGGTAGTCTGGGGTGGTGAGTTCGGTCGAACACCGATGTCCCAAGGGGGAGACGGCCGCGACCATCACATCAAGGGATTCTCCTTTATGCTGGCAGGCGGCGGCATCAAAGGAGGCATCACTTATGGCGCGACTGACGAACTTGGCTATGCTGCCGCGGAAGACCCTGTGAGTATCCATGACTTTCATGCCACTATGCTTTACCTTCTCGGCGTCGAGCATTTGCACCTGACCGTAAAGTTCCAGGGCCTAGACGCCCGCCTGACAAATGTCTCCGGTGAGGTGGTGAAGAAGATTTTGGTTTAATGGTCAGTTGCTTCTAATTCTCCTGAAAATCCCACCTGGAACTGATTGATCTCACCCAGTCGGGAGGTCTCGCCCGCTCCCAACCCCCTGAACTGCCTTGGGCTGGCCGGAAACGCGGATGATGGACAGTCCTTGCTGTGGGGTTGACTAGCCTGCGTCGATTCTTTAGCATTGAGATTTCTGAGGTGAGCATGATTCGCGATAAGCGCATTCGATGACATCCTTCTGTTCCAAATGGGTTTTCACTCTGTTTTGTCTTCTCTGCTTTGCCACTTCTCTGCGCGGGCAAAATGCTTCAATCGTTATTCAGCCTGACATTCGAATCTTCACTGTCCTGGCCGCGCTACACGAAGCGGGCCTGCACGTCGACTCCCACCTGAGCCACCCCGCGCGCTCCTCGATTGCGAGGGACCTCCAGGAAGTCCAGCCCCTTTTGAAACAGAGACTGCAGAAGTTCTATCAGGAGCACCTGGAGGGTAAGAAGGCGGAAGATCAGGTCGCCAAGTATGTTTCGCTGGCCCTGTTATCGGAAGGCCCACCCGATTTCAAGCTGTCCTTGGAGGCAAAAGACCTGCCTCCCGACGCTCTTTCTGTGGTGGAATTCCTGGTTCTGGTAAAAGAGTTTTATTCCTCGGCCAGAGTGGAAGCCATCTGGAGCAAGAACCGGGAGTATTACGATCAGGCTATTCTGGACTACCGCCCGACTATCGACCAAATTATTCTAAGGACCGATGGCTATCTACGGATTGTCTCGGGTTCCTACCTGGACCGGCGCTTCTTCATTATTCCGGATTTCCTGGCGCCTCCCAACACCTTTAATGCCCGTTCCTACCGGGAAAGCTATTACCTGGTTTTTGGCCCCTCCCAGAAATTGGCCTCTGATGAGTTCCGTCACCAGTATCTTCACTTTTTGCTCGACCCCTACGCTTTGCGATTTCCCTTGCCCAAGCAAACGCGCGAAGCTCTGACCAAATTCGCCGAAACAGCTCCTAACCTCGATCCACAGTACCGCTCGGACATGCAGTTCCTGGTGACTGAGAGTCTGATCCGGGCGATGGAATTACGCATAAACAACGTTCCGGAGCCCAAGGCTGGCGCCGAACTGGATGCCACGATTCGGGCAGGAGGTGTGCTGGCGCGGCATTTCTACGAAGCATTACAAACGTTCGAGACCAGTCCAGAAGGCATTCGCCTCTTTTATCCGACGATGGTGAAAAGCATCGTGATGGACAAGGTCACTTCGGCTTTTGCGGAAGCCCAGAAGACGGTTGTGGTCGTAGAGAAGAAGCCGGAACCAACTGAACTGGACCGGTTGCTGCGTGACGCAAACGTTCAGTTGGGAAACAACCATCTCGAGATAGCCGCGGACCAATTTCAGAAGGTGCTCGAAACCCACGATGCCAGTAATGGTCAAGCATTGTACGGTCTGGGCATTGTGGCTAGCATGCAGAACCGGCGCGAGATTGCTAAAGAGTATTTTTCCCGCGCCCTGCAGTCGGCCTCGAGCGACAAGGGAACCAAGGTTTGGTCCCACATTTATCTGGGCAGGATCTTGGATCTTGAAGAAAACCGTCAGGAGGCCATCCAGCAATATCAATCGGCGCTCGATCTGGGCGATAACACACGCAGCGCACAGGAAGTTGCTCGGCGGGGCCTCGAGGAGCCTTTCAGCGCTCAAAAACCTTCCGTCTCTCCGTAAACATCACGCGGTACCTCCGAGGATGAAAAATGGCAGCTCTCAGCATTGTTCCCCTTGGCCCGGGGAACAGCCGCCTTTTGCGACAGGAGGTCCGACCCACGGTGGACCAGCTCCGCATGCCACCCCTCCCAGGGAGGCGATCCTCAGGAGGCCGCATCCCGCCTGCGGAAGTACCGCGACGGAGAAAAACAATTCTCCTATCTATGTTCGCTAACATCAACAGACTTGAAGAGACTCTGGGTTATTCCTTCCGCCAGCCCAGCCTCTTGGAGCGGGCGCTGACTCACAGCTCAGCTGCCAACGAAAGACGACCTGCGCACGCCCGGGACAATGAACAATTGGAGTTTCTGGGCGACTCGATTATTGGGTTCTGTATCAGTGACTTGTTGTTTCGAAAATACACCGGCCTGAGTGAGGGAGAGCTGTCCAAGGTCCGGGCACACCTAGTGAGTTCGGCCAACCTGTCAAAACTGGCCCGGCAACTGGATTTGGGAGATTTCATGGTCCTGGGCAAGGGTGAAGAAAAAACGGGTGGGCGCAAGAAACTGGCGTTGCTGGCCGACGCTCTCGAAGCCGTCGTAGCTGCCATCTACCTCGATGGAGGACTTTCCGCAGCTCAAAGCTTCGTCATAAAGATTCTGGAGCCCGATCTGGCTGCGATCGGATCTGGCCAGTTTCTGCTGAGAGATTTCAAATCGCAACTCCAGGAGCGATTACAGGCGCTGCGACTCCAGCCAGCAGAGTATTTGATTGTCAAAGAAACCGGCCCCGACCATCGCAAGTACTTCTCTGTAGAGTTGCGAATTAACGGCCAAAAGATGACTGAAGGACACGGCGCCACCAAGAAAATGGCGGAGCAGGAGGCTGCGCGCCTAGCGCTCGAAAGATTCTTGCGGAATCAGGGCTAAGCCAATAACAATGCAATCCACGGTTCGCGAATATTTTGAAAGCCTTGTGGTCACGGTCATCCTGGCACTTTTTGGAACGACGTTCGTTGTTCAAGCTTTCAAGATCCCCACTCCCTCGATGGAAGATAACTTGCTAGTTGGGGACCATCTGCTCGTGAACAAATTTGTTTACGGAAAACCAGACGGGGGACTAACACGTTTGCTGCCGTTTCGCGAGATCCGTCACGGAGACATCATTGTCTTTAAATACCCCGAAGACCTCTCCAAGAACTATGTGAAACGAGCCGTCGGACTACCCGGTGACCGGCTGCGCATCGTCAACCAAACGGTATACTTGAACGGCATACCGCTGCAGGAGCCCTATACCTTTCACAAGGCCGCTGATTTTAGCAACCTGCCGGTAAGAGACAACTTCCCGATGCTGAGAGAGCAGATGAGCCGCTTCGCTGACTACCGGGCCAACAAGGACATTTTTGAGAGTTATGCCTTTTACGTGGGCTACACTAATGACCGGGAGATTGTCATTCCCTCCGGCCATTACTTTGCCATGGGGGACAATCGGGACAACAGTGCTGACAGCCGCTATTGGGGATTTGTTCCTAGAAAGAACATCGTTGGCAGGGCGCTAGTGATTTACTGGTCCTATGACACCGATCCCGATGAGCATCTGCGCGACTCTTTCGTCGAGCGGGTGCAGCAGTTTGCAGACGTGTTTATTAATTTCTTTCGGAAAACGCGGTGGAATCGTACATTCAGACTGGTGAGGTGAATTCTGCAAGATGTTCCTGTTAAAGTTGAGTATGCGACTGTTGGACCACTTCAAAGGGAAATCTTGGAAAGGAAGCCTAACTTGGTTAAGAAAATTCTAGTTCTCTTGATTCCTCTTAGCGCCGGCCTCGGCTGGTACCTGTTTTACCCTCGCGAGCAGGCGTCTACCCTGAAAGCTCAGCCGACCGTCGCCGATTCAAAATCGTTCACTCGAAAACTCTCGGAGCTGGCTGCTGGTGAGAAAGACGGCTCGTCCCGAAGGGTCGAGTTTCGCGAATCTGAAGTCGATGCCTACATACAGCACGAACTCGCTCCGCTCTTCCCCAATGGATTGAAGCAGGTCAACATTCAATTGCTGCAAGATTCCGTCGCGGCTAATTCGCGGATCAACTTCGACGAAATCGAAAGCGGGGGGGAAAGGAACCTTCTATTCAGCACCCTGTTTCGCGGCGAGCACACTCTAGACGTGGTAGCCACTCTCAAGACTCAAAACCACACTGGACGCTATGAGATTGCGAAGGTGTCGCTCGACCAGCAAGAAATCCCCAGGCCCCTGGTTGACATGCTCGTGCAGAAATATGTCGTTCCCAAATACCCTGCGGCCAAGCCCAACACACCCTTTGCTCTGCCTTACAACATCGAAAAGGTAGACCTTCTACCGGGAAAGGCAATCGTCCATCAGGGTGGCAAGTAAGATGGGCCGCCTTTGTGGTTAGTCGTTCCCGTTGTCGCAGTCTGTGGCTTTTCTCCGCCGGCCCTCCGAACTGCCACAGATCTGCCCCAAAGGCGGCGGAGTCCACTGCAAACCGCCTTGAGTATGTAAGGCTATGCTGCTCCCCGCCCCTCCAACTCACCAGCAGCCGGGTTGCCGGAATTTGGATCGGACAGAGGCGTTCGGTCCTGCTAGGAGATCTCTTTTCGCGTCATCGGAAGGTCGGCGGCTTGTTCGGGAAATGGTTCAAACTCAGCCGGGAAGCAGCCTGATCGCTGCAATCCACGACAGCAGCGGCGGCAATGGCAACGGCGATGCAGATGCTCTCGCTGATTTCCTCTTTCGTAGCCCCGAGAGCCAAAGCCTTCTTGATATGGCCATCGACACACCCTTCACACTTGGCAACGAGCGAGGCTGCAATGGAAATGAGCTCCTGGACTTTCGGATCCAGAATCCGCCGTTCGGGAGTGTAGTAGAGCTCTTTGTAGAACGCGCCATAAATCTTCTTCA
Organism: uncultured Acidimicrobiia bacterium; assembly: GCA_963752385.1. GTDB lineage: Bacteria > Acidobacteriota > Terriglobia > Versatilivoradales > Versatilivoraceae > CAVVYL01. The sequence continues at coordinate 321,970 of CAVVYL010000049.1, read as the reverse complement.
TGCGGGGTTCAAGCATGGAATAAGAGCTGGTAGGCTCCCCCGCTGCCGTGGGAATTGATTCTTGACCGGCTTCGTCCCAACCCGCCTTCTCCGCGGTGTTTCCATCATCCATCGAGCGATCTCCTTTGAGCAGCATTCGAAAGACTCGGCCACAAGCTTAACAGGCCCGAAAGGGTTTCTGCAAATGACGATTGTGCGGAATGCTGATTGCGCGGATTGTGGAATACGTATTTCGGAATGTTTGGAAGGCTTGACGAGAGGGCCAATGATGGGTCAACCAGTTGAAGTGCTCAACAAGGCGCGGCGCCAGCCTCATCCGCCCCCCAATTTCCATTGCGGACCGATCCGCATTCATTCCTGCAGTCGCCAATCCGCATTCCGCATTCGACAATCGGCATTCCGCAATCATCGGGGTTTCCTGGAGGTTGCCTTAAGAAGATCGATGCTGCCGTTGCTGTTGGTGAGATCGAGATTGCACTCGCCGTTGCCAATCTTGCCGGCGAGGGCAGCTCCGCTGAGGGAGCCTGCAACAGTTAGCGGCAATTCACTGTTGATTTTTCCGAGAGAGGTATTAGCAATGACGTTGAATCCCAGCCCTTCGGGAAGGTAGACCCGGATGGGAGCAAACGAGGTTTTCAGAATGAAGGCAGGACAGCGCTGGGCACTTACAGGCTTCCAGGATAAGCCTGAAACTTCAATCGAGCCGTTCGAGTTGTAAACTTCGACGCCGCCGCTCAATGTATCGAGAACAACCGGAGCAAATGAGGTGCGCACCGACACATTTCCTTTTACGCCATTTGCATTCACGCTGCCATTGGTGTTCTCCACGGAGAGACCGCCTGCGATGCGCTCTGCGCGCACCATGCCGAAACTGGTTTTGACATAGGTCTGATCGCCCGCGTTGGAGACTGTGACGCTGCCGTTTCCAGAAATAATCTTCACGGTCTTTCCCACGTTGCTGATGGTAATGCCACCGAACGAACCACGCACATCGGCAAAGCCCGTGACATTGCTCAGGTTGATAGCGGCGTTGCTGTTGCTGACGGTGGCGTTGCCTGAAATTCCAACCGCTTCCACCTCCCCAAACCGGGTCTTCAGCAGCGCGTTTCCCCCGATGTTCTGAACTAGAATCTTGCCATTGTTGCTTTCAATGTCGAGGCTGCCGCCAACGTCCTTGAGCTCGACCGCTCCAAAACTGTTGCGGATGGTGGCTGACTCTCCAATCTTGGCGCCCGTCACTCGGCTGTTGGACGCGGAACAGGACAACCTCTTGCCGATGTCAAAAAAATTGACCGAATTGAATGACGTGTTCAAAGTGGCTGCTCCTGACACAGTTCTCACATCGACCGAGCCGTTGCTATTATTAACAGTCAAGTCGCCGGTCACCTGGCTGACCGCTACCGAGCCAAACGCGTTCGTGACAGTGGACGGTCCCGCCGTTCCATGCAGCTCCACTGCTCCGTTGCTGTTGATGACCGTCGCCCCCTTTGTGACGTCTCCGACACTCACTTTGCCAAACCGGTTCTTCAAGGTGAGCACACCTTTTACCAGCCTTATGGTCACGGCGCCATTGCTGTTCGTCACAATGAGATCGCCGGTGGTGTCGGTTACCTCAATCGCGCCGAAGGAGTTTTCCAGCCGTTGAGTTCCTCGTCCTTCACGAAAGTTGAGTTGTCCATGAGCGTTAGTGATGTCGCCGTTGGCCTTCAAGCCCGACACCGAGACATTGCCAAAACTGCTCTTCACAGTCAGAGGCGCATCCTCCGGCATCAGGATGTCGTAGTTGACCGAGAAGGAGACGTTCCGGCGCTTGGAAAAAAAACGATCCGGCGCTTGGGGGTATTGGGTGCGAACCACGACTCCAGAAGCCTCTGGCTCAACCACGATTTGGATGTCGTTGCCGAACTGAGTTGCCTCTTGCCGATTGTCGGCCGAGACACGGATGCTTGCTTGAACGTTGAGTTCACGGCTAGGGTGCGTGCGGATGGTCACATTCCCCTGACGATGGTCCACATGGAGGGTCTGACCTGCCGCCACCGTCACGGATTTCTGGAAGTTGCGAGCAAACTCTTCTCGGTCTGCCGCTTTGGACATTGGAGGAAACAGCAGACCCACAGGCGCCGTACAAGGCAACAAAAGAGAGCGCGGCGCTTCCCTTGACGAGGGGGGGCGGATGAGCATCCCCCGACTGAAGAAGGGGGGGACACAACGGAAGTCTCTTGTCTTCCAAAGCAAGAGAAATTCTATTCACATTAATTCTCATGAGCTTCATCCTTAACCACTTCCTCGAGTGTCTGCTGCTTTTCCCGATAAATCGAAAGCAGTTCCTTCCGCAGGTGCGCGTTAAAGCGGTTAAGCTCGATATTGGCTCGCAGGTCCTCAATGGCTGAGTCGAGGAGCAACAGCTTTTCACGATAGATGCTCAACAGGGCCGACTGGGGCTGCTCGATCCGCGGCGCTGCCAGAGCCGAGAGCGTTTCGATTGACCGCAAATAGGCGGCTTGCGTCTTCTCGATTTCGCTCAAAGCTTGTTCTGTCAACAGCCGCCGCTCATCCCGGAGCCGCGGTTCATGATCAACAGCCGGTCCCGATCTCCGCAGCACTATCCAACCCCCGAAAGCAGATACCAGCAAGAGCGCGAGGCACGCTGTTAGAGCCCGCCACTGGCGCCAAATCGGCTGCGGCTGTCGCTTCCAATCCGCCTGTCGAGTCTCCTCGATAAGAGACCGCTCGATCCGGGGCCAGAGTTCCGAACTCTCCCAGGACTTGCGCAAGCCTGGCGCTGCCGCGGAAATCTCCTGCCATAAACTCCATTCCTCGCGGCAGTCAGGGCACTCCAGAACATGTTCCACGATCGTATCGGGGAGTTCACGTGTTCCTTCTCGCAATGCTTGTTGGAAATCGCTACAGTTACGCTTCATCGTTTGTCCTAACTATTCGAGACCTCTTTAGCCGGTTACGCAGTTCCCGCTTGGCTTCGAATAGCGCGTGTTTTGAGGAAGCCTCGGAAATATCCATGATTTCGGCGATTTCCGAATGCCTGAAGCCTTCCACTTCGAACAACAGAAACACGTGACGTAGTCGCGCCTCGAGTCGGTCGACCAGTTTCTCTAACGTCAAACGCAAAGGATGATTCGACGCCGGCAAAGCAGGCTGGGAAACGCCATCGACAGAAGCGGCCTGTTGCACGTCGTGAAGGTGGCGTTTGCGTTTCATATCGATGCAAGTATTGATCAGGATGCGGTAAACCCAGGTCGAAAATGAAGACTGCCCTCGAAAGGTTTTGACGTTTCGATAAATCTTCAAAAAGGCCTCCTGAACCGCATCCTCCGCATCAGCAGTGTTGCCCATCAGATTGCAGGCAATGCTTTTCATGCGCCCCCCATGCCGCTGGTAGAGTTTGTCGAAAGCGGGCAAGCTGCCCTTTCTGCATGCCTCAACGGATTCCCAATCACCGTCGGCCGTCGCTGCGGGTCTGAGGGAATGACTCAAGCCTGTCTCCTGTGTCGGCTGCAGGGTCAATGTGTGTTCCAAAGGCGGCCTATTCTCCGAACCCCAAACTGCCAGCTGTCAAACATTCCTTTAGACGAATGATGAGATCAGAACGTTAAGAAAGTCGGACGGGGTTGCCACCAAGACGTAGGGTGCCGATGTGCCTGTCTGAGATGGAAGTGGCTTCACAAACCAAGTGCCTGGTCCAGAAACCCGACCAAGAGTGCCGCGTACTCCTTAGGATGCAATCGGGCAGCGGCGCCATGGCCCACTTCGTTGCCGAACACCTCGATTCTCTTCAGGGGCGCCCTAGCCTCCTGAAAGAGGCGGCGAGCCACTTCTGGTCGCATGCGCCGGTCTCCTTCGCTGGCAATCATCAGCAGGGGAACAGGCTGAACGCGATCGATGCACTCAAGGGTGTTCACCTGGTCGACATCGAACCCGGTGAACCGTTGAAACCAAAATAGAAAAATGGGTGGGAAGATCAAGCGAGGCAGGTTGAAGAAGAGCCAGGAGTGATGAACGATAGTCTGGCGGATGCTGAAGAAAGGGCTGTCGATCACCAGGGCGGCATAGCGATCGGACTGGGCCGCTGCTCGCAACGTGGCGACCGCCCCCATCGAGACCCCCATTAACACGATTTTGGGAGACTGCGCAGAGACCTGACAGCGATGCTGGAGATAGTCGATCGCGCCCAGCACATCCTGAGTTTCATAGAAGCCCAGGGAAACGATTGCCTTCTCGCTAGCGCCATGATTCCGCGAGTCGTAGAGAAGGGCTCCGTAGCCCGCTTTGGCCAGTGCCACGGCTCGCGACAGCATCTCCACCCGCGTGCGAAATAGCCCGTGGGTCAGGATCACAATAGCGTTTTTTTGCGCAGGTGGGATTAGCCAGCCACTGAGCTCCTTCCCGTCGCGAGCCTTAAACCGCACGTTCTCATAAGCGATTCCTGAATCGGCAGGTGTGTCCTTCAGCAGCCGATCCGGCTGTCGAGTCCCAGCACGACTCACAAAGCGGGCCATGAAAAACGGAGCCAGTCCCAACAATACAATAGGGATTGCCGCCAGATAGGAGATGCCGGCCCAGCGAAGAATGGCTCGCCGCCTGGCCTTCCAGAAAAGGGCCAGGCCACCCCCAATGAGGAGAAACGGAATGAAAAGGACCGTCAGAAGGATGAGCAAGAACATAGATCTGCTCTGCAAGGGCTCGCTGCGGCTTGGAGGCCCATTGGACCAGCGCTCTCCTTGGCAGGGTGGGAAACACCCCGCCTCTGAAAACACCTTTTGTAATCATCGGGGATCACTCTTCAAGCCACCACTTTGACCATCAGATCGGCCACTAGCTTGCTGAACCCTGCCGGATCGGCCAGAGCACTGCCCTCCGCCAGCAATGCCTGACCGTGAAGCAGTTTGGCATAGTCGTGAAGCTCGACAGACTTGGAATCTTTTTCGAAGATCGCCTGCAATTTTGGCAGCAAAGGATGAGATGGATTCAGTTCGAGAATCCGTTTGGTCTTGGGAATTGTCTGGCCCATGCGGCGCATCATCTGCTCCAATTGCGGGCTGAGGTCATGCGCTTCGCCAACGAGGCAGACGGCCGACGACGTGAGACGGCTGGAAAGACGCACCTCCTTGATGTCCTCGTCGAGGTGCGATTTCAAACATTCCATCAAATCCTTGAAGGTCTTTCCCTTTTCCTTGCGAGCCTCTTCGGCTTTCTTCCTTTCCTCTTCGGATCCCAGCTCCACTTCACCCTTGCCAACCGACTGAAACTTCTTTCCCTCAAAGGGCCCGACGCGTTCGACCCAAACTTCATCGACCGGATCCACCAGGTAGAGCACCTCGTAGCCCTTGTCCTTAAACGCTTCGAGATGTGGAGAGCGCTCCACAGCCTCCCGCGAAGACCCGGTGAGGAAATAAATGGCTTCCTGACCCTCCCTCATCCGGCTCACATACTCCTGAAGCGTGGTGAGTTCTTTCTCATGGTGGCTGGACTCAGACAGGAGCAGCGGTAGAATGCGATCTTGCTTTTCCTCCCAGTCCAGCAAACCCTGTTTCAGAACGGGTCCGAACTCCTTCCAAAATGACAGATACCTGTCCTTCCGTTTCTCCAGCATTTCCTTAAGGGTCTCGAGAACCTTCTTCACCAGGAAATTGCGAATGGCCTTAATCTGCCGGTCCTGCTGCAGAATTTCGCGAGAAACGTTCAAGGAGAGCCCTTCTGAGTCGACCACTCCCTTGATGAAGCGCAGGTATTCAGGCATCAACTCTTTGCAATCGTCCATGATGAAGACCCGCTTGACGTAGAGTTGAATGCCCTGGTGCGCCATGTCACGGCTGTAAAGATCGAAGGGCGCCTTCGAAGGAATGAACATCAGAGCCTGAGCCTCGAAGTTGCCTTCTAGTTTGGCGGAAATGATTTCGAGTGGCTCGTTCCAGTCGTGAGAGATGTGTTTGTAGAACTCTTTGTATTCCTCGTCGGTCACTTCGCTTTTCGGACGTGTCCAGATGGCTTTCATCGAGTTGAGCGTCTCATCCTGAACGACGGTCTTCTCTTCGGCGCCAGGCTTAGGTTTGCCCTCGTCGTCTCGCTCGATTTCCTTTCGCTCCACCCTCATGCGGATGGGGTAGGCTACAAAGTTCGAGTACTTGCGAACAATCGACTTGAGCACAAACTCGGACACGTAATCCTTCAAGCCATCTTCTGAGTCCTCAGGTTTCAGATGGAGGGTCACACTAGTACCGGGTTCCGGCCGCTCTGCTTCTTCCAGCGTGTAGCCGCCGGCCCCGTCCGACTTCCAGCGAGTCGCCTTCTCTTCGCCGGCGCGGCGCGTGAGGATCGCCACTTTGTCAGCCACCATAAACGTCGAATAGAAACCAACACCAAACTGGCCAATCAGTTCCGGCGGCAGGTTCTGTTCCTTGCGTTCACGAATCAGTTTCAAAAACTCCTTCGTTCCCGAGCGGGCGATCGTTCCGATGTGCTCGATGAGTTCCTGCCGCGACATGCCAATGCCATTGTCGTGAACGGTCAGCGTTCGACTTGGTTTGTCGAGCTCGAGAAAAATGTGCAGTTCCGTGTCCGGCAATGCTTCCTTCTTAGTCAAGCTTTCGAAGCGAAGCCGATCCAGCGCATCGGAACTGTTTGAAATGAGCTCGCGCAAAAAGATGTCCTTGTTCGAGTATAAAGAATGAATCATGAGGTCGAGCAGTTGCTGGACCTCGGCCTGGAAGACATGCTTTTCGGTGGTAGTGGTCATGACATGCTCTCCAATCAACGATCTTGGCTACCCAGGTTTTCGCCAGAGTTGCACTGCCGCTCGGCAAGCATTCGCCATTGGTCATCGACTAGTGGCAATTGTGCATTTTTCAATAGCGAATTGCCAATAACCGAGAGCCGATAGACAGTGCTCCGTCGCATTTATTCGTGCCCATTGCGGTTGAAAATTTTGGCACTGACTTTGACATGACATCCGGAATCCTTGCATCCTATTGAGAAGGGGTTGTCACTTCCCAGTATCCGGATGGGAAATCAGGTCACAAGAAAGAATGGTCTGTATCAGTAACCCGCCGTCACGCCATCGGCGCGAGGGTCGGAGGCACCTAGGCGAACATTGGATTTAGGTTCGATGAGGATACCCTCTGCGTCGCCCATGAAGTTGCGCGTGACGACCTTGTGGCCCCGGGCTTCGAGAGCAGCCGTCACATCCGCGGCAAAGCCGAACGGCTCCATGCGCAATTCGTCAGGGAGCCATTGGTGATGGAAGCGTGGTGCGTCAATTGCTTCCTGAATCGTGAAGCCAAAGTCAACCACGTTGAGAATGATCTGCAACACAGTACTGATAATAGTAGGCCCACCTGGGCTGCCGATAGCCAGAAACAGTTTGCCGTTGCGGCTGAGAAATGTCGGTGTCATTGCCGACAGTGGGCGCTTCCCCGGGGCGATGGCATTGGCTTCACCTTGAATGAGACCGTAGGCATTGGGAACCCCAGGTTTGGAAGTGAAGTCGTCCATTTGGTTATTCATTAAGATGCCAGTGCCTTCCAGCGTTACCCCAGACCCAAAGCTGCCGTTCAAAGTGTAGGTGTTGGCCACTGCATTGCCACCTTTATCCACGACCGAGAAGTGCGTTGTCTCGCTGGCTTCAGGTGCCGGCAGCAGGCGGGCGGGCAAAGACAGGCTGGGAGTGGCTTTCTCCAGATCGATACTCTTGCGGAGTTCGACCGCGTAGGCCTTGCTGGTCAACTGGCTCAGCGGGAACTGGATGAAGTCAATGTCGCCCATCAGCTCGGCGCGATCCCGAAAGGCGCGTCGCATGGTTTCGGCGACGAGATGGATCGTCCAGGAAGAGCCTGGTCCCATCTCGGCCAGGGGAAAGGCTTCTAGAGTGTTCAGCATTTCCAGCAGCACGGTTCCGCCGGAACTTGGCGGGGGCGTAGTGATGACTTCGTAACCACGATAGTTGCCGCGGAGAGGTGTACGGAGCTTCGGTTGGTACTTGGCCAAATCTTTCGCGGTGATCCACCTGCCGTGTTTCTCGTAGGCGGCAGCAATCTTCTCGCTTACCGACCCCTGATAGAAGGCGGTTGGGCCGAAATCCCTGACGCTCTTCAAACTCCAGGCTAGATCCTTCTGGACAAGAATCTCGTCGGGTTCGAAGTGCTGTCCATCGCGCAAAAAGATCCGCCTGGACTCGGGAAACTCTCCCAGGAGTTCGGCAGCTCCATTGAGCGACTGGCTCAGATCATAGCTGACTGGGAAGCCGTTTTCGGCAAGCTCGATGGCCGGCTGCAAAACCCGTTTGAGTGAGAGCAACCCAAACTTCTCCTGGGCGAGGCAGAGGCCGGCCACGGTTCCGGGAATACCACTGGCGCGATATCCACGCGTGCTTGCTTTGGGAATGACTTCACCTGAGTTGTCGAGGTAAATGTTTTTGTGAGCCGCAGCAGGAGCCGTCTCGCGGTAATCGACGCAAGCAAGCTCGCCATTGGCTAGGCGGATCATCATGAAGCCGCCGCCACCCAGATTCCCGGCGGCAGGATGGGTGACTGCCAAAGCGAAACCAACAGCCACCGCCGCATCTATGGCGTTGCCCCCCTGTTTCATGATGTCGAGGCCAACCTGGGAAGCAAACTTCTCGGACGAGGCTACCATTCCGTGCTTGGCGCGCACGGGAGCTTTGGAGGCAGCGCAAGTCTCTTCACGCAGCGGGAACAGTAACCATAGCACCGAGCAGAGTACCGTCAGAATAGAAACGTTCCACTGGCTCTTGGAACCCAGCCTCACCCGACCTTCGGCCGCACTCCCTTGAGAACAGTGTCCCCTTCTTGGCCCCGGAGGCGCGGTGGAGCTCAGCAAGGTGGCGGCAGCCCACCGTCCTGTAGTCCCTTCTTGCCAAGTGGGGATGACCGTTCTCATCCTTGGAAGTGCCGTCCAACGGCATAAATGGCTCTCCCCTGGTGGAGGCGCACGGATCCTCCCTAAGGATCCGCTTCTCCTTTGTTCAAAGCAGGAACCGTTCTTTGTCCGCGGTGCGTTCGTCGCGTCTTTGCGGTTTGATTCTTAAGTGGGAATTCTCGCTCACTGCTTCTTGCTGACGATGATCATGCGAGGGCTGGAGACAGAGTAAGGAATCCTCTCCTTGCTTCCAAAGGTAGAAACCACCTGAAGACCAGCCTCCTCAAGCATGTCTTCCAACTCGGCGTGCGTGTAAAGCTTGATGTCATACTCCACGGTCCGACGCTGGCCTTTGTCGAAGATGATTCGCTTTGTATGGATGCGGGAGGTGTGTGCGTTGAAGCTGATATCTTCCAGCAAAAAGAAATCGGGTTCAATTTCATCCCAACGCCGCGGCTGGTTTTCCACCTTGTGGATGGTCCAATCGCGATTGACGGTCTCTAGCAGGAACATGCCTCCCTTGACCAGTGCCTTGGTAACACTCTCGAGGATTTTTTTGTTATCGCTGTCATCGAAGTATCCAAAGCTTGTGAAATAACTGTAGGCGCCGTCAAAGCGGTTGACAAAGTAGCTCTCCCGCATGTCTCCTACCAGGAACTCCGCATTCGTCAGCTCATTCAACTGGGAAGCTTGCCTGGCCCTTTCGATGAAGCGTTCAGACAAATCGATTCCCATGACATGGTGGCCCCTTTTTGCCAATTCAATCGCGTGCCGTCCGTGTCCGCAAGCAACGTCGAGAACCTGGCTTTCTTTTGGGAGCAGAAGCAGCGACTCGATGAACTCGGCTTCGGCAGTGTTTCTCTCAGGCGTGAAGGCTGGGCCGTAAACCCGGTCGTAGTCTTCGTTAAACAACTCCTCGTACCAGTTCATCCCCTATCTCCAATGAATTGTGTCATGGGTGCGCAAATGATAGTGAAGCCCCACAGCGAATTCAAGCGAATTTGCCGGAAGTCTGGAATCCGTTAGTCACTTGGCAATTTCGACGGTGGCCGTGCTTCGCCCGCTCCAAGGACCTCCGCAATCGGATTGCGGCAGCTTGCTGCACTATACTGGCAGCAGATGGGGGCTACTTCGGATTGATTTTGGTAGCTCTAAGTCAGGCGCAAGCGAGCTAGTTGAAGGAATCCCTTCAAGAAAGCGGCAACGAGCATAAGACGCTCTCTCAATTCTAGGACCACAGAGGCGCGGTTTCCTGTTTCGCGTCCCCCGATGGCTGCGCTTCGGAGGCGTCCCGAACGATTTCGTACAACTTGCCAACTTGGAACAGGATGGCTTCACAATGCTGCCTGTAGTGAGGCGTCAGTTTGCCCAGCCGCAAGTAGATGGACTGAACCTCCTCACGAATCTTGTCCAAGGGAGGTTCGACGGCTTTCGACAACTCGACACAGTATTCCCGATGCAACTGATTTAGCTTGAGCGCTCCCTCGCACTGAAAGAGATTCTTCAGAGTCTCCGACAGCGCATCCCGCAGCACACCCAACAGCCTTTGATCGTCTCTCGAAAATCCGCCCGTCTTATCCGCCAGAAGAACAGCTCCAAGCAGCTTCCCGTCGTCGAGCAGAGGAGCAGCCAAGTAGTTTTCACAAACAGCAGAGGCTAGCCGCTCCCTGTCTTCTGGGAAGAGCGCAATCGCGTTTTCGCAGGTGACGTAGTGCGACCGAACCAACGCGTCAAATAGGTATCCCTCCCTCAACTCGAGCGCTTCATTGACTTGGGCGTGATTGGCTCCCTCCGTTTCCAAATAGGAAGCTCGAAGGACCCCTTCGGCCGGTGAATACGAAAAGAAGCCCGCATGTCGCGACGAAAAAATGTCGGATAAAGCCGTCGCAAGCCGAGAGAGATTCGACCCCAAAGAATCACCTGCCTGGAACGCCGACAATATAGCCACCTGATGCGAGAGTACTTTCAGCTTCCTCTCGATCTCTTCCTCCGGCGGCTGTTCTGCTGTCTCTGTTCCATCATCCTGGAGGATGGCATCCCGGGCGGCCTCGACTGGCTTCCAGGCGGATTGGAGGCTGAACTCCGGAGCGACCTCACCGATCAGCACTGGCGACCCCTCGACTAAAGCCGAGTTCAGATTCAGATCTGACAATGCAGCGTACGGCTCAACGAACTTCCTTACAGCCTCTCGGGCATGTCGCTCAATTCCCGATATCCACCAGGCATTGAGTGCCAACACCAACCCGCACAATATGGCTCCACCAAAGACCAGCGTTCTGGACAGCCGAGTCACTGTTGCCGGCCTCAAGGTCTCGACTTCCGCCTGAGGGACTACCATCAATAGCCTTACCGGCAAGTTTCCATCTGATCGGGCCAGCCAGAAGAATCCTGCTTGCCTTCCAAAACTCCCATCTGGAGGCAGATTGTGGAAAACGGGTTCGAGGCCGGATGCCATTTGAAACTTAAGATCTTGGAAAGTTGTCAACGCAGGCTGAAACTCCGGGCGCAAGAGGGCTTGCCTCAGGCCCTGGCTCATACCCAACACAAGATTGCTGCCCTTCAACACCAAAGCGAATTGCTGTTGCGCATGGCCTTGGTCAAAAACACGCGCTGCAAGTCTGCCGGCATCGATGCCAATGGCAACCACACCACGAAACGTGTGTTCCGCAAAGAAGGGAGCGGCACACACAATCTGGGCGCCGATGCTTCGAATGCCGACCGTTGCCCCGTCGCAGATAGCTTCCTGCCCTGGATTCTGGGAAGGCATCGCCTTGGAAAAGAAAGACAACTCAGTGACTGAAAACTGACGCTTCATCTCGCCGGAGGCGATGAGGGTCTTGAAATCGAACCAAGGGTAGCTCCGAACAAGCGAATCAGTCGTGTAGAAGCCGATTTCCCGGAAGATCGGATTCAAGCGCGCAGAAGTCATGAAGACCGGATTGAGGTACTCCGACAGCCGAATCTCGCGAAGAATTTCTGGATTCAGCGAACTGACGCCGCTCAGCAGGAGCACCGAATTGCCATCGTTGCGTACTGAGCCATAAATTCCTGTCGCCGCGTCGTAGTCATATTCGCTGGGCTCGGCAGCCAGGCGATAACTTTCCGGGTTGGTGAAGATCTGGGTGGTCCATTCCGCAAGTGTCTTCGCTTCGACTTGTGCCTTTTCGAGCTCCATAACAACCTGGTTGAAGATCGGCAGGGAATCCCGTAGGAGTGCCGCTTGAATTGAAGCGTCTCCGGACAGCTTTTGCTCCCTAGCGCCGGAACCTGACGGGACAAGGAGCCAGATGAGGAAGAAGGCCAGCAGGCCACTTGAGGCCAGATTAAGTATTCGCAGCAGTCGAATTCGTGAAGTTGTTGAACGAAACAATCGCACTGGAAGTTAAGTAGTTGCCAACGCCATTCGCTTCGAAGCGAACCGTCTTCATTACTCACGCAACAGTAATGAATGTCCCAATGTCAATTATCGGCGGCTCCTGGAGCGAGGAACAGACCTTGCTTTGTATCTGTGCCACGACAAACGCGATCCCCTCGCCCGTGAGCAACTCGGGATCTGAACTCTTCAGGCTGGTATCTTCCCGAGAATCAGGCCAGCATCGCCTTGGACCTGAAAAAGTGGCTTTCACGGGAAGACGCAAACAGCTGGGTCAGCTGCAAGAAGTCTGGCGAGATCTTGGTTTCCTGGAACGCCGAAGCTGGATGGTGGGCGTGGACTGAAAAACGAGCGCTCTTCAGTGGGTCTTACTCCTCTATCTTGGCCTCATCGATCAACATGACCGGGATGTCATCTTTGATGGGATAGACCCGTTTGCACTTGCTGCACTTCAGTCCTTGATTATCGGGAGTCAGCGTGACGGGTTCCTTGCATACGGGACAAACGAGGATTTCCAGCAATTCTTGGCTGATTGGCATGATTCACCTCGGAAGAAGTCTGGGTGTGGTGCCACTGAAGAGCACCGCGTTGACCACACTTCCTTGGTGCTCGAAGAGACGTCCTGCCGGACTACCCACGGTAGTAGCGGGACGCACAACGAACGCTACTTCTCGATAAGGTCGTCGGGTTTGAAGTTGAGATCCTCGAGAATCTTCTTGTCGACCTTGTAGACAGTGGTCCCCACGCCACTCCTGACGAAAACCTGCTCTTTGTCCATCCTGCCCAAAGTCACTTCCGTAATCTTGCTGTTCTTGTCAATGAACTTGATCCGGGCCGACGGGCTTGCGAAGCCGTACTTGGGATCGTTCAAGTTGGCATTGTCGATAAGCTCTTTGCCCTCCAAGTCCTCCAACGGCCAGAAGATCTTGTATTCGATTACGTACTTGCCCTTATGCCCTTCCGGCTTGCTCATCTTCCATTTGTCGTCGGAGCCACGGAAGAAAGAGAAATCTTTGTCAGCGAGCTTGATGTCGATCTGCTTTACATTGGCCCGCTCGAAACGCACTACCTTCTTGTCGCGAATCTTTGACGCCTCGAAATCGAGCTTCTTCTGCAGGTCTTCCTTGACCTTGAAGATTACGTCACGAGATTCGTCTTTCGCGTAATACCGGCTTTCGACCTTGTTCCCGATCACTAACGTCTTGCGTGCCCGGTTGTCTCCAAGGAACAGATCGACCCGAATGGCCGGCGAAGCCAAGCCATAGCTCTTCAGATCAGACGAAGGTGAATCGACGAACTCTTCGGCTCGGGCGAATTCGAGATCACTGACAATGGAATTGATCTCTGTGTTGTCGCCGCGCGATTCGAATGGCTTCTTCACAACCCAGTCGTCGCTGCTCTTCTCGAAAATATATTCCTTCCCTTTCGTCAGGATGTGCATCGCCTTCAACTGGTCACGCTGAAATTCGACAACGTTCTTGTCGCGAAAGTCAAAAAGCTTCTTCGTGGCATCGGTATGCAGCATTGAGGACAGAACCAGCACTTTCTTCTGCCCTGGGATGCGGGCAAAGACGGAGCTGGAGCTGAAGTCCTTGTCGCCCACCTCGAGCTCGTGAATTTTGCCGTCACCGAGCTTTGTGGTCAGTTTGACTGCGGGCGGATCGAGGCCGAAGTTTTTCCAGTCAAGATTAGGCTCGTCGATCGTCCTCTCAGTCTTGGCCATGGCGATATCGCTCGCCAAGCTGTCGGCGGTCGACTTATCCGCTTTCGTTTCCAACGGCCCAGCTAGTTTCCAGCCGTCCTTTTCCTTCTGCAGGACCAGCTCGCCATCTGAATTCTTCACCGTGATTTGAGTAATGTCTTTCTCTTCGAACGGGAAAACCTTCTTCCCCTTCTCAGCGGCCTCTTCTCGCTTCTTTTCTCCTTTGATTTCGTAGAAGTAAACCCAGGCAAAGAGGGCCGCGAAAACGGCAGCAACCATCGCAAGATTCTTCCATTTCATGCGTTACCGTCTCCTTAACCAGACAAGAATTCCGCTGATCAACGCGCTGCCCGGCAGCAGCACCATGGTCATCCAGAAGAGCACGCTGGAATTCGCACGGGTCAGTGAAATCGATCGGTTTTCCTGGCTTTTCGGACGGACCGAGATAAGATCTTCGTCTTCTGCGAGCCAGCTGACGGCGTTGAGGAAAACGTCGCCGTTCCGTTGCTGTTGGAAGTAACTGTTGCTCGCGAAGTCTGAATCGCCAACCACGACGACGCGGGCTTCCTTCCCGTGCTTCTTCTCCTTCTCGTCGCCACTCACGGTCTTGGTACTGACGATGCCCAACGGTACAGGGCCTTTCGTGTCAGTTCCCTCATCAAAGCGCACCGAGCCGCCCTTCAGGTTCTTCTCGCCCCAGCTGGCTTCAGATGTTTTGAATAGAACAGACGAACTAAAGGACGAGCTTGGGTTCTCTACCGTCTTAACAGACCGCGCCAATGGGAAGAAGGTCATGGTGCGGGAAAGGTCCTTGGTGATGGCGTGAGATTCAAAGCTCGTTACCAGGGGTGCTGCAGGTCCCATACCTAGAAGCTGCCCAATGCCGCTGGCATCGACAACCGTGTCGTTCTCCAGGCCGATTTTCCATTTCTTCAGCAATTCTTCCAGCCCGGAAGTTGTATCCGGGTCCTGGAGCAACAGCACCTTGCCGCCCACATCAACATACTTGTCGATGACAGGGATCTCTGTTGGCAGCAATCCCACCTTAGGTCCGGCAATTACCAGGACGGCACAATCGTCCGGAATTGCAGGGTTCTGCGACAGGCTGAGAGTCTTCACTTCGTAGTTCTGGTTCTCAATAGCCTTCTTAGCCACTGCATAACCCTTGGCTTCCTGGCTATCGCTGATGTCGCCCTCATTGTGGCCCTGTAAGAAGTAGATCACCTTGTTCTTTTCACGGGTCACTTTCAGAATTGCATTCGTGATGGATTCTTCCTGCGGGGTCTCAACTTTTTCGGTCTTGTCGCCATAAGCCACGACCGTTTCTTTGAAACGACTGATGTTATACTGCTTGGCCTGGCCGGGATCTTTCTGCGGGTCGATTGTCTTGAAGTTGACCTTGGAAGCATTGACGCCCCGGTACTCTTCCATGAGGTCGTTCAGGGTCTGGTTCGGCTCGCGATCGAAATAGAGAATCTTGACCTCGCCTTTCAATCCCTGTACCACCTTCTTCGACTGATCGGAGAGGCTGTAGAGCTTGGCGCTGGTGAGATCCATGCGCTTGTGATGCTTCTTGCCGATGAAATTGATCATGCCAAGAATGCCGAGGACGACGAGCGTCATTACCAGCGAGTTTGTCCCATACTGGGTCGAGCGCCGTTTGAAAGCGGATCTGATCTTGTCCAGACTGAAAAAGAGCAACAGCAGAGTGAGCGCGGCGCCCGTGTAAATAACGATCTGGATGGGAACGTTCCAGATATTTTTGATCGAATAATAGACGTAGCCCGCGATGAGCATTGCCGGGCCAAAGGATGCAATATTCTTGAGAAGTTTCATCGATTACTGCCTCCAACGAAGAGATTCCATCGAACGGTAAGTCAAGAACAGCCCTAAGAAAATGAAGCTGCCGTAGACAACGAGACTTGCGGTGTCGACAACTCCCTTTGAGAAATCCTCGAAGTGGTTCAAGATGGAAAGATAGCTCACAATCTCTTGCACGACCGTTCCACCCGACCGCGCCGACAAATCAATCACCCAAAGAATCAGAAAGGCCCCGAAGGTCACGCTGGCAGCAACGATCTGGTTCTCGGTGAGAGTTGAAATGAAAATACCTAGGGAGATTAACGCTGCTCCCAGCAGTAGAAGCCCGAGGTATCCAGACAGTATAGGACCGAAGCTCATCCTCGGCGAGCTGTACGCGTAGACGAAGATATAGTAAAGCAGCGTGGGCAGCAGCATGATCAGAAAGAAAGTGACCGCTGCCAAGAATTTTCCCAGAATGATTTGAACGTTTGTAATGGGTGAGGTGAGCAGCAGCTCGATAGTGCCGCGCCGCTTTTCGTCCGCAAAGGCCGCCATCGTAATCATGGGCAACATGAAGAGGATAACGGTACTGATGACGCCGAAGAAGTTGCGACTCACCAACGAAGGCACGTCCATGGCTGGCGGCGGGCCGCCAAACTGTTGCGACTGCATCATCATCATCATCGACCGTTCCACGAAGATGGAAACAATCTGGTAGAAGAAGTAGCCGGAGATCACCAAAAACACTGTCAGCACGACGTAAGCGATAGGTGAAACGAAGTAACCTCTGAGTTCCTTCTGGAGGATGGCCAGAATGTTTTTCATCGGTCGCGAACCTCCTCTTCCTTGGTTGTCAGTTGCAAGAACACCTCCTCAAGGCTCATGCTCATGGTTCGTAGCTCCAAAAGGTCACAACCACTTTCGACGATTTTTTTGGCGATCTTGCCCCGCACATCTTTCTTGAGTTCCGTCTCCACAGAATACGAGAAGGCTTCGTCGCCATCAAGCCGGTGCGACTCAACCCGCAGCACACCGTCAATTTGGCTGATCTGGCTGGTCACAGTCGGTTCCGGCCCCTTCGCTTCGAGATAGATGCGGTCAGAGCCTTGCAGCTGGCGGGTGAGATTTTCCGGTGTATCGACTGCGGCAATTTTCCCCTTAGCGATAATGACTACGCGCTGGCAGGTCATACTGACTTCAGGCAGGATGTGAGTCGAGAGGATGATTGTATGATTCCCCGCAAGACTCTTAATTAGTTCTCGAACTTCGATGATCTGGTTTGGGTCTAGGCCAATCGTTGGCTCGTCGAGAATCAAGACTTCGGGATCATGGACCAAGGCTTGAGCAATTCCGAGGCGCTGTTTGTATCCTTTAGAAAGGTTCCTGATCAGCGTCTTGCTGTACTCTTGAACGCTAACTCTGTTCTTGACCTCTTCGATTCGCGCTTTGCGGTTTGTTGAGTCAACCCCCTTGATCTTGGCGACAAAGTCGAGATAGGTATCCACGGTCATTTCGTTGTAAACGGGTGGATTTTCCGGCAGATAACCGATGCGGCGCTTGACCTCCATTGGTTGATCGAACACGTCGTAGCCAGCCACCCGAGCTGTTCCCTCCGTTGCTGGCAAAAAGCAGGTCAGGATGCGCATGGTGGTCGTCTTTCCGGCACCGTTGGGTCCGAGGAAACCAAGAATTTCTCCTTTCTCAACCCGGAATGACACATTTTCGATAGCTTTGACGCTGCCATATCGTTTTGTAAGCTGATCGACTTCTATCACACGTCCTCCTTAATACCTTGGAGAGTTTAGAGATGATGATGGATTGAATGCGGGCAAACACTGTCCTGCAGCCGCCTGATGCAGATCACTGCGCGATTTCGAACGAAACATTATATACAAAGCCAGTTCATTGTAAAGAGGATACGCCAAGGCCCCAGAGGTGGACGCCAACTTGTTTTTACAGGCAACCATACCAACCAGTGCGGCAGGCGGCCAGTCAACTGCTGCACAGATTCCTTCCGTAATTTTTCTTACCTGCGCCGCGGATGGTTGTCTCCGCGATCCACCTGCCTAGGCCAGAGGTATGATCGTCGTCCCCTCAGAGGCAGAAAAGCCCATGAGTCACGCGGAATGCGCGATAATCATGGCGACCGGGTACCCAACTGATCACAGTAGCAATTGGGCTTCTCGCGACCTAGGATAACATGTGATGAGCGCTGCAGAAGATATCGAGATTGGCGCTGGACTCAGGAGGTGAGAGATGGACGCTGGAGCACAAACTGGGATTCGTGTTGTCGTAATTCAGGGAAGCGTGCGCCCTGGAAACTTCACCGCGAAAGCGGCGGCATTGGTTGTCGACGAGCTGCGTAAGGAAAATATCGAAGTCGGGGTCATCAACCCCGCCGAGCTAGATTTGCCGCTTCCAGGGTTGGACAGAAGCAGCGATAGCCCGAAGGTTCTCCGGAAGGCTGTGGCCGAGGCGACCGGGGTCATCTTCGCCACGCCCGAATATCACGGCACCTTTAGCAGTGTCACCAAGCTGGTGATCGAGAACCTCGGATTCCCATCCGTCTTGGCAGGCAAGCCGGTTGCGCTCCTGGGAGTTGCCGCCGGGCGTATCGGCGCCATCAAATCGCTCGAGCAGTTACGCGGTGTCTGTTCGCATGTGGGAGCTCTGGTCCTCCCGTCTCTGGTCTCGGTGGCGAATGTTCAGGGGGTGTTCGATGCAGAGGGACGCTGCTTGGACGCGGGGGTTGAAAAGCAGATCCGCAGCGTTGCCACGAACCTGTTGGGCTACATTCACGGCTACATCTGCCCGCGCGTTACGCTGGAAAGGATGGTACGCGAGCAGTAGTCTCAGGATCGGCATCACCCCAGGAGAATAGCGATACGACGCCCGTGGACACAGCCGCCTCAAGAAGTACGGACGCATCGCGGTCGCTTCTGGGGGGCAACGATGAAGACGATTTTGGGAGGAGACCTATCCGATCACATCAATCTTTTCGTTTGCGGTCGGAAAAAAACTAAGCGAGAGCACTATCTTCCCTTCGGTGGGGCGACCGAACAGGGTTGCGGGAGGGATCTTTACTTCAAAGTACAGAAACTCATTCAGGCTCTTTACCGTAGCCGGGTCATTGGGCCCTTTCAAGATGCTGTAATCGCGAACGGTCCCGTCTTGCGACACCTCAACTTCAAGTTCGATGGGTTCTTTCAAGGAGCGGAAGTTGTCCAGCTGAACAAACTGAGAGAGGTACACCCTCTGTGGCCGTGGTTCAGTAAAAATGCCGGAAGGGATATCCTTATCGCTGGCATTCAAATTGGCGCCAGTAAAGAAGATGCTGAGCAGCGGCACAAAGAACAGAAAAGTCAGTGCTACCCCACTGACCGCGGGAATGGCGATGGGTCGCACGAAATCCCTCAACCGAGCGAAGGCCTTGACCGGAAAAATTCCCGTTGACTGCTTGGAAGCCAGAATCTTCATCCGCAAGTCCAGATCCCGAGGCGGTTTTCTTCGGCTCAACGAGCGCACCAGTCGGTGCAGTGACGTCAGCTGATGAAGTTCCTGCGCACAATGCGGACAAACGCGGAGGTGTTGGTCGATTTTCTCCGCTTCCCCCCAGCCGAGCGAATCATCGACGTACTCATGCAATAGTTTGATGGCTCTCCGACATTCCATAGACCACCCCCCTGAAAAACAGCCTCACCCAGCCAGCCGCTCAGACGCTGTTGACTGAGGAGCCGCAATGTACGGCTCCAGTTTTTTCTTCAGCTCCAAACGACCGCGCCACAATCGAGACTTCACTGTGCCTAGGGACAGGCCGAGCATCTCGGCAATTTCGTCATAAGACAACCCTTCAATGTCCCGTAGCACGATCACAATCCGATGCTCGAAAGCGAGGCTATTGAGGGCTTGCTGCACCGCCTGCTCTGTTTCAATCCTTGCGCAAGCTGCCTCCGGAGTTGGACCGGAGTCGGGAACTTCCAGAAGTCGGGAGGCCACTGGATCTAGCTCGTTTCGTTCGTCAATCGAAAAAGGGGCGCGTCGCCGCCATCGCTTCCACCAGCGTTGCCGATTCAAGCTCTCCGAAATGGCGATCTTGTAAATCCAGGTCTTCAGCCCGCAGTCGCCTCGAAACGCTTTGATGCCTTTGAAAATCTTCATGAACGTCTCTTGAACTGCGTCGGCTGCCTCCGCTGGATCGCCCAAAACCCGGTAGGCAATGTTGTAGACGGCAGCCTGATACAAATGCATGAGGGTTTCAAACGCTTCTTCGGAACCCACCTGCAACCGGTCGACGAAAGCGACTTCGTTCTCAACCAGTTCGAACCCGATTTCAAAGTTGCTCAAGACTGTCGCTCCTCAGCCAGAGATGGAAGCTGACGGCTTTGGATCCATTGTAGCGCACTTAACTCAAAATGGCGACTCGCCCAAGATTTGCTGGGTTCCTTGATCAATCCTCAAAATCGACCAAACATTTAGACACCGGAAGTGCAAAAAAGTTCCCTGGGAAGGTGCCTAGAAAGGCCTTGTCCCAGGGCTGGTTTGGTTTGTAGTCCCGCCAGGGCCGGAGAGACTGTATTCCTTTCCGCCTGAGGGGAGAGTACGAACCAGAAGGTGCCTCTCTAAGCACTTCTGAGCGGAATCCGAATTTCAACCTGCCCACGGGCGAGAGCCACAGGGAGGCTGGCGGCAGCCAATTGGGCTTCTGCAGGCTTGGCAGTGGTCCCAGTGTTGGCTGCTCCCCGCCAACCCTCTCCCCCGCCTAATCTCCGACATACTTCCCGATTTTTGGCGCGCCACGACCCATTCTGCCGCGCCAGCTTGACATCCTTTCTCCAAACATGAGACGTTGGCTCAACCGACCGGCTGTTCCAGGGCCGGTAGTCGGGGCTGGATCATGCCCAACTACGCTTCCAACACCAGCCTTCTTGTTTTTGCCAAGTCGCCAATTCTCGGAACGGTCAAGACGCGGATGCAACCATCCCTTTCTAACGAGCACTGCCTGCGTCTGCATCAGGCCTTGTTGCAGCACACTCTAACCCAAGTCGAAGAATGGGAAATCCTCGGCCTTAGCAAAACCATCTTCTTCACCGACGGTGGACAGGAGGCACGCAGCGCAATTCGCGCGCTGTCGCTCCCGTCAAGCATTTCGGTCGAGTTTCAAGTTGGCCGTGACCTCGGAGAGCGAATGACCTTTGCGCTGAACAAGAAATGGGCCGAGGGATTCAGGAAGGTTCTGTTCATCGGAACGGACAGTCCGCTCATTGAGGTCAAGGATCTTCGAGCTGCTATCGAAGGCTTGGCGACTTGTGAAATTGTGATCGGTCCAGCCACGGACGGTGGCTATTACCTGATCGGGTTTTCAGCGCTGAGGCCCTTCGTGTTGTCCGGGATCGATTGGGGAACTCCGAGAGTGTACAAGCAAACCGTTCAATTGTTGAGAACCCACTCGACAAAATGGCTGCGCTTAAGAGAGAGCTTTGACTTGGACACGTTCGATGACCTCCTCCGATTCCATCGGACAGTATCAGAGGCCAAACCGACGTCTCCGCACCTATTTGAACTGTTTAGTGTAGTCGAATGCTTGATCAGACACGCCCAAGCGAGGCAGTGCCACTAAGCCGCAGGCCGCTCGCTCTTCAAGCTCTCTTCGCGATGATTTGTTGTCCTGCTTGTCGCCAACCCGGTGAGAACTGGGCCCGTTCCCTTGCTGATCCCGCACAGCGCCGCGAGGTGCCCTTAACCTGCTCTCGTTGCCATGAGGTTTACTCCTGGAAGGACGGAATTCTCGATTTCATTGGCAAAGCCGAATCGTCCGAAAACATCACTCCCTTTCAGCGCGTGATGCAGTTCTCCCCGGTCGCGGCGATCTATGAAAAGTACTGGCGGCCGCTGGGATTTTTCATTGCCAGTTCTTCGTCGTTTCGCCACTTTTGCGCCAAACTGATGGGGCTGATGAATCCTGGCGGGCAGCAGATGATCCTGGATCTGGCTTGCGGGCCAGGGTTGTTCACTTGTCCAATGGCTCAGAAGAGCCCCGGCTGGGTGATTGGTTTCGACCTTTCATTGCCGATGCTGAGGCGGGCCCGAAAAATAGCCAATCGGCTCGGTCTCACGAACGTTCTGCTGGTGCGAGGCAGCGCTTTGCGGTTGCCTTTCCTGGACGGTGCGTTCGACGCCATTCTGTGTAGTGGAGCGTTGCACCTCTTTGACCGTCCGGATGACGCGCTAGCGGAAATTGCCAGGACGCTCTGCCTTCAGGGTTGCTTCGTCTGTCAAACTACTATTAAGCCCAAGCATTCAGCAGGCATGGCAGCGTTCTTGGATCGGGTGATCCGCTTCGGTTTCTTCCGATCTCCCGAAGAACTCAACGAGAAGCTTCGATCCGCAGGTATAATCGTAAATGAAGTGTGGCAGCGGCGGATTGTCTACCTCTTTCGATCACAGCGGCTGTGATGTACTATTCGCTTCAATCGAACCTAATTTTGAGGTCTTGGACCAGACTGATGGCACAGAGCAAGGCTCCATTACTCATTATCGCCGGTCTCGTCTGGCTATTGTTGTCAGCCGAGTTCGAGGCCGCTGAGGTTGTAGGGCGAGTG
Organism: uncultured Acidimicrobiia bacterium; assembly: GCA_963752385.1. Classification (GTDB taxonomy): domain Bacteria; phylum Acidobacteriota; class Terriglobia; order Versatilivoradales; family Versatilivoraceae; genus CAVVYL01. The sequence continues at coordinate 299,604 of CAVVYL010000049.1, read as the reverse complement.
GCCGACGCAGATACCGGGCAGGGCCTTCCCGGCGCAATTGTCCGGGCGATTCCCTTGTCGCGGAGTCAGCGTGAGGTTCAGGGCATCGCCGGCGACGACGGACGATATCAGCTGGATCTGGGTCGGGACAAATACCGGCTCTTTGTGAGTCTGCCGGACTCAAACTATCTGGCGCGGTTCTACGCTGCCAGCGGCGATTCTCAGGGCGATGTTCTGGACGTCGCCGCTTTTGAGTCATTTCGTATCATTGACATTTCGCTAGCCGCGGGCGGCTCGATTGCCGGCACGGTTCTGCGGTCCACCGACCTGATACCTCTTGCCAACATGCGCATTGAAGCCGTCTCTGGAGCGTTTCGCAGTGCTATCCACACGGCTGGTGATGGCAATTACCTGTTGCGCGCTCTCCCGCCGGGCGACTATAAAATCCGGGTCCTACCCATGGATGAAAACTTTGTTTCTCTCTATTTCGGGGACACTCGCGATTCTGAAAAAGCGGCTGTTATCTCAGTTGGCCGACACCAGAAGGTTACCGGTATTGATTTCCGTCTGCGCTACGGCGGTGTAATCAGTGGGCGGGCCTATGCGAACAGGAACCGTGAACCAATTGCTGGTTTGCGGATTATCGCCGAAAACCAAAGCCAGCCAGAACCGCCGTACTTCACCATCACCGACGCTCAGGGATTCTATACACTTCAGGGATTGACGGAGGGCAGCTACACAGTAGAGAGCAGTCGGCTCAGAGAGAGCACTCAAAGCCGGCCAAGACGCTCATATGTCATGCAGTTCCACGAGGACCGCTTTGACCGAGAGCTGGCTGACAAGCTGGCAATCGAGCCGGGAACCGTGATCACAGGCGTCAACTTTGCGATGGTCGAGGCAGCCTCGATTTCAGGCACGGTGCGTTCTCGATACCACAATCGGCCACTGTCGGGCGTGCTCCTTCGCTCGCAACACGTTGCTAAGGCCATTCTCAATCCCTTTCAGGGAAAAACGGATCCCGACGGAAGTTATCTGATCTCAGGTCTTGCCCCGGGCGATTATATCGTCGACACGGTGCTTCCCGAACAAATCCGGCGGGTGGTCAATTTTTTCTATCGGGACAAGTCGAGCGCCGAAAAGGCAGACCAGATCACCGTTGAAGAGGGCGAACGCGTTCGTCACATTGACTTCAATCTGCCTCTCGGCGGCACGATCCGGGGCGGGCTGAGAATCGAGGACCCTGAATACGCTCTCCAACCTGCAGGAAAAGCAGTGAGCTTGAAACGAGAGGGCCTTGACCTTGACGGATTTGGTAAGAGAGACTTCAAGCTCAAGCAAGATGGTTCGTTCCTGATTGACCGGACTCCACCTGGTCTTTACGCTCTAAGCCCCATTCTCGACGATCCCAATCTCATTCCGCAGGCAAATGCTCAGGAGAAGGCAGTTGAGGTGACGGAAGGCAGTTTGATCGAGGGTGTCGAGTTCCCATTGAAGGTGATGGGCTCAATTGCAGGGACCGTCAGCTCGCAGGAGAAATCGCTCGACCTGAAGAGGATTGTGTTGATGCTCGTCAGCCTGAAGGACAACACCAGAACTTATTACGAGCTCACCGCAGAGAAATACACAGTGCCGGGCTTGGAAGCTGGAAAATACTTCATGGTTCTGTTGACCAAACCCGATCCAGCTCCCACTCCAATCGGACTTCCCTCTGGACAGGTCTTTGACATGCAGGTCGTAGACGTACAGCGTGGCAAAACTACCAACGGAGTCAATTTGCAGGTTCCGGCTGATCCCAACCCCAGAAGCCGACTGTCGCCATAGTCTCATCCCTTTTCTTCTTGACCCCGAGCCCATATTGTTAGCCAAGCATGGGTCCGCTCAGTAAAGCCAATACAGCGGATGAGCTAAGCTGTGTAGATACTGGCGCAGCCAGGGAGACGCTAAAGTTGCCGTTGATTGATGCATGAAGCGACAAAACTTGGAGGGGGGAACTTCGCCTACGAGGGTAGACACGAGGAATGAGACTTGCTGCGCGCTACGATCTGCTTTTCCGTCAGAACCTTTGGCTGCCGACCGATAATCTCGATCCTTTCGATAATCTGAGCGTTCTTGATTTGACACAGCTCGCACAATTCTTCGTCGGTGACGCCCCAAGCCGAACTCGGGCACCAGCAGAATCCCTTGCCTTGGGTCCAAATCGGACATTTCTCATCGATCATGAGTTCACAGACCTCCTCAGTGAAAACTAATGGAAGTTTTGCCAAGCCATCACTTGCTCCGGTGATTAGTTCAAAACTGCAATTGGAAACCCAAAATTGAGACAAATCGCAGCAGCTTGTCCAACACGGTACCCAGCGGACAAAGAGTTAACGTACTCCAACCTGTGGAGGGTTGGCCGTCAACCGGGAATCGAGTAATAATTTCCCGGCGCAATCTCCTTCCGTGTAAAAGCTTTACGTGATGCCTGTTTTGGCCGCTGCAAGAATCGACACAGGTTACCCTATCGTCTTGCAAACACAGCAGGTTAAGCGAGCCAAACCGGAGATTACCGAACCTTGCCCCGGTAGACTTCCATCACTTTTGTGGGGTATTCCGTCTGGGTGGGATCCTGGGTACCTTCGTAGGCAGCCAAGGCTATGCGTAAGTCTTTGTAGCGACTCAGGTAGTCGGCCAGAATGGCAGTTCCGAGCTCGATGTTTACCTCTGGATCAAACGGATTGTTCTCGGTGAAATCAACCACGTTGCGCCAGGTCGGAACGTGAATCTGCATGAGCCCCACTGCCTTGGCCTCGGAAATGGCAGTGGGCTTTCCGCGGGACTCAACGACGATAATCGACGCAACCAGCTTTGGATCCAACTTCTTGTCCTGTGCATGACGCACAATGATTTTGGACAGCTTGCTGATCTCCTCGAGCTTAATGTTCGAGTGACGCCTCAACGTAGCCTGGACGATTCTCTCCTGCCTATACTGCTCTTCACTTACGTAGTTCGCCAAGCCTGCCCGCTTGGCGGACATGATTGAAATAGTGGAAGGCGCCATGGAGATCAGAACCGTTGCGGACAAGAAAATCAATAACTTGTTGACCATCGTGTGCCGTGCCAGATGGATGACGTAACGTGTGTTCAAACCGACAAACATGCTCCGCCGGCACTTGGGACAGAAGATAATTCGCTGATACAAAAGCTTGTGTATGGCACTCATTCGGCTCACTCCTCTTCAGCGGACTCGGATGAGTTGCTGCTGGCTGTCGGTCAGCTCGACAGCTCTTCAGTTTGGGCTCAGGTTTAAGCAGATCTGCTTCCATCTCGCCAGCAGATCTTTGATTTGCTTAGAATTAGGGAGAGAAATCTGACAATAGGCGAAGCTTAAACGATATGGCGAGCTCCTCTACGACTTAGCGGGCGGTGATTATAGTTAGTTGCAGGTCAGAAATCAACGCTTGGCTCAGAAGCAGTTGGCAAACCTGGCCCGACCCAGTCCACGTTCGCTTCACGCATGGATTCCTGAATCTGCAGAAACTCGGTATACACCGTTTCTGCAGCCACCATCTGGATGGATCGGCTCCTGACGTAACGGCTGAATCGTCCCAAGGGGCTGTAATGCTCTGGGCGGGCGACGCTAAAGATCCCCAAAGTAGGAACGCCCACCGCAGCGCCTAAGTGCATGGGACCCGTATCGTTGCTCACCAGGATCCTGCACTTGCTGAATAGCGCCGCCAGCTCTGGCAGACCCAGATTCTTGGCCAGAATCACCCGAGAGGACTGCAGCCTCTCATGCAGGGCAAGCGAGATTTCATCTTCACCCGGTCCACTGAACAAAATGAGTCTTGCGCCGGGTTGCTGAAGAACCTGGACTGCCAACTGAGCGAATCCGTCTTCCGGCCAGGTACGGGATTTGGAGCCGGCTCCTACATTGAATCCGACGAACCATTCGTTTCCAGCGATTCGGTAGGGACGAAGGAAGGCCTCTGCCTGCTTTACCAGGCTGGGTGGCAAATCCAGCAAGCAGTCTCTGGCATCTGCTGCCTTGATGCCCAGGGGCGCCAGCATTGAGAGAAACACCGAAGAGACATGCAGGGAATCATCCTCCACAACTGGCTCGAGGTTGAAACAAAAAGAGGAATAGGGGCTGTGAATTCGTTTGAGTCCCAGGCGCCAGCGTGCTCGGGAATACCAAGTCAAAAAGTGGGTTTCGCGAAAGCTGTGGAAGTCTGAAACCAGATCATAGTCTCTTTGCCGCACGTTCTCTGCCAGGCGCAGGATGTTCCACAGAGCCTTCAGCCTGTTGCCATCTCTCATTTCCAATCGGTTGACAGGAATCACCTCGCTGACCGCCGAACACATCTCCAGAATTGGCGCGTAGCGGTGGTCGACCAGGACATCCAGCTTGGCGCCCGGAAACTGTCTTCGCAATGCACGGAGAGCGGGTACCAGAAGAATCACGTCACCGAGACGGGCAAAGCGGATGATGAGGATTTTCTTGAGATCTAAAGGAGGCAACAAGAGCGGACCTCAGCAAGAGAATGCAAGGACTTCCCTTGAAACAGCCAAGCTCTGAAGGCCTGGGACATTTCGAAGCTCATCCACCCTTAAGCCTTCCTGACATCGCCTTCGCCTGAAACACGGCTGAAAGGCCCGTTATTCTTCCATTCCCAGCAACCAGCTGGCAGAGACGGTCACCCCTGCGATCGTCGTCATGAGCGTCGGCATGAATTTGAAGAAAGGAGAATTCAATTCTTGGATCGCGTTCCATCACGAACGGCGACCGACCGAACGGCAGCTGGTCGACGGAATTCTCCAAAAAATACGCAAGACTTCCGCCAAAGGAACGCTCAGTTTAGCACACAGCATTCGAATCCCGTTTTGGAGCGCCCAGACCTGGCTCAACCAAGAATAACGGGACAGATCGCCGACCTTGCAGCGAGACGCCTTTCTTCTTGAAGTGCGCGCGAATTCGCTGAATTCGCTGATTCTTGCTTGACATTGATGGGGGAATTCAGTAATTTCTGCCGGTTGTAGAAAGCAAATTCATTCTCTCGAAGTAGGGAGGTGTCAATCGAGTGGCTGAGGTCAGACTCCAAGAAGGAGAGTCTCTGGAAAATGCCCTTCGCCGATTCAAGCGAAAAGTCCAGACGGAGGATATTATCAAGGAGGTCAAGCGACACTCGTTTTATCTCAAACCTGGAGAGAAGAAGCGGGTGAAACAGGCTCTGGCTCGAAAGCGGAATAGGAAGAAAGTCAGAAGAGACTACGACTGATTTGTGATGTTGCGGTTCCCTCACCCGATCTTCAGCTGCCCGCTCTTCACAAACGGGAGAGGGAGTTGCGTTTCAATTTGACTGAACTTTGTTGGCAGCAAGTGATCGTATTGGCGGGGTTAGCGATTGGAGTTGCGAATGGAATATCAGGATAAGATGTTAGTTTGTGTCGAATGTGGGACGGAGTTTGTTTTTTCTGCGGGTGAGCAGCTGTTCTACGCAACTAAAAACTTCAGGAACGAGCCCAAACGATGTAAGGAGTGCAAGTCAAAAAGAAATCAGGCCCTAAATGCCCCAAGAACGAAAGTTGAAACCGTGGCAACCTGCGCCAGCTGTGGGAAGGAAACGACGGTTCCCTTTAAGCCGACGCAGGGCCGTCCTGTCTATTGCCGCGAGTGCTTCCTGCAACAGCGACAGGTTTCGGCAACCGCCTGAGCTCTCCAAAGATTCGCCTTAGAAGTTCCCTAACCCGCCGGGAGACGGCCGCCGTTCAGGGTCGCCTGAATCGCGGTTACGACTGTGGTATTCACAATGTCTTCTGGCTTGCATCCCCGAGAGAGATCGTTAGCCGGTCGCTTCAGCCCCTGCAGCACCGGCCCGACGGCTTCCGCTCCAGCTAATCGCTCGACTAGCTTGTAAGCGATATTCCCGGACTGCAGGTCTGGAAAAATCAGCGTGTTCGCGTTTCCTGCCACCAAACTGCCCGGCGCTTTCGTCCTTCCAACAGCAGCCACCAGGGCTGCGTCTGCCTGAAGTTCTCCGTCGATCAGCAAGTCGGGTTTTCGTTCTTTGGCGGTGCGCACTGCCTCAGCAACCTTGTCCACCAGGGGATGCTTTGCGCTCCCCTTCGTTGAAAATGACAAGAGGGCGACTCGAGGGTCGATTTCCAGGAGCAGGCGAGTGTGATCGGCAGTTGCAATCGCAATATCCGCTAGCTGTGAGGCATCCGGGTTCGGAACGACACCGCAATCCGCAAAAAGCAAGGCACCATCTTGGCCGAAGCGACGGTCTCGAAGAATCATCAAAAAGAAACCCGAAACAATGCAGCAGCCGTCTTTTAGCCCGATGCAGCGTAGCGCTGCACGAACTGTTTCAGCCGTGGTGCTGGTCGCACCAGCAACCGATCCATCCGCCTGCCCAATGCTGACCATCATGGCACCGAAGTAGAGTGGTTCCTTCACGCGCCCCAACGCTTCGTCGCGGGTAATCCCTTTGGACCTCATCTTCTCGTGATAGAGAGAGGCAAAACGCTCAAGCTCAGCCGACGAGCTCGGATCGACAACCTCAACGTCATCGAGCCTCAGATTCAGCTCTCGTGCCCGAGCGCGGGTGGTATCCGGGTTTCCCAGTAGCGTGACTTTGGCTAGTTCCTCTCGCACCAACATCGCCGCTGCGACGAGCGTGCGTTCATCCATCCCCTCAGGCAAGACAATTCGCTTGCTGGCTTTTTTGGCCTTGGCTTTCAGCTGTTCGATCAGGGACAACGATAAGCTCCTGTTATGGGATGAGCCGTGACACTGACACCACAAGGGGCAGACGATACCAACCGAGAAGCAATAGCACCGGAAGGAACGAAATACAGGAAGGAGGAGGCGTTAGGCCATGGGATTCTGACCCAGAGGGACGGTCAGCGGACTGTTTTTCTTTTGATATCGATTCCGAGCCGCTTCACCTTCGAATTGAGCGTCGAAAGAGGAACGGCAAACTTTTCAGCCGCCTCGGTCTGGCTCCAGCTGACATTCTCCAACATTTGAATGATCACCTTTTTCTCGAACCCATCGACGATCTCAAATAGCGACTGTCCGTTCAGGATGGAGACTTGCTCCACTTTGAGCTTAGCCGAAGGCAATGCGATGTGCTCTTGAATGAGGTCCAGGGTGATTTCTTGCTTTGGGGCCAGGACTACTGCCCGCTCGATGACATTCTCCAATTCGCGGACGTTGCCCGGCCAGTCATAATCAACCAGGACTTTCAGAACTTCCGGCACCATGCGGTAGTGCGGTTTGCCATTTTCATCGCAGAATTTTTGCACAAAGTGTTCAACTAGCGAGGGAATATCTTCTCTGCGTTCTCGAAGGGGAGGCAGCTGAATAGAGATCACATTAAGCCGGTAATAGAGATCATCGCGAAACTTCCCTTGCTCGACGAGAGTCTTCAGATCCACGTTTGTCGCTGCGACGATACGGGTATCAACCTTAATTGTCTCAATGCCTCCTAACCGCATAAACTCGCGTTCCTGGAGGACTCTCAACAGCTTCGCCTGCGTCTCCAAACCGATTGTGCCAATTTCATCGAAGAAGATCGACCCGTGATCGGCTACCTCGAACAACCCTTTCTTGGACGAGACCGCGCTGGTGAACGCACCTCTCAGATGCCCGAACAGCGTGCTTTCCAGCAGGTCGGTAGGCAGACTGCCGCTGTTTATCGTCACGAAGGCATGCTCCGACCGATTACTGTTGGCATGGATGGCTTTGGCGATTAACTCCTTGCCAGTCCCGCTTTCGCCCTGGATCAGTACAGTGCTGCGGCTCTGGGCCACTTGAGCCACGAGATCGAAAATCTTTAGCATCTTCTCGCTCTTGCCTATAATATTCGAGAAGCCATAGCGCTGCTTCAGAGCCTTCTTCAATTCCCGGTTTTCGAGCTGCAACTTACGCTGTTGAATTCCGTTACGGATGTCGAGCAAGAGCTTTTCGTTGTCCCAGGGCTTGGTAACGTAGTCCGCGGCACCCGCTTTAATGGCGCTGACTGCGGTTTCGATGGTGCCAAAGGCAGTAATCATGATGATCGCCGTTTCGGGAGAGGACTCATGGATCTCCTTCAAAACCTCTAAGCCGTTCTTGTCTGGCATCATCACGTCCAAAAGCACGAGATCGAAAACCTCGGATTCGACCTTTCGCAATCCTTCAGTCCCATTTTCGGCAAGCGTGACCTTGTAGTTGGCGTCCGAGAGCAACAGCTCAAGATTCTCCCGAATGGCGGATTCGTCATCGACCACTAGGATCGATCCTTCGTGACTAGACATTGGCAACTTTTCTAGGAACGGGCAATTCGAGGGCGAAGCGAGTTCCGTGCCCAGGCTTTGACTCGACGGAAATCTTTCCGGAGTGTTCCCGGATGATTCCATACGTGACCGACAGGCCGAGCCCGGTGCCTCGTCCAAGCTCTTTCGTCGTGAAAAATGGATCGTAGATCTTTTTGAGGTTTTCTTCGGAGATTCCTACACCAGTATCGATGACTTCAACTCGGAATGCCGAATCATAGCTCGACGTTTTCACCAACAGCTCGCCTCCCTCCGGCATCGCGTCCTTAGCGTTGATGAACAAGTTCAGGAACACCTGCTGCAGCTTACCCGGGTTCCCGAAAACCTGAGGCGCCCCAGGACTGAGTTCCCTTCGGACTCTGACCTTGGCGGTCTTGAACTGGTGTTCCAAGAGCGAAAGGGTGTCGGAAATAAGGCCGTGCAGCTGGACCAAACGGAACTCGGAGCCATTTGTGCGGGAGAAATTCAAAAGACTGTTGACAATCTCAGAAGCGCGGAATGACTGCTTAATAATCCTGTCAAGAATCCTGACTTTGGGATCGTCCTTGTGGAGCTGTTTGTAGAGCATCTGGCTGTAGCTGGAAACGACCGCCAGCGGTGTATTCACTTCATGAGCCACGCCCGCTGCCAACAGTCCAATGGAAGTAAGTTTTTCCGACTGAATGAGCTGATCCTCGAGCTTGACCCGCTCGGTCTCGTCGTCCAGAATCATCAGCTGCCCTGTCACCTGACCATCCCGACCGAACAAGGGTGTCAATGTAACGTCAACAAAGAGGCTTCCGGAGTTGGTCTTGAGCGGATACTTGTAAAGCTTGATCACGTCAGAGGAGCCGTTCGAGCGTTCCTTCATCCGCGAATGAATCGCATCGATCAAACCTGGCTGGAAATGTTCGGCCAGGCTGGTTCCAAGCGCTTGGGAACGAGTGACCCCCATTAGCGACTCCATCCGGGTGTTCCAGCTCTCGATGCGCTCATCCAAACCGAGTACCAGAACACCGACGCTAATGGATTCTACGATGCTTTCGTTATAGTCCTTCAGTCGGCGCAGTTCTTCTGCCTTCTCGTGAATTGATTGATACAGACGGCTGTTCTCGATCGCAATCGCTACATAACCAGCAATTGTCTGTAGGAGTTCAACATCCTCGCTCGTAAGGAGCTCTCCCTGCGTGGTGCGCCCCAGTCCGATAAACGCGATCGTGCTGCCTTTTGTGACGCAAGGCAGATAGTAGTTCAGATCCAATTGCCTCAGGGGTCCGCGATACTCGGGACTCTCCATCACAAGGGTTCTAAGATTCTCATAGAAGAGGTAACCCTTCGCCAAAGCCGGTCTCTGCGGATCCAGGAAACCCAGGTCGGTATCACTGACTGCTAATGTCGTTCCGATGGACTTCGCCAGGCTGAATCGCCGCGGAGCGTTCTCCCTAACCAGGAAAATTGCGATCTTGTCCACGGAGAGAGTGTGGCTGATTCTCTCCACAACGGAATCGAGCAACCGTTTCAAGTTGATTTCAGCCCCTAAGGTCCTGCCGAACTCAATGAGGGTCTTCCGATAGTCATAGCGATCCCGATAGAAATACTTGTCAACTCTGACCTGAATCCAGTTGCGCAGCGGAGAGAACACAAAAGCGGCCACCGCGATCGAAATGATGACCCAGATGCGGCTCGCCCCCGAGGCGCGAAATACTTCGCTCACAATGGCGATCAATCCGAAGTAAAAACCAACGACTGCTAACGAGGCTAGGGTGGAGGCTACGCCTCGCTTGAAAATGATATCCACGTCCATCAGTCGATACCTGATGATCGCATAGCCGAAGGTCAGCGGGATAAGCACCAACGGAAAAACTGTCGCCTCCATCCAGAATGCAGGAACCGCTCCCAGCCAATACGGCACGGCATAGAATACGAAGAATGGGAAGGCCCCGAAGGTCGTTCCCAAAACAATCCACTTCATCTGTTGCCTAAGGGTTTGGTTGGCGCTGGTAAAGTAGGTATGGCACAGCGAGACGACTCCAAAGACGAAGAAAGCCGCAAAATGCAGAGTGTGAAGCTTATCCAGAAACACGCGAAGCACCAGCGGCGCCTGAAAAAAGTTCAGGCCTCCGGAAATAAACAGGCCTTGCACAACCGCCAAGACGGCAGCCGGGCCGTAGAGAAGGACGACAGCGTAGGGATGAGCCTGCAAAAACTGCTTTTTCTCCGGAAAGCAGAGACAAAAGTGGAGAAAGAGCGGAGGCAAAATCAGGAAGGCGATTTCGTCAAGCCAGTATATGGTCCAGTCAAACTCGTTCAGCTTGCTGGTATAGGAGTAGGAGTAGATGACGAAGGAAGCGATGCAAATCGTGTAAAAGTGCAACGCCCCAGTGGCCTGCCAGCGGCGCAGGAAAATGAAGACGCCGATGAACAAGTAAAGGAACCCGACAATCTCCAAAAACCGCTTAAACCGCAGGTGTGTTTGCTGCGGAGTGACAATGATCGTAGCCGTGAACCGGGCTTCGCCTCGTCTCAGCGCATAACTGGCGCGCGACCAAACACCCAGCTCGTCCAGCTTTCGGGACACATCTCCCGAGCTGGACATCTTCTTGCCGCCAATCGCCTCCAGAATATCTCCTCGATGAACGCCGGCGCGCTGCCCTGGGCCGCTCTTCTCAACAATGTAGGCCTCGAGACCACGGGCAGTCGCGATCCAGCCACAACCGTCATCTGGAGTGACATGTTTCGATTTCTGGGCGCTGTTAATCAGCCCCAACACTGTCAGGGCGGCAGTGATCAGAACAATGACGACAGTTTTGAAGCTGAATTTGACTGTCATTCGGGTAACCAGGATCCAAGTCGATAAGACGAGAAGAATGCAGTTTTGATGCCAAGGCTGCTTACGAATATTGAGACTATAAATCTAGTATTTTCAGTCTCTTACAGTCGATCGGAAAGCCGGAGACAAAGATTCATACGCTTTTTGGAATTCTTGTGTCCCAAAAATTGTATCAGTTTGGAGGAACGGCGGTTAGCGCGAAGGCGGAAAAGATCTGGGCAACTAAAATTTCAGTTTGATGCCACCGCGCACAGACCGGGTAGGCTGGAGGAACTCAACTCGCCTTAGGCTGGCTGATTGGTAAAGCTCGGAGGTACTCCTACCAAAGAGATTTCGCATGTCGACTTGAGCTTCAAGCCTGCCTGGGATAAATCTTCCAAGATACGGAATCGCCTGGGCAAACATCAGACTGACTCCGGGAGAAGCCGAATCAAATAAATCCTGATAGGGATCGATGATAGTGACCGAATCACCCGAAACCCAACGATAGGTGGCAGCAAACTGAGTCCCAGTCAGGGAAACCTCCGATCTCACACGAGCAGTGACGACATGGAAATTTCGCGCGCTCAACTCCGCAAAGTCGCGGCTGGCTTCGATACCCACGCCATAGGTATACCCGAACAGAGTATCCAGGCGCTTTGAGAACTTATGCCCGTAAGCCACCCGCGCGCCTCGGGCGGTATTGAAGATTCGTTGGTTGGCACCCTCGCCCAACGCCACCTGATTGGCGGAAAAATCGTCGGAATAGACGCCCAGGACAAACTGCGAATTCGCCCCCAGAGCTTGACTCATTGCAGACTCTGTGTGGGTGATGCGACTCACGCCGAAGTTCAGCCGGTTGCCAAACTCATGCTGAAATGGTGAAGTCAGCGCAATGGTGTCCCCGTCTCCCAAATCCAGCGTCCTTTGCATCTGCGGAAGGGAGGAAGTCCGAATAAACGTGTAGTTTCGTCTCATCGAGGGTTGAAACTTGAAACCCCACCGTGGACGAAATCGAGAACCTCGCGTGCTCGGGTCGGTCATTTGCAACTCAGCCCCATAGATGACCGAAAACACTTCAGAAAGCTTGATCTCGTCCTGAAGGTCAAGGTTGTACATGTTCAACCTGCGGACGTTTCGGTCCAACAACGGCGTTAAGGAATCCGAAAGATAAGGGAGTATGCCAATACTCAGTCTGGCGGAGGCGACGTGCCGGTCGGTCCCTCGAAGCCTGACCAGTGAGTCCACTTCGGCAAAGCCAAAGTCGGACAATACTCCCGCAACGACCAACGTTGTTCCGGGACTGATGTCCTTGATAAAGGCAAAATCGGTAAAAGTGTTCCCTGCGCTGGCAAGGTCCGGCGCTGTGGAAAAGGCAGCGGTCGAAAAGCTCACCACGCCACGGATTCCGCCTCTGCCGCGGGTTGTTGATTGCCCCCACTCTTCGCTGTCGCCGGCATTGGCGTCGAAGACTCGCAAGATCGGACGAGTGGACGAGGCCGATCGCAAGACGGACTCTATGTCCTCTTTCACAGCGTTTTCGCGGTCTGCCGACGAGCTTCCTGAAACCGACTGAAGATAAAGAGTCTCCAGAATTAGGCTTAGTTCGGCCATTTTCCCGGACGCGACGCCGATGCCCGACTTGATTTGCGGAAGGTAACTGGCCAGATTCGCCCGCAAGGAATATAGACCCGGAAGAACATCCTTGATCTCAAACCGGCCCGCAGCATCCGTTGTCGCAGTTTGAACCGCCTTGGAATTGAAGCGGCCCTGAAGTAGCGTTACCATAACACCAGCCAGCGGTACGCCATGAGGGTCGCGCACAATTCCAGACACCCCTCCACCCGTGGCTCCAAGCGCGGCCGCCGCCGCGCCTACTGTCAAACAGCCTGAGAGAAAGACCCTACACAGAAGCTTGGGAATTCTCGTGTTTCTCATCGCCTCTTCCTCTTAGCGCACTTCAAACTTGGCGACCGGAGAAATGGTTCTTTTCGTTAGGTTGTCTGTAACGTTGACCACCAAGCTATAACGGCCAGGTTCGAGGTCCTTCAACGGATAGAGTTTCTCAAGAGTCATCTGCTGCGAGGCCCCGGCTAACTTATCCTGGTCTTCCATGAAACGCGAAATCTCCTGGTCACCCTTCTTGAGGACGTATTCGATGGTCGCTGAAGGCTTCTGGGTCTTCTCGTCAATGGCTAGATTGTAAATCTGGAAATAAATTCCCATGGTCTTTTCGCGCGAGAAGATATCACTCACGTTTGGATGAACCTTGGAGCCACCAATGACGAACTGCCCGTGCGCCACCTGCCTCAAGGAGAGTTTCTCGATATTGTCGGCCAAAATGATGCTGCTGGCCGAAAGCTTGTCCTCCTCAAACTTCGGTACGGTAAAGCCCTTGTACATGGTACCGACATTGCCGCTGTTAAGGTCCTTTAGGACCAGTTCGAGTTTGTACAGTCCAGACCGCAACGGCACGGCTTTCTGATAGAGAGATTTCCTATCGAGCGTTTGCTTGAAGAGCGACTCGGGAACATCTTGAACCACTACGTCTTCAAACACTTGAGCCACGCGCCCCGTGATCGTGGAGATTCTTCCATAAATATTGACTGCTGCTCTCTGGACACCCTCCTTGTTCTGAAACGTCATATCCTTGTTTTGAAGCTGGATAGTGATCGGCGTTAGCACGGTGTCTTCAGTGATCTTGATGAAGTCCGTGCGGTAGTTGAAAGGAAGAAGATTATACGACAGCTTGGTGTTGACGACCGTTTCAAGATCCTTGAACTTGATCTGAGGAGGACGCTGCAAAGCAACATACTGCTGGAGGCGCTCGAATTGATTGTAGCGGATGCCACGTCCGCCCATCGCCGCGCCGAGCCGGGTGCCATCGGTGTTATTAAAGCGATCGGCTTTGCTCGCCAGCCCCATCGCTTCCATGTCAGTTAGGCCGGCGTTGGGAACATAGAGAAGAGCATCCTTCTCGGCGGGATCTAACGTCATGCGATATTCACCGCTCATGGTCGGATCAACGAACTCAATCAAAACTTCGTTGCCGAGATCCTGCCCTTCCAAGTAACGATAACGCCAGACCTCAAATGGGAATGTGCTGGTGGTTCCCCCACCTTCTTCCGGAGGTCTCATATAGCTGCCGCCGCTCGGATGCGATTCGATTTGGTCAGGGGGACCCCAAGTGATGTAGATTCTCCCCCGATCGGTCTTCCAGCCGGGCTTGCCCGAAGCAAAGCGCTCGTTCGAATAGGCAATGCGGCGATAGTGTTCGTCTCGTGTCTCATTCTCGATGGTATCTGCCGAAGGATCGCGCCGAAGCCAGAATTGCTCGATGAACTGATAACGCTCGTCGTCGGTAGTCAAGCGCTTAAAGGCTGCCTTCTCTTCGTCGGTGATGATGTAGAGGACGTCCTGCTCGAGCCATTTCTTCAAGAACTGGTCCGACGTCTCCTGCCTCAGCGATTTTTCGCGGTCTTTGTCCTTCTTCTTGTCGGCCATTGACGGCAGCGTCCCAAACGCTAAAGTCAAACCCAACACAGACGCGACAACTAGTGGGAGTTTCGATGCGAGTTTCATAGCGAACCCTTCGGGGATGTTAAAGAATTGACGAGGTTTGCCTTCAGATGGTCACCTGCTCATTATAGAGCAGCCGAAAGTCGAGTCAATGTTTTTGTTTGAAACATTTAGGGCTGGTCATTCCGCCTTCTCTCCTTTATCGAGAAACAGCCTACCCCAGCCGCCCCAACCGTGGAATGAGGATTCAGATGCACCTCCGCGAGAAAGAGTTTCTTGTGCCTGATAGTCGAGAGCTCGATGGGCTGAACTAGCTAGCGTCATCTCATAACAGACGGGGTTTTCGGCATCGATGAAAAAAAAGAGGAACCCTTGAACTGGGTTCCTCAACTTCAATCGATCAGACTTGGAGTGCAGAATCAGAAGAAGAACTTCAGCCCCAACATGATGACACGGCCCCCTCCGTTAAAGGAGTATGGATTGAGGAAATTCGTGGCAGCAGCGTTTGCGTAGGCAGCGTTTAGGGCGTTGGTGTTGTTTTTCTGCTGGAAGATGGTGCCGCCTCCGCTCTTGGGATCTCCAGCCAGACTAAACTGACGATGGTTAAAAGCATTGATCATGTCGACCCTGAACTGAATATACTTGGTCTCGGTAATGTAGGTGTTCTTGAACACCCCAAGATTCCAGTTGTTCAACCCGGGTGTGTCGATCACATTCCGACCGGACTCAGTTCTGCCGCCGACGCCCGTAGCCACCCACTTCGCATTAGGATTTATCGCGACGTAACCAACGGTGTTGGCCTCACCGGGATCGTCGCTCGTGATTGAAGTCGCTCCCGTGATCGGGTCACGCGCAACGAAACTGGTGTCGGAGCCTAGCTTGGGGTCACCGTTGGGGTTGACCGCCACGCGGTCCCCAGCCGAGTCTAAGTTGTTGTTGATATCACGACCGCTCTGCGGCGTGAGCTGCTGGCCAGACTCTGCGAGGTAGATTCCGTTCACCTGCCAGCCGCCCAGTACTTTGCTCAGGAACGCGTTGTTGCCCGTAAACTTGGGCAACTCATAAGTCCAAGCCAAGGTGAAGTGATGCACGCGATTCAAAGCCGAATTGCCCCGCTCGTCTTGGAAGTTCTGGAAGTCTTCGGGACGCCGAGGATTGACGCGGCTCGAAAACAGTTCGTTGGTCGAGTCATCGATGGCGTGACTCCAGGTGTAGCCACCACGGAAGAACAATCCCCTCGAAACCCGCCGCTGCACGTCGATTGAGCCTCCATGGTAGATCGAATTGCCGACCGGCAAGAAGGCGGTGATAAACCCACCATCGAACCCGAAGCTCTCCAACGCCAGCGTGCCACTCCCTGGATAGTTGAGAATATCGGCCAGACTCGGCGCCCCGGCCGCATTGGCTGGAACCTGGGAGGCACTGAAGTAGGTCGGGAGGCGCCGGTCGTTCGGAATCGGTATCCCCGCGTTCAAACGACTTTGGATGGGAAGTCTCAACCCACGAGTTCCTACATAGCGAGTCTCCACCAGCCAGTCTTTGAGAAACTCGTGTTGCAGACTTAGACTCCAGGTATAGGTAACCGGGTTTACGGTATCGACAATGAATGCCTGCGTTGCCGACCGGGCGCCGGCCTGTGTGTCTGGGGGAATCGGCACGGGCGGAATCCCTGCCGATTCCAGAAAACCTCCGGCGTCAGGCGGGCCCACAGCCTCACCATTCAGACAATACGCGGGCGGAGCGGGCAACAAACAGGCCGAATCCGCATTCGATTCCTGCTGAAACTGGGGTGGCAACTGCAGGATCGCCAGGTTACCGAACACAACGTCGTAGCCAACGCCAGCGCCGCCGCGGAGAGAAGTTTTTCCAGTTCCGAAAAGGTCCCAGGCAAACCCGACCCGTGGAGCCCAATTGTTCTTGTCTGTCTTCGGCCTGCGAAACTCAATCACGCCTGGAACGGATGCGATTGCGTTTACCTCCTGAGAGTTGGCATCCCGCGCGTTCCCCACATACTCATAGCGCAGTCCAAGGTTCAACGTGAATCGCGGGTGGACCTTGAAATCATCCTGAACGAATCCGTAAAAGGCGTTCCGGTTGTCCGCAAAGACACCCGATCCGACGCCTCTCAAAGCACCATTTGATCCTGTCGGGATCTCGTCCTTCAAAAAGGATTCCAGCGACTCCCAATCATATTCTCCCCGAGCCCGAGGCAGAAAATCGTTGGGAGAAATCCATTTTCGAAACTCGGCACCAAACTTGAAGTTGTGGCGCCCCTTTATCCAGCTGAGATTATCGATAACCTGATACGCGTTCTCGAGGGAAGCTTGCGGCGAGTTGCCTTCTGGCCCGACAAACAATCCCAGAGTACTGACATCAAGATTGGGAAAGGCGGCGAATTGTTCGGGAACTGTGAAAGTATTGTTCAGGCGGCGATACTGCAGACGCGTCTCATTCACGACGTTCGGAGTCAGGCTGTGAATGTAGGAGAAGTTGAACAGTCTCTGGTCCGAACCCACATCGCCCGTGAATGGAGCAAACGGGAAACTGCCTATGTTTGGCTCGCGGTTGCGATGATACAAGAATCTGCCACGAAATTGCTGGCTGCCTCGGTTATAATCGATATTGGTCTGCCAGTCGTGCTGATTGAAGAAGTCCGGAGCGGAACCGACAATATTTCCGAGCTCCACCTGTCGGGTGGCACCATCGCTGCCGGTGACGCGGGCAAAGCTGCCGTTCGGTGTGGATGCCACCGGCCAGATATTTGGGTTGCTGATGACCCCCACGTTGTTCTGGCTCAGTCCCGGAATTGAGCTAATGGTTGCCAAGCCGTTGGCCGTGATCGTTTCGGCGGTTGCCCCGGTGGCAGCCTGGCCTAGAGTCTGATACTGGTAGGCGCCAAAAGCAAAGAGCTTGTCCTTGATAATAGGCCCTCCCACCGTGCCGCCGGTTCTAGCAAAGTCGAAGCGTCGTTTCCCTGGGATGTCTCCGTTGCGAAAATCAATCTCCTCGAGGTTGTCGAAGGAGTTCAGCTTGCGGTTATTGCCAACGAACGCGGCGCTTCCATGGACATCGTTGGTCCCGCTTTTGGTAATGAGATTGAACTGACCCGCTGTGGAGTGACCATATTCAGCCGAGAATTGGTTAGTCAAGAGATTGAACTCCTGAACCGCGTCGGCAATCACTGGGAGCGCCGTGCCGGTAATGTCGAGCCGGTTGTTGTCCACGCCATCAATCGTGAAGTTGTTGTTTCGGGGACGATTGCCTCCTATCGAGCCGCCTTCGCCCAGAATGCCTCCGCCCTGCGTGGTGACTCCCGGAGTCAGGATCGCCAAGGCATAAGGCGTCCCGTCGCCTAGATTGCCGAAGTTTGGCAAGTCCGTCACGGGCTTTCCGCTAATGGAGCTGGAAAGTTGAGAACTTGTGGTTTGCACCAACTCGGCTCCCCCTTCGACTTCGACGATGACAGTCACCTCGCCGACTTCCAGCGTTATGTCTACCGCCGTAATCTGGTTGGCCCGGATCTCAACGTTAGGACGAACAGACTTCTTAAAACCCTGAGCCTCGACTGAAACCGTGTACGAACCGACCAGCAGATTCGGGAAAGTGTAGGTCCCCGCCGAGGTCGTCTCCGCAGTACGTACAACTCCGGTTCCGTTGTTCTTCGCGGTGACCACGATACCCGGGACTAGGGCCCCGGTTGGATCCTTAAGCTGCCCTCTCAGCGTTCCATCCAGTCCCTGCGCCAGCGCTGTTTCGATAGAAAAGAGTGAGATGCATAGGATGAGGCAAGCGGCGGCTGAAATGGCAACGCTTTGGTGTGATAGCGAGTTCAGCCCCCAAACAGCTTTGTTGAATACGCCTCTGGTTGTCATAACCCATTCTCCTTTTGTGATAAGTGAAGCGACCGATTTGAAGCGCCACGAAGAAGCACTGCAAAACCAGAACGGTGCTTAGCAAGAAATGTAGGCTTCCCTGCAGGGACACATGCTGCTTGAACCACGTTCAACGCAGAGAATCGAAATCGAGGGGCAGCCCGTGCCGTGCTCGGAATTTTCAGAATGAAGAGCGGTGATCTGGTTCTCGCTCGGTTCGTCATGGAACCAAGATCTCGACAGGCGAGATTGAGACTCGAAGCCTGCTGACTTTGAATACTGGCCCAGGAAAGCCAAGGGAGGACCAGTCACAATTCCGGTCTTTGGATCACACAGCACTATTCTTTCCAAAGGCATGAACCTTAACAGGCAGACTGCCTCAAATGAAGTTCATTGCACTGATAAAAATTGAGTTACGCGTCAATCAAAACTAGCCTTCTCTTGAAAAAATCAGAAACAAGACGGGAGTAAAATTTACGTTGTTTCGTATGTTCTCCGAAAGGATACGAAAAATCGCACGCTTCTTGATGTCAGAACCATGAGTTAGAACTCAGCTGACCACCGTGCCCGAGTTTCGACGACAACCAAGTCAAGGAGGGCGAATCTCCAATTGAGCTGGCAGACAACGCTTGTCTCCCGTCTGTCGGTACATCAGGCGCAAAGCTTGGCAAACCGCTTCTTTCTCGCTCGTTTTTTGGAGTGGAAGGTGGTGGTGGAACGGCTGCTCTGCTAACTCTCTCAACCGGCGAATGCGCGGACACAGGCTTCTGTCCGGAGATCAGCGGCTTGAGCCTTGGCGCCGTTGGTCAAATTCCGATTCAACAACGCTCGGGGCTGCAGTTCCAAAATCCAAGCTTCGGTCAATGTTTTTTGATATGATGAGGGAGTTGCCCAACTTGGCAAGGATGCCCCGATGAGACGGTTCTAAACCTTCAAACCCTCTGAAACATTCCAAGCAATTGCCACGTATTTCGTTTGTGGTGAGTTCTTCACCCGGGCATTACCCCAGCACTACAACCCCCTGGAGAAGGAATGAGCAAGACTAAGAAAATCGTGATCGGAAGCGCAGCAGCGCTCGTGGTCGCGGTCGGAGCGTTCGGCTATTACAAGGCTCAGGAGGCCAAGATCACCAAGGTGCAGACCGGCAAGGTGGTACGGATGGATAGCTTGGTGCAAACCGTTTCGGCCTCAGGTGAAATCAAGCCGCTCAAGTTCATCAACATCACCGCCAACTCGTTCGGCCGAATCGTGGACATCGCTGTCAAAGAAGGCGATCACGTCAGGGAAGGGGACCTGTTGCTGAAGCAGGAGTCCGTTCAGTCGTCGGCTGATCTGCGCAGTGCTCAGGCGCTCTTGCAACAGCTCAGTGACGACCAGGAAGGTCTGGAGGCGGCCTACCATTCCGCCGAAGCTACGCTCAAGGCGCAGCAAGCCGAACTGGTTCGCAGCCAGGCTGACATGGAAAAAGCCCGGCTCGACTTTGAACGATCCCAGAATCTTCTGAAGGAGGGGTTGATTTCCAAATCAGAGTTTGACCAGGCTCAGGCGGCTTTCGCTGTCGCCAGGGCTACGACTGACTCGGCTCGCTCGCGAATCCAACAGTTTCAGGCGCAGCTCAACCAGGCCGACAAAGCCCGCATTGCCGCGCGGAGTCGCATTGCACAGCAGAGGGCCAGCATTGCCCGAGTGAGCGATCAGGTTAACAAGACTGTCTACCAGGCGCCCCTGACGGGTGTCATCACCAACCTGCCGGTGCATGTCGGTGAGTCGGCCGTTCCCGGCATTCAGAATTCCATTGGCAGCAATCTGATGACGCTCGCCGATCTCTCGGTTATCACGGCTGAAGTCAAGGTCGACGAGACGGACATTGTCAACGTAAAGCTGGATCAGGAAGCTGAAGTAACCGTGGATGCCATCCCTAATAAGACCTTTAAGGGCAAGGTTACAGAAGTAGGCAGCAGCGCTCTGACCCGGACGACAGGACAGGCTGCTGGTGCGGGCATGACCCCCAACACCACCACCAGTCAGGAAGCCAAAGATTTCAAAGTCGTCGTGACTCTGCTTGAGCCCTCTTCTGACCTGAAACCCGGCCTTTCTACCACGTCAAAAATCATGACAGCTGCCCGCAGCAATGTCTTGGCGATTCCCATCCAAGCTCTCACCATTCGTGAAGTTGAGAAGGAGAAGGAGAAGGAGGAACCCAAAACTACACCCGCCAGCCCTGGCACAGCCAAGGCTGCCGGGAACAACGGGCCTCCGACGGAAGGAACCAGTGTGTCCTCCAGGACGTCCAAGAAGAAGGAACAGCAGGGGGTTTTCATTCTGCGGGATGGAAAGGCCTTCTTTGTCCCTGTCACGACCGGAATCACGGGCCAGACTGAGATTGAAGTACTATCCGGACTAAGGGAGGGCGACGAAATCATCACTGGAAGCTATAAGACCCTCCGCACCATCAAGACGGACACGGAAGTCAGGGTTGACAACGAAGAAGCTGGCAAGGATGAGAAGAAGGAGTGAATCAGCGTTCAGCGCTCTGCCGTCAGCGATCAGCTTTCAGGCGTCAGCCCTCAGCCACCGGCCCTCAGAGGTCACTTGGGTCATTTCCGTGGTTGTTGGAGATCTGCAGCGGAGGCTCGTCGCTGAAAGCTTAATCGCTGAATGCTTTTACAAGATATGCCTGAGATTCTAGCAAACGCGGCCGCGAACGGTCATCTGATTAGGACGGACGATCTTTGGAAGACCTACGAGATGGGCTCAGAGAAGATTCATGCGCTGGCTGGCGTTTCGTTCGTTGTGGAAAAAGGTGAATATGTCGCCATCATGGGGCCTTCCGGCTCCGGCAAGTCTACTTTGATGAACCTGATTGGCTGCCTGGACACGCCGACTCAGGGAAAGTATTACATCAACGGCCGCCTAGTCAGTGACATGAACGACGACGAACTGGCCTACATTCGGAATAGGGAGATCGGCTTTGTTTTTCAGACTTTCAACCTACTGGCCCGCGCCACCGCCCTTCACAATGTGGAGCTGCCTTTGATTTACAGCGGCACCGCCGCTCAAGAACGGATCGAAAGAGCCAAGGCTGCCCTGACCAAAGTCGAGCTGGAGGATCGGATGATGCACAAGCCCAATGAGCTCTCCGGTGGACAGCGCCAGAGAGTTGCCATCGCTCGGGCCCTGGTGAACAATCCATCGATTCTGCTGGCGGATGAGCCTACCGGAAATCTCGATTCCGCCACGGGCGTGGAGATTATGAAACTCTTCGAGAAACTGCACGACCAAGGCAACACGATCATCCTGGTCACGCACGAATCCGACGTGGCTGAACATGCCCGCCGCATCATCCACATCCGCGACGGCAAAGTCGCCTCAGACGAGCAACGAAAATAGATGAAATGCCCTCTCTGTGAAGCTCGCAAGGCCAAACGTCTTTGCCCAGCCAAAGCCACTCAGATTTGCCCAGTTTGCTGCGGAACCAAGCGAGAAGTTGAAATCGACTGTCCGTCGAACTGCGTGTACCTGCATGCCGGTAGGGAATACGAAAGCGAGAGGCTAGCTCGAACCAGTCCCCTTCCCCAACGGACGGAACGACTCTGGACCGATCATTTTCTGCGGCAGGTTTCTCCCATCGTACTTGGCATGTCGCAGGTCATTATGCGAAGCCGGCACGTCGTGCCCGAGCTGGTCGATCGTGACGTCCAAGCCGCCCTCGATGCGCTCATCCGGACTTTTGAAACCCTGAGCAAGGGGATCTATTACGACTCCACACCGGGCGGTTTCACTCAAAAGAAGCTCTACCTTGAGCTGAAGCTCTTTCTTGAGAACCCCAGAGAAGGGATAGTCATCGACGAGCGCCGGTTAAGCACCAGCCAAATCCTCGACTGCCTGCAGTTTCTGAAGGAACTGTCCATCGCGATTACTCTTCCCCGCCCCAAAAGCCGCGCCTTCCTCGATCATCTCGAGGGAATCGCCCAGGGGTCTGCCGGCGGTGCCATCGAAGAATCGAGGCTCATCTTGCCCGCTGAGATGTAGGATCGCCCGCAGATCACGTCGCACGAGATTTCTTGTTGTTATCAAAAAACACGATCCATCTGGAAATCGAGGGGCATTGTCAGGCGAACAGCCCCAGAACCAGGTCCAACGGGCGAACAATCTTGCTGGACTTCGGTCGAGAGGGCTGTCAGCTCACGAGCGTTCACTCAGTTAAATGTGAACTCAATCAAAGCAAACTGATGAAACGCAGAAATTGCCGTTGCATTCCTCTCTAGATATCTTGCTCTGGCGGTGCAGCAACGGAGAGGAACCTCGACTTCTCACACCGTCTCTCAGCCACTAGTTCACGCTGTGAGCAAATTTATCGCACTCCCGCCTTCCGGGCCTTTTATTCCTTTTCTGTTTGACAGGACTTGCTGGATCAGGTTAAAAGTGGTTAGTTGACATCGACAAGAAACCCCGAGGTTTCAGTGTCCCCGACGGCACACAGTAAATCAGAATTCTTGTCACTGAGCCGGCTAGCGCATGGGTCCGAAATACTCGAACCTGATGAGTTCCAGCGTACTGAGCAATGGCAGCAAGCGCTTGGTTTGGAGTAGTCGTTGAAAGGAGCAAATCAAATGGATTGGAGAAGAATTGAGTTGGGGAAGTGGACAGTCGGCAAGAGGCCGGGTGGGCTTTCGCTCTTTTTCTCGGTTGTGCTGTTGGGTTTGGCGTCGGTTTCGGAGGCCCAGGTCACGGGCACGATCAGCGGTTACATCAAGGACCCGAGCGGGGCCGCCGTGCCGGGAGCCACTGTGACTGCGATCATGATCGAGCAGCAGGTTACCCGCAACGCGCAGACCAACTCGGAAGGGTTCTACAACTTCGTGGCAATGCTGCCTGGAGAGTATGAAATTACGTTTGAGGCAGGGGGATTTCAGAAGCTGGTCCGGTCTGGTGTCAAATTGACCGTGCACGAAAACATCCGAGTGGATGCGGCTTTGACATTGGGCTCGCTGGAGACCCAAGTCAATGTTGAAGGGGGAGCGCCGTTAGTGGAGACAGTCTCGCCCACGTTATCCGGCTTGGTGGACGACCGGCGAGTGGTAGACCTTCCGCTCAATGGCCGAAATGTCATTGCTCTCGCGCGCATCCTTCCGGGCGTGCTGAATGTAGAGGCTCCACAGCAAATGAGCGACGCCCGTGGCGGGCCGGAAATGAACGTCAATGGCGGGCGCCCCAACATGAACCTGTTCACCTTCAACGGCGGCTATTTTAACAACCCGTCGCGCAACACGGGGATGAACTATCCACCGCCCGACGCCATCCAGGAAGTCCGAATTTTGACTCACAATTTCGGTGCCGAGTATGGGCGTAACCCTGGTTCTCAAGTCAACGTCGTCTCCAAGTCGGGAACCAACGACATTCACGGTTCGGTGTGGGAGTTCCTGCGAAATGATTCTTTGAACGCGCGGAATTTCTTCCAGCCGAGAGTGGCCGACCTGAAGCAGAATCAGTTTGGAGTCGCTGCTGGCGGTCCATTGAAGAAGAACGGGCTGTTCGCATTCGGCTCTTATCAGGGGTTGCGCGACCGCAGAGAGGCCAGTACCGTCGAGGCACTGGTACCGTCCGCGGCCGAACGTGCCGGCGACTTCTCAGGGTCGGGAGTAACGTTGACGAACCCAATTGACACGCTGACAGGGCTTCCGTTCAGAGATGCTTCTGGAAACCCTTGCGTGTCCGCCAATCGCGTTGCACCTGGCTGCATCAGCCCAGTGGCCACGAATCTGCTGAGTTTCGTCCCACAGTCGTCCACAGGCAACGTGGTTTCGCTAGCGGCCAGCCCCCGTGACGGGGACATGTGGATGATGCGCCTCGACTGGAACCAGAGCTCCAAACACACGCTCTATGGCACCTACTTCGACGACAAGAACACTCGTTCGAATCCCTTCTCAACTGGTTACCTTCTCGGCTACATCTCTGAAAGCTTTGTACAAAACACCCGGTACTTTACGTTGAACGATACCTATGCTTTCAGTCCTCACTTGCTGAATCAATTTACGGGTACCATGCTGCGCACCACCTCCAACCAGTTGCAGACCCGGACTATCGACCCGATTGAGCTTGGCATCAACATGCCCCAGTACGTTCCAACCGGTGCGGTCTCTGTGAATGTTGGTCCTGACGAATTTGTCTTAGGCTCTGGATTTACCACTCGATTCCTCAATACCAACTGGCAGTTCAGGGACAGCCTCAACTGGATCAAGGGCCGCCACAATTTCAAGTTTGGATACGAATTCATGCATCTGAACTTCCGGCAGATCTTCATTGGCTCTCCCGGTTTCACTTTCAACGGCGCCAGGTCAGGTGATCCGACAGCCGACTTCCTGCTGGGAGCCTTCGACAGCCTTTCTTTGAACTTTGGAGTTCGTGACACGGACGCGATCACGGATGCACACGCCGTATTCTTCCAGGATGAATTCAAAATCACGCCGCGCTTCACCTTGTCTTATGGCATTCGGTATGAACCCTTCCTCCCCTGGCGCGACCGCCACGATCGGATCAATACGGTTGTACCCGGCGAGCAGTCCCAGGCTGTGCCGGATGCTCCGATTGGCGTCTTGTTCCCGGGTGATCTGCCAAGAGGACTGGCTGACGACGACATGAACAACTTCGCTCCGCGGCTGGGCTTCGCCTGGGACGTGTTCGGCGATGGAAAAACCAGCGTCCGCGGCGGCTATGGAGTTTTCTTCGAGAGTATCAACGCAGACTCTCTGGCTCAGGAAAATCCGCCCTTCGCAGGCTTTTCAAACATCTTCAGCGGCCGCATCGAAGACCCCTATGGCTCCCTGGGACTCACCCCACCTCCGGCAACAACTACCGGAAGGTTTGGCTGTACCCAGATTTCTGACTATCCCGGCTACGATTGTCCTCTGTTCCCGCTGCCCGTCGGAGGGGTGTTTACTGACATATCGTTGCGGACTCCATACGTTCAGTCCTTCAATCTTTCCGTTCAGCGCCAGGTCACACCCACGCTAATGCTAGAAGCCGCTTATGCCGGCAAGATCGGCATCAAGATTGAAGCGCTGCGAACGTACAACCCGGCTCTCTTTGTGAATTCGCCTCTGGACGGCTCACCGCCGTCTGACCAGAACATTAACGATCGCGTGATCTTCGAGCCAGGGATCCTCAGTCCAAACGGGTTCCTGCTGGGTAACGATTTTCGGAGCTGGTACCATAGCTTCCAGGCCCAGGTCACCAAACGCTTTTCCAGCGGAATCTCGGTTTTGGGCTCCTACACGCTTTCGAAATCTATCGACAGCAGTTCCACCGACAACCTGGGCGCGACCGTGTTCAATCCATTGGATCTTCGCCAGGAACGAGGGCGATCAGACTGGGACCGGCTACATGCTTTTGTGGCTTCCTGGCTGTGGTCTCCACCGATTAGATTTCAGAGCAGGGTGGCCAACACTCTTCTTGGGAATTGGACTTTCACTGGCATCCACACGATTCAGAGTGGCGGACCACTCACCTTTCTCATGGGGGATGACGTGGCCCTCGACGGAACGTTTGGGGATCAGTTGGCCTTGCTGAAGTCCGGGGAGACCCGAGACAGTATCAGAATCGACCACTCGAATCGAGGAGCGATGGTCGACCGCTTCTTCAATACCGATGCGTTCGTGCCCACTAACCAGGTACCGCGTGGCATTTACGGAAACGCCGGCAGAGGACTGATCAGCGGGCCTGCGCTCAACAGCTCCGACTTCTCGATCATCAAAGACTTCGTCTTTCGAGAACCTTACAGGCTGCAGTTCCGATCGGAGTTTTTCAACGCCTTTAATCAGGTGAACTTCACTACCGTCACGACTGCGGTGATTTCCGGCGCGTTTGGGCGCATTCGGGCGGCTTCGGATGGACGGATCATCCAGTTTGCCTTGAAGTTTCTCTGGTAGAACACAGATCCTGTAAGAATCGATCGACCGTTCTCCCACCCAGGGTTCTTGCCCTCGGTCGCTAAGGGGAGCGGGCAAGGGGACGCTCGATCAGTCGTTGTTTCTGTCGAGATCCATGTGTCTTTTGATTCTCGTTTGATTCTCGTTTGGTTCTGGGTTCTCCAGGAGCTGAATTTTCTTCGCAGCTCCTCGAAGTTGTGCGGAGCCAGCCCATTTCTACGATTTGTGTGAGATGAATTCTGCCTTCCTGCGTGCCGCCGTCGCTCTGCTCCTGGCGCCTTGGTCTTCCGGCGATGCTCAGCAGGCCTCTTCGCTTCAAAGCGCCCAGGCCCTGATTCGCGAAGGCAAGCCTCGCGAGGCCCTGCCGATACTGCTGGAAGCGCATCGGAACCAGCCGCGAAACCCGGCACTCTGCCACCAAATTGGCGTCGCTTACACTCAACTGCAGGAGTTCTGCCAACGCAAACCGATTCTACCGAATGGCGCTGGCTCTCGATCCGCGACTCATTCCTGCCCGCAGGAACCTGGGCGTGGTGCTTTGGTTCTCCAACCAGAAGCCGGAAGCGGAACGGGAATTTGTTCAGGTGCTGAAAGCGCAGCCGGACGACCCAGTGCCGCATTTCTACATCGGTATGCTGAACTATGAGCGTCAACAGTACCTGAAGGCCAAGGACCATTTCCGCAAGGCCGGGGACCTGGCAATGCAAAATCCCGAAGCCTTTCCAGCGGTTTTGGAAACCAGTTTGGCCACGCGCGATGAAGCTCTGACGAATCAGCTCTTAAGTTCGGCCGATAAGGATACGGCAGCAACGTCACAGCCCGAGATCTGGTTTCAGGCAGGACTTCTGTTTGCCCGCTACGGCTCCTTTGACCGCGCCATTGAGGCTTTCCAGCGCATCCGAGATAGCTATTCTGACCAGGCCGCACTGATGCGGAATCTGGGAGTGGCTCAACTTGAGGCACGCCGCTATGCTGACGCAATTCAAAGTATCGAGGCCCTTGTCCGGCGCGGCGTTGGTTCAGTCGAGACCTATCTCCTGCTGGCGGAAGCTTACGACGGAGCCGGCGACCTTCAGAAGGCTTACGACGCATATGCCAGAGCCATTGAGACGGCGCCCAAGTCCGAGGAAGGCTATGTGGCACTTTCAAACTTCGCGGCTGCTCATCACAACAACGCCTTTGCCCTGAAGGTGCTCAGCCAGGGACTGGAGCGGATCCCGGGTTCAGCAGGGCTGCTGCTTCAGCAGGGAGTGATTCAGGCTCTGGACGACAAGATGCCGCAGGCAGAAGAGTCGTTTCGCCAGGCGAAGCAAGCCAATCCGGCCTGGGTGCTTCCGTCGCTGGCACTTGGAATTACACAGTTGCAAACCAGCAAATTGGCAGAAGCAGCTCGTTCGTTTCAGGAGGCGGCAAGTCTTGCCAGGGATGACTACCGTCCCCCTTACCTTCTGGCTCTGGCTTGGGTGCGCGCCGGTGGGCAAGATCAGCCAGCACGCCGTGAGCAGATTGTTTCAGCTCTGCGAAGAGCTCTCAAATTCAGCCCAAGCCATGCCGACTCGCATGTTCTACTGGGACAGACCTACTTATCCGGCAACGAACTGGATCTGGCTGTGGCTGAGTTGGAACAGGCAGTGAACCTGGAAGCCGAGAACGCGACGGCGATCTACCAGCTAGGTATCGCATACCGGAAGAAGGGTAGATTGTCAGAAGCCGAGAAGGTCATGAGACGAGTTTGAAGCTCTGAAGGCGCGTCAGAGAGAGACAGAGGACTTGGCGCGAAAGGAATTGGTTCAGATCCTGAAGGTGGTTCGAAAACGACCCTAGCGAGGTCTACTGAGTGCAGGCGTTGCTCGCCGTCCAGCAGGCAATGCTAGCGTCCCAGTGACTGGAGCGCCGAGCGGATCTCCTGGGATTGGGACTGTGACCTCAGCCTTTCGTAAACCCCGAACTCAGCCTGCGCCCTTTCCTTCAAGCCCTCCCGCTGGTACGCCAAAGCCAGACGATAATGAGCTGAAGCCAGGTCGGGTGCCATGGCAACAACCTCTTCGAAGAGGCGAATACTCTCAGCCATCTTGCCCTGGGTCTGGAAAATGATTCCCAGCTGAAGACTGGCCTCAGGGAAACCAGCAGACAGTTCCTGAGCGCGGCGAAGATGACGGATGGCAGGCTCGAAGTCCGGCTGGGGCTTTGATTGGGCGTCGAGGAAGAGAATAGTTCCAAAGTGGAAATAAGCCCAGGCATCGCTCCTGGGCTTATCCAGGTAATGACGAAAGGCTTCATGAATCCCTTTTTGCGAGGAAGGAGCCTGTTCGTAGATCTTTCCTAGCAGGAAGAAAGCAACCTGAGAATCGGGCGCAATGTCAACCGCTTCCAGCAAAGACTTGGCCGCATTCTCGTACTGGCCTGACAGATACAGGCAAGCTCCCAACCCCACTCGCATCTTCCAGGAACGGGTGAAGTCGCGGCTTCCCTGGCGAAAGGCTTCCAGCGAGTTTTCGTTCGATCCCTGTTGAAGAAGTTGATTTGCATGGTCGAACCGAAACTGTTCGTTCATCGGCTCCAGCGTGGCTGCCTTCTTGAAAGCCTGAAGGGCCGCTTGAGGTTGCTGACGTTTCTCCTCGATCTGGCCCATCAGATTGAGGGCCTCTGCTCGCTGAACCGCGCCGCCGAGCGATTGCAGCACTCGAGCTGCCTCGTCATATTGGCTGGTGTGAAAGTAGGCCAGTGCGAGATTGTAGTGAGCCTCGAAGGGAGCTGACGGGCTGTCTTTCACCCGGGCCAGGATCGGAATCGCTGACAGATATTCGCGGTGCGCCGCCAGTACCGTTGCGGCTTGAAGCAGCCGGGGGTCGGTAGGGTTAAGCAGCGTCTCCAGTTTCTTGGCCGATTGTCTGGCTTCGGCATGGCGTTTCAAGAGAAGCTGGGTCTCCAACAGGCTCAACAAGGCCGGCACGTCAGCCGGATTGGAACGATGGACCTTTTCGAAGTTTGGAAGAGCCCGCTCGGGCTGTTCACGCAAGAGGGCAATCAACCCAAGGTTGTAAAGGGCAGCAGCGTTGCCTGGCTTCAGAGTGAGGACCCGCTGATAGCCCGCTTCGGCCTCAGTGAGCCGTTTCTGCTGCAGCTGAACCGCAGCCAAATAGGCGTGAGCCTGATAGTTGGAAGGTTGCAGCTCGATTGCGCGTCTCAGGTGTTGTTCAGCCTCTTGAGGGCGAGCCTGCAAACTGGCAATCAGGCCGAGCAAAACTTCCGCATCGCCGAACCGAGGATCTAGTTGCAGCGACTTCAAAGCCGCCGAGCGAGCCTGCTCCCATTCCTGCTTGTCAAAGTGCTGGTGTGCCTGGCGGAACCAACGGTCAGCCTCGGAGGGAGTGAAGGGACTGGAAACAGACAAAACCAATAGGAGAAGGACGCCAGACGTCATGAAGGTGATTATAAGCTGACTCTCAGACGCAATGTGCGACGTTGCGAGAATTTAGTTTTCGTTTCAATTGACGTGATCGGGTTTGCTGATGCCACGATGTATGGGTTGTCTGCATTCATCGTGGGCAGTGTTCTCAGCGGCGACGACTCACGATGACAGCTGAAGACGCGGTCATCGTAACTAATGTCTGGATGCCAGGAGTGAAGCCCGTTCGCGAGATCCAGGAGCGCCCGGTGGGTTACAGTGTCAAGACAGTGATTCCTTTCAGGACTACGTGCAGCATGGCGTCTGGCTGTTATGCTCCTGGCAAGCACGCTGCATGCAGAACTGCCTGCCAACAGGTGGACGATTCTCCAGCGCGACCCGGCCGGTGCCCGGCGCGGATCAGCTTTGCGATATGCTCCTGAAGCCGGCGTCTTCGTTCTTTGGGGCTTCATGAATGATGATCCTGACTTGCTGCAGGAACAGCCCCTGATGCGGATCCCGGAATATGACGTGGTGGCCTTCAATCCCGACGAAGGAAAGTGGCGGAGCCTATTCCCCAGTCAGTGGGCCGAGCTATGGACCAGGCAAATGCCTCTGGCCTATGTGCCTCGCACCTACTCTGGGATCACCACAGGCAGCGAGCGAACCGTGTTGCGTAGCCTGACAGCAGAGAAGGAAGGGGCCCCGCGACCCGATTTGAATATCGTTTTCGATCAAGTGACCTACCATCCTCGCAGTGAGTCTCTTATCTACTTTACGGGCGGTTTGACAGCCGCGTACAGCGTTCAAGCCCGGCGCTGGGAAGACCTGATGCCATCGCAGTCGCCGCCCCCGGTGGTTGGCGGGTCTCTGGCATACGACCCGGTGCATGACGAGGTCGTGCTATTTGGCGGGGGACACGTTGCCGAGCCAAGCCCGGGTGGTGGAATCGTGGGATACACGGGAACGTGGGTTTATCGTTTTGGGGAGAACATCTGGCAACAGCTGTCTCTCAAAATCCAGCCACCGCCTCGCATGAATACTCGCCTGGTTTGTGACACAAAAAACCAGGTGCTGGTCCTGTTCGGAGGTGATGCGCAGACTCATTATCTGGGCGACACGTGGATCTTCGATCTCAAAACTCAAAGCTGGCACCTGTCGAAGGCGTTGGCCGGACCGCAGCCACGGGCCGGACATTTTACCGTGTATGATTCGGAAACCGGGTGGGTGATAATTGGCGGCGGATACAATGCGAAGGATCTAACCGACATGTGGGCCTACAATGTCGCTTCAGATAGCTGGCAGGCGCTGCAAGGTGAGGTTCCCACCGGGTTTTATATCAGTGCCGACATAGCTCCAGAGAAACGGCTAATCGTACTGGTAGCCAACACCCAAAAACCGGGCGATACCATGACCTGCAACATTCTTTATCCGGTTCGCACCACCTACGGGTATCGGATCGAGGCCCCGACGATTCTGAGAGAAGGTGTCGCAGGAGGGCCTCTTCGGCCGGTCTTGAAGGGAGAGATAATCGTTGCAGAGGCCCCGGAGCAATCCGCAAGCCGCCACGAAGGCCAAAAAAACAAGCTGGAAAGCTTACCCACCAACCAATGGGCGCATCTCGCCAGCGCCGGCAGGGAGGCGCCCGCGCGAACTTGGGGCTCTGCTACGTTCGACAGCCATCGCGGCCAAATTCTCTACTGGGGCGGAGGACATTGTGGCTACGAAGGCAACGACGTCGATGCCTATGACGTGGACTCGAATAGCTGGCGCAGAATCAGCCGGTTTGCAGAATATCCGGAGCGGCTATGGAACCACGGAGTGCGCCTGGCAGGGGTGACGTTCAATGGTGGGCCCTGGACCGAACACGGTAGGCGTATGTACGCTTACGATCCCGTCAGCCGCAAGCTGATTCTCGTGCGAACCATCCGATTGACGACAGGCTACGAGCCGGAGTTGCTGGGCCGGTTTCCAGTGGCCTCGACCTCCGACTACCAGGCTCGGGTAGACGCACTGGTCCACCCGCCTTCCTCTTATGTGAAGTACGCAAGCTGGGCGTTTGATCCGGACGGGGGTACCTACGAACTGCTGGGTGCCGCACCCGAAGGGCTCGATACGCTATTGAGCACACCGCATGGTGTGATGGGGGTCAACGTAAACTGGCCCAAACGGTTGAACGATTCCGGTTACCTCCTGCCTTGGAGACCCTCACAGCCGGTGGAGGATACGGCACTCTTCCGGTTTGATGTGCAAACCAAGCGCTGGGAGCGCCTTGGCGAGAAACAGGTATCGCCGCAGAATCTATATGAACGGACCAGCCTGACCTATGACTCCAACCGCGACAGGATTTTGCTGCACGGGGGTGGCGGCAATCGTGATGAGCTCTGGAGTTTTGATTTGAAGGAGCAGCGTTGGAAGAATCTGGCGCCGGGTGTAACGTCTCCCCGGGGAGGAAAGGCGCCAGTGTGTGGGCGTGAAGCCGTTTTTCTGTCCCTGCAAGATATCCTCCTGATCTACGCTGGATCTTCGAAGGATCCACAGACCTGGAGCTTGTGGGCTTACCGTCCGTCCCAGAACACCTGGGAGGAGCTTATGATACCCGGTGACGTCCCCCGCCGAATGGGATGGAACCATGCGCTCGTCTATGACGCTAAGCACGATCTGATTTTGATGGTCGCTGGCGCCAGCGGTGACACAGGCAAGGCATCGGTGTACGCGCTGCGTTTCAAGGATCGGTAGCTGTTCGTTCAAGGTCCCGATGTGTCACCGAGTATCCTGCCTGCAATGGCATCGCCTTTGGGACCGGTTCACCGGCAGGACACCTATGTTCCTTCCCTTGTTTGGGCAAGATCAACCAGGAGAAACATGCCTTCAAGAAACCAGGGATTGATCGTTCTCAGCCTTCTCATAGGCATGGCGTCCAGCACTCTTGCCGTCCAGGCAAAACGAGGCGTTACGACCAGTGCGCTGCCACCCTCTGCGCCAGGTAAGGTGGACTTCCGCAAGGATGTGGAGCCGATCTTTGCCTCACGCTGCCTGCAGTGCCACCAAGGAAAGAACCCGATGGGCGACTTCCGCCTCGACTCGCGGAAAGCTCTCGAAGGCGGGCTCTCTGGCAGGGTCATCATCCCAGGCAAGAGCGCAGATAGCCTTCTGGTGAAGATGATTGCCGGGCAGATCGAAGGCAAGCGAATGCCGTTGGGAGGAGATCCGCTCACCGACGAGCAGATCGGCTTGGTCCGTGCCTGGATTGAACAAGGCGCTGCCTGGCCGGAAAACCCCGCCGAGCTCGCTCCCACTGAAAAGCACTGGGCCTACATCCCTCCTGTTCGCCCTCCATTGCCTAAGACAAGTCAGAAGGACTGGCTGCGCAATCCCATCGACGCCTTTGTGCTGGCTCGTCTCGAAACCGAAGGCCTTGCTCCATCGCCAGAAGCCGGCCGTGCGCAATTGATTCGCCGTCTCAGTCTGGATCTAATCGGCCTTCCTCCTTCAGTCGAGGAGGTCGATGCGTTCATCGCCGACAAGAATCCAGATGCCTATGGAAAGTTGGTTGAGCGGCTTCTGGCATCGCCTCACTACGGTGAGCGCTGGGCCCGCCATTGGCTGGACTTGGCCCGCTACGCCGACAGTCATGGATATGAGAGCGATCCACTAAGGTCAATGTGGAAATACCGCGACAGGGTGATCGAAGCTTTCAACAAGAACCTGCCGTTCGATCAATTCACTGTCGAACAGCTCGCAGGCGACATGCTGCCCAATGCCACCCTCGATCAGAAAATTGCTTCCGGGTTTCATCGCAACACGATGATCAACATGGAAGGTGGAGTGGACGCCGAGGAAACGCGCGTCGAAAGTGTGGTGGATCGCACCAACACTACTGCAACTCTTTGGCTGGGCTCTACACTCGCCTGTGCCCAGTGTCACACTCACAAGTACGACCCTTTCACTCAGAAAGAGTACTACCAGTTCTTTGCCTTCTTCAACAACACGGTCGATGGTCAGGAACGGGATGAGAAGCCGGAGATCGAGGCGCCAACGCTCGAGGAACAGACGAAGCGGGATGCGATTCGAGCGGAGATTGCCAGGCTCGAGTCCATTCTGACGACATCAACGCCACAACTGGACGAGGCACAGAAGAAGTGGGAGAGTCACATTGACGCACGGCCCGTGGAGTGGACTGTGCTCCGGCCAACAGGTTTGCTCTCCTCGGGTGGGGCAACTCTCCGGGTTCTTCCTGATCACTCGATTCTGGCAGAGGGTCCCAATCCAGAGAACGACGGCTACACTATAGCAGCGCAAACGGACCTGAAGTCCATTACGGGCCTCCGGATCGAGGTGCTGCCCGACACCAACCTGCCTGCCGGTGGGCCTGGACGAAGCGCGGATGGCAGTTTCGTCCTCAGCCGCTTAGAGGTGCAGGTCTCGCCCAGGGGCGCACCTCAAACGGTCCAACCCGTGGCCTGGACGCGAGCGATGGCCGAGCAGACCGCAGCTGACTACACGATCGAAAGTCTCATCGACAGCAAAACGGGGACTGGCTGGTCCATTGAAATCCCCAAAGGCGGCCAGCCGGGCAGTGTCTCGGCGTTTTTCGAGGCAGCCGCCGGAGCCGGGTTCGAGCAGGGTACAGCCCTTACCATCACACTAGGTCACCGTTCCAAAAAGAAAACCGCCAATCTGGGCCGGTTTCGGTTATCGGTCACTTCTTCGAGAGACCCTGTGTCGCTGCCGGACTCGATTCGCGTCATTCTGGCTCTGGCACCCGGGAGCCGCAACGATGGCCAGAAGGCTCAACTCGCCGCTTACTACCGGTCGGTTGCGCCCGAACTCGAAGACATCAGGAGACGCATCACCTCGTTGCGCGACTCCGAGCCCAAGTTCCCTAGCATCATGGTAATGGAAGAGAGGACCGAGCCGCGCACAACGACCATCCATATCCGGGGCAGTTTTCTCGACAAGGGAGAGAAAGTGACTCCGGCTGTACCGGCTGTGTTTGCGCCCCTGCCAAGCGATCAGCCTGCCAACCGGCTAACACTGGCTCGCTGGTTGGCGAGCGAGCGAAATCCGTTGACGGCTCGTGTCACCATCAATCGCATCTGGGAGCAATATTTCGGTCGTGGATTAGTCACAACGGCCGAAGATTTTGGCACTCAAGGAGAGTCACCTTCCCATCCCGAGCTCCTAGATTGGCTTGCGGCTGAGCTAGTCGCGAACAAATGGGACTTGAAAGCCATGCACCGTCTGATTGTCACCTCAGCCACGTACCGGCAATCCTCGCGAGTAACGCCCGAGCTCGCTCAGCGCGACCCGTACAACCGGCTTCTAGCCAGAGGATCCCGTTTTCGATTGGACGCCGAAGCCATTCGTGATGTGGCTTTAAAAGCCAGCGGCTTGCTTTCGGAAAGAGTTGGCGGGCCAAGCGTATTTCCGCCACAGCCTGAGGGCATCTGGACGCAGCACTACAGCGAAGAGCGCTGGGCGATCAGCAAGGGAGAGGATCTGTATCGACGAGGCCTGTACACCTTCTGGCGGCGAACCTCTCCGTATCCGGCCTTTGTGACATTTGACGCTCCCAGCCGGGAGTACTGCACCGTACGGCGCCCCCGTACCAATACCCCTCTTCAGGCGCTCACGACACTCAACGACCCCGGATTTTTCGACGCGGCACAGCACCTGGCGTTGCGAATGGTGAAGGAGGGCGGATCTGGGCCTGAGAAGCGTGTCGTGCGCGGCTTCCGCCTTTGCCTGTCCCGCCAGCCCGAGCCAGCCGAGCTGCAGCAACTTGTATCGTTCTGGAAGCAACAAGTGGTCCGGTTTGGTCAAGGTAGGAATTCGAGGGAGGCGTTGGCCTTGGTCGGCGAGTTGCCCTGGCCGGAAAATGTACCGGTTTGGGAAGCAGCCGCTTGGGCGCTAGTGGCGAACGTTCTTTTGAATCTGGACCAGACGATTACGAAGGAGTGAGGAAATGGGAAACGATCCATACCGCACCACGAGGGATGGGAGTGTACCGTCGTTCCCGTTCTGGTCGTCGCACGCGCCTTCCATCGAGGACCTGCACGAGGACGATTGTAGGAGGATCAGGTCATGAATATCGAACGCGAAACACTGAAGGCAATTACCCGGCGTCACTTTTTCAAGGACTGTGGGACAGGCTTGGGAACTGTCGCGCTAGCGTCGCTTATGAACGAACGACTGCTGGCGAGTGCTGCCGACTTGACGGCCAGTCCGCTGTCACCAAAGCCGCCACATTTTGCTCCTAAAGTGAAGAGCATTATCTACTTGTTCATGGCCGGGGCTCCCAGCCAGTTGGACCTCTTGGACAACAAGACGCAGCTCAAGCGATTTCACGGACAGGCTATTCCAGAGGAGATTGTCAGAGGAGAGCGGTTCGCCTTCATCAAGGGCACTCCGAAACTGTTGGGATCTCCGTATCAGTTCGGTAAACACGGGCGAGCTGGCACCGAAGTGTCTGAGCTCTTGCCGCACGTGGCCGGAGTTGTGGATGAAATTGCGGTCGTTCGCTCCATGGTCACCGACGCGTTTAACCATGCGCCCGCTCAGCTCTTCGTGAACACCGGCTCCACCCAGTTCGGCCGACCCAGCATGGGATCGTGGGTCACTTACGGGCTGGGAAGTGAGTCGCAGGATTTGCCAGGGTTCGTGGTCCTCATTTCAGGGGGCGGTCAGCCCGATGGTGGCACTTCCTGTTGGGGCAGCGGGTTTTTGCCCACACTTTACCAGGGCGTACCGCTGCGCTCGCAGGGCGATCCCGTGTTGTTCCTTTCCAATCCTGCCGGCATGAGCACAGCGACACGACGTCAGTCTTTAGACCTCCTGAGAAGGCTCAACCAACTCCAGCTCGAGCAGGTTGGAGATCCTGAGATTGCCACGCGCATCGCTTCGTTCGAGATGGCTTACCGCATGCAGAGTAGTGCGCCCGAGCTTATGGACATTTCGAGCGAGCCTGCCCCCATTCACGACATGTACGGTACCGAGCCGGGGAAGCTGTCGTTCGCCAACAATTGCCTGCTGGCGCGACGACTGGTTGAACGCGGAGTGCGCTTTGTTCAACTTTACCATCGCGGCTGGGACAACCACGGCAGCAGCCGCAACGATGACATCATCCATAAGCTTCCCGAGATGTGCCAACAGACCGACCGAGCTTCGGCGGCCTTGATCAAGGACCTGAAGCAGCGCGGTCTTCTCGACAACACACTGGTGATTTGGGGAGGCGAGTTCGGCCGGACACCGATGAATGAAGAGCGAAACGGATCAAAGTTTTTGGGTCGGGACCACCATCCTCGCGCGTTCACGATCTGGCTGGCTGGTGCAGGCGTTCAAAAAGGCATCGCGCTGGGCGCCACCGACGAACTGGGATACAACGTTGTGGAAGACAAGGTCCACGTCCACGACCTGCAAGCCACCATTCTGCACTTGCTGGGGCTCGATCATACCCGACTCACCTACAAGTTTCAGGGTCGCAACTTCCGACTGACCGATGTGAGTGGCGATGTAGTAAAGAAGCTGCTGGTTTGAGGCAGCCGTTCGCGCTTGTGTTCGCATCGTCGCTCATGACGCCGACGACGTTGTCTGTTGGAGTCCCGCCTTCAGGCGGCGGACGCTGGGAGCCTATGCCTCATATCCAACCCTGATTGAACTCTGAACTTGGTCACCGCAACTGGAACTACGGAGTCGCAAAGAGGATACTCGGATCGTTGGTGCCGTTGTTGATCTTACTGGCCCAGGCGTGGATGGCTTGGTCGGAGCTGATCTTGAGGTAGGCGGTGCTAATCGCGCGATCTAGACCAAAAACGGGATGGCGCAGGATGTTGTTGAGCTGAACCATACCGTTTGCTGGAACCGTAGTGACCTGGCTGGTGGCGAGGAGTTCTCCGGAGTCGCCGACCATCTGTAGAGTGACGCGCGCGGCCGTCGGACCGGGGTTGTTCAAGCCCAGATTCGTTCGGAAGGTATTGGGAACTCCCCTGTTGCCAGTATCAACCGCTTCAGCAATAATGCGTCGCAGGGTGGCCTGGGTCGTATTCACGGCCGGGAAGAAACCCGCTGTGCCATCGGTGCTTCTCACCTCGGACACTGCGGAAAGCAGCCTACCGTTTGTGGATTCGATGGTGAGCGGTCCGAACGAATCTAAGGGTGCTCCCATCTCTCCCAGGATATCCGTATCGCGGAAAGTAGCGGCTGGAAGAAGGGTTCTCGTCAGTGTGCCAATCACGTTTCCAGCACTGTTACGAGCCGTAATCAGAATCTGGTTCGCCTCGTTTTCACGATTGACAACGACGAGCAGCGACTTGAAGCGGTCCGTACCGGCCACTGAGGGAATGAGCATTTTCGTTCCAGTGTCCGAAAGCTCGTCGCCGAGGGCTGCCTGCATGCTTGGATCGTCAGTCCGGTTGTCAATCTTACTGGCCCAAGCATGAATCGGCTGAGTGCAGCTCAGACGCAAGTAACCGATCACCGGCAGCGTGGCTCCCGGACCGGCCAGTGTGCTGGCAATCCTGTTGATTTGTGTCATACCTCGAGCCGGAACGCTCACCGTAAGCGCTCCTTGCCTGCTGCCATTACCGTCGAAAAGACTGACTTGCACCGAAGTTTGCGTCTCTCCGGGATTGTTGATTCCCAGATTGGTTCGAAACGTCCCGGCGGTGCCACGATCTCCGCTGTCGATGACCTCTGCGAGCAAACGTTCTGTCGATGCGTTGCCGACCTTCTGCCCGGAGAAGAAACCTGCCGTCCCGCCGTTAGCCGCGACCTCAGAGACCGCGTCGAACCGCCTGCCGTTGGTTGCTTCAACCGTTAGAGGACCAAACGAGCCGAGCGGTAAACCCAAGTCGCCCAAAATGTCTCCACTTCGATACGCGCCGCCCGGCGGCAAAGTGGAGTTCAGACTTCCACGCACCAAACCGTTTTCCCCATAGGCCGTTACTCGCAGATCGCCAAGGGTGTCTTCGCGGTTAACTACCGACAGCAGCGACGTGAAACGATCGGAGTGTACTGAAGAGGGGATGAGTGTCAACGAGTTTGGCACAGGCTGCGGATTGGCCACACGCAGGTGATGAATGCTGCCTCGGTGGTTGACTACATAGATTTCGCCTGCTTCATCCTCTCCGAAAGAGCTGATATTGAAGTTGTCAGGTCTGAGGAACTCGCTTCGTGTCCAGGTGCCTCGAGTGGTTTCGGTCAGTCCCCAAATGCGAGAGGAGCTATAGTCACCAAAGATGTAAATTCCAGCGAGTTCTGGAAACTGGCTGCCCCGATAGACGTATCCTCCAGTAACGGAGCTGCCTAGGGAGCGCCCATAGTCGTTGATGGGTAGAATCAACCCTGCTGCGTTGCAGCCGGCAGGCGGCGAATAACAGCTCGTGCCCTCCATGATTCTCCAGCCGTAATTTCCGCCGCGAGTGATTAGATCGACCTCCTCGAGATCGCTCTGTCCGACATCCGCCAGGAACAGCCTGCCATTGGCCCGGTCAAAGGAGAATCGCCATGGGTTGCGCAGGCCGTAAGCCCAGATTTCATCACGTCCGTCGACTCCCACAAAGGGATTGTCGGAGGGGCTGACATACGGTTGAGCGCCGTCGACATCGATGCGAAGTAGCTTGCCGAGTAGCGAGTTGAGGTTTTGGGCGTGGTTCTGCGGGTCTCCAGCCGAACCCCCATCTCCCATCCCGATGTAAAGATAGCCATCGGGACCGAAGTGCAGCTGGCCTCCATTGTGATTATCAAAGGGTTGATCGATTTCCAAAAGCACTCGCTCAGTGGTGTTAGCCACATTCGGATTACCAGCGGACGTCTGATACTCCGCAATGATCGTCTTCAGATTTGGCCGGCTGGCAGTGTAGTTCACGAAAAAGCGGCGATTGTTCCGGTAGTTCGGATGAAAGGCGACGCTCAGGAGACCACGTTCGCCACCGAAGGTCACGAGCGGACGAATGTCCAGGAACCCAGCATTGAGCACAGCACCGTTCTGGAAGACGCGAATCCTGCCTTCTTGCTCGACGATGAAGAGCCTGTCGGAACCGTCTCCGGCGTGCGTGACAAAGACGGGCAGGCTCAGACCGGATACGACGGGTTCCAGGGCCAGTGCCAAAGCCGACTGAGCTCGGGAGGGCCTCAGAAAAGTCGAGCCAAGGCCGACTAGCATCGCGGTTATGCTGCCAACCAGCATCAGCTGACGTTTCACTCTCATAACAACCTTCAAGACGTCTGCCTCCTCGTCGCTCGGATGGTTCCTGTCTCCGCGCCTCGGCGATGAGTTTCTACCAAGGCCCGCACGGTTTGAACGCGCAGATCACAAAATGGTTGCCGCTTCAGAGCTATTTGAGCTCTTGGAATATCGTCCAGGTTGCCTTGGACCGATTAAGGGTATAGAAATGAATTCCTGGAGCACCGTGTTCCAAGAGCTCCCGGCACTGAGCGGTCGCATGTTCAATGCCACGGCTTTCGACAGCAGCTGCATCATCCTGAACGGATTCAATCTGCTTGAGCAGCGGCGCCGGAATGCGCGCACCACACATTTGTGTAAAACGTTTGATTTGGGGAACACTGAGAATGGGCATGATGCCGGGAATGATTGGGACTGGAATACCGATCCTTCTCGCCCGTTCAACAAATCGGAAGTAATCGGCGTTGTCGAAGAAAAGTTGGGTGATCAGAAAATCGACACCTGCGTCGACCTTACGTTTGAGGTTCTCCAGATCCAGCTCGGGCGTGGCGCACTCTGGGTGCTTTTCGGGATACGAAGCGCCGCCGACGCAGAGATCGTAGCGACTGCGGATGAACTCGACAAGTTCGTTGGCGTGGGCGAAGCCATCGGGACTGGGAACGAACCGCGTCTGTCCTTTTGGCGGGTCGCCTCGTAAGGCCAGCACATTCTCCATGCGATGGCTGACCAGCTCTTCGAGTACCTGCTGAACCTCTGTCTTTGAAGCACCAACGCAGGTGAGATGCGCCATGCTTTCGATACCCAGCTCGTGCTTGATGCGCGTGACCAGGGTGACCGTTTTCTGGCGTGTGCTGCCTCCGGCACCATACGTCACCGAAACGTAGGTCGGGTTTAGGTTTTTGAGAAGGGCGACGGTTTTGAAAAGCCCCTCGAAGCCACCTTCGTCTTTGGGAGGAAAAAACTCAAATGAGAAGCAGGGTCCGTCACGTCTTAGGAGGTCGCTGATTTTCATCTTCGGAGAATTGTCGTGCCGCTCAAGTAGATGCCTGCGCGCTGGAAGCACTGCGCTCTCGAGGCTCGGACTAGGATATCGGTTGGGAGAAAGCGGGCTTTAGCACCTTTGGCCGTCGCGGAAGGATCTCATGAACGAATGATTCGTAATGAAACTCCGACGGAGGAAATGACGAAGTCCGAGTATCTAGGTTCACCTCTCTATCGTTTGGGCTTCGAGAAGTCGCCACTGGAAACTTACTCCTCCG
Source organism: uncultured Acidimicrobiia bacterium (assembly GCA_963752385.1). Taxonomy (GTDB): domain Bacteria; phylum Acidobacteriota; class Terriglobia; order Versatilivoradales; family Versatilivoraceae; genus CAVVYL01. The sequence continues at coordinate 258,384 of CAVVYL010000049.1, read as the reverse complement.
GTAGCGGCTTCCCTTTCGTCTCTGGGGCAAATGCCACCGCCAGAACTCCCGCCAGGTAGATCGAGGACAGCGCCATTGCGGCAAGTCGGAACGGGCTTTGATAGCCGGCATTCGCGAAGGCCGAATTCAAATACACCAGCGTAAAGGGTCCGAGCGCCGCCACGATCCGACCGACATTGTAGCAAAAGCCGACGCCCGTGCTGCGCAAACGGGTAGGATAGAGTTCCGGCAGGTAGATCGAGTAGCCTCCGAAGATGGAGAGATTGCAGAATCCGAGAATGGGAATCATCCAGAAGATGTGCGACGGTTCTCGCAGCCAGCCGAACGTCATGATCGTAGCGGCCATTGCCAACAAGAAAAAGAACGCAAACGTGGGTCGCCGACCGACCCGAGCCGTCACCAGCGTGAAAGCCGAAATCCCGAAGAATGCTCCTACGTCCTGAAGTAGTGTCCCAAGCGCTGCATACCTGTTTCGTGTTTCGCCAGGCAGCGTGGACAACGCCTCGCGGATTAGCTCCGGGGACCAGAAACCAATGCCCCAAAGGCCCACAACTCCTGCAATGGCCAAGGCCAATCCAACAGTAGTGTTCCTGCGCCAGCGATGATCGGAAAACAGATCCTGTACCGCTCCCAGTTGCTTCTTCTCTCCCCGGCGCATTGCTTCGCGCGCCTGCAACCAGGCATCTGGTTCTCGAAGCCTTTTGAACACGACGGCAACGAGGAGTGACGGTAGCACCCCCACGCAAAACATGGCGCGCCATCCATAAGCCGGCAGCACAAAGTAACCGATCCCGGATCCAATAATGTTTCCAACGGCCGAGAGTGCTTGCAGCAAACCCAAAGCATGCGCCCGGGCGCGCACCGGCATGGTCTCAGCTACGAGAGTTACGCCAGCCGCGAATTCGCCGCCGACGCCCAGTCCAGTGAGGAAACGATAGAGCATGAAATCCCACTGATTTTGGGAGGCAGCCGACAGGCCAGTGAACCCCGCATAAACAAGGATCGCGAGCATCATTGTTTTGGCGCGGCCCCATCGGTCCGACAACATGCCGAAATACAAGCCTCCCACCGCCCAACCAATCATGAAGACAGTTGTGGCTATGCCACTGTAGAATTTTACGTCGCGGCCAGCCGGAAGCAGTGCCTCCATAGCGGGCTGGCGCACCAGCACGAAGATCCGCTGGTCCATGGTGTCGAACAACCAACCCAGCGATGCTACAGTCAGAACCCACCAGTGATACCCGGTCAGTTCTTTGTACCAGGGCACTTCCACTTGTGAAGCCGTTTGAGTCAGTCTAGAGGAATCCATGACACCTCGATTGAGCACGAGATTGAGCTGACAAAAGAAGCTGGACTATGCCGGGAACGTCGCCGCTGAGGGCTCGGAGACTGCGAACCCTGACCTGGTGGACCTAGACCAGGGAACCACGAGGAAAGGCCGTCAAACGTAGCTGAATACAGATTCTCTAAGGAAGTCGGGCGCGCGTTCACTGCTCTGCGGTTCCCAGTGCGAACCTTCCCATCGCAAGAAACGTCCTCCCCAAGGTTTCAGAATCTTGGCAGGCTCCAGGCCGAAAGAGCATCACAATAGGAAGTGGCCGATAGCCAATAGACTACAAGCAAAGTGCTGTTACCCGGGTATACTCTGACTCCTCTATCGACGCTGAATCAAGCCGTCCCTATGCCCCGCAGCTACCGTTCCACTCTTGCTCCCCCACCCTTCATGATTTTCTCCACTTCTGAGAGCGTTGCCATGGTCGTGTCTCCAGGCGTGGTCATCGCCAGAGCACCGTGGGCTGCGCCGCACTCCACCGCCCATTGCGGCCCTTTGCCAGCCAGAAAACCGTAGATCAATCCCGACGCGAAGGAATCGCCACCACCCACCCGATCGAAGATCTCCAGATCCTCACGGGTCCGAGCCTGATACAGCTGACCATCGCAATAACACACCGCGCCCCAATCATTACGGCTGGCGGTCTTGGCCGAGCGCAGGGTTGTGGCCACCACCTTGAAGTTTGAGAATTGTTGGACGGCCTGCTCAATCATCCGGCGGAAATTCGTGACATCCAGCTTGGAATAGTGTTGATCCAAGCCCTCAACCTTGAAGCCCAAGGCTGCGGTGAAATCTTCCTCGTTGCCCAGCATGACATCGACATAGGGAGCTAACTGGCGATTAACCTCTTGCGCTTTGGCTTGGCCCCCGATGCCCTTCCAGAGCGAATCTCGGTAATTCAAGTCATACGAAACAACGGTACCGTACTGCTTGGCGACTCGCATTGCTTCACTGGCAACCAGGGGAGTGGTCTCCGAAAGTGCAGCAAAGATGCCCCCCGTATGGAACCAGCGGGCACCTTCCTTGCCGAAGATGTACTCCCAATCCATATCATCCGGTTTCAACTGGGAGGCCGCGGTGTGGCCGCGATCAGAACAGCCGAGGGCAGCTCTGACACCAAAACCGCGTTCCGTAAAATTCAAACCATTGCGGACTGTCCGGCCCACGCCGTCATACTTCACCCACTTCACATGAGACTGATCCACGCCTCCCTGGTAGATGAAGTCCTGTATCAGATGGCCGACTGGATTGTCAGCTAAGGCGGTGACGACCGCCGTCTCCAGCCCGAAACAGCGCTTTAGTCCTCTCGCCACATTGTACTCGCCGCCGCCTTCCCAGCATTGGAAGACCCGTGTGGTTGCAATCCGCCCGTCACCTGGATCCAGGCGCAGCATGACTTCTCCCAGACTGATCAGATCCCAGCGACAATCGGATTTCGGTTTGATATTCAAGGCAGCTGTCCTTCCTGCGGGGATGGTACCCACTTCTCAACCAAGAGGGAAAGAGACGCGGACAGCTTCAGTGTAGAGGGCCCCAGCCGGACGCACGGCATGACATAGTCACATGAGGGAGTCGACCGCGGTATCGCGTTGGTTGGATTCTGTGCTCCCATTTGGTCTCCCTGCCTCTGTGGCTCGCCTACCCTGACTCGCCGGAATGGGGAGACTCTCGTTATCATGTGGCTCCCCACGCTGAAGGGCAAGCTCAGCCCTTGGACCGCGCTGTCCTCACGGCTTCCAGAAACCTCTTGGCATTCTCGGCAATCTTGGAAAAGTCTTTCGAAGCCACTGCCGCCTTGTCCACGAGTTCAGACCCAACGGCCAAAGCAGCAGAGCCCGCAGTGATGAACTCCGCGGCGGTATTCAAGTTGACGCCGCCCGTGGGAATCAGATCGACTTGAGGAAAGGGTCCCTTCAGAGCCCTGATATACCTGGCGCCGCCAACGTTGTCGCAAGGGAAAACCTTGACGAAATCGGAGCCGGCTTCCCAGGCGGTGAGGACCTCCGTGGGAGTGAGCGCACCCGGAATGATTACTTTGCTGTACCGCTTGCACATTTCAACAGTCGAAGCCTTGAACGAGGGCGTGACAATGAACTCAGCACCCGCCAGAATGCAGGTGCGGGCGCTTTCCGGGTCAAGCACCGTTCCTGCGCCAACCAACACGTCTTCGCCGTAGCGCTCGACCACTTTCTCGATCACCTGCACGGCGCGTGGTACCGTCATGGTGATTTCCAGAATTGACACTCCCCCGGCTTTGATAGCCTCGACGATGGCAATGGCCTCGTCTGCCGAGGTCGCCCGCACGACAGGCACCAGACCCACATCCAGAATTCTCTGAATGACCTTGAGATTTGGCATGGGTGCTCCTCCGAGAATCGTCCTTGTCGCCGTCCTAGTGCTCGTCGTCGAGCCACGCCAAGTCGACGACCCTGCATTTCCATCCGTGACAGCTATGCCAACTGCTCTCTTGAGAATTCCTGCTGAGGAATTGTGTCGCCTTTTGAGAGTTCCTACTTCATCACAATGAAGCTTTCCTTTTTCAACTCGCCAAATATCTTGCGAATGGCGCCGTCGCGCACCTTGGCCGCTCTACGTTCCTGGCGACGTTTGGAGAAGATCGCAGGGAGAGCACGCAACGTGTCCCACAACCCCAGAAAGAAGGCTGCGCGCACCGTAAACACAGCCTGCAGCGCCAGGATCAGAATACCTCCCAAATGCAGCAGAACCATGCCCGGGTCGTGGAGGTTCTTCCACATGAAGATGAACCGATTGCGAATGTTGATCCGCTCGAGGCGCACTCCCAGATACGGCTTGTGGCTGCCGTTGGCGCTGTCCAGATAAACGATGCTCCGGGGCTCGTAATGAATCACCCAACCCCGCTTCCACGCCCGGTACGACAGTTCTACATCCTCCCAATAGAACGGGGACATCATAGGCTCGAATCCACCGAGCTCTTGCAGCTTGCGACGATCCAGGGCGCAGAAGCCGCGGTAAATACAAAAGGAATAGTACGGCCCGTCTCTCGAGCTTGTTTCGAGCCCGTTCGTCACGTCGTAGTTGCGAAATGGCCTCCAGAATCCCATGGAGAATTCACCGATCTTGCCCCCTGAGTTGAATGAGATCTGGTCGCGGAGAAGCGATTTGCACGCAACCCCAAACACTCGTTCCTCGCGGAAATGAGGCAAGAGCTGAAGAATAAACCCTTTGTCCACGACTAGGTCGTTGGCGAGCAAAATCACTATCTCGTAGCGGCAGGCGGAAGAAGCCGAGATTGCAGGCCAATGCAAAACCACTCTTGCGGCGTCGGGTGATCAACTTGATGTTCCGTTCAGGAATCGTCTCGATCCAAGGGATTGTGTCATCGACACTGCCGTCATCGACAACAATTACTTCCCACTGGCCGCCAGTCTGGTCGCGAAACTCCTTGGTCGCCAGCAAGAGCGAGGGAAACATTTGTTCCAAGAGCATTCGGCCGTTCCAAGATGGAATGACGATGCTAACTGAAGGCTGTCCAGGAGAGTTCATTTGAGATGGTTTCTGAAGATTTGGGCGAGTTTAGGGATGCCAGCGCGGATATTATCTTCACTTTCCTTTGAAAACGCTAGACGCAGCGTGTGCCTTCCCTGCCCGTTGACGTAAAACGGGTGGCCAAATACATAGGTGACTTGGACTCGTTCGATCGCTTCCTCGAGCAATGCCTCGCTGTCCAATATTTCTGGCAATGTAACCCACAGGAACAGCCCTCCCGCAGGCCGAGTCCAACGTACTCCGGCTGGCATTGAAGCCTGCAACGATTCCAGCATAGCCTGACACCGGGCCTTGTAGAACTGACGGATTCTCGGAAGATGCTGCCGGATAACACCGCGTCGCCAGCATTCCGCCACAATCCGCTGGTCCAGCATACTGCCGCAAAGATCCGCAGCTTGCTTGGCCAAATCCAATCTTTCAATGATCGGTGCCGAGGCCGCAATCCAACCGGCCCTGAGGCCAGCCGAAAGGATCTTCGAAAAAGTTGAGAGGTAGGCGACTCTGCCTTCCAGGTCTAGCGATTTGATTGCCACAAGCTGATCAGAGATGCGCTCATCGAAGTAAACTTCACCATAGGGGTCATCTTCCACGATCAACAGCTCGAAACGAGAGGCAACTTCAAGAAGGGCTTTGCGTTTCTCCAGCGAGATTGTCAATCCCGACGGATTCTGAAAGTTGGGAATGACGTAAATAAGTTTCGTTCGTTTACCCGAACGACGGCACTGTTCAATGCGGGCAACCAGATCTTCTATGTCGATGCCGTCGGAGGCTTGCCGAACCCCCACCAGCTCGGCCTGAAGATTGCGAAACGCGGAGATCCCACCGATGTAGCTGGGAAGCTCGAGGAAGACGACGTCGCCTGGATCAAGAAAGAGACGGCCGACCAAATCCAGGGCCTGTTGCGAACCGGACGTGATGGCAACCTGATCGGGAGTCAACCTCATCCCTTTCTGAGTGTGGCAGAAGTCCACCACCGCTTCGATGAGCCCGGCATATCCGAGGGTGAGGCCGTATTGGAGGGCTCCTTTAGAATCGGTTTCCAAAATGAATGCTGTGATGGCCCTGATCTCGTCTACCGGGAACGTCTCGACGTTTGGAGCGCCTGCCGCAAAGCTGATGATGTCAGGTCGAAGCGCGATGGGCGCCATGCGGCGAATAGCAGAATACTTCATGCAGTGAACGTCTTGGGAATAGAGCGAGGAGTAATCAGCCATAAGAGTCAGCCCTACCCTCCCAGCCATTCAAGCTGGGGAACCGCCCACATCACGGTGTTCTCTCTTTTCATGAACGCCGGAATGACGGCGAGGCCGATGTCAGGGAGGGATAATCATGCCCCGCGGCGGCGCCACCAAGAATGAACAATGTCGATTCGAACCGCCCGGCCGGCCACATCCAAACTAGGGGAACACCCCACAGTCCCTTCGCCCACGTCGACCAGTGGAGACGGATCTGATTTTCAGAGGAATGCGGCGGCCTCATAGAAGCTCGAAAGGCCGAGCCATTCAAGGCAGAATTGTTACAGCAGAATGTTCTTTGCTGCCGAGACCGCGTTCAATGCCGCCAGGCGGAGATTGTCGGACACCGCCCAAAACCAGACTCCTCGTGGATTCAAGAAATCGCGTTTCATGCCGCCAATCTGAACTAGGTCGGTGCCCGCCACCTGGACGGGCGAGGGCGGCTCCTCTGTGGTCTGGATTACCGTCAGGGATTCTTCCTCTGCCTCAAGGCATTTCTCCAGGTCTGGAATGGAAATCGTCGAATCCACCTCGACAAAAAACGAAAAGGCATGCGAGTGAAACACCGGAGCTTGAATCAAAGTGACGCTAGGAAGGCAGCCAGGCGCAAGGAGCGCTCTCAGCTGCGTCGCAACAATCTGTTCCACGTCCAGCAGCTTCTCCTTGGCCTCCGTCCCGAACCGCGACAACAGGTTGAATGCCAGCTGTCGGTCAAACACCGCCTGCGACCCTTTCTGAAAGGAGAAAAGATCTATCGTTTGTTGCTTCAACTCCTCCACGCCGCTGCTGCCCCGCTCTGAGGCCGGCTCCAACACGGTCACAACGCAATTTCTGATTTCATGCAGGTCCCTGAGCCGCTCCAGAATAGAGGCAATGGCGATCACCGCCGGATGAGGAGAACTCACAACCCCTTCGTGAGGCGTGACGGCTCTTTTCCGGGCCTTTCTACTCTCCGAAAACAGGGGGACGGCAGATTGTTTCCAAAAGGCGTGTGTCATATCCACCAAAAGAAAATCGTTCCGTTTTGCAAGATGCGCATAAGTTTGGGTCGTCTCGGCGCTTCCTGCAAAGAACACGACGTCCAAAAATTCAAAACTATTCTCGTTGATGGTCATGGAAAAGACCGGCTCGCCATCAAATTCGCTCAAATGCCCGAGGTCTTCGTCGCTATCCAATAACATAAGTTTCTTCACCGGAAACTTCCGGTCCTGCAAGGCAGATTTGACCTCTCTGCCTTTGAGGGTAGACGACCCAACAATGGCGACGCGCAACGGGGGTGATTTTTTTGGGGTCATGAATTGGAAATGGGGATTACTGGGTGTCGTCTGGACTCGGGAAGAGCTTTTCCGCTGGTGGCATCACCTCTCGATGCTTGGCCATCTGAACCACCTTCATCAAGAAGCCCGAGGTGGCATAAGAGGTCGCGAGAATCAATAGCACGACGTGCGAGTAGAGATAGATCAGGGCCACGAGCAGGGCGAGAAGGTAGAAATTGACCAACGATCGGCGGCTCCGCATGTCAATGTGCTTGAAGCTGGGGTAACGGATAGTGCTGATCATCAGGAAAGCCAGAAAACCGACAAGAAGATTCCACAGTGCGCCGATTTGCCAGTAGGTGATGGGCTCGGGTGTGAAGTGAATGACTGCCGCGATCAGTCCGGCTCCTGCAGGAATCGGCATCCCAACGAAATATTTCTTATTGCTCGGCAGCACGCCGGGAGGTTGCGGTTTGCTGCTTTGAATATTAAAGCGTGCCAGACGCATCGCTCCGCAAATGACAAAAGCAAAGCTCACAATCCAGCCAATCTGCTGCACATGCTTGGCATAGGGCGGAATAGTGGGGACGATCGACTTTGCTCCCCAAACGTAGGCCAGGACTGCGGGTGCGAGGCCAAACGTGATTACGTCGGCCAACGAGTCCATTTGAACGCCAAACTCACTGCAGGAATTCGTCAGACGGGCAATGCGGCCATCCAGTCCGTCGCAAACCACCGCGAACCCGAGGGCCATAGCTGCCAGATCAAACTCCCCTTTCATGGCGTTGATCACGGCATAGAAACCGCAAAAAATTGTTCCGATAGTGAAAATGGTGGGCAGAATGTAGATCCCGCGGCGCCGCTGCCGGCTTCTTACTTGTTCAAACATCCAACCTCCCGATGACGCTGCTACCGCCTCGCACCTTGTCGCCCAGCTTCACAGCCACCCTAACCTGCTGAGGCAGAAAAGTATCAACACGGGAACCAAATTTGATTAAGCCGATGCGCTCGCCCTTGCTGACGGGGTCGCCCCGCTTCTTCCAGCACACAATGCGCCTTGCGAGAATTCCGGCAATCTGACTGAATTTTATTCTATATGACCCGCTATCAATCACCAACACATTCTGTTCGTTTTCGATCGAGGCGGACGAGTCAAAGGCGGCCTTGAACCTGCCCGGCAGATAGCTGACGCTCTCAACTCTTCCGGCAACTGGAGCCCGATTGACATGAACGTCAAAAATTGAAAGAAAGATTGAAATCCGGGTGGTCCCATCCGCCGCAGTTGAGATGCCCACTATCTTGCCGTCTGCGGGTGAGACGATCGATTTCTCATCGTCCGGAATAGCTCTCTCAGGATCTCGAAAGAAGAAGGCGACGAAGAAGCCAAGAACCGCGAACAACACCGCCGGCCATTTGAAGCCGAAGGCCAAAGATAGAACGGTTATCGACAGGAAAGGAATAAGAAAGGGATACGCATCTTTGGCCATGAGCGAACAATGTCAACAGCCCGTCAGGCAGGAGGGGAGTTTTGTTCCGGATTCGGGCAGCGTCCAGGTTGGGCTGTCTTCAGCCCACCGTAGCGCGGGAACAGGTGATCTGGATCTGCCAGGACACCTCGCCCCACTCATTGCGGGGTTTCAAGGGCGACCACAGCGATTGGTGCCTCAGTGGTTCATCGGTAGCCACAACCGCTGACTAGACTTATTAGTAGCTTACTCAAATTCGAGTGAGGCCTACTAGTTTTGCTCTGTTGAGTTGGAGGCTACTTACAACCACCTGGGTCAAATCGGAACCTGATATTCCAACGTGGACACCACATCCCTCAGGGGGGACCCAAGCTCAGTTTTCAACTCCAGGATATCTGGGGCCCCTGAGCCTGCTGCCGGGAAATAAGCTCAATGCTTTTCTCGGCGGCCACCTGTCCTTCCTTTTCATGCCTCCGTCCGCATCGCGCGATTATAGCGCAGGCGGGTCGAGCTCACAAAAAAGGGGGGAATCGGTTCGATTCCCCCCTTCCGGATTAAGTCACCTTTACGAGGATGATCGGCTTAAATAGCCAGCCTGGAGCAACCTTAGCTCGCGGGACCCGTAGACTTGACAGCTTGCTGGCGATATTTCTGGATCATCATTTCCATTTGGTCTTTCACGTAAAGTTTCATCTTCTTGAGCTTGACCTCGGTGATTTTCTCGTCCTCAGACAGATGTGCTTTGTGGACCAGTTTCTCCAACTGTTCGTCATATTGGTGGTGCTGCTGCGCCAGCCTTCTGAAGCTTTCGTTGGATTGCATGAGGTGCTCCCTAATGTCCAAGGTCCCTAATCCCATCACCCTACCTCCTTATCTGGCTCTTCGAGGATTTGTGACTTTTGCTTCCCTGCTTAGTGAAAACCGTAGCACAAGGACATACTGGTGACAAGCCTAAATTCCTCCTTACTTTGTGCGTCTGAAACCCCACAACCCACAACAGATCAAAAGCTTGCAAATCTATCCCTACAGCTTGAGATAGTCCTTCAGACGCCTGGAATGAGAGCGGCTGACAGAGATTTCTGTCTGCCTTTTGTCAGCCATTTTCAGTTGGAGGGTGCGATTGAACCATGGGATAACTTCTTTGATTTTGTTTATGTTTACCAAATAGGAACGATGAACCCGCCAAAAGATCTCGGGATCGAGGTTAGCCTGCAATTCTTCCAGGGTCCGAAAATTGGTTTCACCGGTCAGGTCCTGTGTCGTCAGATGGACCACACTGTCGGACACGCTCGCAAAAATGACTTCTTCAGAATCGACCAGCAAATTGCGATTCTTGTCTTTGACCAGGAGCTTCGATTTCTTAAGGGGCGCCGGAGCCATCATGCTGATAAGATTCTTGAGCTGGCTGCTGACGTCGGCTTCAGACTCGAGCTGCTTCTTCGCACGCTGCACGGCCTTCTCGAGACGCGATTTTTCAATCGGCTTCAGAATGTAGTCGACCGCGTTCACATCGAAAGCCTTCACGGCATACTGGTCGTAGGCAGTCACAAAGATGACTTGGGGCAACTCATCTTTACTGGCAAGCTGTTCCACCACCTTGAAACCGCTCAACCCGGGCATCTCGATGTCGAGAAACAGGAGATCAGGTTCGAGTTCCTCCACGAGTCTGATGGCTTCGATCCCGTTGCGCCCTTGTCCGATCACCTTCACTCCGGGAATGGACTCTAATAGGAAATTGATCTCTTCCAGCGCAGGCTGCTCGTCATCAACGATGATGCAAGAAATCGGCATGGCTCTTTAGGTCCAACAAACTGCGGATTGATGAAGAAGAGTATTGGAATGATCGAATCGCGAATCCGAAACGATGGAACCCGCTGACGCCACCCTGCTTGCTTCACCCTACCTTCTCTCGCACTGTGCCTTCCTGCACTGGAACTTGGATGTGGGTGAAGGTTCCATGTCCTGGGAAACTTCGGACCGTGAAAATGTAATCAGAATGGTAGACCACTTTCAGCCGTTCAAGAATATTACTGATGCCAATGCCCGAGTGATAAATCTTTGGGATGGCACCCTCGGGAATACCCACTCCGTTGTCCTCAACCTCGATGGAAATCCGATCCTGAACCCGATTCGATCGGATCTTGATGACTCCACCTTCGATTCTGGGTGAAATGCCGTGCTTGATCGAGTTCTCTACAATGGGTTGCAGGATCATGCTGGGAATCAAGCAGTTCAGTGTCTCCGGGTCGACCTCCTTTTCGATGCGGAGCTTCTCCTTCCCGAAGCGGATCACCTCGATGTCGAGATAGTTGTCGATGAACTCTAGCTCCTCCCGCAAGGAAATGAAGTTCTCATGTCCCTGCAAGAGCTTGCGCAGAATGTGCGAGAGCTTGATGACCATCGTCCTGGCCTTGGCCGGATTGGTGCGAATCAATGACGAGATGGAATTGAGCGTGTTGAACAAAAAGTGAGGGTTGATCTGGTTCGCTAGGGCATCCAGCCGCGACTTCACCACCAGCACCTCCTGCTCGGCCACCTTCATTTCCAGGCGCGTGTTATTCCAAATCTTCAAGGTAATTCCAACGCAACTCAAAGTACCAACGAAAATCAGCAGGACAATGGCTGGATCATGTGACTGGAGATGAAAGAGCCAGCCCTCAGGAAAGCCTCGGTCAACGAGAAAAAAGACCGCCTCAAACAGCAGGCAGCTGAACAACAGAATCAGCTGCCACAGGATTTTCCTGAATCGCAGTCGGGAGCGGAGTGATTGAAAGATGTTAATGAGGACAAACGGCGAGAAGTTCCAGATTTCTTCCTTCTGCGGTGTCAGACTACGAAGCATGCCGCTGGCCAAGCCCACGACTGCGGCCAGGGGTAACGCCAACCACTCGTGATGAAACATCGCAGTCAGTCCCACCAAGGATCCGACTATCAGTCCGACCACATTTCCGCCGAGCAAACCGGCAATAAATGTCCCTTCGAGTGTGAGGTCGAAGGCTGGATAACCCAATCCATTCCGAATCACAACCCCAAGCGCTAAGGGCACGCCCCAATACAAGACAAGGTTCAATTTCTCTTGGAACCCGCGCGGTTCGGCATAGAGTGTCTTCTTGAACTTGAGCGAACGGGCCAACAGTGCTGAAAGAGAAGCCACGATGCCCAGCTTGACCAACAGGATAATCAGAATCTCCCGATTCTCGGAAAAGAAGACCATTCGACCTCGACAGGGAAGACTCCGCACTGCAGAGTTTTGGGTTCGAAGTTGGTGACGCTCGCCCTTGCCAAACAGCGGCCACAGCTCTGCGACCGCAGTGGCTGGTGGCGCCAGTTTAGATGGGAGGTTGCCATCCGACTGCGGAAGCATAACCAAAAACCGTCTGCGATGCACTGCCAAATGCAGCTGCACAAACTACTTTAGCGGCGCTCGAAGCCAAAGGGCGTTAGAATGAATTCGAAGGCCAAGTTCATGCCCTTTGAAGAGCCGCTGAGTCCGCCAGGTGGGTGCCTTACCTAAGCTCTCGTGTTCGGGCTTCCAAAGGTCTCAGGGCAGGGATTTCGACATGGCTAATTCATGGCGGGTCTAGATTGACCGGTTGTTCGACTTGGCTCTCGTTGGAGATAAAGAGAAGTCATGACACAAACCTTCGAACTAGGCTTGAGGGCTCCTTCGCCAGCTAGCACAGTGAGGCCAAACTCATGAGCCTGGATATGCTTCCACCGAATTGCCGAGAGGGATTCTTCTCACCACAGACACCATTCTGGAGTGTCAATCGAGAGCTCTTGCTGGGTTTGGCCGGAATGCGTGCTCTTCTTATGGAGATCGCTCATCCTCTGATTGCGTCCGGGGTCGCAAACCACAGTCAATTTCAGCGACACCCGTTTCGCCGCCTCTACCGAACCATGCAAATGATGACTTGGCTCACGTTCGCCAGCCGACCGACCGCTATCCGCGCACTTCGGCATATCCATCACTGTCACCGCCCTGTTCAGGGCAACTTAAAGCAAACTGCAGGCTGCCATCCCTCTGGAACCATCTACCGCGGGAACGATCCTCAGCTCAAACTTTGGGTCATGGCGACATTGGTTGACTCAAGCCTCTGCCTTTACGATTTTTTTGTTCGTCCTCTGAGTTCGACGGAGAAACAAGCTTACTATAGAGACAGCCGCCGTTTGGGACGACTGCTGGGGATTCCCGAAGACCTGATACCGTCGGACTTTGCGGCTTTCGACAGATATGTCCGCGAAATGTTAGAGGGTGAGACGTTAACTGTGGGTCCGGATGCGAAAGAAGTCGTCCAAGCACTCTTCGGCCCATGGGTTCTTGGCAAAATCATTCGCCTTTCCAGTTTCGTCAGCATAGGGCTGTTGCCAGAGCGTCTTCGGCATGCTTACGGGCTGCCCTGGGACCACAAGAAGCAGCGAAAGCTGTCGGATTTAGCAGCTCTCTCTCGCAGACTGCGACCGCTCTTTCCTGACTTCATCTGCGTAAGCCCGTATGCCTGGTTCGCCGAAAGACGGCTGAGAGCGAAGGGGCGAGAACAGCCTCCGACGAGCGTTCACGACGGTATCCGTTCGCGGCTGGTACACACTTTGAGGTCGGTCTCCGGCAAGCCTGGACATCCAGGCTCCGAGACCTGAGAAAGGAGGGGCTGCTGCTTTTACTAAACCAGTGCTGCGTTCGGGGAAAAGAAGGCTTCCTTCTGGGGTCGTCTAACCGAGCGCGCGACCGCCAGTTGGGCTTCCACGGCTTTTTCGTCGTAGTCTTTGAACTTTGAGACGATTCCAGCAGAGACAAACATCCACTGCCCTGAGCCACACGCCGAGCAGGCCAAGCTTCCAGACAGAAACATCAGCCTGCGGTTGCCTTCACAATCGGCACAGTAAACAAGTCGGTCCTCCAGGTAACGCTCCCGCTTTTTCCGCGATTCCCTGTGCCATCTCAGCCAGTTCGTTCCGATCGTCTTGATCCAGTTGACTCGTGTCACGATCTTCTCCTCCGCTTTCAGCAGTGGCGCTCCAAAAATGTCTATTTGACTGCCACTCCCATGATGTGCGGTTTCGAAAGCCCCCACCGAAGCGCAAAGTGTTCAATCCTCACTTCCGAGAACCCCGCTTTTTCAATCGAGGTCCAGGTTTCCCGGTCCAGGTGGCAACCGGCGCCGATGAGTCTCGAAAGCGGCCAAACCCAACCCTGAACTCGGCGCAGCCAGGTTCCTCGGCAAGCCGCAACATGTTCAACAAAAAGAAACTGGCCGCCAGGTTTCAGCACTCTCGAGATCTCGCGTAGCGCTGCCACAGGATTGTCAACTGAGCAAAGAACCAGCGTGCAAATAACCGCGTCCACGCTTCGATCTTCAATCGGAAGGTGCTCGGCGCAGCCCTTCCGAATGTTGATTCGCAAACCCAACTTGCTCGCCGTTTCCTGAAGATACGGTTGCATATAGCGATTTGGTTCAACACCGATCCACCGAATTCCCAGCGGCAGGTAGGCTAGGTTGGCTCCCGTACCTGGCCCAACTTCTAGAACGTCGCCTTGCAAACCTGCAAAAAGAGTCTGCTTGCGGCTCGACACAAGCCGTTCATACTTCCCGTGCAGGCGGGCCATCAAGGCCGCGTCTATTCGCTGAAACCAGCGTCCCCGAGCGCCGCCTGCTGCGGCTAACGGGAAAGAACTTGTTGTGTACACTCGAATGAATCCTCTATTTCCTGGATCACGGATCACCAGCCGCACATCCAGCTTCGCAGCCGCCAAATTCATCCCAGCGACCGGATTTCTGTTGTCCCTCGGCGGCCTGAGACTCGCCGGCTATTGCTTCTTAGTGCCTGGCGGCGCGAGAAATCTCTTCCACCAAGAGTTGGTTCAACGAATCGGTGGCCGTGATCCGTGCACCTCCCTGCGAGATGAGCGTGAGCAACTCAACTCCAGTGGCGTCTACGTAAGTTACGGCCGAAAGATCTACTCGAATGGACCTTTGCTCAAGACCGACGGCCGAGTTCCAGAGAAACGCCAGTTCTTTGACCCAAGGGCCAACCAACCTGCCCTCAAGCTTAAGGGTGATGACATCCGGTGTTTCGACCTTATTGATCATCAGCATGGCGCCTCCTTCGTTTGAGGGGCTTGTTGCACTTGAGAATCCAAATGCTGGCATTTCCACGGATTGGTACACCTCAAGCTAGCCCAACCGATTGCGCGGGATTTGAACAGAGCGACGACAGCCGCTAATGAGGATGACGAAAGGAACTGACGAAATAGCGACACGCCGCGGCGATTTCGTCAGTGACGATGGCGGGAAATTCCAAGACGTTTCATCTGCGAGTTCAAGGTGGTCCGTTTCATTCCAAGTCGCGACGCCGCGCCATTCGGACCTCCAATCTGCCAGTGGGTGTCCTGCAGAACCTGCAGGATATGTTGACGCTCAGCTTGCTTAAGGGTGGCCGTCTCGCTCAACCGGCTTTCGGAAATCGAGTGTGGCCTTCGTCGGTTGGTCGTGCGCCGCTCAGCGATGAACATTCCCGGTGACTCTTCTCGAGGTCGCAACTCACCCAAGGGCAGCTCTAGCTCACTACCACGAGAAAGGATGACAGCTCGTTCAATGAAATTCTCGAGTTCGCGGATGTTTCCTGGCCAATCGTAGCTACACATGGCCTCGATGGAGTCCGAAGAGATCGAAGTAATCTTCTTGTTCAGACGCAGGCAGTACTTTTGGGCAAAGTAGCGCACCAGTTTAGGAATATCCTCGCGACGCTCGCGCAAGGCGGGAATCAGAATTGGAAAGATGTTAAGGCGATAGAACAGATCGCTGCGAAATTGTCCAGTTCGCACCATTTGAGCCAAATCTTGATTGGTGGCTGCAACCAGACGGACGTTGACGCGCAACGTACGGGTGCTGCCCAGACGCTCGAACTCCATTTCCTGCAGCACCCGCAACAGTTTAGGCTGCAGTTCGAGAGGGATGTCTCCGATTTCGTCGAGAAAGAGGGTACCTTGATGAGCCAGTTCAAAGCGGCCAATCCGCTGAGCGATCGCTCCAGTAAAGGCGCCCTGTTCGTGGCCAAACAGCTCGCTTTCCAGCAAACCAGTTGGAATAGCTGCACAATTTACCTTTACAAACGTCCGCTCCCTCCTGTCGCTCAAGTTGTGAATAGCTCTGGCGATCAGTTCCTTTCCGGTTCCTGTTTCTCCCCGAATCAGCACGGTAGAGTCTGTCGGTGCGACCGTTTCGACAAGCTGTAAGACCTTCTTGAGAGCGGGGGTCCCCCCCACGATCTCACCAAAATGGTATTCGGCCCGGATCTCGTCTTCGAGGTAAAGCTTCTCTTTGCTGAGCTGGTCCTTCAAGTCGGCGATTTGTCGGTAGGCCAGAGCATTTTCGAGCGCGATGGCAGTTTGGCTAGCGACCTGGGTCAGCAGATCGACATCTTCCGGGTGAAACGCTGCTTCGCGCTGGCTCCCCAGGTTCAGCGTTCCCAGAACGCCATTCTTGCGTGACTAGCGGCAGACAGCAGAGCGCTTGAATCCCGCCAGCCAATAAAACCTGAACACCATTAGAGGGAAACTGCCTGAGTTCGTCACGGCTGAAGACCGCCGCTCTGCCGGTGTTAAAGACGGCACCAGCTGGACTTTCCTCTTCGCTGACCCCCATCGGAGTGCGTATCAGTCCTTCGTCCCCGGCAAAATCCAGCGCCTGCAGTCGCAGTAGATTCGATTCTGTATCATGCAGCGCCAGGCTGGTGTACTCATGCGGGATGACGCGGCGCAAGCACTGCATGATGCTGGCAAAGAGCTCCCGAAAGTCGAGGCTGGAAACCAGGGCATTGGTGACGTCCAACAGCAGCCCCAGGCGATCACGCTCTCGAGCCACTTGCAGCCGATGGGCCTCGGCAATCCGATAGTTGAGAACGTTGTCAAGGCTTACCGCCACCTGATTGGCAGCCTGTTGCATGAAGTCGAAATCCGTCTGACTGTAGGCGTCTTCCAACACGCTGCCGAAACTCAATACACCGAGGTGCCGTTGTGCCGTGCTAACCGGCAAAACGTAATACGACTTAACCAAATGCTGGCGGAGGATTTCGATGCTCTTAGGAAACCGCGTTTCTTCGTCCACATTTGCGATGAGGCAAGGCTGCTGGTGTTGCCAAACCCAGCCAGCATAACTTTCCTCGACAGAGAATTCAGCGCCGGGCTCAATATTCTTGTGACGGGCCCCCTCCAGCAGATACAAGCGCATCACGTTGTGAGCAGGTTCGTGCAAAATAACGCTGAGATAGTCGAAGCGGATCACCTGCCGCAGATGATGCGCCAGCTCACTGAAGAGTTCTGTTTGATTCTGATTTGAGGCAATGGCTCGCGAGATTTCGACCAGGGTCTTGTATCGTTGAACGATCTCTTCTAAGCGGAAGTTGCCCAACTGCGGTCGACTCATGGCGCAAAGAATATCACTTGCCTTCTGACCGGAGCAAGCACAAGACGGGCTTGGCATTCGGGTTCAGCAATGGTTTTGGAGGCACAGCACGAGGACTAGAACTAGACAATCCGAAGACTATCAGGCGGCGAAGTCACAAGACTCTGTGAGCCCCAGGCGAAAGCGCAGGACAGCTAATTCGTGAATCGAGAAGCATGTTAAGATGCGGCTTTGTGGTCCTGAAGGACTGAACTGTGCTAGCTAGCTAAGCGGACCTTCCCAAAAGTCTTCCACTCCGGATATCCTTGGTCGCCAGGTTAGGGGACAGTTTGACCGCCGATGAAAAGTTATCGCAAAGAGTTGTGGCTTGAAATTCCGTCGCGAAGGGGATTTGTCAACATCACTCCTCGCCTTGTGGAATGCCTGCGCGAGAGTGGCGTCAAAGAGGGGCTGATGCTAGTGAACGCGATGCATATTACTGCCAGCGTCTTCATCAACGACGACGAACCCGGGCTGCATCACGATTACGAAAAGTGGTTGGAACAGCTTGCTCCTCACGAGCCCGTCTCCCGCTATCGCCACAACAATACGGGTGAAGACAACGCAGACGCTCATCTGAAACGTCAGGTGATGGGCCGTGAAGTGGTGGTGGCCGTCACGCAGGGAAAACTTGACTTTGGCCCGTGGGAGCAAATCTTTTATGGTGAGTTCGACGGTCGACGAAGGAAACGGGTCTTGGTGAAGGTCGTTGGGGAATGACGTCTCAGCGCTTCTGAGGCATTACCTCGCCACATACATTTCTCTGGAATTTCCGAAGACGAGATGCTAGAACTCGGGCCTGACAGAGCTCTTTCCGAGTTTTGGAGGCGTATGCGTCCCCGATTCTGCGCGTCCTTGATGGTTGTTTGGCTGACCCTGCTTTCTTATACCTCGACTCCCCCGTTGGTTTCCGTTTCTCAGTCCCTCTTTCAGAGCGGCGGAGAGCGCCGACGGGCCACTCGTGGTCCCATCGAACTCTCCAGTGGCGCGCGCGTTGAATTCAGCTCCTTCCCAAGTTCCTGCCTCAAGGAAGAGCGAGAATACTCCATCTTGCTTCCTCCATCGTACGGCAAGGGCAACCAGCGCTATCCGGTAGTTTATTTTTTGCACGGCCTAAACAACGACCATACAAGCTGGACAGTCGATCGTTACGGTCATATTCACGAGCAGGTGGACAAGTTGATCGCCGAGAAGACAATTCCGGAGATCCTCATGGTGCATCCAAAAGGAGACAACAGCTTCTACACCAACTACGCCGATGGCAGCCGGAACTACGAAGACTTCGTCACTTCAGAACTCATCGCATATGTCGAGAAAACGTATCGCGCCAAGCCGGGAGGCCGCTGGAGAGCAATCGGGGGTACCTCCATGGGCGGGTTCGGTGCCTTGAAGATCGCTTTCAAGCGCAAAGACCTCTACTCAGCAACGGCTGCTCATTCTCCGATCGTTTTCCTGGTAGATCCCGCCCAAATGTCGGATCAAACCAAGAGCAGCGGACGTTTCGAGTGGTTCACGCACATGATCGCGCCCATGTTTGGAAATCCAATCGACATCGAACGTTGGCAAGCCAATAACCCGCTGGATTTAGCCAGACAGGCAGACTTGAAAGGTCTGCGGATTTATTTCGATTACGGCACCGCCGACCGCTACAATCAGAGCATTGGGCTGGGGCAAGGAGTGAAGTCGCTCGACGCTGTATTGACGCAACGGCAGATTGCTCACGTTTTCAAGGAGCATCCCAACGAGCCGCATGGCTGGGAATTGGTCAGCCTTCACATCTCCGAATCCCTGCCCTTCCTTTGTGAGTCCTTCCGGTAGCCCGTGAAGAAGTCCTAGCTTCCGATTCCCTTTCGCACTACCTTCTCCATTGCGGCACAAAACTCGTCAATTTCGCCGAGCGTCGTGTAAACATTGGGTGTGACGCGAATTCCCTGAAATTCGTCGTGAACGATCGGCGTAACGATAATGCGATGCTGATCCCAAAGGTACGCGGTCAGCTTGTTTGGATCGACTCCGCCAATGCCAACGCAACCGAGAGCGCAGGATTGAGCCGGATCGAAGCTGGTATAGATACGAACCCGCTCTTGTCCTTCCAATCGTCTTGCCCAGCGGTCTTTCAAATACCTGAGTCGCGCCGCCTTTCGTTCGATTCCAATGCCTTCGTGAAAAGTGAGCGCCTCGGCGATGGCATTGTGATTGGCGGCTGGATGAGTTCCAATCTCCTCAAACTTACGAATGTCGTGTTGGCTCGATTCGGGGGCCGCCATTAGGGGCCACAGGTTGCCGATTTTCGATTTCCGCACATAGAGGAAACCGGTGCCAATTGGCGCCAGCAGCCATTTGTGCAGGCTGGTTCCGTAGTAGTCGCAGTCCAGGTCAGCATGCTGAAAGGGAAAATGTGCAAAGGCATGCGCTCCGTCCACGATCACTTCGATTCCCCGAGCCCGCCCCATCGCGCAAATGCGTTTGACAGGGAAAATCTGTCCCGTCAGGTTGGTGATATGGCAAAACAGGATCACCCTTGTCCTGGGTGTAATGGCCTTCTCAAGCCGATCCGCAAGGTCGTCGGTACTGTTTGGCGGCACGGCAAAGGAAATCTGCTTCAGCACAATACCGTCTCTCTTCTCGCGCTGCCGCCAGGCGGTAATCATGCGGGGATAGTCCTGGTTTGTTGTCAACACCTCATCCCCGCGCTTCAAATCAAGCCCAAGGATGCAGATCTCCAAGGCTTCACTGGCATTCCGAGTAATGGCAATTTCCTCGGGGTCGCATCCAAAGCTGGTCGCCAGCCGTTGACGGACGGTTTCGATCTGCGGCTCCAGAATCCGCCACATATTGTAAACGGGTGCCTGATTGGAGAACTCGAGATAACGCCGCAGCGCGTCCTGTACGACGCGGGGACTCGGACAAACACCGCCATTGTTCAAGTTGATATGGGTGCGGTCCAGCGTGAACGCCTGCTGAATCTCAAACCAAAAATCTTCGTCGGTGGCTAGCTCTTCAGCCGTTCGCTTTCTGACTGAGCGGGCCGCAGCCAGGACACGGTCTACGCTGTCTTCACGCAGTGCCGCCACCATGGTGCCGGCACTCATCAGAGTTCGGAAGAAGGCCCTTCTGGTTGGCATGAATGAGTTCTCCTGAAAATCATCCCTGGCGAACTCAAACAGGGTTCGGAGCCGCTTCAGGAAAGGCAAGAGGACAACAGACAATAACAAGGCCAAGCTTACTTGGGTGAGATTTTTTTCATTCGACTCTTGCCTTTCGCTGTCCCCTTAGTCTTTGCTTCACCCTGTCGCTCTTCGTGCTTGCTCCTTCATCACTTACTTCCCACCCAAGATCTCCCCGTGCGGTTTTCCGGTAGTCAACTTCCTTAAGGACGACTTCGACCTGACCCGGCAGAGAATCATCACTCACCCAGTTTTTCACTGAGTCGGGAAGGCGAACGCTGGTGCTCGTGAGTTTGTCACCGCTCTTCGTAACGAGATCCTCCAACTTCTTACCCGACTTCACAGCCGTGTTCACCGCCTTTCGTAACTCAAGGAAGAATTGCTTTTGGCCGGCAAGTAGTTCTGGGCCGGCCGGAACTCCATGGCCCGGCAGCACCGTTGCAACGTTCAAATGGCTGACCCGCTCAATGACATTAGGCCAATTCGCCGAATTCCCGTCACCTAGGTAGTTGAAGGGACCGTTCACAACAGCGTCGCCAGTGCAGAGAATCTTTTCCTTCGGCAGAAAGACGAACCCATCCCCGCGTGTATGCGCCCAACCGAAGAAATGGAACTCGACCCTTCGGGTGCTATCCTCCAGGATGAACTTCTCTTTGAAAGTCTGCTTCGGCGGCTCTGCGGTGGTGAGATTTAGCGCAGCAACATCTTTCCTCTCCTTTGCTGTGTCTTGCCATCGCTTCGGCTCGTAGCGCTTCATCTCTTCTGCAACACCCACATAGGCCAGCGTCGTTGCACCCAATTTCGTCCAGACCGGATTGCCGTAGGCGTGGTCACCGTGGTGATGGGTGTCAAACACGTACTTCACGGGCTTTTGAGTGGTCTTCTTGATGTCCGCCAGACAGGCTTCGGCGCCGCTCGGAAAGTTGGCGTCGACGACGATGAGATAGTCCTTCATTTCAATCCAGATGTTGTTGCAATGACCTTGTTCCTTGAGTTCCCCCTCGCGAAACCAAATCCCAGGGGCAATCGGCTTCACGTTCCCGGGCGTAGCTTCCACAGGGCTGCGCGAGCTGGCCAACCAGAGAAATCCCAGAATCAACATCATCCCGACGGACAGAAGCAACTGAGACCGCTTCATAGAACACTCCTCTCGTGAATGGACTTGTATCAGCAGTGCGTGACAGTATGATCCTTCTGGCGCTCCTTTAAGACGAAGAAGTTCACCGCCGGGTCAAGTTTTCAACGAGCCCAATGCGCTCACCCAACGCCCACGGCAAAGCGGCGCCCGTTTCCGCCAGGGCGAGTCGACCGACCCATGACCAGAGACTCGAGAAGGCTTTGGGCTCATGCATGCCTCCACTACCGGTTGAGCTCCAGCCACAATGCTCTGTAATAATGCATCAATCCCACTGGATCTGAAGTGCCGGGAATTTCCGCCAGCGTGTAACGGTTATACTCGGCGTTCTTCAGCAAGGCGAACAACTCGCGCCAAGGATATTCCTTCTTCCACAGTTCATTGATGTGAACACTGCGCAGCCAAGGCTTCAATAGCTCGAAACTGTTGCGCACCGAACCATCCTCCACATCCTCTGAGTTAGAGTTCCAGCAAACCCCAACCATCGGGTGGTCCGCAATCTCCATCATTCGCCGTATTCGTCTCGGAATGCTGGACTCTGCACCATGAACCTCCAGCCAGATCTCTATTCCGAATCCCTGGGAATGCTGGCCGCATTCTCGCAACGACATCCCAATCTGCTGCAAGGTCTTCTCTTCCGGAACTCCTTTAGGGATGCTGTTGGGACGGACTTTGACTCCAAGCGCCCCGATGTCGTGGGCGAGTTCGACGAATCGCTGGGTCTCGTCAATGTTTTTTCGGAGGATCGACGCGTCTGGCGAGTGATACTCACAGATGGAACCTAGGCTCAGTAGCTGGACGGGAGCGTCCAGGAAGCGATTCCTGACCTCCAGCCGCTGCTCTTTGTTGAGTGAAGGTTCCACTCCATGCTTGTGAGTGGTTCGAAGTTCAACGGCCTCAAAGCCCGTCAGCGTACAGTTCTTGATAATCGTGGAAATATCCCAGTCTTTGGCCAGATTGTAGGTAACAGTGCCAAGCTTGAACCCGTCGCCGCCCAACGCTGGATTGGAATCGGCGCTGGCCAGAGGCGACGAAAAGGCAGCCACGGTCGGTTGAGCCCCTCCCCCGGCTGATAAACTAGTAGCGGTGAGTCCAGTCTTCAGCAACTGTCTGCGATTGAAGCCACGCATAGTGTCGTCAAATTCAGATGGCGACCGCCGCTTTTCCAGCCCTTCTCTACGGTCGGATAACCGTCCCATCGCGACGGCGAGTGGTTCCCCAGCTGTAGTCGAAGTGAGGCGGTCCGGACGGGAATGGGAACTTGGCAGCAACCTTCTCGTCGACCTCAATTCCGTGACCGGGCCCTTCGTTGGCGTACAAGTATCCATTCTTGGTCTCGGGACAGCCTTTGAATACTTCACGAGTCTCGGGTGGAAAGCGGCCCCCTTCATGAATTCCAAAGTTGTAGCTAGCCAATTCGAGCGCAAGTTGCGTTGCGTGCGCCACCGGAGAAGCATCACCAGGCCCATGCCAGGCAGTTTTCACTCCGAAAAACTCGCAGAGCGCGGCCACTTTTCGCGCCATGCTCAGTCCGCCAATCTGAGAAATGTGAGTTCGAATATAGTCAATCAAACGATTCGCAATCAGAGGCACGTGTTCGTGCATGGTATTGAACAACTCGCCCATGGCAATCGGCGTCGCACACTGCTGGCGCAGCAGGCGGAAATGATCGTTGTCTTCGGGCGGAAACGGATCCTCCAGGAAGAACAGGCGATACTTCTCGAGCTGTTTGCACAGATTGATGCCTTCGTTCAATGTGACACGCTCATGGACGTCGTGCAACAATTCAACCTCGTCACCTAACTTGACGCGCAGATACTCGAACATTTTCGGAAGCATGCGAACATAAGGAGCGGACTCCCAGATCGCCCTGGGATTTGTCGGGCCGATAACTTCTTCTTTGCCTTGCCGGAGTCCGCCGATCCTCCGCCAGAACCCGAACCGTAAGTGGCCAGGCCGGGAACCTCAGCTTGAACGCGAATGTGACGGTAGCCCAACTCCAGGCCCTTTCGAGCATTTTCTTCGAGTTCCTGGAAATCCCTTCCGGAGGCGTGATAGTAGCAATCCGCCGCGAAGCGGCATTTGCCCCCGAGCAACTGGTAGAGCGGCATGTTGGCGCGCTTTCCCTTAATGTCCCATAAGGCCATGTCGACTCCGCTCATGGCGTTGAACAAGGTAGGCCCGTTTCGCCAGTAGGAACTTACGTAGGACGACTGCCAAATGTCTTCAATCTCGTCGACATTGCGCCCAATCAAGAAAGGCTTCAGGTACTTCTCCACGGCCGTCTCCACGACATAGGCGCGTTGCGTAAATGTGGCGCAACCCCAGCCATGCAGGCCCGGCTCGCTGGTCGAAACCTTAACGACGACCAGTCGAATCCCATTCGGCGCTGTCAACACGGTGCGGATATCAGTGATTTTGAGAGGCGGCAATCCTTGTGTGGTCGAGGGTTTGTCCTGGGCCCAAAGCGGCGCCAGCGGACCACCTCGCGAAAAGAAACTGGGTCCGACCGCCGCAGTTCCGGCACAGATCCAACGCAAGACCTCCCGTCGGTCCATGAAGGCTCTCCTTGTTCTGAGAAACGCTCCCCATCGTATGCAACTCAAACCGCCATGTCAATTCTGAGCTGAGAGCGGGATGCGTCCTAGTCGCAGTCAGGAATGACCCGCCTTGAAAAGCAGCGCGCCCTACGCGGAGAGAGCACTACCTCGCCGGGCCGACTCTATGGCGAGAAAGGCAAGTTCACAGGACTTGAGCGAATCTTCCCATGGAATCGCAGATTTTTGCTGGTTGCGGATGCAGTCGAGGAAATGGCTGACTTCCGCGAAGTAAGGGTCGTTACTAGGGTCTGCCTCAGGGATTGAAATGCGGGAACTTGGCCCGACATCGGTTTCGACGGTCGAGGCCATTTTGAGATTCCCACAAGTGAGATTGTCGTAGCTGAGCATGCCCTGGCTGCCGCAGATTTCAACAGCCTGGTGAAAGCTGCCGATCGGATGAGCCCAACTGCCCTCGATGTGGGCCAAGGCGCCCGACTGGAGCTGTACATTTAGCAGCGCATAATCGAGCTTCCCGCGCTGGCCTGACGTGAGAGACCTCGCATACACTTGTTTGACTTCTCCAAAGGTCCAGCGCAGAAAGTCGAGATCGTGAATCAAGAGATCGAGGATAACGCCACCGCTCCGTTCAGGGTCTGCAAACCAGGAATCAGCGCCGGGATAACCAACACAGCGCGACAGGCGGACGATTCCCACTTGTCCGATTTCTCCACCCAAGACCTTTTCACGCAGTCTTGAGTATTCCCACGAGAATCGAAGCACTTGTCCCACCATGACGACCCTGGAGTATCCCTGCAGCAGTTTTCGAATGCCATCCGCCATCGTTGGATTCAGCGCCAGAGGCTTCTCACAGAAGATGTGCTTACCGGACTCGACCGCTAGCTTCAACGTCTCCAAACGCGTAAAGGTCGGCAGGCACAGCATAACCGCATCGATCTGATCGTCTTCGAAGATGGGACGCACTTGATCTACGCCCTCAGCACCACAGAGGGTGGCGACTGTCTGGGCGTGAGACAACGTCCGGCTGTAAACGTATTTGATCGATACTCCCACAACCAGCTGAAGCGCCTGCGCTAAGCGCCGGCCCATATTGCCAGCACCGAGGAGGGCCAGAGAAACTACAGGTTGGGGATTGCGGTTTGCAGAGTGGCCTAAGGTTGACATAATGCTACGCGACTCTCACGAATGAATGGAATCTCAGGACGGCTTTCTTAGCAGTGTTGTACCCCTGATTTGGGAAGGTACTCGATTCTTGCCTCCCGGCTTCTCCAATCCGCAGCGTAATCCGAGGATCGCCAAGGTCAAAGGGCTACGACCATTTGCGTCGCAATGGACTGGTAAGCAGCCTCGACCACCTCTAACGCTCTCAGTCCGTCGACCCCTTTGGCCGCAAATTCAGCTTTTCCTTGAATCACTCCGACGAAGTTCTCCAGAAGGCGCTGATTCAGCCCGCCATCGTGGGCCTCAACCACATGCTTGCCGGCGGCTTCCAAATAGTGATTCAACGTCCACGGAAGGAGATCCAGGCTGAGTACCCCTCGCGTCCCAATCAGTTCCATCGCGACGTCGCCCCAAATCGGAAACGATCGATTCGGCCGCGACCAGCTAGTGTCCAGAGTCACAATGATTTCATTGCTCATTTCCAACGTCAGCAGTCCCACATCCTCGACTGGAATGGGGTGAAGACGGGTAGAGGCGTGAGCGAAGACCTGGGTGAATTCCGCATCGAAAAGCCAGCGCAGGGCGTCCACCACATGAACTGTATGGTCCATGATGGCGCCACCGCCGGACAGTCGCGGATCCACAAACCAATCTCCTGGCATCATCCCCCGGTTCGTAGCTTTCACCGCCAGCACCTTGCCCACCCCTCCTTGCTGTATCAGCCGTTTCGCTTGACGGAGCGGCTCGCTGAAACGCACCGGGAAGCAAATTCCAAGCGGTACGTCGTGCGCCTGACAAACCGCCAGCATCTCGCGAGCATCGGCCGTTTTGGTCGCGATCGGTTTTTCGCAGAGCATCGGAATGCCCGCTCGGGCGAAATCAATGGCCATAGACTTGTGTTTGGCATTTGCCGAACAAAGAATCACTCCATCCACGGCTTCGCGATGCAGGAGGGATTGATAGTCAGCTAATGAAATCCCCTCGAGCACATCGGTGTGATCCGACAGTCTGTCCGGGTTCTGCTCGACGACTCCGGCTATCTCGATTCCAGGCATTCGCCGCAGGCACTCAAGATAGTGGACCGCATGAACATGTTCGAAGCTAATAATGGCGAGCTTTGCCTTCACTAGACTCACTTACTCCCGACGAGTTTCAAGAATCGGTCAAGAATCATAACACCCTCTCGCATCTAGGCCCATTCGAGCAGAGGGTGGCCAAGGACAGGGTCAGGGGTTACCGACCAGCTGAGTCGCGCTTGCCCCTTGGCGGCCTGAGGTCGCTCCCTACATCTTGGCGCAATGAGTGGACTCGGTTACCGCAGCGAAGGTTGTATCCTAACGGATTTCGATCAAATAGGCATGAGAAAGGATGACCGATTTTCGGACACTCCCCTCTTTCCGGCCTATCCAAACCTCGTTCCTGAGACGCCACCAAGATGCCCCTTTTCAATCCTCTGCACACGGATCCGTTTTTTTGGTAGCCGGCGTGATTGTAGGTTCCAGCCAAGCATGAGTAGGCAACCTTGAGACAATGCGAGCACTGAGAAAGAGCTATGGATGCCAAAACGACCAAACTCCTCCAGCAAGCTGGCAGGTACATCCTTCTGGGCAAACTGAACCTGGCCCTGGAACAGTATCTGAAGATTCACGAAACAGAGCCCGGGGATACAACAATCATTAATAGCATCGGGGATCTCTACAGCCGTTTGGATGACAAGGAAAACGCTCTCGTTTGGTACCATAAGCTAGCCGAAATGTTCGAGTTCCGTGAACTCTACTCCAATGCCATCGCCACCTACCGCAAGATCCTGAAGTTCTCTCCCAAGAACCAGGAAGCCATTACCCTGCTGGCCCAGCTCTATGAACGACAGGAACAGATTCAAAACGCTCGAACGCAATACCAGATACTGGCCAAACTGAAAATTGGATTGAACGAACACAGCCAAGCCATCGGTATTCTAAAGAAAATCTGTCGGCTTGATCCTAGATGCGCCGAGTCACGCATGACACTGGCGAAGCTGCTAGAGCTGAGCGGTGATACCGAGGAAGCCTTGCAGGGTTACCTGGAGACTGCAACAGCTCACGTCGAGCAAGGAAACCTCATGGCGGCCAGACAGGCCGTTGAAGACATCTTCCGGTTGAGCCCCGATAACAAGGAATTTCTGCGGTCGTTCTTCCTGCTCTTGCAGAAGATGGACCTCACTGAGCGTGGCCTGGAGTACCTGCAGTCGCGGTCACTGGACGGAGATCCGGAGTTCCGCCTCATCTTGTCCGAGAAGTTCCTGCAGGAAGGGAGTTTTGAAGCCGCGCGAAAACTAGTCCAGGGCCGCGTACGCGAATGCCCGGCACTCTATAGGCCAGCGCTCCGGATCCTCCAAGGACTTATCGCTCGCAAAGATCTCGATGCCAGTCTCGAGATGGTCGAGGAACTGTTTGAAACGTCCGTCCGTCTGAAAGACGAAGCCACGCTGCAGTCGCTTCTGGATTCTTTGGTGGAACTGGGCGAAAACAATGTTCGTGTACTCAAAGCGCTGACGGCGATTCTGATCCGTATGAATGAGAGGGAAAAATTGGAAAGCTATCTGAAGCGTTTGGTCATCTTGCAGATGCGCGCCAATCAGCTGCGCGACGCTCGAGACAGCCTGAATAAGCTGGTGGTTCATGGTCAGTCGGGCCTTTATGTCGACTTGTCAAATCTGCTGAACGAGGCGATGCTTGACTCGACTCCCGAAGCCCTCAGGAATACGGTGGCACAGGTAATCCTGGCCCTGGAGAAAGGTAGTTTCGAGAGTCATGAAGACCCCTTGGCGAGCGTCGGTCTAGCGCTGGGAATCTCGGAGTTAGACCTTGGCATGGGCATGACTCCGGAAGAAGACTCATCCTTTCTGCACGAAATGGCCTAAGGAGGCTGCCACCATTAGCAGTGTGCGACCTCCTGTGCGTTCTCCTCCTCGTCCCTCCCAAAACCAACGACGGACTGCCGTTCGACCACCGGCACGCCACTTTTGCACGCGCATAAGGCATTGCGAGTTGCAGACTGCGGCTTGACGGCGCTCATGCGTGCGCCATATTGAAAGCAGGAAATCGAAAGAATCTCCGGTCTCGTCAATCGCTCTAGTCAGGTTCTCGGTATCCACCTTGTTCCTCCCCAGTTTCTTCGCCTCGCATATCCAAGATCGCGGGCACCCTGCAAATCTTACAGGATCTGACCGCTTCAATCGGAATTCTGCTTGTTCAAGGCGACCTCATCCAGGTAGCGCAAGTCACACAACCCATCAATATCTCCACGCCTGATATACCTGAGCCGCTGCGCGCGCTGGAAGAATGTCACCAGCGATGAAGGGATCGGATCGGAAGTCACTTCAAATCTACTGAACGCCTCTTCCAGGATTTTCTCTGGCATGGGTTTGCGAGTCAGGCGGGCGATTTCTCGATTGATCCACTGCTTTGCCTCCTGAGGATTCTCCTGAATCCAGCGCGTGAGTTTCACATGCAGCTTCAGGAACCGCCGCACCCAATCGGGCCTCTCGTCGAGGATCTTCTTCGACGCCACCAGTACAGCTGTAGCAAACTTGCGGTCTGGCCACAAATCCCGTTCATCGATGAGGACGCTTCCATTGCCCCGCTGTACCAGAATTGCTCCCCAGGGTTCGGGCACCCAAGCGCCGTCGATCTCCTTGCGCAGAAACAGCATCAGAATGTCGGGATTGGCCAGAGGCAGGACTTCGACGCTTCCTCCCTTTTCCTTCGGCAAATAGCCTAGGTCGTTGAGATAGTTTCTCAATGAAATGTCTTGCGAGTTGCCGATCTGGGGAGCGGCGAAACGCTTACCCGCGTAGTCCTCCTTGCGATCGAGGGAAACGCCTGCTCGTTTCACAAACACGGCCCCGCCACTGGCAGCCCCGGAAATGACGCGCAGTGCCTTCCCCTGCGACCGGACGAAACCATTGATGGCAGGGCTTGGTCCGACATAGGTCAGGTCGATTTCGCCAGCCAGCAGTGCTTCAATGGCCGATGGCCCCGAATTGAACACCCGAGGCACGAAATCGACCGGCAGTCTGAACTCCTTCTGGAATTCTCCTTTGGCCAACCCAACCAGCGCTTGCGCGTGAGTGACGTTGGGAAAGTAGCCCAAGCGAAGCTGGAACACGGAATTGGTTTGGCTCTTGTGACAGCCGGCCAGGGCGACGAACAACATCGTCAAGGTTAGCTGCAGCCCGAAACCGACCGTCCGAAACGGCGCACTCCGTTCAGAGCTGCTGCCTTCCCCTAGATCTCCGGTTCGAAACACAAGGTATCCCTTGTTTCTGCATCTCGCCATCAAAGAGCGCTCATCAATGTTCGTTGCCTCTTCAACACCGGTGCGTGCGTCACTTGTCGAACCCATCTTCAAGTGGCTGGGCGAACCTGGTGGGCGCACACACTCCACGCAAATCTTCGTGCACTCGCGCCGACAAAACGACAGTATAACCGAAACTTCGTGAACTTAGACCGAGGTGGTACAATCCGAGGGCACGTCACAGCCAGTAGGGACACGTCAAAGCCATCCTGCTGGCAAGCGTGTGAACATTTGCGGAGGGTTGACCTATGGCACAAGATATCTCTCGGCGAGGATTTCTGACGGCGGGCACGCTCATCTCCTCTTTCTTATGTAAGAAGGAGCGGTTGGCTAGCCAGGTGAAGTCGCAACTGTCCAAGACCGAGCGCGTGAAGGCGACGCTGCAAGCCGAGCGGATCGACCGCCTGCCCTTCACGTTTTGGCATCACTTTGGCTTGGAGAAGCTTCCGGGCGAGAAGCACGCCGAGGCAACCATCGCCTTCTACCGGAAGTTTGATGTGGACCTTTTGAAGGTCATGAGCGATTTTCCGTATCCACCCCCGGAAGGAGTCGAAAAAATCGAAACATCCGAAGACTGGCAACGGCTTGAACCCCTCAAAAATCCATTTCCAGAACAGATTAAGGCGCTC
This sequence comes from uncultured Acidimicrobiia bacterium, assembly GCA_963752385.1. GTDB lineage: Bacteria > Acidobacteriota > Terriglobia > Versatilivoradales > Versatilivoraceae > CAVVYL01. The sequence goes on along the minus strand of CAVVYL010000049.1, from coordinate 228,137 downwards.
CGGCTGATCAACAAAGACCTAAAAGGGCAAGCGCCGTTCGTGGAAACCATCTTTCAGTCTTGGACGGTAGCAGAAAAGCTCTCCTCGAAAAAGGCCCTCGCTCAGCTGAAGAACGAGGATCCCAAGCTGCTGAAGAAAGTGCTGCGGGTAATTTCTGAGTCTCAGGCCAATCACGCTCGCTTGGCTCTGGATGCCGGAGCCGCGGGAATCTTTCTGGCTGTGGCAGCGGCTGACAACTTCGTAATGGACTCACCGGAGTATCTGAAACTGGTTCGTGAGTCCGACTTGATGATCCTGGATGCCCTCAAAGACAGAAGCTACCTCAACATTCTGCACGTTCACGGGAAGAAGCCACACCTCGACACTCTTGTGACCTACCCAGTGCAGGTCTTGAACTACTCTGTGCACGAAACCGAAACGAGTCTAGCCGTTGCCCGAAGAAGATTCACAGGAACATTGATGGGCGGGCTGAATGAGGCGAAAATCGCCACGCAGCCTGGGGAGGCACTGAGCGAGGAGATCCGCCAAGCGGCCCTGACGATGCAACGGCGCCGCTTCATTCTATCGCCAGGCTGCTCGGTGCCTAATGATATCGCGGACGAACCGCTCTTGAAGGTGAGAGAAATCGTGCAAAAAGGTTAACGGCAAGAAGGTACGTCTCGAGCTGTTAGAGTAGCCAACACTCTGGCTCATCCAGAACTTGCCGAAAGTGCGGTGGAGGCCGTGAAGCAGTGGCGTTACCAGCCTGCACTGCTGAATGGCCAACCCATCGAAGTGGTTACCGAGATCGCTGTAAATTTCAAGTTGCCGCCGCAGTAAATGCCTTGCCTAGTTCATCGGGCGACGCAGGTCTTCAAGGAACTCGAGCAGCACACTCGGAAGTTCGCACGAAAACTGCAAGAGTTCCTGGCTTCGCGGGTGTGAGAACTCCAGTGCAGCGGCATGCAGAAAATTTCGCTCCAGGGTGGGAACACTGAGCCGGGTTCCCGGTAGCACGATTCGCCTCGGTGCCCCGTAGAGTGTGTCTCCAACGACGGGATGTTTTATCGAACTCAGGTGGACTCGAATTTGGTGGGTCCGGCCTGTCTTGATATGCAATTCCAGAAATGTAAACTTCGGGAATCGTTCGCGCACCTGAAAGGAGGTGTGAGCCTCCCTTCCCAGCGAGGCACGCGTACTCATCTTGATACGGTGAACCCGGTCGCGTCCGATGGGAGCCTTGATTTCCCCGCGATCTTTGCCAAACTCACCATGGACCAGCGCTAGATATTTCTTGGTTACGGTGCGCAACTGGAACTGCCGAGACAAACTCAGGTGGCAGAAGCTGTTTTTCGCGACGACCAATAGACCGGAAGTTTGCTTATCCAAGCGGTGAACGATGCCTGGCCGGTCGGCACCTCCCCACCCTGACAGTTGCCCAAAATGATGCAGCAGGGCATTAACCAAGGTTCCCCGGTTGATGCCCGCGCCAATGTGCACCACCATTCCCGCTGGCTTATTTACCACAGCCAAATCTGCGTCTTCATAGATGATTTCCAGAGGAATGGGTTCTGCTGCAGCGCCGGCTGCGACCGGCTCTAGTAGGTGGATTTCGATCTGCTCTTTGCCTCGAATCCGGTAGCCTGCTTTTGTTGGCTGACCGTCGACTAGGACGTTGTGGCCTTCAATCAACCTCTGAATCTGGGAGCGGCTACGGTCGCGAATGGCTGCGCTCAGAAAACGGTCCAGGCGCTCACCTACATCCCTCTTATCGTCAGGAAAGATTACTTGTGTGGGCACTGCCTGTGTGGGCCGGTCGAGCAAGCCGGTTTCGGGAACTCTTGGGGTGTGTCGGACAGTGAAAAGCATCCCTTACCGTCTGGCCGGAGCTCGCGACCTTAATCGAACGTAGAGAACGACCGCCAAGATCATCAGCAGAACGCTGATAAACTGCGAGGTTGAAAGCACCCCCCCCAATACGAATCCTCGCTCAACATCACCCCGCAGAAACTCAATGGCGAAGCGAGTGCAGGAGTACAGCACCAGGTAGAGGATAAAGATCTGTCCATCGAATCTCTTTCGCTTGAGCCAGTGCCACAGAATAGCGAAGAGAATCAAACTGGCCAGGGACTCGTAGATTTGTGTGGGGTGAAGACGAATCATGAGGGGGACCCCCACGGTCTCGTGGCTGTAGGGATTCGTAAACGTCACGCCCCAGGGAACCGTTGTGGGTTTGCCATAGCAGCAGCCGGCGGCAAAGCAGCCCAGCCTCCCGATTGACATTCCAAGGGCAATTCCTGGGACAAAGAGGTCCGTCGTTTTCCAAACTGGCAGTTTGTGGCGCCAAATGAGGCTAATGCCAACAATCGCCGCCAAGATGAACCCGCCGTAATAGACGCCTCCCGAACGCAAAGTTGCTAGTGAGAAAATCTCTTTCGGGTTTTGCAAGTAGTAATCGAGCTCCGTAATCAGCAGGAGAACTTTGGCGCCCACTAAAGCGCTGATGGCGATGTAGAGTCCGATGTCGTAGATCTTGGCGGGATCGATATTCTCGCGCCTAGCCGCGCGAGCAGTGACCCAAAGGCCAGAGATGAAAGCTAGCGCCAAGAGGAAACCATAGCTATGGATGACCAACCAGGAGTATTCGAAGAGTTTGGGGAACAATATGGGTCCTTATTGCTTGACGGGGACTGTCTTCACCTCATCGTCCTTTTGCGGCTTCTGCAGAAGCACTTCCAGCAACAGCAAGCCGATGCCCACGGAGATGGCCGAGTCGGCCACGTTAAAGGTTGGCCAATGGTAGGCGCGATAGAAAACGTCAATGAAGTCGATGACATACCCGTAGGAGATACGGTCGTAGAAATTTCCCGCGGCTCCTCCTAGCACTAGCATCAGCCCAAGCTGCAGTTTCCAGTTTTTCACGGGGTGACGTAACGAGTAAACAAGGATAAGGACCAGGGCGACAGCCGACGTCAACGCCAACACATAAGGAACCCAAACCGATTTGCTGTTCGCAAAGAAGCCAAAGGCGACACCGGTGTTTCGTGTGTGGGTGAGGTCGAGAAATCCTGGAATGACAGCTGTCGACTCGTGCAGAAGCAGTCCCCTCTCCACCAAGACCTTAGTGAGGCGATCCAAAATGAAAACGCCAATTGGAATCAGGAAGTAAAGCGAACGCGTCATGAAGAGAAATCGGGTCTTCGAATCTTAGGAGGCAGGCTCAACCCCCATCTCGCGCAGAGTGGAAGCACAACGACTGCAGACGGTCGGAAACGCTGGGTCCTTATGGACCGTCTCATCCTGATGCCAGCAACGTTCACACTTATGCCCCTGAGCCAGGTCAACATCGACGGCCAACGATTCAGTTTCCACATGGTACTTGCCTTGATCAGGAGGACGATCCAGCAACTCAACTTGAGAAACGATGAACAAGTACTTGAGGAAATCTCGATATTTCTTCAGGAGCTTAAGCGTTGGCTCGCTGGCGTAAAGGCGCACTCTGGCCTCAAGTGAAAGACCAATAGTTCGGTCTTTCCGAGCGGCTTCTAGGGGCTTCAATACGACCGCGCGAATCTCACGCAGCCTTTCCCAATTATTCAGCTCTTCGAGCGTTTCAGCTGTTAAACCCTCGATCAGTCGCTCAGCTGGCGTGAAGCGGGCCAGGTGTACGCTTTCTTCCCGGTTTCCGTTGCTGGGCAAGTATTGCCAGATTTCGTCACAGGTAAAGCTGTAAATCGGAGCGGTGGCGCGCGTCAATGCATCCAGGATACTGCAGATGGCCGTTTGAGAGGACCGGCGCAGCAATGAGTCGGGCGCGGCCGTATAGAGGCGGTCCTTAAGAACATCAAAATAAAAGGCGCTCAGGTCAACAGTCACGAATTCGTTGACAGCATGGTAAATCCGGTGGAACTCGTAGCTTTCATACCATCGATAGAGGCGCTTGAGAAGTTCATGGGTTTGCCACAAAGCCCACTGATCAAATTCAGTCAGGGAGTCTGCCGGCACTGAATGCTTTGCGGGCACAAAGTCATACAGGTTGCCGAGCATGAATTTTGCCGTGTTGCGGAACTTCCGGTAGGCCTCTGAAAGCCGGCCCAGCATGTCCCTTGAGATGCGAACATCATCTTTGAAATCGCTGGCCGCAACCCACAGGCGCAAGATCTCAGCGCCGCTGTTTTTGATGATGGGCTGCGGTTCGATTACATTGCCGAGCGATTTGGACATGGCCTTGCCATCGGCATCAAGCGTCCAACCATGCGTGAGCACCTGACGATAAGGGGCGCTGCCGCGAACTCCAACGCCAATCAAGAGGGAGCTTTGAAACCAGCCGCGATATTGGTCGCCGCCTTCGATGTAAACGTCGGCAGGCCAGGGCACATCGCTGCGCTTGCCCAGCACGGCTTCGTGGCTGGAGCCGGAATCGAACCAGACGTCGAGAATATCGGACTCCTTGCGGAGGTTTTGACCGCTGCATCGGGGGCAACGAGCTCCAACTGGCAGCAAAGCCTGTTCACTGCGTTCGAACCAAACGTCTGACCCTTCCTTCTCAAAAAGAGCGACGACATGATCGAGAAAGGCTTTCTCAAGAATGGGCTCATTGCAGGCTTCGCAATAGAACGCAATGATAGGCACTCCCCAGACTCGCTGTCGCGAGATGCACCAATCGGGCCGATTGGCGATCATGTTTCTGATGCGTTCCTCACCCCACTCGGGCAGCCAGCGTATCTGGCGGATCGCTTCAAGCGAGGCCTTTCTCAAGTCGGCATGCTCCATGGAAATGAACCATTGCGGAGTGGCTCGGAAGATGACCGGATTATGACAGCGCCAGCAATGGGGATAAGAGTGAACAATGTCCTCGGTGGCCAGCAGAGCACCCTTAGATTTGAGCACCTCCACGATTGACGGATTGGCTTTGAACACATTCATCCCGGCGAAGAACTCTGTCCCTTCCTCGAACTCGCCACGACCGTTGACCGGGCAGTAGATCTCCAAACCATAGGATTTTCCCAGAGCGTAGTCTTCGTGCCCGTGACCGGGGGCGGTATGAACACAGCCGGTGCCTTGTTCGAGAGTGACATGGTCCCCGAGCACAAAGAGCGACTTTCGATCGAGGAATGGGTGTCTAGCTTCCAGCCGCTCTAGACGCTTGCCCTTGAACTCCGCCAATGTCTTTCCCGGTTTGAAACCGCATTTTCGCGCAGTGGCTTCAACCAGGTCGGAAGCCAGAATGTAGACTTCGTCACCGACTTCCACAGCCGAATAATTCAGGTTGGGGTTGAAGGCAACTGCCAGATTGGCAGGCAAAGTCCAGGGTGTGGTCGTCCAGATAATTACGGACACTCTCCGGCCGCCGAGGCTCTCGGCAATGGAAGACAGATCTGCAGTGACAGGGAACTTGACGTAAATAGAGGGGCTGGAATGGTCCTGATACTCTACTTCAGCCTCGGCCAAAGCTGTCTGACAGGAGATGCACCAGTGGACCGGTTTGAGACCTTTGTAGATCGAACCTTTCTCGACAAACTTCACAAAGGTGCGGGCGATGGCCGCTTCGTAGTCGCTGCTCATGGTCAAGTAAGGCGCGTCCCACTCACCCAGAATACCTAACCGCTCGAACTCCTGACGTTGCAGTTCGACGAATTTCTGGGCATAACTCCGGCATTCGCGGCGAATCTCTGCCAGGGACAAGCTGGCTTTCCTCTTGCCAAGCATTTGATCGACCTTAATCTCAATGGGCAATCCATGGCAATCCCAACCGGGAATAAACGGCGCATTGAAGCCCAGCATATTACGTGACTTCACGATGAAGTCCTTCACGACCTTGTTTTCCACGTGCCCCACATGAAGGTTGCCGTTTGCATAGGGGGGGCCGTCGTGCAACGTGAAGATGGGTGATCCAATATGGCTCCGCCGAATTTTCTGGTAGAGGCCGATCTTTCCCCACCGCTCAATCATCAGCGGCTCAGATGTGGGCAGATTAGCCTTCATGGGAAAATCAGTTTTCGGCAGGTTGACGGTCTCTTTTAGATCTATGACGTTCTCCATCGGCAACGCTCCAACGGCCTCCCTTGGATCAGGTCAGGGAACAACTAACTGATGTTACCAGAACTATAGTGACAATTCAGACGTCGCTCTATCTCTTGGGGTTGGCTCCGCACGCTTCGCACCCCCTCCCCACCAGTGAGAACAAGCAAGAGAGAAGCAGATGAGATGGTTTGTCAGTCAACTAGGCAATCCCCAATAAAAGACGCGAATTATAGGCGAACTTCTCCCAATTTGTCCACGCACCCCGAAACAGCCACGGCCGATGTGCCACAGAATCGGCCGCTTTCAGAGACCTCTGTGACGTACCTGGCAAAGACTGAGGTTTCTTGCTTGACCATTTGCCCAGCCTCCACTTCCGGCGACGCTAACCGCACCATTCAGCCGACAGGCCAGTCACTCTTCAATCCATCGCCACGAGATTCAGGAGAACATCCTGCTAGCGCAGGCAACGGTGGCGCACCCCTCCTGACAATCTGTATGGGTTGATCTACTGTTGGGCTCCAACGTGTGTCAGGAGCCTCCGCGTCGGCAGGGGCAGTGGTCCTTCGGAGGTCGGTACGTGACTTTCGCTTGCCCCTGATTTTGCTTCTCAAACGGAATCTATATGCTAGAATTACTCCGTTGTAGTGCACTCTCACTCGCCCTGAGAATCCCTAATGAACGGGACGACTTCGAACGAAAAATGATGAGGCAACTTGATGGTCGAGGATGACCATCTAACTGCCGGGTCAAAAGTCGGGTGGGTTTTCTCGTTTGGGTTTTCTCGTTGCCGGAGTTGCCATGAATCAAATTGAAGAGCAAAAAAGCCTGGTTGAATATCTGGAAACAGCTCTGGAAGAGGCCAGAAGCCACAGCGCAGGAGATCCGAAGCGAATTGGCCAGATCGAGCAGGAACTTTCAGAAGCGCACTTAGAGTACGAGCGGCTTGTCCAAGGAACTGCCTCGGTCCCGGCGGACCGAACCAGCCCGCTCGACCGCGAGATTTCCCGGCTTGCCTCCCCTGCCGCTCCTTTTGAACTCAATTTTCAACTCCAGGTGGAACCCTGGTACCGAACGTTTGCCAACAACATCAAGTCGCTGTTTGTTCATGAGACCAAGATTTACCATATCAGTGCCCAGCCTATTGAGACCAATCTGCTGGTTCAGCCGCCACCTTGGTACAAGACGCTGGCGGACAATCTGAAAGCCACTATCAAGCCGGAACCAAAGTCTTACACGATTACCTCCCAGCCGATTGACACCGACCTCATTCTCGAACAACAGCCCTGGTTTAAGACGGTCTTTGCGCAGCTCAAGTATCTCTTTGTGAAGGAAGAGCGGCCGGAGATCCAGGTGACCGCGCAGCCGGTGGAAGTCGACGAGATCTTCAAAGAGTACAAGTTCCGCTCGACCTCGCTTATCTACTCAGTAGTTGTGCATGTGACGATGGTTTTCGCGATCCTGTTTGTCCCGATGGCTCTCTGGAATGAAGCCAAGAAGCAAGCAGGTCATGTTCCCTTGATCGAGCCTGGTCAGATCGTGTTGGATCTACCTCCGAAGCCTGATAAATCGGGGGGTGGCGGTGGAGGCGGGCGACGGGAACCGACGCCAGCCTCGAAGGGAAAGCTGCCACGTACATCCGACAAGCAGCTAACTCCTCCGACTCCCAAGATTGTTAACCTGGAACCGGTGCTACCGGTAGAACCCACCGTGATCGTTCCTCAACTGAACCTGCCCAACGTGGATCTGGCCAGCCTGGGCGACCCACTCGGGATTCCAGGACCTCCCTCCAGTGGCCCAGGCACGGGTGGTGGTATCGGCACCGGCACCGGTGGCGGCGTGGGACCTGGCAAAGGCGGGGGCGTTGGGCCAGGTGAAGGAGGCGGTATTGGCGGCGGTGTATTCCGTGTTGGGGGCGGTGTAAGTGCTCCGTCGGTGATTTATCGCGTCGAGCCTACTTACTCTGAAGAAGCGCGCAAGGCGAAATATCAAGGGGTCGTCGTCCTGTCTGCCATCGTTCGTAGAGACGGAAGCATCCAGATATTGAAAGTCGTCCGGGGCCTCGGTCTGGGCTTGGACGAAAACGCCATTAGCGCTTTGAAACAGTGGAAATTCCGTCCCGGCCTGAAGAACGGCGTTCCAGTCGATGTGGCGCTTAACATTGAGGTAAACTTCTCCCTCAGATAACCAGACTCCAACTCGTCCCCTGTCCAGCATCCATTCCGGCGTACCGCCCTGGGATTCTCTCTAGTTTCACTTCCCCTATTTGTGTGAACTGTCTGTCACCACCTTGCCAAAGCCCCCGCGAGACTATGCAACCCGCGGCCGGCTCAGCTGCCGTGCGGCTAGGAGTGTTCCCGCAACACAAAGAAGTTGGATGGCGACAGGTACGTGCATTGCGCCGTCTAACCAGGGCAGCCATTCCGGGAGTCGGCTGTTAACCGCCGAGATCGCCCAACCATTGACTAACACATGCATGGCGATAGCGTTGTACAAGCTCCCGGTGCGCCAGACAACGAAGGCTAAGAGCAAGCCCGCCAAGCTTGTTGTCAGCAGGACTGCTAGGTTTCTATGAAAAACTCCAAATAGCACCCCAGTCATCATCAGGGCTTGTCCCAGATTTCCAGTGCCGAGAAAGCGGCTAAGAATGAATCCTCGAAACAGACACTCCTCGCACACCGCAGGTACAAGGGCTAGAGACAAGGCCACCCAGAGCAAGGAAGCGATCGATTCTGCGCGCAGCAGTTGCCGCACTTCGGGCAGGAGGTTCGCGGAGACACCCGTGATCCTCTGCTGCCAAAGCGCGATCTCATCCAGCAGGAAGAGACTGCAGAACGTGAGAACAGCGCACCAGAACAAGTTTTTGACCGAAGTTGGTCGCAGATGAAACGCGCCCCGCTTCGCAAGCCCGAGCCAAGCCGCTAGCGCCAACGGCACTGCCAGAACAAGAAACACTTGGAGCAAGACCGATTGAACGATAATGTTCTTGCTGCCAGCACTCGGGGAGAGAGCCAAGGAGAACAGAAGAACGACGGAGAAGGCAAAAAGCGCCTGGGCGGTGGGTGATTCCGACAATCGCTGTTTTAGCGGATGGACTTCGGGTAGATCCATCACGGATCCCATCGCACTTTCACTTCGGACTGGGAGGCGTCGCCGGAGTTGGATCTTCAAAGAGGCTTGGGGTGAGCTCCGTCGAGAAATCAACCTGGTTCATGGTAATTCGCCACACCTTCCTACTTTGCCGCGAAGTGATTTCAGCAGGAACCTTCAAGCCCTCAGCCTCAAGGTAGCGAACATATTTTTCCTCACCTTCGACGATTCCCTTACCCCCAGGTAACTCTCTTTCTATCTCAAATGCATATTTATGGATCAGGTTGGTCTTGGAATCAAAAGAGAGGCGACCGCGGATATACTCACCTCCAACAAAACCCGAAATGTCGACAAGTTCCAGTTGCCGGCCCTCTTCTTCACCCTTCCCTGCATAGCGGAATTTCTGAAAAGACAGCAATAGCAGGTCAGGGCGGAGTTGAGAGATCATGGCTGTTTTCAAGGGGTCAAGATTCTTCTTCGTGAGCGAGAGAATGGTATCGCCCACTTTGACCCACCCTTTGTCGCGATTGAGAATGGTGACAGCGTCCGAACCACCCCCGCTCACTTCAGACCGAAAAAAAGTAGCGTCCTTGAAGTAAGTCTTAACCTGAATTGGCTTGGAAGTCGGATCGCCTGGTGTCTCCACTTGATACTGAAACGTGGCGTTCTTGAAGGAGACGATGTTGGATTCTCCGCCATAAGCGACGATCGCCTTCCGAACAAGGGCTGCAGCAATTTCAACCGTCGGATTCTCTGGCCGAGCCTGGAACGATCGGGAAAACGAAGGCATGGAAAGCCAACTCCAAGACGGCCTTTGAACCTCGAGACCAATGTTGGGACTGACCAAAAGAAAACTCACTTGACAGATCCATGTAGCGCACAGCATGTGCGATTGCCTAGGCGGTCGAATGGGCGATTTCATGTTCGGTTTGACACAACGGTTCTGTGGAGCGTTATGAGAATTTTGCTCTCGTTTCCGAAGGAAGTTAACTGGTTTCTAGCTGCGAGCAACGCTTGGAGCGTGTTCTTCTCGTGCCACTGCGGAGCAGCGGCACGCCTCCCCTTCCGGAGTATCAAGGGCAACAAGACCTTTTGAGCTGCCTTACGACTTGGCTGCGTAATACCCTTTCTTCGCCCGGACCTTGAGATTCTTCTGATTCGGCGCACTGATCCTTATGGAGCGGTAACCGCCATCCTTGAGGCTATTGGAGGATGTGTAGCTGAGGATGTACTGGCTTCGCAGTTCCTCCTGGATGGCATCGAAAGCCTTGCTGAAATCCTGCGGCTTGGAGGGGAAGAAGGCCTTGCCACCGGTAGCTTCCGCGTATTTCTTCAATGTGCCATCGTCGCCACCACCGCGAAAAAGCATGCTGCCCGCCCGATTGGAGATGGCGTAGATGATCACGTCCGCCCGTTGTGCGGCTTCAAGGGCTTCTTTGATCTTGAGTTTGCTGGTCGTGTCGCCTCCGTCGCTGATCAAAATGATGGCCTTTCGGCCGGTCTCTCGCTTTAGCTTCTCGTCGCAAGCCAGAAAGACCGCGTCATGAACCGAGGTGCCGCCACCAATGGAGACGGACTGGATAGCCTTGCTCAAGCGTCGAATGTCAGAGGTGAAATCCTGCAACAACGAGACACTGCGGTCGAAGTTCATTACCAGAGCTAAATCCTCCTTGCGTAAGACAGCCCGGAGAAATTCGACAGCAGTTTGTTTTTCCAGTTCGAGGACCGGTTCCACACTGGGGCTTGTGTCGATCAACATGGCCAGAGTCAGCGGTAGAGTCACTTCCCGTGAGAAGTGGGAAATCTGCTGCGACCGTCCATCCTCTTCGACTATGAAATCTTCTTTGCCCAGGTTTGGAACCAGCCGGTTCCCTTCAGTCACTGTAAAAAGCACGTTCACCAAGTCAACATCAACACGCAAAGTAGTCTGGTCGTCGTCAGTCTGCTTCTTGTGTTGTGAAGATGAGGTGATTGGCAGGCAGAAAACGGCTGCTATCAAAAGCAAGGACACATTAGATCTGAAAAGTTTACCAAGGGTGTTTGCCAATGGAGTGGTGTCTAGCATACGCGTCAAAAATTATAGGTGATCGTTCTCCTGTCTGTAAATCTTCGAATCTCTCAACTCTTAGAGGACGATCATCCGGCCGGAGGTTGCCGCACCTTGAATACTCTTATGCAACAGAGTGTCATGTCGTTTATGGCTGCTTGCAACTTACGGACCGACGCCAGTTTGGCAGGCAGGTTGGAGTGGTTTTGCAGATTGACCTATAATGGCAATAGTGGAGGAGGGCATCATGAAGGAAGCTGTCATTGTGGGTGCATTGAGAACGCCGATTGGAAAATTTCTCGGAGCTCTGAAATCGCTGTCTGCTGTCCATCTTGGCGCGATCGTCGTCAACGCATTGATCGAAAGATACCAGTTGCTCAGCGAACAAGTGGAAGAGATTATCATGGGGAACGTCGTTTCTGCCGGGTTAGGACAGAATCCGGCGCGTCAGGCAGGGCTAAAGGGCGGGTTGACACCAGCAGTCGCCGCGCTCACCGTGAACAAGGTTTGCGGTTCGGGACTGAAGGCAATTGGCTTGGCAGCCCAAGCCATTCAGTTAGGCGAGGCAGAGCTGATCATAGCTGGTGGCATGGAATCCATGTCGAACGCACCCTATCTATTGCCAGGAGCTCGAGAAGGACTCCGATTTGGGCATGCCAAGGTGCTGGATTCCATGATCCAAGATGGCCTCTGGGACGCTTTCGAGGACTTTCACATGGGTCATACCGGCGAGCTGGTCGCCGAAAGATATCGCATCAGCCGGCAGCAGCAGGATGAATTTGCGTTAAATAGCCATCGCAAAGCCGTTGCTGCCATCAAAGAAGGAAGGTTTCGTAGCCAGCTGGTGCCGGTTCCTCTGCTGGAGAAGAAAGGAGCCACAGATTCTTTCGAGGTCGATGAGTCGCCTCGGGCAGACACTACGCTGGAAAAGCTCAGAGAGCTCAAGCCGGTGTTTAAGAAAGATGGCACCATCACAGCAGGCAACGCGCCGGGAACCAACGACGGCGCAGCTGCAGTCGTAGTCGCTTCAGCTGAGAAGGCAAGACAGTTAGATCTGCCAGTAATGGCCGCTATTCGAGGCCAGGCGGTGAGCGGAGTTGAGCCGCGCGAGGTCATGATGGCCCCGGTTAGCGCAGTGGAGAAGCTTCTAAAAAAGACAGGGTGGCAGCGAGACAAAGTGGATCTTTACGAGATCAACGAAGCCTTCTCGGCACAAGCAATGGCGGTCATCGAGCAACTGCGTTTGAATCCGGAAAAAGTCAACGTCAACGGAGGCGCAGTCGCCTTGGGCCACCCCATCGGCTGCAGCGGCGCACGAGTGCTGGTCACGTTGTTGCACGAGATGATCGGCCGCGACGCGAAGAAGGGCATCGCAGCGCTCTGCCTGGGAGGCGGTAACGCCGTGGCTATGGCTGTGGAGCGGTAGACCCGAGTTGTTGGAGTGATACAACTCTATGAGAGGCAAGTGCGAAAATATTGGACGATGGGCGATTGCTCCCAGCGAGTGACTTCGAGCCAACGAAGGGGCAGCGGTCCGTTGTAGCGGCTCAGCCGCCTGAGGCAAGGAAAGGCTTGCCATTCCGTTGTGAACTCCTTCGACAGTACGCGATCTAGGAGCAATATGACTAAGGCCTCAGAGGTTATTGGTGTTGTCGGAGCCGGGACGATGGGCAGCGGGATCGCCCAGGTCTTCGCCCAAAAGGGTTGGGGGGTGGCACTGTGCGACGCCGCGGCTGCCCAACTTGAGAGGGCTTTGGCGGCCATACGGAAGAGCCTAAATCGCGACCTGGAGAAGAACCGCATCGACCTAGGGCAACGGGATGAGACACTTCGCAACATTCGGCCGCAGTCTGACTTGGAAGCTCTGAAGGACGCAACGCTTGTCGTTGAAGCCGTGACTGAAGATCTTGCTGCCAAGTGTCATGTCTTTGACCAACTCGATCAGATTTGTGGAGCCGGGACCATCCTGGCATCGAACACTTCCTCGATCTCAATTACTCGACTAGCCGCGAAAACGCGCCGTCCGGACCGGGTGATCGGCATGCACTTCATGAACCCAGTGCCCGTGATGAAGCTGGTGGAAGTTATTCGGGGTGCGCGAACGTCGCCGGATACACTAGAACTCGTTCTCGGCTGGGTTACCCGCTTGGACAAAGTGCCGGTCGAGGTGAACGACTCGCCCGGGTTCGTTTCTAACCGTGTCCTGATGCCAATGATTAATGAGGCGATCTTTTGCGTTTTTGAGGGTGTCGCTACCCCGGAAGCTGTGGATTCGGTGATGAAGTTGGGAGCGAATCATCCAATGGGACCGTTGGCACTGGCCGACTTGATTGGGCTTGATGTTTGCCTGAATATTATGGAAACTCTCTACGAGGGTTTTAGCGATTCCAAGTACCGCCCTTGCCCGTTGCTGCGGAAAATGGTGACGGCAGGACGGCTCGGTCGGAAGAGCGGCGAGGGCTTTTACCAGTACTCTCAATAGGGGGAGTCGAGTCCGATGATTTTCTGTCAGAGGTGCGGGACGCAGAACCAGGTCGGCGAGGAGATTTGCCTTAAGTGTGGGACCAAACTGATGATCATGTCCTATGCGCATCGTTTGAATAGCAACTTGCCTATTCTTGATGAACATTTTCTGGAGAGGATCAGCGCTTTAGAGTACACGATAGGCCGGGTGGATGAACGACTGACTGAGATTTACGATCTGGTTCAGCAACTGACCACCGATTGCTTCTACGATCACACGATGATTGAATCCATTGCCGAGGCTCTCAAGCGCTTACAACTTGTTGGCAAGCGGGACCTCGAACGCGACTGGCACAGGCGCGTCTCCGAGAGACTGTTGGAAAGCGAGGAGCGCGAGAAATTCGAAGCTAGCAAGAAGTCATTCCTGAATGCTTTTCGGGGGAAGGACAAGACTCGCTTTTCGACCTTGATCGAAGAGAGCAATGAGCACTTCCTAAAGAAGAACTATCGGCGGGGACTGAAAGCACTGGAGCAAGCTCTTTCCGCCGATCCTCAAAACTGCGAAATTGGGATCTTCCTCGGAAAGATTTATTACGAGTTCGAAAACTTCGTCGATGCGGACAAATACTTGAAGCGCGTCTTAAAGAGCCATCCACATCATTTTGAGGCGAATCTACTGAGCGGATTGCTGGCCAAGCGCCGGGGCGATTTCGTCGCCGCCAGGCAATTCCTCGGAAGCGCAGTGGACATCTGCCAAACCTCGTTGGCCGCGCATGCTTTTCTGGGCTCGGTGCTGGTTGCACTCGGTGAGGATGCGGAGGCGTTAGGCCATTTTTCCCGAGCCCTAGATCTGAAGCCATCGCCCCAGATGTATTTGATGGTCGGCTCGATTTACTCCCGTCGGGGACAGTTGCGTTATGCCATCAAGAACATGAAGAAGGCTATCGAGATGGATCCCGGCTGTGATGAGGCGTTCTTCCAGCTGGGTTTGGCATTTCTCGAGCAGAATTGGACCAAGAAGGCTAGGGAGTGCATTCAGACTGCAGCCCAACTCAATCCAAAGGAATCCCGCTACCAGGACGCGCTGGCGCTCTTTCTCGACGACCGTCCAAAATCTGCTTCTATCACGGACTGGAAGCGGAAGCCCATCCTGAACGAGGAAAGCATGGAGTTTCTGGTAGTAGATGAACTCCGTCTGAACTTCCGCCGCAGCGGGAACGGCTGGCGACACAGCAGCAAGGACGTCCAGGGGGAATAACGGGATTTCAGCTTTCGGATTTGCGATTTCGCATGGCAGTAGCAGCAGGCAACGAGGCCCCATGCGCGGAAGAAGTTGCCTTTCGTGCGAAGCGTTAGCTGTCTGGGACTTCGGGGAGGGCGCGAAACAGGAAATTTGGCTCGTGTCTCTTTCCCATCTCCCAAAACCCGAAATCGAAACTCCAAAATCTGAAATCCAAAATCCGAAGACCGGGGGACGCGTATGGCTGATGAAAGAGTAGAACGCGGTAAGGCCATTGATTTGGCTTTATCGCAAATTGAGAAGCAGTTCGGCAAAGGGTCGATCATGCGACTGGGCAGCCGCGAGGCCATTGCCAATGGGGGAATTATTTCCACCGGGTCGTTGGCCCTGGATGCTGCCCTGGGCGTGGGCGGCATGCCGCGAGGCCGCGTGATTGAAATTTTCGGCCCCGAATCGAGCGGAAAAACGACCCTGGCGCTGCACGTCATTGCGGAAGCCCAGAGGGCCGGTGGGATGGCGGCTTTCATTGATGCCGAGCATGCTCTGGATGCTGCTTATGCGCGCAAACTGGGAGTGGATGTGGACAACCTTCTGGTCTCTCAGCCGGACAGTGGAGAACAGGCTCTGGAGATCGCCGAGATGCTGGTTCGTAGCGGCGCATTGGACGTTTGCGTTGTCGATTCCGTCGCCGCCCTGGTTCCAAAAGCAGAACTGGAAGGTGAAATGGGTGATTCGCACATGGGGCTGCAAGCCCGGCTCATGTCGCAGGCTTTGCGTAAGCTGACCGGAATCGTTTCCAAGTCGAGAACCTGCCTCATTTTCATCAACCAGATCCGCGAGAAGATTGGTGTGATGTTCGGCAATCCGGAAACTACGTCGGGTGGCCGTGCTCTAAAGTTTTATGCTTCCGTGCGCGCCGATGTGCGGCGCGTCGCCTCTATCAAGGACGGCGACGAGGTAACGGGCAGTCGCACCAAGGTGAAGGTCGTCAAGAATAAAGTGGCACCGCCCTTTCGCGAAGCCGAGTTCGACATCATGTACGGAACAGGCATTTCCAAAGAGGGCGACCTGATCGATCTCGGCACTGAAAAAGGCATCGTCGAGAAAAGCGGCGCCTGGTTTGCCTACAAGGGAGAACGCCTGGGCCAGGGCCGAGAGAACGTCAAGCAGTTCCTTAAGGATAACGCCGACATCCGCCGCCAAATCGAAGAGGATCTCCGTAGGGCGCTGAACATTCCCATGCCAGGCGCGGCGGAAGCTTCACCGCCACCAAGTGCCGATGTCGGCGGGAAGACCAGGTTATCTCGCGGTTAGCCTGGGTCGGGTAGCCCGAGCGAAGTTCTCTGAGCCCATCAAACATAGTCCCAGCTGGCTGCAACCTGCTGGAACCCGAAGTTTTTCACACCCGCTGCTGCCCCCGAGTTCGTTTCATGTAGCGCTGATCGGACTCAGCGATTTTTCTTCTTGCGCTCACGCCCTACTTGTCGTTCCTGATGATTGTAAGCCCTCGATCTTCTTGGAGGCTTGGTGCCTCCGATTCACCCGAACCGTTCTGCCTGAGCATGTCGTCCGAGGCTCGGTGTCTTTCTGCTAATTGGTCAAGGCCTCCGCCTTTGTTATCCCGGCATCACACCTACGATGGGCGTGTAGGACAAGTTGTCCCCGTGCGAGCCATCGGCCTCCGGCAAGTTCTGAGCCTTGCTCCGCTGACTCTGACCGAGAGGGACTTGGAAATGGGAACAAGCCTCCCAGCGAATAGTCGAAGAAACTCGTCGCGTCGAGCGGATCAGGAATCGTCGGGTCAAGAATGGTTAATGTGTGGCCGCAAGCTTGTCGAATCAATGAGATGACATGAGTCTGCTCGTACCTAGTTCAGCCACTCGGGGCGGGGTTTCAGCCACTGAATCGGACTTGAAGCTTCCTTCCAAACAGGCACCGCCCGTGTCTTCTCGACCGTGGCACTGGGCGGCTCTGCTGGTGCTGCTGAATCTCCTTCTCTTCGCGGACGCGCTGTTCACGGACCGGACTTTTTTTTTTCGAGACGTTTCGTTCTTTCATTACCCCCTCAAGCGGCTGGTCACTGAAGCCTACTCCCACGGTGAGTGGCCGTTGTGGAATCCCTACATCCAGCTGGGACAACCGCTGTTTGCGAACCCCAACGCCATGGCGTTCTATCCCAGCCAGGTGCTGTTTCAATTCTTGCCTTTTGAACTAGCCTTTGAATTGCATTTTGTCTTGCACTGCATGCTAGCTGGGGTGGTGACGTTTTACCTGGCTAGGGAACTGGGGTTGTCCAGCTTTTCTGCTTTTGTTGCAGGCGCCATTTACAACTTCAGCGGCGTTACGCTTTCGTTTGTTAACCTTTTCAATATTCTGCCGGTGGTGGCCTTTCTCCCTGCATTGACACTAGTGTCGGTGAAGATTCTGCAAGGGGCCACGCTTCTGAGGCTTCTGACCGCCAGCCTGTTATTTGGGATATTCTTCTTGCTACTGGAGCCGCTGTCTTTTCTTGCCATCGCGCTATTCCTGATTCTCTTCCTAAGCGCTTATCTTCCTGTTTTCAGGAAGGGCTACCTTAAACGCGTTTCAAGCCGTTGGCTGCGGGCTGCTAGTCACGATTTCGGGCTGGCTTTTCGCCTCTATCCAGATCGTGCCGACTCTTGGAGTTGATTCAGCATTCGGGGCGTCGAGGCGGACTCGATTTCGAGACGGTTTCGGGTTGGTCGCTGCACCCAGTCAATCTTTTACAACTCATTTTTCCAAGAGTTTTTGGAGACTTTTTCAAACTGACCCAAAACGGATCCTGGGCCAGTATGTTTTTCGAAAACCGTGAGCCATACCTGCTTTCCTGTTATCTGGGCATCTTCTCACTGGCTATGGCCCTGTATGGGCTTTGCTTGTCGAGTCGGCGTTGGTTGACTTGCACTCTGGCTCTCGTAGCCCTGCTTGCCTTGCTTTTGGCCTCTGGCAAGTTTGGGCCCGCGTATCGCTTCCTGTTTGAATTTTGTCCTTTGTTCCGCTATGGACGCTATCCGGTGAAGTATCTGCTGATAGTCAGTTTCTCTGTGTCCCTACTTGGCCGGGTGCGGAATGGAACGCCTCCTGGAAATGAGAAGACGTGGTAAGCTGGAGAGGCGTGCTGAGGCATCCGTTGATCGCTGGTAGCCTCATGGAACTCTTGCCATTCTGCTGACGTCTCTCTCTTCTTTGGAACGCCAATCGACCTTCCATGGCGGAAGGCTGGGAGGCACCTCGTATGAATTTCAGCTATCAGGGGCAAGAGCTGCAAATGAGTCGATCGACCGTGGCCGTCGGCTCTTCAGAGCATCCAAATGCAAGCAGGGGCGCTATTGCTATTTCTGGGCCTTTCCTGGATTCCCAGCGTAAGGACCGGCATCGTGAAGCTCACCGCGGCTGTCCTGATCCTGTTTGATTTCGGCATCCATAACTTTTGGATCAATCCCCTCATTCGTTCCGAGTTGTACGATCCAGCCCCGGCAGCCCTCTATTTGCAAGAACAGGTGAGGAAGGAGGGTCCGTTCAGAGTGTTCGGCCTGGCAACAGACGGAGACAAAGAGGCCCTAACCCTAGGTGAGACAAATTCGATCGCCTGGAGCTTCCTCTTTCGAAAGCTCACGCTAGCCCAATTCCTGTCCGCCAAAGATCATGTCTCGTACGCCGTTTTTCAACCTGTCGATCGGCTGGAGACTCTTCCTAGTCAACGTATCCATGCCGAGTTGACGGCAACTCAATCTACTGGAGAGAAACTGAAGTTCCTGGCTGGCTTGAACGTTGGGTATGTGCTGTCGATGTATGAAATCGAGAATCCCCTAGTCCGACTAGACACCACATTTCCAGTTAACAGCCCTCAGCCGTTTCGACTGTACCGCTTGCTCAACCATCTCCCGCGAGCGTTTCTGACAGACATTCAGGGTCCAGCCGACGGCAGGCTTGACTTTCGCGATCAACTTTCGGTTGTGGGCGACGAAACGGAACTAAAGGCTCTGAGTGTTTCTCAGGTTCAGATTAAGGAATACCGCCCCCACCGAGTCCAGATGGAGGCTGAATCTGACCGGAGGCGTCTCCTGGTTCTGTTGGACAGTTACTATCCCGGATGGCAAGCCTACGTGGACGGCAATCCTGTGCCGGTGGTTGCCGCAAACTTTGTCTATCGAGCCATTGAGTTCCCTGAGGGTCATCACCGCGTCGATTTCCGCTATGAACCCAAGTCATTCAAGTATGGCGCTGGAATCAGTGTCTGCACAGGCCTGTGTTGGGGTGCAGCTTGGCTGGTGAACTTGCTTCGTAGGAGGCAGCCAGCTGCTTCAAGCCATTCCCATGCTTAGGGCATGTTTCGTGAACGTCTCGCGTCGGCGCCGATTGCTGGTCCCGCTCATCCTGGCTATTGTCTTTGCAGTTCCGGTGCTGACCATGAGGGAGAAGTCAGCAACGTTCGATGAAGTATCGCATCTCCCTGCAGGTTACTCCTATCTAGTCCGGCATTCCATCCAATACAATCTTCAGCATCCCCCGCTCATCAAGGAGATCTGCGCCATTCCTCTGCTCTTTATGAAGGTCGAGCTTCCTCCGGGTCCTCACCTGAACGAATGGGATTTTGGCAAGGACTTCCTGTTCCGACAGAACGCCCATCAGCTTCTATTCTGGGGCCGTGTCCCGGCGGTGGCTCTGTCGTTGGCGCTGGCCTTCCTGGTGCTGAGATGGGCAACAGCACTGTGGGGAGAAGCTGCGGGCCTTCTGGCTTTGTTTCTGTACGCGTTCGACCCGACGATCACCGCTCACGCCCAGTTGGTGACGACCGATGTCGGTCTTGCCTTCTTCTCAACTCTTTACCTGTGGTTCTTACGGGCCTATCTGCGCCAACCCTCAGCTCAGAACCTCCTATTGTCCGGTTTAACGTTGGGTCTGGCTCTGGGAGCGAAATTCTCCGCAGTGGTTTTGATTCCAGTATCCCTCGCGCTGATGGGAGCTGGCTGTCATCTGGAGGCCGGGTCTCAGCGGATCACACGGGCTGTCCGCCAACGCCCGTGGGGAGCAGCTTTGGTTGGTTCGCCACGGAGTAGCGTTTATGGGGATGATGCTGTCCTGGCTGTCGCAGTTCTCTGGGCCCTCTACCTCTTCCCCAAGGATCCGTCCCTCTATTGGAAGGGCATTCAGTTGGTGAACCAGGACCATGGTTCGAATCCGTATTTCTACCTCATGGGAGAGCTGCGACCCGGCGGTTGGAACTTTTATTTCGTGATTGCCTGGCTTGTTAAGACGCCCATTCCGACCCTGCTGCTCTCTTGGTGCAGGGCTTGTGATGCTCTTAGCGGAAGGCGAACCGATCTTGCTCGACGAAGCATTTCTTTTGTTCCGGCGGTCAGCTATTTCAGGTTCTATTCAGTGTTTGCCGACAACATTGGGGTTCGCTATCTGATTCCCTGCTTTCCGTTCCTGCTTATCTCTGCTGGTCGTTTGGTCCCTGGCGTCGAGCAGGCCAGACCCCTGAGGAAATGGTTGTTTGGCGCGGTGTTGGCGTGGTCTCTGTCGGAGTACTTGATGATCCTCCCGGATCACCTTTCCTACTTCAACCAGGTGGCGGGAGGAGCAGAAGGCGGGATGGAGTGGCTCGACCATTCCAATTTGGATTGGGGACAAGGCCTGATACAACTGCAGAAATTCATCCAGGAAAATCAGATCGAAGACTATGCCTATTTCTATTTTGGAACTGCAGACCCAGAGTACTACGGCATCCACGGCCGCCGGATTACGGACTTCGAATTTCTGCTCCGTCCGACGCGTGGGCTAGTCATTCTCAGTGCTCATTTCATTCCGAGGGGACGGGATGTCCTGGACCGGGTCTTTGGCCGTGGACCTCTGAATTGGTTGCGACATCAAAAGCCGATCCATGTTGTGGGGCATTCCCTCTACGTCTACGAGATTCGTTGATATGCGCGTGGCGGTTCCAGTGAGCTCAATAGGGTTAGCTTCCTGGCAAAGACCTTGGCTCGCGCTGGCGCAAGTGCTTCTGCTGGCAGCAACGTTTGTCCTGCCGCTTCTTTACCTCAGGAATAAGTCCGTCACGACGGATGAAGTCACTCATCTGCCAGCGGGTTATTCGTACTTTCTGCGCAAGTCCATCGTTTACAACCCGCAGCATCCGCCATTAATCAAGGAGATTTGCGCGCTGCCGCTGTTGTTTATGGACGTCAAGGTCCCCACCGATTTTCCTCAGGACGAGTGGGCCTTCGGACAAGACTTTCTCTTCAATCAGGATGCCCAACGAATGCTGTTCTGGGCACGAATCCCAGTGGTGCTGATGTCGCTCGGCCTGGCCTGGGTCGTTATGACGTGGGCCGGAAAACTCTGGGGCTCTGGCGCGGGCTTGCTAGCTCTCTTTCTTTATGCGCTCGATCCCACCATCACAGCGCACGCACAGTTCGTTACGACCGATGTCGGACTGGCTTTCTTTTCGACCCTCTATCTCTTCCAACTTCGCTCCTGCCTGAAGGATGCCTCATGGAAACGATGGGGCATCACTGGGGTTCTTCTCGGGCTTGCTCTTGGGCACGAAGTTCTCGGCACTGATCCTCATCCCGATCACACCCGTTCTCATGGTATTGGCGAGTCTGCAAACTGCAAGCACTAGCGATGTGAGGACCTCATCTGGTTCCGCTGCGATGCCCAGCAGGCCACAGCACACCACCTGGAAAAACGAAGTTACTGTCCGATTGCTCGCCTTTGTCTTGTTGCTAGCCATTGCCTGCCTGGTTCTCTGGATGCTCTATTTCCTTTCAACGGATCCTTCTATCTACTGGAAGGGGCTCAGGGCAGTTAACGAGGATCACAAGAATTTGCATCCGTATCTTCTGGGCACGATTAAAGAGGACGGTTGGAAGAGTTATTTTCTGATCGCCTGGCTTGTGAAAACTCCAATTCCAGTCCTCATTCTCAGTGGTGCCACGATCAGCCTGTTCTTGGGCGGGCTGCGGAAGAATTCGCTTGAAGAAACCTTCCTACTGCTCCCCGCAGTGAGTTACTTTCTTGTCTATTCTTTATTTGCGGATAATCTGGGGATACGATATCTGATCCCCTGTTTTCCTTTGCTCTTCATTTTCGTTTCGCGAATCGCGGCGGTCGCCGGCCGCTCAAAGCTCTTGAAGACAGCACTGGTGTCTCTTCTCCTTTGGCACGGGGCAGAATACGCGCTGATTGCGCCCGATCACCTCTCATACTTCAACCAAATTGCCGGAGGATTTGAAAACGGAGTGAGATGGCTCGATGACTCCAATGTGGATTGGGGACAGGGGCTCATTCAGTTACGCGATTACCTGGAAGCAAACGGCATTCGAAACTACCGGCTCTTCTATTTTGGCATGGGCGATCCAAAGTACTACGGGGTCACTGGAGATCGTATTTGGGATTCGAGGTTCTTTCTAGACCCATCTCCGGGAATCTACGTGCTGAGCGCCCACCGGGTGGCCCGCGGACACGCGGTGTTGAGACTAGCCTACGGCGAGGGTCCAAAGAACTGGCTACTGCATCGGCGGCCCAGTGCGATCGTGGGTCACGCTTATTACCTCTACGAGTTCTGATCGAGCTTCCCAATCAGGCGAATGATCTGTCCTGAAACCAAAACCTACCTGGCAATTGAAAACCGACCGGACTCGCGAGCCTGTTTAAAAGTGCTCCTGCGGGTCTTTGTCTTTTTCAACTGCCTTTACCTGGTCACCTCGACTGGCCGCGTGAGGGTGCCAGACGAAGCGTTAACGCTCTTTCAGTCGCAGAGCTTCGTTCTGCGCAGATCGTTCACCATACCGCAGGCCCTGGAAACGAATCGATTTTATGGCAGGTACGATCTCAATGGGAAACCAAGAGCTCCCTATCCACCTCTACATGCTCTGCTAGCCTCTCCATGGTACGCAATTGGGCATTTTGTCCTCGCCAGGATTCCGGGTATCCCCGTCGAGAACCGAGATCTGGTTGTCTCCTTTGCGGTCACGCTCAGCAGTGCAACCTTCGCAGCACTGGCGTCTGCTTTGGCTTTGATGTTTTTCTTGCGGATCGGTGTGACACTCAAGTCTGGGTTAGTGGCGACTTTTCTGATTGCTTTGGCCACTCCACTTTTCGCTTATTCTGGCTGGTTCTTTTCAGAACCTTTGGCGAGTGTGTTCCTCATTGGTGCCGTTATGGTCCTGTTCGGACATCCCCAGACAAAAGATGTGCCACCCTCAGCGTGGGGTGCCAGCTTGGCCGGGGCGCTGCTGGGAGCGGCGCTCTTTGTCAGGCCGGCCCATGTAATCGCCGTCCCACCGATTTTGACAGCGCTGCTTGTACAGCACCGGACAAAGGGAATTAGGCCGGCGCTGCGGGTGGGCGCTGTCGTGGCGATTGCAGCTGCAGGCTATTTGCTCTGGAACTGGCACCTTTACGGGTCTGCCTTCGAATTCGGTTATCCGCCGTTTGCCGAAGGAGGGCGCCGGCTAAATAGCTTTGAAACACCAATCTACCTGGGGCTTTGGGGATTTCTTTTCTCGCCGGGCAAGTCGGTATTCCTGTTTGCTCCACCGGTTCTGCTGGCCCTGTGCGCTCTGCCCCTCATGTGGTGCCAGGCCAAGTGGCGGGGGCTGGCTTGCGTTTCGGCGTTGACGCCTACGACATACCTGCTTTTCTATTCGGGCTACACGCAGTGGGAGGGCGGCTATTGCTTTGGTCCAAGGTATCTGGTGCCGCCGCTCCTCCTGCTGTGCCTCGGCCTGGGACCACTCTTGTCAATGGCTGAAGACCGCCGGACCTTCAAATTTCGGATTGCTCTCGTTCTCATTTTCATTGTTGGCATTGCCGTGCAGTTGATTGGCCTGTCAACCAGTTTCCTGGAGGACCAGGCCAGCGGAAGCTATTATGATCAGCAATGGAACTACCGCATGGACTATTCGCTTGCTGGCCAGGGCGGCTTGCTACTGAAGTATCTATCGAGCCCTGCTCCTGCGCCGCTGGGGAAGGGGTTCGACTGGTGGTTTGTCTTCCTTGGGAAGGCGGGAGTTCCTAGGTGGATCGAGATTTTGGTGTTGTTGTTGGCCGTCGCCGGAATGACCTTGGCGGCGAGAGGAATCCGGAGTGACCTGAAAACTGCGATTCTCAGTGCAAATCCAAGACCAGTGAACCCTTCAGGCAAAACCTAAGCGATGCGGGACATCGAGCCGCTCTCTGACTAGAACGTGTCATTCCAACGTGCCATTTAGCTCTCCCGGACAGACGAGAATCGAACGCTGGCTATTTCTGATAACATTCTTCGCCTTTGCCTACTTTCATCAAGGCGGTGGATGGAATCAAAACGCGCGCTTTGCCCTGGTGCGGGCAATCGTGGAAGAAGGCCGTTTTGCCATCGACTCTTACCTCATCTATCTGAAGAACGAGACTAGCAGCTTTCTTCGTGTTCGATTGAATCAGGGTGAGTTTGAATTGGATGGCAAGAACTATGCCCTGGCTTGGCCGGATGCCACCGGCAACCTCGTGCCGGCGAGCGGCTCGGTGAACCCAAACACTAATCTCGTGTCGGTTGAGCAGATTGGCGTGACGGGCGACGTTGCATTCGGCAAAGGTCATTTTCACCCGGCTAAGGCCCCAGGTACTTCTTTACTCGCTTTGCCTGCATACTTCGTTTTGCATCGAACCGAGGTTCTGCTAGGAATCGATCCAGATCATTGGTGGACTCTCACTCTAAACGCCTGGCTAACGTCTGTCTTCACTGTGGCGCTGGTGTCAGCCCTGGGGTGCATTCTGTTCTTTCGGCTCTCGATGCGGCTTTCGGAGGGAGACGGGGTGTCTTCCCTGCTGGCAACCCTCACATTTGCCTTTGGAACCATGTTTTTCCCATACGCGACCATGTTCTACGAGCACGACCTTATCGCGGTGGCCTTGCTGGCATCGTTGTATTTGATTGATCAGGCTGCCGCCATTTCTGGAACCAGAGACTCAGCCAAGCTCGAATTCCTGCCTCAGCGTGCACGACTGCTGTTAACGTTGAGCGGCTCTTTTGCTGGCTTCGCAGCCATCGCGAATTACGTTCAGGCCATGATGGTCGTCATTCTCGGGGTTTACCTCGTGAACCGGATTCCAAGAAAGCCAGCCTGGCTTTGGTATGCGGCTGGTGTGCTGGGACCCTTCTTGCTTTTGTGCTTCTATAATGCAACCTGTTTTGGTACTCCTTTCACGACAAATTACCAAAATCAAAATCAGCGTTTCTTGACCACCAGCGGCGCTTGGCTAGGCGTATTCGTCCGTCCGCAATGGGACCTCTTGCCGGTGCTGTTGTTTTCACCCTTCCGAGGATTGTTTATTTCCTCGCCCGTGCTCCTCACGGCATTGCCCGGCCTGTTCTGGCTGTTTCGGAATCCTAAATGGCGAAAGGAGGCGATACTTTTTGGTTCCGTGATCGCTGTCATGCTGGTGTTCAACACTTCGTTCAATGGCTGGCACGGAGGTTGGACTTTGGGGCCTCGCTACTTGACACCGATGTTACCCTTCCTTGCCCTACCGATCGTCTTTGCATGGCAGCGCCTGCGCAAGGTAACCGGACTACTGGCTTTGCTTTCGACTGCCGTTAACCTGCTAGTCACCACGGTCGATCCACAACCCGGCGTCGGTGTGAGCCCTGCGCTGAGTGCTCTTTCAGGAGCACATTTCCCCTGGCGGGTGAGCCCGGTCTTGGAATACGAGTTCCCGTTGTTCTTGACTGGGCGGGCTGGACCGGTGCTGGATCAGCTGACTCAAACATTCTTGGACCGTTTGGATTCGGAATGGACTTCCCAGGGGTTGCCGTTGGAACTTCGTCAAAAGCGGCGTCCTTCTGTGCACCAAGAGCTGGAAGTCGGAATTCAACGGGGCGACCCAAAGCCCTTTCTGGCGGCCTCCTTGACAGGCCCTGTCTCAGTCAGTCCGATTGGAGTTTACGAGAGCTGGTTTTATGCGTTTTTTCCTGCTCATTCGCCTCAGTCGAAATGGAACTCGTTTAATCTTGGCGAGTTCCTTTTTCCTCAAAGCCGTTTGAGTCTGCTCCCTCTGATCCTCGTGCTCGGGTTTTCGCTGGTTGGCTTGCTTCGAATGGCCAGAAATGACTGCGGCAGAGATCTCAAAAGCGCCTGACAGAGGAGCTGAGGGGAAAGACTAATTTCGCCAGTCTCGGCATTCAATTGGTAGGGGGCTCCTTTGGGGTCAAGAGGAATCTGTTTGAGCAAGCCCAAGCTAATCAACTCTCGGAATGAAGAAACCTTGCTGCCTGTCCGGGTTTCGACTTTGCGAATCAGCTTGGTCAGCGCATCGATTTCATCCAGTGCCTGGAGTCGAAGCAAGTTCTCCCTGGCGTTCCTTCTCATCTGCTCGTCCTCAGAGCTCGCCAGCAGTTCCTGCCACAGGAATCGCGCGCTGTCGCGGCTTCCGCCCTTCGCCAGCAACTCAGCCGCAAAGGTTCGCATCCAGCGAGCGGAGTTGGGGTTCTTGCTGCCCTCCAGGAACCAGTGAGCGGCTTGCTTGTAATCCTCGATGTACCAGTAGTAGACAAAGCCTAAATCGCGGTATAACTGCCATTCGTCAGGGTTTTGCTCGATCCCATTCTGAAGCAGGGCGATGGCCTTCTCCGGGCGTTCCGCGCCAACCGGGGAGCGCTCCGAAAGGAAAATGGACCCGAATCGATAAGCGTGCAGAAGCTTGGGATCCAGCGTGACCGCAATCTGAATCAGCGGATCGAGCAAGTCAAAGCGCTTTTCGTTCTTCAGCCTTTTTCCGCCATAATATTGGACCGCTCTCATCCAGTAGATATCTGCCAACAGGCCGTGATGGCCAAGGGAGAGAGCCTTGATCACCTTGCCTGACGGCAAGTAAAGCACCTCTTCGGTGCCTCGAAATAAGCCGACTCTGCGATCAACGGCTCTTTGGGTCCAATAGACTCCCAGGCTCGCAAGGACTAGCAATAGGACGACAACCGAGTTCATTTGAAGTCTCTGCGCTGGAAGACGAGCATCGCAACCAGCACCAGCGCGATTGAAAAGAGCAATCCATAGGCGAGCGAAAAAAGATAGACACCGCTGCTCATGAACTGCCCGTGAGCTGTCCTTGAAATGACGTCGAAGTTTGCAAAGTTGGGAAGCAGATAGTAGAGAACACCCGAGATGACCTTAGTGGGAAGAGACTCGCTGTTGACGCCATACTGACGGATATCCGAATTGAAGTGTCCAATGACGTACAAGGAAAACGTGAACACGGCCGAAAGCGCCGGTGTGGAAAAGGTGGAGAAGCAGAGAGCAATGGCGATAACAAGCATCAACTCCACGAAGATCAACAAACCAGCTAGCAAGATGTGAAGGTCTGAGGCCTGAAGCGAGTGTCGCACGTACAAGATCGATGCGTAAATGCCCAAGATCATGACCGACACGTTCACTGCCAGAGTCCACGTCAGCCCGAGATATTTTCCCAAAACAAACTCGTGGCGCGCGACTGGTTTGGAAAGAAGACTGTAAACTGTCTTCTTGTCGATCTCCTTGTAAACGAGCTGGATCCCGATGAAGATTGAGATCAGAGTGCCAAAGATGGAAAGCGTGCTGAGTCCGAGATTGATGATGATCTGCTTAACATCTCCGATGGTGATTGTCCCCAGAATCAAGGAACTGGTGATGATCAGGATGGCAAAGATGACCAGGTTGTATAGAACTTTGTCGCGAACACATTCCTTAAAGGTGTTCCTGGCAATGGCAAGGACCTTCATCGAACCCGGCCTACCTCCGATTCCGTCAAAGGCACTTCACGGCTTCTCTGATTGTCGCCCACCAATCTGAAGAAGTAGTCCTCCATTGTCTGCCGGACCGGGCTGACTGCGAGGACTTTTCCGGAAGCCCGCTCGATTCGGGTAATGATAGGACCAAGTTCCGCGTCGGCAGCCAGTTCCACGGTGCAGGTGATGCCGCTTTGTGAGACCTGCATGTCTGGGTCTAATAATCGTCGGAGCTCGGATTCGTCCAGACCACTTACTGACATTTCTAAATGGGTAGTCTCCCTTTGAAACAGTTCGTTCAACAACCCGGAGCCGACCAATCTGCCGCGATTCAATACCGCCACTCGATCGCAAATGGTTTCGACGTCGTTAAGGATGTGTGTTGAAAAGAAGACCGTCTTTCCCTCTCGCTTGAGTTGCAGAATGAGATCTCTTACATCGCGCCGGCCAACGGGGTCCAGGCCCGACATCGGTTCATCGAGAAAGACAATTCTTGGGTCGTTAACAATTGCCTGGGCGATGCCAAGGCGCTGGATCATGCCTTTGGAGTACTTGCGAAGCTGCAATTTCCGCGCAGGAAAGATGCCCGTCAGTTTCAGCAGGCGCGTTACACGATCCTTTGCCTGTAGTGGCGGACAGCCAAAAAGCCCGGCGTAGTAGGCGAGAAATTCTTCAGCGGTGAGGTATTCGTAAAAATAGGGGTTTTCGGGAAGGTAGCCAATCTGGCGTCGGCTTGCAACATTCGCAACTGATTCTCCCAGGATCTCGGCTTTCCCGGAAGTGGGATAGATCAGCGACATCAGCAGCTTGAGCGTGGTGGACTTGCCGGCACCGTTAGGGCCCAAACAACCAAAGATCTCATTGTCGTGGACCTGAAGATTCAAACGATCCAGCGCCACGACCTGTTTGGTCTTCCAGAAACCTGTCTTGTAGGTTTTGCTGAGGTCTTGGGTGGAAATGACAACCTGCATAGACGTACCGCGAACAGCTCAACACACGGTTATCATAACCCAGGGAATCTAAGATGGTTCAAGAAAAGAACAAAGGGTGGAGTCGCCTCCACCCTTTGTCCGTGATATTGACCCAGCAATCAATTGCCGATGGGACTGGAGGTTGAGGTTGCCGCTGCGCCGACTGCGTAACGCACAACCTGGGTTTCGTCCGTAAAGAATTAACGAGAACCCGTCGCGGTAGCTCCCGTTGCGACTTGCGGAACTCCAGTCGCCGTAAACTGAATGTCAGTGGTTGTTCCAGGTGCGGCAGCAAAAGTGTAACCGCTCTTACTTCCACTGCCCAAGACGTTGTCAATGATACTGTCCGCAGCCAAACCGGCCAAATTTGTGAAGTTGCCGTTTGTTGAGCGATAGAGCAACTCTCCACTGCCAAGGGTGCTCATCGAGGCGGTGGCAGAGCCCTCGTTGGCTGAACGGCGTGCCCGCAGCAGGTTAGGAATCGCGATGGCTGCGATAATCAGGATGATAGCCACCACAATTAGCAACTCAATCAGCGAGAAACCCTTGTTCTTTTTCTTACCTTTCTTCATGACATCTCCTTTTCATTTTTGACTTTATTGAAAGCTACAGACTCCTCCTGCAACTCCTGCACTCCTAAAGGCTAGTTTGTAAGTGACGAAGTTCAGCGGTCCCGAGCCTAGATTGGGGGACTGGTGGAATCCGCCACAGCCGTCAGGCTGAACCGAACGACAGCCGACTGGTCGCCATAATACGTCCGCTCACCCGTGGCGGAAGGGCCTATCGACAGTTGCGGTGTCGCCTGAATACTGAACTCCAGTCCCGCCGCTGAACCCGTCCCTGGAGTGGCGTCGAAGATATAGCCACTCTTCTGGCCGGAGGCCAGCAACGCGTCTGTCAAATATTCCGCTCCCAGGTAAGGAAGCGGAGTGAACACTCCGTAAGTGTTCCGATACAGGTTTTCAGCACTGATGATTGCCCGCACAGAAGCCGCGGCAGAAGCCTCATTCGCTCTGGCCCGTGCTGCAAGATAGCTGGGAACGGCCAGTGCTGTCAGTATCAGGATGAGAGCGAGAGCGATGAGCAACTCAATCAATGAGAATCCTGCGTTGACATTGCGCGGGACACCTGGATTCGAAACATTCACCGGACTCACTAAATCGTTGTCTCGGCTTGTCACGTTAAAACTGGGGTAGGTTGTATTAGCGTCTCTGTTCATATCGTCACCCGAACGCCCGGCTCTACCGCAGATTAGATGCCAAGGCTGAAGAACAGGATCAGTCATGTGCCCGAACTTGAGCTATGTTGCGCTTCTCTAGTGACATACCCAAGATCGAATTTATGGTGCCTGCTTGGCTTGCTTGATACAAGCCTGCCAATCGACAAAGGAACTGACAGAAAGTGTCAGCTCGAGTCCAACACTAATTTGCAGAAGACGAGACGGGACTTCCCTGCAATCTGAATCTCGGTTCCGACGGGAACAGTGAGATCGCCTTCTCCCGGCTTTCTCTGGACAGTTCGGTTTCTCCCAGCTTGGCGTAGATTCGGCTCAATTCGAAGTGAAAGGATGCATTGTACGGATCCAGCCGACTTGCGGTTTCGAAAGTCTCTTTCAAGGTTTGTAGCAAAAGATGTGAATTTCTGCCCTCCTGGGCGAGCCGTTGGACCCTGAGTTTTCCCACTAGTACGGCTGTGGGCGCATCATTTCGAACGGCTGCAGCCCACTCCGCCAGTTTGCTAGCCTCAACGAAATCTTTTGATTCTGCCGCAGCAACGGCCAGGTCGCAGAACATCTGAGACAGGTAAAGTCTTGAACTGAGCAGCATTCCAGCACACAGGACAGCCATGAACGCGGCCCTTATCCATCGACTGGCCGTCGTTGGGCCAGTCTGAGGTCGGGATTCCCTTTCTTCACTACCGCGCTGACTGGGCACAAGGCCAAGAATGAAGAAGCCTAGAGCTCCCAGACTTGGAAAGTACAAATCGATGTCAAGGCAGTTATGAATGATCCAAGCAGTCAAACATCCAACACCGCCAAGCCAGATCAGACGGAGGCACAAGTCTGGACGAGGCTCGCAACCACTATCCCGCTTGCGCCGAATCAGGATGAAAAGGTATCCGCACAGCAGAAGGCCCAGGACCAGCATCAATCCGCCCTCTGAGAGCAGTTGCAAGAACGTATTGTGAGCATACTGAGTAACAAGCTGGGGTGAACTCTGGTAACGCGGGTTGATCGTTCCGTAGTTCCCCAGCCCGACACCCGTGACCGGAAAATCTTCGAGAATGTCAAGAGCTGTTCTGAAGCTCACCCATCGCAGAGCAATGGGATTCTCGGCAGCCTCGAGGTTCCACAGACTGAAACCGCGCTGCCTTCCGATCCAACCAACCCACAAAGTGCCAAAAACCAACAGAACGGCGACATACATCCACATTCGTCGTGTATTGGTTAGTCGGTTTTGCCTCACCCACAAAGCCCCAGCCACAGCTAGCGAACAGAAAAGACAAGCCCATCCTCCGAAGGATTGTGTCAGCGCCAATACCCAGACTGATGAGAGCAGCACCAGCACGAGCATGAGTTTCGTCCAGGGACTCTGCAAGACTACTGACCAGAGTGGGCCGATGTCTCCCAATAAAGCTGAGGGGCGAAGACTCAAGAGGAGGATGCAGAGGGTAAGTGGAAGCATCATCGTCAGGAACCCAGCTAGCGTATTCGGAAGAGCGAAGTTGCCAAAGACCCGGCCAGTCTGGATGCGTGTCAGTATTCCCGCCTTCAGGCTTTCCTCAATTGAAGCCGAGTTTGACACCTGGGTCCTCAAGTCTGCTAAACCACGGGTGTGCTGGTAAATTGCATGCCCAGCAATTAGCAGAGTCACCAGGCACAATATCAGGATGGACGC
The DNA here is from genome assembly GCA_963752385.1 of uncultured Acidimicrobiia bacterium. GTDB lineage: Bacteria > Acidobacteriota > Terriglobia > Versatilivoradales > Versatilivoraceae > CAVVYL01. Next base: position 196,663 of record CAVVYL010000049.1, on the reverse strand, counting down.
GACCAGAAAGCACCGCCGAAGCCTGGCCCGGCGAAGACTGAAGAACAGACAGGAGTAAGAGAAGAAGAGAAGAAAGGTTTCCTGGCTCCGCGAGTGATTAATGCTGCAGGCCACCGCTGGTAGGAAGCTCACCAGAGGTAAGAACGCCACAGCCAGGTCTCTTGGCCTGTAGTCCCTTTCTTCCGATCTGGTCATATCGTAGTAAGTAGCGAAAGCCGCCAGAATGGAAACCAGGATTAGAAGGTACTTCGCTTGGAAGAAGACCTCTCCAGGATACAGGAGATTGACAGTCACTATACTAAGGAGAACCCACGGGATAACATGGGCGTAACTACGAGACCTAGTGGGATGCCCATTGACACTAACTGCCATGCTGGGTGAGGCCCTGAGTTGGCTTTTGAGATACCTTCTGCCTGACAGAAGCCAGTTTGGATTCGATCTCTTGAATGAAACTGCCGGATCCGTCGGTGCGTCTTTTGCTCTCTTCCCACGCTTCGATTGCCTGCGGATAGCGTCCCAGAGCCTCGTGGCACATTCCGAGGCGGAAGAAGCCATTCGGAGCCTCGGGAAACTTTCGAACCATTCCCTCAGCCACTTCCTGGGCAGCATCGAGCTTGCCTACCCGCAAGTAGCACACTACGATGTTGTCGAGAGCTCCAAGATTCTTGGGGTTGACATAGGTGGCCCTGTAAAACATATACAGGGCGCGCCGTAGATCACCTTTCTCGGCGTAGACCTTCCCGAGATTGTTAATAGCAATATCAAAGTCAGGAACGACATCGATAGCAGCGTGGAAACTTCTTAGAGCCAGATCGCGCTTTCCCTTCTCAAAAAAATAACCGCCCAAGCCCGACAATGCGAGGTGATACTGAGGACGCAGTTCCAACGAGAGTGAGAACTCGAGCCCGCCCTTGTTCAGCTGGCCTCGGCTGAGGTAGAACAAGCCAAGGTTGTAGTGGGCAATTTCGTTGCGAAAATCGCGCTTGAGGACATCAGTCCAAAGTGTTTCGCTGTTCCGCCAGGATCGGTTGAACTGAATAGTCTGATAGAGCAGGAAGAGCGTCCAAAGGCCGAGACCAGCCGCCGCGACGGGAATGAGCAGCTTACGTCGCCGAAGCAAGCTGGCCGCGCCACTGAGGGCCAAACCAGACAGAACCCAAATTCCGATTTGGGGAAGGTAAAGGTACCGATTGGCCATCATAATCGGGAGTGGAATGATGTTGAGTACCGGAATAAGAAAGATCACGAAGAAGCTGAACCAGAAAAAACAAGCTCGCGATTTCTTGTAAAGGACAAACCCTAGCCCCGCCAGAGCAACCAGCGGAAACCAGTATCGAGCGTCGGCAAGAGAGGGGAACTGTCTTGGGTAATAGAACGCGCTCACGTTGATCGGAAAAAACAGGAGTCCGAGGTACTGCTCCACCAAGTGGCCGACACCAAAAGCGCTGAGGAGAGAGCCACCCGAATGATAGGAGTGGAGTGCCTGCCGTACCCCGGCTGCATAGATCGAGAGGAACGTGTGCACCTCGGCGAAAACGAGAAAAGGGAGTTTGTCATAGAGCCGGAGCTCGCGAATCTTCCTTTTGTTAACAAAGAGATCGTAGGCTACGAAGACCAAAGGAGCAACCACTGTGCTAGCCTTAGAGAGCAATGAAAGCAAGAAGAAGAGCAGAGAGCTTAGATAGTTCACTCTCTGCTGAGTCCTGTTGAATTCGATGTAGTGATAAAAGGAGAGAATAAAGAACAGGGCTGCCAGAAGATTTTTTCTCTCAGAGGCCCAGCTCACCGACTCCACGTTCACTGGGTGAATGGCGAACAGAGTGATTGCGGCTAGCACCACAAACGGAGGCAATCCCATCCTCTTCAGCAGGAAGTACAATCCAGCCACGCAACCCAAATGCAAAACTACGTTGTGCAGGTGATATCCGAGCGCGTTCAGTTTCCAGAGACGATAGTCCAGCGCATAAGATAGCAAGGTCAAAGGTGCGTAGTTGGCGAAGTAGGGTTCAGTGATGATCTGGTTGAGATTCTTTAGAGAGAGGGAGCGGATCAGCGGATTGCTAAGAATATATTCTTGGTCGTCCCAGTTGGTGAAATCCTTTGGCAAACAGGCAAGATAAATTGCAAGAGTGATCAGCATCACCAGAGTCAGCCACCACCCTTCCCTCGACTTTGCCGGTTTCGCAGCGATCCGACTTGACTCAACTATGGGAGCGTCCTCCAGTTGCATCATTCCGCAGGCACCTCCACCCTCGCCGAGTGAATTCCAGCGATCGACTCTTGGACCGGTCTTCCTATCTTCCCATTGCGGAGGGTTGCATTCAGACATTACGTCCACTCCTAAGGCGCTCGTTTCGTGTCGCGTCTCTTCAAGCACAGGCATCTTTGCTTGTCGGACCGTCCTCTGGTTCCAGTTTGCGCGTGGTCACTCTCAAGACGCCACCCTTTCCAAGAAGAGCCTCGGCCAGGGAGAAGCAAGCAGCGGCTGGGGTCAGCAGAGCAGCAAGAGCGTAGTGGACTGACTTTTTCAGCAACGGCTGTGCAATCTCCCGCTTCAAGAGCCGATAAAGTTGCTCTCTTGGAAGCCCTGTCATGTTTAGCAAGCTTTGAAGCGCCCCGTAAGGACACTGCTCGGCGCTAAACGTGCTGGTCTTTAGAATTTGAAAGCCTCTTCGGCGCAATAGCCGCCCCAGTCCTTCCCGGCTGAAATGATGTAAATGATGCTCTGTGTCCAAGTGGAACCAATGCTTTCCCGCCAGCTTTGACTGAATACTGGAATAGTTTGGGACCTCCAGCAACAGTAATCCGCCGGCCTTCAGCAGCTGAGAAAGCAATTCAAGCGTCTTGGATGGATCTTCGAGGTGCTCGAGAACGTGCCATAGTATGGCCAGATCGAACGAACCCTTTTGAAAACCGCACTCCTCCAGCGGTGTTGTATAAATCTTCACCCCTACCATTCCGCGTGCCCGCGCTGCCGCTAACTCCGATCGTTCGGTGCCGTAGCACTCGTGGCCCAGACGTGCAAGTGACTCGAGTAACAAACCACGGCCACAGCCGATCTCCAGGACTCGACTGCGGTGCTTGATCATTTTGTCAATTCGCCCTGCTCTCCATCGTGTGACCCGTTGAACCATCTCCTCGAGAGCCGAGACAAATTTGACGTTTCTGGGACCATAGTAGATTTGTGAGTACTGCTTATCCAATTCCGAAGGTGTCGGAGGCGGGTATGTGTAGGTCGTGTCGCAATCTAGGCAATGTCTAAACTGCACTCCCGGCCTAGCTGAAGCTGTAAATGAGAAACGAAGGCTTCCGCAGGCGATGCAAGGTTGGGAACTCATGCCTCTCAACTGAACTGCTTGTACCTGACGATGCCCCATTGGAACAGGAGGTATTTGACGATGGTTCGGAGGATCGAGAGTCCGTACACGACTCCCGCCTTGAAGCTTACAGAGGAGGAATCAAAGGAATAGCGGGTAGAAACGGGAATCTCTTTGAGCCGCATTTTCTTAATGACAAACTGCACCAGGATCTCGTTGTCGAAGACGAAGTCCTCTGAGTTTGCTTCGAAGTTCACCGACTCCAAGGCGTGACGGTTGTAAGCGCGGTAACCCGTGTGAAACTCAGAGAAATGCGTGCCAAGAACCAGGTTCTCGATCCAGGTGAGAAACTTGTTGGCGACGAATTTGTAAAGAGGCATTCCGCCTTTGAGGGGATCACCCAGCATCCTCGAGGCCAGCACCACATCAGCTTCCCCTCGTAGGATCGGCTGGACAATGTCTTTGGCGATTGTGGGATCGTACTGGTAGTCCGGATGAAGCATCACGACAATCTCAGCACCTTCTTCCAAGGCCTTAGCGTAACAAGTTTTCTGGTTGCCACCGTAACCGCGATTCTTCCGGTGGCGAATAGCCATCAGGTTCAGTTTAGATGCCACTTCCAGCGTATGATCGGAACTGGCATCATCGACGAGAATGATCTGGTCATGACTGCCTTCGGGAAGGGCGTAGTAGGTCTTTTCCAGCGTCAGTGCTGCATTGTAAGCTGGCATTACGATAATGATCTTGGGCTTCCGGATGACTGTTCCCTTTTCGCTTTCTTCGGTGGGTTCGGTCAACATCGCAAGGCTGGAAGGTAATTCTCGAGTGGCACGCATAATCTATAAGCTATGGGTGATATTTTTGTAAAGGTGCGAATGATCGTTCAACATCTTTTGGACTGAAAACTCACCAACGCCTGGGCGCCACGCCCCCATCCTCCGTCGCAGGAAATCATCCTGAAGCAGCCTGCCCACGCCTCGTGCCATAGCTTCCGTGTCTCCGGGCGGCACCAGAAAGCCGTTTTCGCCGTCATGGATGACTTCGCAAACTCCGTCGACATCACTTGCGACCACGGGGATACCAGCAAGCACCGATTCTACCAGGGCTCTGGGTAGCCCTTCCCAAAGAGAAGTCAGAAGGAAGACGTCAAACGTAGAGAGGACTTCGGGAATGTCACTCCGCCAGCCCAGCAGCCGCACGATCGACTGCAACTGAAGTTTTGCGATTTGGTGTTCAATTTGCGGTCGGAGTTCCCCATCTCCGACCATGACAAACTTCACTTGGGGAAATTGAGGATGAAGTCTTGCGGCAACATCCACAAAGTAGTTCAAGGCCTTATGTGTAGTGAACGCTGCCACAATCCCGACTATGCTATCGGACGGCGAAAGCCCTAACTCCATTTTTTTTTGTGCCTTATCCGGCTTGGCATTCTGAAATTTGGAAAAGTCAACGCCTGACCGGATCAGAGAGCACCTTTCTTGGTGGAAGATTCGATAAGTCTCCCCCTTAAGGAGGTTTTGATGGGAAACGGCCACAAAATGAGTCGTGATGAGTGCCGTCAAGCGCTCAATTGCCACGTAAATCCTGGTCCGCCAGGAAGACTGGAGCGTGTTGAACCCGAAGCCGTGGAAGGTGTGAATGATGCGGGGAACTCCGGCCAGACCCGCTGCCCATCGTCCGACGATTCCAGCCTTGGGCGTATGGGTGTGAACAATCTGTGGTCTTTCTCTGCGAAGAATACGTCTGATTTTCCAGACGGCTTTGAGGTCTGACCAAAGTCCTCCGATATCAACTCGTCGGCTCAGCTCGGGGACGAGGAAATGTCGGATCGAGGAGATCTCGCACAGTTCCGACAGAAGAACGCCTCCTTCGCCCGTGATAACAATTTGCTCAAACAAGGTTGGGTCCAGATCCCTGCTTAAATACAGGACCACGCGCTGTGCTCCGCCGACGTCCATGCGGGTAATGATGCGTGCAATCTTGAGTTTCATTCTTGCGATGAATTCTTCCCTGAATTCGGCGTGGTTCTGCGGTCAAGAAAGGTCACAGCGTCATGTCCACTTTCCTCAGGTAATACCCTAGGGCGACACAAACCAGCAACGCGAGAGACACGATCATGCAGACCGCAAGCGTGTTGACGCGAGTCAAGACTAACGCTAGAACTCCCAGCAGTACTGCTGCCACATAACTAGAAACTACCGTAGCCTCCACACTGAAACGCCATTTGCGGAGGCGCAAGGCAAAATGATCGGGGCTGCCTTGCATGATCGGAATTCCCCTGCGAAAACGGATGTACATCACAAGCAGCATGTCAAAAATAGGCACGCCAAGGATCAAGATGGGTGCGACTGCGCCTAATAAGCTGACTCGAGTGTAGGCCCCATTCATCGAGAGAGCAGCCAGCATCAAGCCGACAAAAAGGCTTCCCGCGTCGCCGAGATAAATTCTTGCTGGCCTAAAGTTGTAGCGCAAAAACCCGAGCAAGCTTCCCGCAAGGGCAATGGATAAGGGGACGACCAGCTCGCGGCCACTCTGGTAGTTAACAATTACTAGCACCAGAGCGGCAATTGCACCGACGCCTGAAGCCAGCCCGTCCATAATATCAATTAGGTTGAACGCATTGGTTATCGCCATGATCCACAACAGGGTCAGTGGGATCGCAACCCACAGGGGCAGAATCGCCAGCTTAATGTAGATGGAGGCTTTTACCAGAACACAAGCTGCGATGAATTGGCCCAGAAGTTTCACTCTGGGACTGAGAACGCCGAGATCGTCAATCAGCCCCAGAATGACAATGATGGCTCCCGCCAGCAGTATGCCCAATACCTCCCGACTGTACTGATGGATGAATCCTGTTGCTAGAAGGAACGACAGATACACGGCAAGCCCTCCCAGGTAGGGCACCGGCTCCGCATGCTTCTTCAAGGGTCCTTGAGGCTTGTCGATGATGCCAAACTTCAAGGCCGCCTGTTTGAATAGAGGTGTCAGGTAAAGCGAAAACAGAAAGGCGAGCGCAAAGGTCAGGAAATAAAGAATCATTGGTACATGGCGCTAGGGCTTCCTTGCGTAAGCGACCAGCTTGCCTCCCGAGGACCTGAAGGGCCGGCCTATCTGGAGGATTACCTTCACTACCAGTTTCTGAAGGGGTGAGAGCTCCAAACGCGACAACTCCTGGTTGACTGATTCCAACGACACCAGCTCAAACCCGGCACGGCACAAAAGTTGACTGAGACTCTCAGCCGTGAAGTACGACAAATGATCGGGGTAGTACAACCGACGCATGGGCTCGTCGAAGGAATGAAAGCTGAGCCGGTAGAGCATTTTGGAAATACGGCGCAGAAAAGCCTCATCGTTGGGCGTCAAGATAAAGAACACCCCGCCGGGCTTCACGATTCGAAAGACCTGCTCCAGGTCCGACCGAGGATCCTGCAAGTGTTCGATCAAATCGTACATCGTCACAACATCAAAGCTAGCGTCCGGGAAAGCGAGCTCTGTCAAGAACTGCCGGTGTACGGTGCACCCAAGCCGTTGGCTTGCCTGAGCGGCCAAGGGCGCACTAATCTCGGTGCCCGTAATCTGGAAACCACAGGCCCGAGCGCGACTCAGCAGGACTCCATTTCCACAGCCAACATCCAGCAAACGAGGCTGCTCTACGCGACCTTGCAGCAATACCTTGCAGCGAGCCAGGTAGCCATCCAGGTTTCGTTTCACTTGTTCGTCGATACCCGCAAAATACTGGCTCTGCCCGCTGCTCCCATAGTGGGCATAAAGGTGGCGAATAGAATCAGAGCTATGGACTACATCCAGGTATACATGAGTACATTCCTCGCACCGGTGAACCCTACGTTGCTGGATCTCAAAGAGGAATCGAGTGCCTGGCGAGCCACAGGCCCTGCAATATTTCACGATGTCACGCGCAACCTCTTTGGGTACAGTCAGGGGTCTGGCGTCTGGAGTCCTTCGTCTCGAGTTCGATGTCGGGCTCATTGAGTTTCCAGCCAGGCTTGAAACATCAGCACATCCCAGAGTTCGTGTTGCCAGTTCCTTTTCCCACACAGGTGTTCTGCCCATCTTTCCCGGATCGGAGCTGGGTTCAAAAAACCTTCGACCTGCAGGCGCTTTTCATCGAGGAGGACTTCCGCCCAGTCGCGCAGAGGCCCGCGCAGCCACTGGTCCAGAGGAATCGCGAAACCCATCTTGGGTCGGCTGGTCAGGTTCTCGGGCACATAGCGCTTCAGGACTTGGCGCAGCAGCCACTTCCCCTGGCCGTTGCGCATTTTCATGGTGAGTGGGAGGCGCCAGGCAAATTCGAAGAGACGATGGTCGAGCAAAGGCAACCGCGCTTCCAAACTCGTGGCCATGCTGGCCCGGTCCACTTTCACCAGAACGTCATCAGGCAGGTAGGTGACCGTGTCGAGCGCCATCATCCGATGTAGAGGGTCAGAAAGAAGTGCAAAACGGTCTGAGCGGGACTCCGACGGGCACGCTTCCTGTGCCCCAATAACAAGAGAGGTTGGGTCTTTCCAATGAGAAGTCAAACTTAAGTACATTTCGTCAATGTTTGCTGCCCTCATGATAGCTGCGAGCTTCTGCATCTTGTCGGCAGGGTGCCGCGGCAGGAATCGTCCAGGCAGGACTGGTTGCAGCCGGGAAAAGACCGCTTCCCAGCTTTGGGGAGAAAGGCCATCTAGAAATCTTCCAGCGGCTGCTCGCCAGCTCTCGGGAAATGCTTTCAGCCTCTTCCAAAGACCAGGGACCCAAACGTGCCGATTGTAACCTCCAAACAATTCGTCACCTCCGTCACCGGAAAGGCACACGGTGACCTGCTGGCGAGCCAGACGTGATACGAGGTAGGTAGGAATCTGCGAAGAGTCTGCAAACGGTTCGTCATAGATTCCTGCAAGTCTTGGAATGACGTCCAGGGACGCGCGCGCGGTGACCGTCAGGCCTGTGTGCTCCGTTCCCAGGTGCGCTGCTACCGCCGACGCCTGCTTGGACTCATCATAGGAATCCGAATCGAAGCCAATCGAGAAAGTTCTGACGCGGTGACGGCTTTCCGCTTGCATCAACGCCACCACCGTTGAGGAGTCGATTCCTCCTGAAATAAATGCTCCCAGGGGAACGTCGGCCTCCATCCGAAGGGCAATGGAAGCCCGCAGTTCTGCCTCCAGCGCTTGGAGGGCCTCGCTTTCGGGTCCGTCGAACGGTTCGCGAACGCCGCGAAGCGCAGCTTCCTCGGCGGACCAGTACGCAGCGAGACTAGACTTCGCATCTGGTCCGGTCGCTTTCAGAGTAAGCACGGTTGCTGGCGGCAACTTCGAGATGGTGTCGTAAATCGAAAACGGCGCCGGGATGCAGTTGTAGCGGAAGTAAAGCCAGAGAGCTTGCCGGTTGATGGTTCCCTGGAACTCCGGATAAGCTCGGACTGCTTTGAGTTCCGAACCAAACAGGAACACTGGACCAACTCTTCCGAAGTAAAGTGGTTTCTCTCCAATTCTGTCGCGGGCCAGCTGCAATTCGTGGTTCTGGTGGTCCCAGAGCGCGAAAGCGAACATTCCGTTGACTCGCTTCAATGTGGCTTGCAGTCCCCACCAGCTGATGCCTTCAAGCAGGACTTCAGTGTCAGAGTGACCACGAAACCTTGTGCCCAGGTGTTCCAGTTCTCGACGAAGGGCGCGGAAATTGTAAATCTCTCCATTGAAGGCGATCGTGTAGCGCCCGCAAGTCGAGGACATGGGCTGTCGACCGGCCGCGCTGAGATCCAGAATGGCGAGCCGCCTGAACCCAAGCGCGATACCGCATTCCGCGTCAGACCACACCCCTTCATCGTCGGGTCCGCGGTGCCGGAGTGTGTCGGCCATTCTTGTCGCGCTGTCTTGAAGCTCTTCGTCTGAAGACCGAAATGAGAGGTCTATCAGACCTGCAATGCCACACATGGTTTAGTCTAAAATCGATCGCGTCATGTCAGTTTCTCTGGTAGCGCCTTTGGCGTCATTCGGTGCATTCAGGAGCAACACACCCGCCCCGGGTGGCGAATCAACGGCCTGCAGCTTCCCATGAAGGCTGGACTCCGTGTCGAGTGCGTCGAGTTTTTCGGCGCACCACGTTTCCTCACGAATCATCGACCGGCTGCCTCCAGCAGAAGCTGCCCAAGCCGGGGAGCCGTGACCTGAAGACAATACTTTGTCTCCACGTCCCTTCTGCCAGCGCGACCCATCTGAGCTCGAGCATCCAGGTGATCGCGCAGGAAAGTCAAAGCCTGAACCCACTCCTCGGCGGATTCGGCTAAGAAGCCAGTCGCAGACTGGCGGACAATCTGCCGATTGGCTCCGACCGGCGAAGCCACGACAGGCAGGCCGCAAGCCATATACTGGATCAGCTTATAACCGCACTTGCCCTCCGCCCAGGACGTCTTTGGGAGGGGCATGACACCAGCGTGAAAGGTCTGAATGGTTTGTGCCTCAGTTTCTTCAGACCAGTCTACGGAGTCCAAGTGAACATCTTTCCACTGAATCGGCCCGGAGCCGCAGGCCCTTAGCAGAACATTGCCCGTTCCTCCGATCCTCCTGAGGACCGGCTCCAGCGCTTCCAGGTACCCAGCAGTAACAGGAGAACCAATCCATCCGATGACAAAGCGATCTTCGGATTGCGACGGTGCGGGCGAGTAACGATTCAAGTCAACGACCGTCGGTAGGACCTCTACTCGAATCGCTCCGGCCTGATGAGCTCGCCGGGCAAGGTATTCATTGCCGGCAACGACCACCTTAGCTCGTTTCATCACCATATCGATCTTGTTTCCCAAGAACCAACGCACCGGCCAGAAGGAGTGGAGATCGTAGCGATGGAAAGCTGCGTCATCGTAGTCCACCACATACGGGACTTTGCATCGTGACATCCAGGTCTCGCCCCAGGCTGGCAGCCAGGGAAGGACCTCGGCCTCCAGCCAGACCAAATCGAAATTACGGCACCGGCGCAGGTCCGGAATTCGACTGCAGTATGCGTTGAAAACTTGCGACCAATTTGTCGGGCGGCCCGCGTACAAACTCTCAACATAGCGGTCATCCAGAAAGGGAGCCACCTCAACTTGAATGTCAAGAGATCGCAAGTGAGGCAAATACTGATAGAAACGTAATCGGCTGCTGGCGGCGAGCGGGCCGTAGCGGCTAAGAAGCAAACAATTCATGCTTATATGCCTTCGGCTTGAGCTTGGATTCTTGTGAGCCGATCCCAACCTCAAGCTTTGTGGCCCAGGTTAGTTAGCAGGTAGGACGTGCCCAGATGCGGCTACCGGACCCTCGTGAACTGTCAGCGCGTCTTGAAACTCTTTCTCGCCACCACCCGACACCTGAGAAGCAGGCAATTGATACAATGTTTGGCAGGGACTGAATTCTACGACTCACGCACTTATTAACGCACTTCCTTTCGAGTCAATTCAAAACGCACCTCATAACACGGGAAGAGATAACAAAAGTTCTCTTCGTAGAGCTCACGCATGTAGCCATTCAGGTTAAACACAAACTGAAGTAGCTTCTTCCAGCCATGTCTCCCATAAAAGGGAGGCGATGACTTAAAGATCAGATCCACTCGCTCCAGACGAAAGTCTGCGGTCCGGTTGTAGCTGGGGACTCTCCTTCTGAGAATGAAGTCATCGGAAAGATAAGAGAAGCTGTAAAGGCCAAAAAATTGCCGATGCGTGTAGTCCGAATAATGATAGGGGTTCGAAAAGTGCGGCACCGCAATGCCTAGACGACCGTTCGGCTTCAAGACTCTTCCGAGCTCCTTCAGTAGTAACGGCAAGTCCGTGATGTGTTCAAGAAAATGATACGAATGAACGGCCTTGATCTGGTGATCCGGGACGTGGCTCAGGACTTCAAAGACGTCACCGACGATATCAACGCAATCGTAGTCAATAGCATCGATCGCGACTGCTTCCGGATGCCTTTTGCGAGGCCCGCACCCGAGTTCCAACGTCGCATCGCTCAATCGTGAGAGGCACCCCCTCTTGTCTACGATCGCCATTTCACCCCTTTTCCCATAAGGTACCAAATCAGCTCGGCGTAGCCCCCAATTGTCTCATTCAACTTCGTGAATGAAAGTGACAGTGCCGCGACGAACAGACGGGACGCCAGTTCCAGCGTCACCGTCAGGAAAGACAGGCTTAGTGCCTCCAAGAGTGAAAAATGCTTGAAGGCATAGAGCAAACGGCTGCGCAGCGAATAGAATAGGCGCTTTGTCTTGGCCTGTTCTGAACTGCCGCCGCCGCGATGATAGAGCGTAACGTCCGCAAGGTAGTGGGAGGAGTAACCTTGCTTCTTCGCTCTATGTGAGAAATCGACTTCCTCAAAATAGACAAAGAACCGCTCGTCGAAGCCGTTGAGTGCTTCAAAAAGGGAGCGGCGAACCAGGAAGTAAGCGCCAATCACCTGGTCAACTTCCTTGCTCTCACGGCACTCATCTTCAGCAAGGAGATGGCTCGGGAAGACTTTCGGAAACAGCTGCGCCAAACCGGTCATTTTCCATAAGAAGATCCAGAGGGACGGGAAGCGGGCACAAGAGGTCGCTGTCTTGCCCGATTCATCAATATGGCGGACACCACAGATGCCAACAGTTCTGTTTTCGGGCAGTTCCATGAAACTCAAACGCTTCGTGAGAGGGTTTGGCTGTGGAGACGCGTATCCGGGTTCAAGAACAAGAGATAATCCGCGCGGCTTCCCGAGGCACCCTGGTTACAGGCCCTGGCAAAGCCCCGGTTCTCGGTGTTAGACAAGACGACCAGTGGAAGGTCTCCTGATTCCAAGCCTCTCAAGGAATCGTCGCTCGAAGCATTGTCAACGACTACAACTCGCTTCAGGGCTACCTCGGACCGTTCGGACAGTGAGATGGATTCGAGACAGTGCCATAGCAGTCGCCCGGCGTTCCAGTTTACAACGATGATATCCAATGAAGATGACATCCGTCGGACACTCACATTTGGCTGTGCTTGTTTGCTTTGATCGATAAATATTCTGACTCGATTTCCTTCACATAGTCCAAAGTAGTGCGCGCTTGGCCCGTAGTTCTCTCGTTGAGTCGTTGCAGCAGTTCCCGATTCTCAATGAGCCTTAGAATCAATGAACTTAAGGCAGCAGTGTCACCACTCGGAAACGAGAAGCCGTGGTCACCCTCTTTGACAACCTCGGTCAGTCCCCCGAGAGCGCTCACCAGAACAGGGGTCCCCGCGGACAGCGCTGAGCAGAGAACCAGCGGAGCGCTCTCGTACCAGACCGACGGGATCACCAGGAGGTGCACTCCGCGGAGGATGCGTCCAATCTCACCGTGAGGGAAGGTCCCCTTGAAAGTAACAACACCCGCCACACTGTTACTGATCGCATGGATCTCCTGAAAATAAGGGTCAGATGCATCCACGCTCCCATAGCAGTCCAGGTGGACCGCCTGTGATGCTTCTCCCATAAGAGCTAGTGCTCTTAACAGAACGTGCAACCCTTTCAACGGAGAAAAGGTGCCAATGAATCCAAGACGAAGAGGACTGTCCTCACTGAAGGTTGGTGGGACGGGAAGTTTCTCCGGCAGCGCTCCTAGCTCTACACCGTAGGGGATCACCTTAACCCGTTGGCGATTCACGCCATGACGGATTAGAACCTGCGCCAGAAAACGCGTGGACGTGAAGATTCGGTGTGATTGATTCACGTGACACATCATCTTGCCAACCCGATGCCTCAAGGAGTTGACACTGCCAAGTCGCGAGCTGACCCACCTTATCGGAGTCCGGCTTGCGATGTGGGCCAGCTGGGCAAGCCAAGTCGGTACAGGACTGAAGCAACGGATACACGAGAGGCCAGTTCCGGGACCATCACACACCTGGTTGTCAAAGTCTCGAAATAGAGTGATCTTTGGGCAAACAGTCCAGAAGTCGGTTGCTGTGAGAAAAGTCGGGATTCCAAGCTTCTGCGCCTCAGAAACGACCTGAGCCGAGAAACCGAGGATATGATTGAAATGAACGATGTCTGGCTTGAGTTGCGTTGCCAATTCGCGGAACAGCTGGACGCGTGCTGGCGCTTCAGAATGTAGCATGATCGGATCGCTGCGCCTTTGCATTCCGTAGTGCAGTCGGTGCACCTCAAAGCCCGCGTAGGTATCCTGAGTGAGCCAGGGACCAGAGTCATATGAGACCGAGTCTTCCGCTTCCCCTGCGAGAATCTGCACCGAATGACCCAGATGCTGCAGCCCGCGAGCCAGCTCCAGAGTCAAGACTTCCGTCCCGGTCCGGTTATTGGGGAAAAACTGGTGAACGCCCAGCAGGATTCTCATTCAAACTGGCCAGCTTTCCTTAATATCTCGGCCGCGACGCGACGCAGTCTGTTCGCCGAAACGGTTCTAAAGAGGGCCTCTGCTGCTCGACAGGGACGGGCGCTAGAGAGAGGTTCTTGCCGTCTGTCGCCCCAAAGTGCGCCGCTTGCAAGCGGCAGAAAACTTCGACAGAAGCAGCGTACAAAGACGAGCCTCTTGGCGAGCCACTCATTTGCGGGAAATTCGCTTTCTGACGCTCGTTAGATAGTTTCGGGCTCCCCGGCTTGTCTCCGATCTGCTCGTCTACCGAAACTTTATCAGCGCTGACCCCAGCTGCCGCCGCAGCCAGTAGTAACCATTCATCCGTGCTCTCACCAAGGCCGTTTGTAGTGGCCCCTGGGCGTAGTCAGCGGCTTCGTCCCATTGTTGCAGCAGCATCAGCTGACGAAACAGAGAGAGTCTAATGCTTTGGATCCTCTGATCAGCCAGTTTCGCGAAAGAGGAGTAAAACTCGGGATAGGTTTCCAGGATATCCAGGCTTGCTCTCAGAACAGCCTTCTGAACCGCGACAAAATCTTTCGACTTCGATCCCAAATGCCAGCGAATCCAACAGCCGGGCTCGGATGAATAAACCCCTCGGCATTCGAGGATGACACGCTGCAGAAACTCAGAATCCTCGTTGTATCGCAGGTCCTCGCGAAACCGCCTGCGGCGCAAGATGGCTGATCGGTAAAGGATGGCTGACGATTTGAGCTCGTTGGTTAGAAAATGCTCGATGGCTAGGCGTTCCGAATCGCCGGAAGCAGCGGCCGTCTGGCGTTTCACCTCGCCTCTCTGTTCGTCGCAGATCACACTGTCTGAATAGGTGAAGTCAGCCCAGGGGTTTGTATCCAGCAGCTCGACCTCACGGACAAGTTTCCCGGGAAGCAGCCGGTCGTCCGAATCGAGAAAACAAACGTAGCCGCAGCTCTTGTCCAACTGGCTGAGGCCGTGATTGCGCGCGCTCGCGCAGCCTTCATTCTCTTTTCGGAAATACAGCAAGCGATCCGGATGTTGCTTGACCAGCCGGGCGCAGGCAGTTTCGGTATCGTCGGTTGAACCATCATCGACGACAACGATCTTCACGAAAGGATAATCCTGTCCAAGGACGCTCTCGATGGCTTCCGGCAGCAACCGGGAACGGTTGTAGGTCGGAATGATAACAAACACCGCTCTTGGTCCTGGCATCAGAATACTCAACCACCTTCGATGTTAGGTTTGCGAATTGTCACGAGGTAGTGGGTGCGCAAACAAGACAGCAGGGACAGGGCATAGGCCAGCCAATAGGCTAACCTGGAAAGGTCGGCCAACTCGAAATGCAGCGACACAGTGCGAAAGCCTACGCGGCCCAGAGGAAAGAGCTGCCGAATCTCGTGAAGTGACAGAGGCTGAATGGGTGTCTCTGGTCCTTTCGAAAAACTGGCGCGGACTCGTTGAGGGAATCCGAGTTCCAATAGGCGCCTGAACAGCATAAGCGGTCTCAACAAGCAGCGCCCAAGCAGAGGTGTCGGCCGGAGATCGTAGAAGAGGATCATTCCTCCTGGCTTCAAAACTCTCCACATTTCATTGGCGATTTCCCGCCGCATAGAAGGGTCTAGTACTGAGCTGAGACACATGAATTGGGTGACCAGATCAAACTGGTGACTGGCGAAAGGTAATTCCGCTGCGTTACCCTGAGCTAAGATCACGCGTGGATGCCTTTCATTCGCCGTCTGAAGACGATTGAGCATGACATCCAGCCCCACGGCTTGGCTCGCCCCGAAGTCGACAAACCGCTGGAGAATGTGCCCCGTCCCACTGCCAACTTCCAGTACGCTGCAGCCCGTCAAGTCAACCTTCAGCTTTCGCAGAAAGGACAGAATCGCCCACTCTCTTTCCTGCTTATGGAATAGGAAGGCTGGGTTGGCCTCGTGATAGATCTTCGACAGGCCCAGGCGGTCCCGCCGCGCATATTCTCTGCGAATCCGGTCCAATTCGCGATGGTGGATGTTACTCATGCCTCATTGAGTCTGAAATAGATCTCTGAGAGCTTTTGGCCTTGCTTTCTAGCATTGTATTCCGACTCGATGTGTCGCCGGCATGTCTCCAAGGCCGAGAACCAGTTGTCGGGGGCGTCTACCCACTTTTTGATTGAGCAGAGAAGTCCGTCGACATCCTTCTCCGGGGCAAGCCATTCCCGCAGTTCCCCGGGAAAGACCGCCGGAATATCACAGTGATGCGTCGAAACTACGGGCATACCGCTGGCAACCATTTCGATGATGGTCACCGGCACACCACCCTCGGTATCGCCGTCCACTGCTGTTATGCTAGGAGAGATGAAGAGATGATGCTGGTAAGCCTCCTCAAACAGCCGCTCGTGAGACTGGAATCCGAGAAATCTGATCTTGCTGCCGAGGTCGAACTTTTCAACGGTGGCCAGAATCCTTTCCTTTTCGTTCTGGCTTCGAGTTTCAGAATGAGCATCTCCGATCAGCGTAACTTCCAGAGGTGTGTATTTCTTCAGTCTGCCTACAGCTTCAAGCGCATAAGGGATGCCCTTCTTTTCTCTGAACGATGCTGCAATCAGGATTCGCAGGGGTTCTTGCGCTGACCAGCGCCGCGACTTAAAGGGAATTGCTTCGACATTCACCCCAAGGTGATGGACTTGAATCTTTTCTTTTGGACAGCCGATCTTAATGAGTCCCTGAGCCATATGCTGACCTTCGCAAAGCACCTTATCGGTCTGCTCAAAGAGCTGGGAGTATCGCTCAAGCCACCAGGGCTCGCTTTTCGGCATATAACTCATGTCGACGCCGTAGAAGGTAACCACGTGTCTTACTCCCGCATCTCGAGCTGCGGACGAGTTTCTCCAGGCCACGTCACCGAAATGCGAATGCAAGATTTGAGCCCCACATTCTCTGGAGACTTTCGAAAGGAACCAGGAGGATTTTCGGAGGTGCGAGCGAAGCAGAGCTCGATTCAATAGCTTCTGACTGGGCGACAAGCTGGCTTCACAATGGATGTTGGGTACCTGAAACTGGTCCAGGTTATCTGTTCGAAGGCAGTGAACATGGCTTTCAATCGACTCTGATAGATGGCTGACCTGACTGAACAACCAAGTGTTCGTCTGTGACAGCCAGACATGGATGCTATGGACTACGACCAATTTCATCGAAGCGACGATTCGGCTCCAAACCAAAGCCGAACACGTTCTCCCGCCTGAAGCAGTCTCACCACGAACATGACCCAGAGCACTTTGACTTTCTGAACAGGGGTGATCCCTGGACGGCCAAGCAAACGAGGTGCCCATCGCAAAGGCAGCAGGAGATTCTGCAGAAGATCACTGGAGAAAGACGAGAACGAGTACCCCTTCTCGCACCGGATAGCATACTCTCCCGCAACCACCCTCAGATATTTTCTGGACACCTGATCGAACCGATAGCGAGCCGGATGTGCAACCCGAGCTTCGTCGGCATAGATAAGCTGATAGCCTTGTTCGAAGACCCGCCGGCTCCACTCAAAGTCGCCGCCGGATTTCAGGGTGTCGTTGAATAGCCCCACGTGCTCAAGGACCCCTCTGAAAGTGAAGAGATTACCGGCACCACTGAACTTTGCAACTTGGATGTACTCCTTCTGCTGAAACGCAGTAAGGCTGTCGAAGAGCTCGATTGCATTGGGCTTGGCAGGATCTCTAAAAAGAAACTCCACCTTGCCTCCCACGAGGCCAGCGTTGGGCGAGCTCAGCAGTGCCCGAACCCCTTGCTCGAGCCAGTCTGAAGCCGGAATGCAATCGGAATCCACAAAAGCGAGAACTTCGCCTCGAGCCCGCGAGACGCCTTGGTTGCGAGCAGCATAGGAGCCTGGCTTTCTTTCTACGCATGCTTTGGCTCGTGCAAACTGGGTCACGAGTGGTTCAATGGATTGGTCGGAGCCATTATCGACAACGATCACCTCGAGGAGGCCCTGAGGATAGGTTTGCTTTTCGAGCGCTTGCAGGCACAGCATCAGCCGGTCAGCGTCATTGAAGACTGGAATGATGACCGAAACCCTGGGGAGGTGTTCCGCTTGCATGGTGTGAGCCGCATTCACGAAAGGGTATCTCCTTGTACACAGCGCTTCCACCAAAGCGCAACTGAGATCATCCTCCAGAGAAAGAGAGGATCTTGTTGAACAAGCCCGGAATATGAGGCGTGAAGTTTTTTCATGTCCAGGTAAGGACAGTCCAGTCGATCAATCATCGAAAGAAAGAGTTGCCTGGAGGAAGTGAGCCACTCGACATAAGGAAAAGGAAATCCCATCTTGTTCCTTCTCCATACTACGTCAACCGGAACCAGATCTTTGACCGACTCTCTTAGGACCCACTTCATCCAGCCACCTCGAATCAGATAGCTTATCGGTAAAGTAAAGGCGAAGCCCAGAACCTGAAAATCCAGAAATGGAAACCGGACCTCGATGGGGACGCCCATCGCTGACTTGTTGCCGGAGCGCATCCAGTAGTTCATTCGCCAGGACCCCATGTCATCAAGGAGCCTTTGACAGATTTCTAAAGAAGGCCCCGAAGAAGTGAAGAGGCGTGCCGGCATATTGAACGGAGATGAAGGCCCCATTCTCACGCGCAGACTCTCATCAGACCGACGCAGCGGAAGAGCCCGGATCGCACCAAGAATCCTGGACCACAAGCGACTCGACGAATCTTCGCTGGAAGAAAACAGTTCTTTGCCGAACCTTGTCCAATGTCCTAACCGGCACAAGCTGCGCAAATGGAGACCATAATACTCGTGATAGCCAGCCAGCGTTTCGTCTCCTGCTGCGCCATTGATACTGACTCGTATGCCGGCGCGATTCATATCCTTCCATATTCCCTGGTTGGTGCGCAGATTTGGAGAGTGAAATGGCTCCTCCAAGAGCCACACGTAGGAATCTGCCTGACGGAAGAAATCATCGGGGGGCGGATCCGGGCGACATGCACAAGAAAGCCGAGATGCCACTGTTCCCGCCGACGGAGCAGGCGATCCCGAAAATAGCGAATCGGGTGATCTGCCGCACAATTGAGGTGTGGCAGCGCGAACTGATCCAGATTGTCCATCCCTTCACAAACAACGTGGTTTTCAATCGACGGCGGCAAACACCGGATCTGGCAATAGAGCCAAGTCGCAGTCAACGGAAGCCACCGGGTTATGAAATGGACGACAACCGTTTTGATGGCAACCTCTACCGGATCGAGAGCCTCAGACCGGTTGCCCCCAGCGCCTGGCGGGCCTGTTCGCGATTGATCAACCAGCCAGTAACGGTGTAGACGAGTACGCCCGACCCCACCAGCAGCAAGAGGCCCGCTCTCGGCGCCAGGATAGCTAACACGACTGGGCGAATCAGCATCACCAGCGCACCCATGAGCAGGCTGCAGACCAGCGGGCGCCACAAGCGGGCAGCCAGTTCCGTCAGGCGAAGATCAATCAGCCGGAAGGGAATCATGAAATTGGGTATTGCCATAGGCCAGAGAAACTGCCGCATAGGCGCTGGCAACGCCATCTGATTCCCCACCTATGCCAATCACGAACCCGCAAACTGCCAGGCATCCCGAGAAGAGTCCCCAGCGTAACAAGAGGTCTGTTCGGGCTTTTGCTTGATAGATTACCCCACGGTAGTTCCAACAGACTGCACGAGACCGATCACGGCCAGGATTGTGATTAAGGGGATGACGGGCTCCCATTGGGAACCAAAAATGACGGGGACAAGAAGATCGCTGGTTACCATTAAGCCTATCATCATCGGAAAAGTCACCAGTGCGATCGAACCGACAACGGTCAGGTAGCCGCGGCGAAAGCGAGCTTCGTCCTCCTGAACTTGGGAAAAAACTGGAAAGATGACTCTCCCGATCACTTGTGAGACATTCTGTAATGGATACAACATCAGCCGATAGGCCATGGTGTAGTAGCCCAAGTCCCTGGCTCCCAGAAGGCAGCCCACCAGGAGATAGTCCGCATTGCGCGACAAGAAGTTGAAGAGATTGAATCCGGTTAACTGGAGACTGTAGTGCCCGAGACTTTTGATCTCTTTCCAGCGAAACTCCCAGGAAGGTTTCCACGACAGAGATAGAAGCAGCATCGCCGCAGCTGCGGTTGCCGTAGTCAACGACTGAAAGACCAGACTCCAAACCCCCGCTCCGGCAAGTGCCAAGCCGACGCTCACTATCGATGCCAGCGCCGAGGAAGAGATTTCTACCTTCGCGAGCCGGGCAAATCCAAGGTCTTTCTCCATGAGAGTTCTTTGAACCTGGCCCAGCCCCGAGATGAAGAACGTTGGAGCCAAGACCCGAAGGAGTAATTCCAATCTTGGTTCCCGGTAGAACTTGGAGATAACCGGTGACAGCAACCACAAGAGAACGGTCGAACACAGGCCAATCGCTGTATTGAACCAGAAGAGACTTGACAGCATGCTGTCAGAAACCTCCTTGCGGTGGACTAAGGCTGCCGATGTTCCCAGATCTCGAAACAAGTCGATCATCCCCGTCACCACCAAGGCCATGGTCAGCAGGCCATAGTCAGAGGGCGAAAGCAAGCGTGCCAGAATTGCCGTTGTCGCCAGCTGTAAAGTCTGCCTTCCCAAGTGAGAAGCAAATGACCATCTCACTCCAGAAGTTGCCTTTTGTCTTAGAGACACGACGGTTTCCTGGTTGGTGGGAAGCTCCCGGTCAGTAGCCGCCTTCAGCGCTTCCGGGCGACAACCATGTACATCCAAGTCCATTGCTCTGTCCTGTCCAGCTTATCGAGCCCATAGGCTATGCCCTGTAACATCAGAGCCAAAAGATCAATGATTCGCAGCCATCGCAGTGGGCCACGATTGAAGCGATAGATGTTGTAGACGAACAACTGCCCAAAGGTGACCCAGAACCCGGAAAGGGCCTTTATTTCAACAACGTCAAAACCTGTCTTGGCGAAAAGATACTGTAGGCCGTACTTGCTGAATCGGTAGAAATCTCTGGGCTCCTCATGTAGATGCCAGATAAATGGCACACTGTAGAGGGCAACTCCTCCTGCTTTCAGGACGCGATGGCATTCTCGGAGAGCTTGCTCTGGTTCCTCCAGATGTTCCATCACAGCCGTACAGATCGCGCAGTCAAACGTAGCAGGCCGGGCTGGGATCTCGTATGCAGTCCCAAAGAAATCCACATTGGACCTTTCGTGGGCAGTCTTTGCATGGTCCACGCCAAAGTGTTCGTTTACGTATGGGGCAATCATTTGTTGGTAAGGCTTGGTGCCGCACCCTATATCGATCATCCGGCCGTGCAGGTATTGATCTGCGCAGCGGCTCAGCTCCCGATCCAGGATGTGATTTACTAAGATGTTTCTGAGTTCTCGTGCCATCACGCCTGCTACTCAAGTGGAAATGAAGCGTAGTCAACATGAGTCTTGTAAATGCTGAGGGCATCTACTCGGGAGCGAGGCAATTCTGTCCCGTCTCGCAAATGGTTGAGATAACTCGTGAACACGGTAGAGGCATGTTTGGCGATTCTCTGATCCAGGGTCCACGGATCGTCCCCAGCTTCGATCGCGACTTCCTGTTGAAAGAGAATTTCTCCCGCGTCAATCTGTTGTGAAACTCTATGCAACGTGAACCCAGTCGTCGCCTCTCCGTTCTTAAGACACCAATACGAGGGAACAGGTCCCCGGTAGAGCGGCAGCAAGGAAGGATGGAAATTGACCAAGGACCCGAACCTGCGAATGGTAACCGGACGAAAGATCTGATTGAAACCCGCTACAATTCCATTGTCATTTGGTTGAACCAACGTGTAAAAAGATGGGTCATTAATATCTTCGACAATCTCCAGACGCAGATGGAACTCGCTGGCAAAGTGACGGCGAGTCTTCCATCTTCTCCACAACAGAGCTGGAAGACGGAAGAAATCTTGAGCCTGTCCTTTGCGCCTTTCTCCTTTGGCCGAACAAACCACCGTGATTTCCAATTTGTCATGAAGGCGATCTGCCGCTTCCAGGAACTGCTTGCCATAGGAGTCATTGGCGAACACGTAGATCATTTGGGGGGAATGATTCTTGCCGTCCTCAGACAAGACCCAAGACGTCGCAGTAATCGGGAAGCTGGGCTTTCAACAGCGACCACGGGACACGAAAGCGGCTGAGTGGCAAAACTCTTCTTAAATGCTCTTACCCCGTCGTGTCCACCACTGGGATTGAAGTCAAACCAGCGATAACCCCGTTCACAGCCATCCCTAATAGCCTCATACAGGAGAAGGTTCATGGGACGGAGATGAAAATAATCCTCCAACGCAGCTCCGTGCCAGTAGACCACGTGTCTCTTGGAGTAAAAGCAAAGGGCTCCAGCAACAAGGACATTGTTGAAGCAGGCAAGCCAGAGCTTGGCGTGAGATGACCGGAGATTGTACATTGTCCTGAAAAACGACCATTCGTAGCGGGAAGAAGCCTTTTCAGCCCACCGTTTCAGGGAGGACTGATAGAGCTGGAAGTAAGTTTCCCAATCGTTTAGCGCCACAGCCGTCCGGACTTTCACCCCCTGCTTGATGGCCTTGTGTACCGCCGAACGGTGTCCTTTCGACCACCGCCGAAACAGCCCGTCAATCCCGGTTGTTAGATCCAACACATCCGTCTGGTCCTCTCGCATGTCGGCGCACGGATGATCGATGAAGGTTTCGTAAGGGTTCATTCGCCACACGAGATTGCCGAGTCGGCAAGTAAGATAGTCCGCCAGAAGCCGTTTGTGGGCGAGCGTCAAATCCGGTTTGCAGAGCCATCCACCGAATGTTCCTCCAGGCGACGACAAGTAATGAGAGACCAAGCCTTTGTAACTACGCGTGCGCGAAAGCGGGAGCAATGCCGTCTTATGATCGGAAAAGAGTGCCCACCGTGGGCTTGGCTGAATGAATCCATTGGTGTAAGCTCCCCAAACTTCAGCCCATTCCCTGGAGTGAAAGTAGGTAGCGGAATCGCATTCCTCCCAGGCTGCATCCCATTCTGGGTCTGTGACACGTCGGAATTCTTTGATGCTGATGCTCATGATCTGAGGATCTGGTGCAAGGCCTCAATGACGTCGTCAACGTCATGCCCAGTTAGCTTCACCGATAGAGGTAGGCTGACTGTCTTCCGGCCGATCTCCGTCGCAACGGGTAGGTCCTCGGGCGACCATCCGAATTTCTGTTGATAGTATGGGTGCTCGGGAATGCTCAGATAATGTACGCCCACACCGATGTTGTGCCTGGTCATCGCATCAAGAAAGGCATCTCGGCTGATTCGCGTCCTCTCCTTATCGACCAAGATCGTGTACAGATGATACGCATGGCGGGTGTTGACAGCTGGAACGGCGGGCAGCGTTAACGGGCAGCTCTGCCTAATGCGCGATCATAGTTCTGCCAGATTTCCTGCCGCCGCCGCCAGTTGCTTTCAACCCGACTTCAGTTGGTGGATCCCGATCGCCGCCTGGAGGTCCATCATGTTGTATTTGAAGCCGCATTCGACGACCTGGTAATGTCTGTAGCCTTCATCACCGAAGCGTTTCCAGGCGTCTTTGCTCATACCGTGCAGCCCAAGCACTTTGACTCTGGCGATGTCCTCCTCGCGGCGAGCCAGCACCATGCCGCCTTCACCCGTAACTACGTTCTTGGTGACATAAAAGCTAAAGCAGCCAAAATCGCCAAAGGTGCCTGCTTTGCGGCCCTTGTACTCGGTTTCAATCGCATGAGCACAGTCCTCAATCACCTTCAGATCATGGCGTTGAGCAATCTCCATCAAGGTATCCATCTCGCAAGGGCGGCCTGCAAAATGAACGGGCAACAGTGCTCGCGTCTTGCTCGTGATTCTCCGCTCGACCTGTTCCGCATCCATGTTCATCGTCTTCGGATCGACATCCGCGAGCACGGGTGTTGCGCCCGCGTGGATAATTGCATTGACGGTTGCACAAAACGTTAATGCCGACGTGATGACTTCGTCTCCAGGACCGACCCCTGAAGCGAGCAGACTCAGGTGCAAAGCCGCCGTGCAGGAGTTAACGGCAGCGGCATGCCGGGCACCCTTGTAGGCGGCAAAGTCGCTCTCGAACTGAGCGACTTTGGGGCCCGTCCCTAGCCAGCCACTCTTCATCGTGGCAACGATTTCTTGAATTTCGGCGTCTTCTATAGCTGGCGCACCGAAAACGAGGAATCGATCTCTCGGCCTGATGGGTGGCGTTGTCATAAGTTCGAAATGGATGTCTCGAAGCAGTGGGGATCGTTTGGCGAGCGCAAGAAGTAGCACGAACTGCCAGGTGGACACCCTAGCTAGGTTCTACATACAATGATTAAGGGACCTAAACATGAGCTCGTTGCTTAGCAGGGATGCAGTCTCGCAGATCAGGCTTTCGAGTCTGACCCTGCTGGTCCTTCGTCGCGATGGAATAAGGCTGCCACGCCTGACGTGCAGGGCGTTGTGGCCCCGCTAAGCAATTGCAATCTGAGAAGGTTAGGCGACCATCATGCAATTGATTTCAGGCTTCTACCGCTCGTCTGGTTCCAAGATTCTTCGCTGGATCTCACTGTGCGGATCGTTTCTTTTGCTGCTCTCAACTCAACGCGCAATCAACGTCCAGGGCTCGAACCTGGAAAGTTCCATCGATGCACTTCAACGAAAATACTCTCAGATTCGCGACCTGAAGATGGACTTCATCCAAAGCTATCGGAGCCCTCGGCGGGGCATCAGGACCGAGACCGGGATTCTTTTTCTCAAGCGGCCAAGTCTAATGCGTTGGGAATACCAGACCCCTTCCGAAAAGCTGTTCGTCTCCAATGGCAAAACCGTCTATTTCTACCTGCCCGAGGAACGCCAGGTCCAGAAGACCAAGGTCAAGGAGACCCACGACCAACGCATTCCTTTTCTCTTCTTACTGGGCAAGGGAAATCTGAAAAAAGACTTCTCGAAGATTGAGTGGGCCACCGACAACAAGCCATTCTTTGAGGGCAACAAGGTGATCTATGCCTACCCTAAGAAGAATATCGACGAATTTTCGAGAATCCTTATGGAATTTAGCCCGCAAACGTATCAACTGCAACGAGTCACCGTCTTTGATATCGACGGGTCCGCGAGCGAGTTTGTGTTCACAAATATCAAAGAAAATCTCGGAGCTGCCGCCCAACTGTTCGATTTCAAGGTACCGCCCAACACGGAGGTCCTGGAAAACAACGAATCTTCGCCCCAGTGAGCGAGGCGAAGAGGAGTCGAGGCGAAAGATCCAAGGTTGAAATGGTCGCAGCGGATTCCCAAGGATCAAGGCGATTTGGCACTTGACTCCTTCACGTTTCACTAACCAAGAGATTCAAGGTTTTTTTCAACTGTTGGCGAAGATTCCCAGTAAAGGTCAATGGGGGAGTTCCCTCAAAGAGCAGGCCATGGCCGAATTCCGCTGCCGTTATGTTAACAATAACGGTGAAATTGTGAGTAGCACATTCAATTCCGCCTCCGAGGCCGATCTGAGACATCGATTGTCGGAACAAGGCTTTTACGTCTATTCCGTCGCCGAAAAAGGCAAAGGCTTCTCCCTTTTTCTCGGTGAGGGTTCCCGCCGAAAGAAAATCAAGCCAACCGAGTTCATCGTCTTTAATCAACAGTTTCTAGCTCTCATCCATGCCGGTCTTCCAATTCTCAAGGCTTTGGATCTCCTCATCCAGCGGGTAAAGAATGCGCACTTCCGACAGCTCTTGACTGACATAGCTGCACGTGTGAAGTCAGGTGCCCTGCTTTCGGAAGCGTTCGAAGCGCAGGGAGTGTTTCCGAGGGTTTACACCGCTTCGTTATATGCTGGCGAGAGGAGTGGCAACCTGGAGGAGGTCATCCGTCGGTACATTGAGTATCAGCGGATTATCGATACCACGAAGGGCAAGATCAAGTCAGCGATCACCTATCCGATCATTCTGACCGTGCTGCTCATCGTCCTCGTGACATACTTGATGGCCGTGGTGGTTCCTCAGTTTGCGACCTTTTACGAGGGCCTGAACGCCCAACTGCCTGATGTGACTTTGGTCTTGATCGCCATCTCTCGCAGTATTCGGCAGCAGCTAGTGACGGGCATCCTTCTGGTGGGGGCCGCAGTCATTGGTTTGAGATTTTGGGGGCGGAGCGCCCAAGGAGGAATGGCTGTTGATGCGTTCAAGCTGCGGATTCCGATTATTGGGGATCTCTGGAACAAATTTGCCTTTTCACAGCTGAGCCGTACCCTGTCAACGCTGCTCTCGGGGGGCATTCCACTCGTCAACTCGCTCGAAATCGTGGCGGATTCTTCCGGGAACCGGATGATCACCCGGGCCGTGAAGGAGGCCATCGTTTCGGTCAAAGAAGGACAATCGCTCTCCAAGAGCTTTGAAGCTAGTCCCGTGGTTCCAGAGCTCGCGATCGAAATGGTGCAGGTCGGCGAATCTACTGGCTCGCTAAGTGAAATGCTAAGGCACGTGGCTGACTTTTACGATGAAGAAGTCAACACCCGTTTGAATCAGGTGTTTACTTACATCGAGCCAATCCTATTGGTAATTCTCGCAACCATCGTCGCTTTCGTACTCATTGCCTTATATTTGCCGATTTTCAATTTGAGTAGTATGGTGAGGTAGGTAGGAGGAACAAGAGACAGATTACCTGCCCCTTGAAGACTATGAATCAGAAAGTCATTAATCCAGCCGATTCAAAACAATCCAAGCTAGAGCAAAAGGTAAACCCGCAGGAAGAGGAGCGCGCTACACGGAGCCTGGCTGACCGCTATCGCTGCGAATTCGTGGACTTGAAGAATTCGCCAATCGATCCAGAACTCTTCCGCACAATTCCAGCCGAACTCATGTTCCGTTATCACTTCGTTCCGCTGAAGAATGTCAATGGATCGCTGATGATTGCGATCGCCGATCCAAGCGAACTTCTGCTAACGGATGAACTCGGTATCCTGCTAGGCAAGAAGCTAGTGGTCAAGGTTGCGACCCATTCTCAGATTAGTGACATTCTAAAGAAAAGCGAGTCGTCGCAGCGTGTGCTGGAAGAGGCTACTGAAGGATTCACGCTGGATCTCATTAAGGAAGATGAGGCCGGAGAAGAGACCATTTCCATTGAGCGGCTCACCAGCGAAACAGAAAGCCCAATTATTCGGCTCGTTGATTCCACGATTTTCAATGCGCTCGAGCGCCGCGCCAGCGACATCCATATTGAGACGGAAGACAACGATGTGATGATCAAGTACCGCATCGACGGGGTGCTCCAGTATGCCATGCAACCCATTGCCAAGGAGCATCATTCGACAATCATCTCCCGCATCAAGGTGATGTCCGAGCTTGACATCTCCGAGCGCCGCGTCCCTCAAGACGGCCGGTTCCGGGTCCGCTACAAAGGACGACTTATCGACTTTCGCGTTTCGATCATGCCGTCCATCTATGGAGAAGATGCGGTCCTACGGGTTCTTGATAAGGAGGCCATGAGCGAAAAGTTTCGCCAGCTCAGCCTCGATGTGGTCGGTTTTTCGGAAGGGGACCTCAAGAAATTCCGGCGCTATATCAGCGAGCCCTACGGAATGGTGTTGGTTACCGGGCCGACTGGCAGCGGCAAGACAACGACGTTGTATGCCGCCATCTCCGAGATCAAGAGCTCAGAAGACAAGATCGTCACCATTGAAGATCCAGTGGAATACCAGATCAAGGGAATTACGCAGATTCCGGTGAACGAAAAAAAGGGACTCACTTTCGCCAGGGGCTTGCGTTCCATCCTGCGTCATGACCCCGACAAAATCATGGTCGGCGAAATTCGCGACGCTGAGACTGCACAAATTGCCATCCAGTCGGCGCTCACGGGCCACTTGGTTTTTACTACGGTTCACGCCAACAACGTGGTTGATGTGTTGGGTCGCTTTCTGAATATGGGTGTTGAACCTTACAATTTCGTTTCCGCGCTTAACTGCATTCTAGCACAGCGGCTGGTGCGGGTTATTTGCGAGCAATGCAAGCGCCCCGTCAAAGTGGCGCAACAGGTTTTGGAAGAGTCGGGCTTGGATCGCGACGTTTACGCAGATTTCACCTTCTACGAAGGTGCGGGTTGCCTGGACTGCGGCGGCACCGGCTTCCGCGGCCGGACGGCCATCCACGAACTGCTCGACCTTTCTGACCGGATTCGCGAGATGATCCTGGAACGCAAGCCCGCTTCGGAAATCAAGCGGGTGGCGCATGAAGAGGGAATGACGTTTCTGCGAGAGTCGGCCCTGCAAAAAGTGTTTGCGGGGATCTCGACCCTTAAGGAAATTAACAAAGTGACGTTTATCGAGTAAAGGATCCGCTCCAGGGGAGCGTAGACAGCGGGCTTTGATTCCGAGTCTCTCCTGTAACCGGTTCCACCGTAGCCCAGGTATGATGCTGCCTCAGCCACTAAAAGCCAAACTCCAACGCTTCTTTGAGCCGCGCTTGCCATCAGTGGCCTGCGAGCTGAACTGCCGGGCCATTGCTTTAGTGCGCCTGGATTCGAAGAACGCCTCGCTCGTTGACCGCTTCGTGGTTACCTCGTTGCCTCCTGGCTTGCTGGTGCCGTCGCTCGTCGAACCGAATATTACTTCCGTGCCCGACTTCCTGGCCGCCATGAAGACGGCGTTCACCAAGGCAGACCTCAAGACTCCGCGAATCTCGCTAGCCATCCCGGACGCCTCCGCCAAGGTGGCAATCCATCATCTGGACATGTTGCCAGGTAATGAAAACGAGAAGCAGCAGTTGCTGCGTTGGAAGCTGAAGAAGACAGTCCCTTTTAACGTCGACGACGCCCATCTTTCCTATTTGGAGCATAAGGGTTTGGATGGACAGTATAAGGTCTTGACGGTGTGTATCCACAAAGGGGTCCTGGCTCAGTATGAAGAGGTTTTTCAAAAGCTGGGAATGCACGCCGGTTACATCAGTTTGTCTTCCTTTGCTGCTTTTGAACTATTGGTGCGCATGGAACCCGAGCTGCGGCAGCGCTCGGTGCTGTTCTTGAGGGTGAAATCCTCCGGCGTCTCGTCCCTCGTCACTCAGCTGGGCAGCCCTGTTTTCTTTCGTCAGGTCGACTACGAAGCGGTTGAGGGGTCCGAGCCCGCGCCCAACGTTTCAGCACGCACCGAAGTCATGCCGGATCTTTACAGCGAGCTCCATCCTTCTGTCATGTACTATCAGGACAAGCTCAGTGCCAAGCCCTTGGACAGAATCTACGTTGCTTGCCCACAGGATCCTACCGAAGCGCTGCTTTCGTCACTCTCCCAAAAGTTCCAGAGTCCAGTCATGAACCTGGATCCCCTGCGCTTCTTTCACTCCTTGAACCCAGGGTCTTTGGGCAAACTAAAGAATGCCTTGATGCCTTCGCTGGGTCTGGCCCTAGGGAGGTTTTGAGTTGATCAGGATTGATGTCAACCTGGCCTCACGGCCGTTTGTCAACCACCGGAAGTTTTGCCTCGTCTCAGGCGCTCTGTTGCTGGCGCTGCTTGGGGTCACGTATTGGAATTTGTCTCAGTACCAGACGATCCGTGCCCGCCGCGGCGAGGTGAACCAGCTCTTGTCTCGAGATCATGCTCGTTTCGAAAGCCTCGGGCAGGAGCAGGAAAAACTGATGGCTCGCCTGCAGACGCCAGAAACCGCGGAGTTCCTGGATCAGCTGGAGCACCTCAACCTGCTGATTCGGCGCCGGACATTTTCCTGGACGGTGTTGCTGAATGACTTGGAACGTCTGACGCCAGCGAATGCGCAGATCGTTTCCATCAGGCCTCAAATCAGCCGCCACGGCATGGGGGTCGAGATTGTTGCCCACGGTCGCTCCAGTCAGGACAACATTCGATTTATCTCGAACCTGGAGTCGTCGGGGAAGTTTTATGATGTCAGTCCGTTGTATGAAGATGTTTCAAAGAACCCTGCCTTTGTGGGACGTGAAATCGGCATCAGCGTGAAGTACAAAGGGCAGAGCTAACACGATACTCTGGGAATGGTAGGGCAAGCCGCCGTGGACGAATGACGAAACCTCAATGAAGACCTCCGCTCGGCCCCACGGGGAGAGTAGAGGGTGTGCGGCATTGTCCGACTGAGCGAGTCATCGATGAGTCTGAGTTCAAAGAATCAACAAATCATTTACTCACTGCTGCTGGCACTCATTCTCCTGAATCTGCCAATCTATTTCTTCTTCGTTCGCCCCGAGATTGAAGCCGACGCTGGAGAACAGGCAAGCATTCAGCAGATGCGTCAGCAGCTCGTCAGGCGCGCCACGACGTTGAACGCCCTGAAAGAGATTGAGAGGAAGCTGAAGGATTCGCGGGAGAAGTACAAAAAGTTCGAAGCCGACTTCTTGTTTCCCCGCGACAAGGGAGCGTCCAAACTGCTCGAGGAACTCGATGACATCTGCGCTGAAGCGGGCCTGCTGCGAAATCGCGTCGGTTATCATCTGGATCCTGAGCCCACTTTGGGCATGCAGCGTTTAGGGATTACACTCCCAATTGAGGGAAGTTACGCCAATATTCGCGATTTTCTGAATATCCTCGAGAGCACGTCTAAGTTTGTCATTGTCGACTCGATGGCTTTGGTTTCCGAACGAGAAGGGACAGAGATCATCCAGCTGGACGTCAGCCTTTCGACTCTGTTTGTTGCACATCCATGAGGCTAGACAAGCAAAAGAAACAGTTGATTGCACTCTGCGGGCTGCTGGTGGTGCTTGCCTTCACTATGTACCGGTGGTTGTTCTCGACAGCTTCTCCCGGCAATGCCGTGCAGACGCCAAGTTCCGGAATGACGGCTCAGTTGCCCTTGGACTTGAAAGATATTTATTTGAAGCGGAATCCTAGAAGGACAGGAGGCAAGAAGGAGACATCATTCCGGGACATCGACCCTTCCATTCACCTGGACAAGCTGACCAGTTTTGATCCGGGCGAACCGCTGAACGCGCGAAACATGTTTTCGATCGGGGCGCCCCCTCCGGAACCAAGCATCGGGTCGAAGACTCCGGGAGCTGGTTCCTCCGGCTCTGGTGGAGCAGGATCCGGTGGCAACCCGAATCCAAGCCCGGCGCCGGTGCGGCCAGCTGGACCGCCGCCAGTGGTCATCGCCCTGAAATTCTACGGAACCAAGACTGATCTGGCGGAGAAGAAACGGCAAGGCTTTTTTGCTGAGGGTGACGAAATCTATGTGGCAGCCGAGGGGGATTTGGTGGCCAATCGTTACCGAGTGGTGCGTATCGGCGATAGCTCTGCGGAAATCGAAGAAGTAAGCTCCAAAATGCGGCGGCAGATTAGTCTACAGTGAAGGTGCGTGATGAGATGTGAGTTGGTGAAACGGCGAAACGGCAAAGCGGCGAAACGGCAAACCAAGTTTCAGCTCGCTCTCCGATTCTGCCCTTCTCCGCTTCTCCGCTTTCCAAAGCCACGGCAGCGCTTCAGTAATGAGAAGGGTTACACGCTGGCGGTCGTGGCGGTCTTCACCACCGTCTTATTGGTTACCCTGTCGGGAGCGGTCCTTAATTGGCAGAAGGCCGTGCAGCGGGAACGTGAAGAGGAGCTGATTTTTCGCGGAAAGCAGTTCATGCGAGCGATCGAACTGTGGCAGCGCAAGTTCCCGGGAACCTATCCGACAACGATCGACGCCCTCTTGAGCACAAGCAATACGAGGTTCTTGCGGAAGAAATGGAAGGATCCCATCACCAACTCAGATGACTGGCGGTTGATCAAAATGAACCCGGATGGTTCGATTTCGGGATTGACGATTATCCCCGGCGCCAGCCCTTTGGGGCCCTCAGCCTTCGGTTCTCCGACGGGCGGCAGTGGAGCTGCCTCTGGCACTCGTGCACAAGCTGGTGCTGCCGCCGGCGCCAGTTCGAGGGCGGGCGTCTCGCCAAGCCCTCGCTCTGTTCAAACCGGGCCACAGGCGAGGCCAGGGCAATCGGCGTTCAATCCCGTTCTCGGCGGGATCGTCGGAGTTGCAAGCAAAAGCGAGAAAGAATCCTTGAAGGCTTACAACGGCAGAAGCAAGTACAACGAATGGGAGTTCTACTGGGTTCAGCAGGCTCGACCTGCCAGCGTATCCCCAGGCCCGCAGTCCCAAGTTCCGCCCCGCTCAGGCGGAACGCCTCCGCCCTCACCCCAGCAGAGTCGGCCACGGTGACAACTCAACTTCGCTGTTCTCTTGAACCTATACGATCGTCCCATTTGGAATAACAGCGCCCTTCGGGATGACGACGATCTTGTCCCGTACGAAGAAGTTCTCTCCATCGTAGTTTTCCATGTTCCGTGAGTTGACGATCATCACATTATCGCCGATACGGGCATTCTTATCGATGATGGCGTTGACAATAGTGGCGTGGTTGCCAACGCCGATGTTAGGGACGTCATTCAGCGCGTTCTCTTTGATTTCCTCGATCGTTTCATAGTAATCCGCTCCCATGAGGTAGGAGTTCGTGATGGTTGTGCCGTGACCGATCCGGCTCCGGATGCCGATAATGGAATGTTTGACCTCAGCACCATTCAAAAAGCAGCCATCGGTAATGACCGACTGATGCAAGTTGCAATTGTTCATCTTGGAGCCAGGCAAGAGGCGTGCGCGAGTGTAGATCGGGCTTCTCGAGTTGTAGAAGTTAAACTTTGGCAGCGTAGCAGTGAGATCAAGGTTTGCTTCGTAAAATGAGCGGATGGTTCCGATGTCTGTCCAGTAGCCAAAGAAAGGATAGCTCATCACTCGGTACTTCCTGAGGGATTCGGGAATGATGTGCTTTCCAAAGTCATGTTCGTCGCTTTCGTTCAGGATCTCGATCAAGAGGTCCTTGCTGAAAACGTAAATGCCCATCGAGGCCAGAAACGCCCTTCCTTCTGGAAACTGTTGGGTGTCGAAGTCGCCCGTCAGTTCACTGTCCAGCCCCTCCAGTTGATCGTAAGGTGGTTTTTCCCGAAAGAGCACAATCTGGTTGTCGTCGTTGGTCTTGAGAATCCCAAAGGCTGAGGCTTGCTGGGCTGATACCGGGATGGTGGGCACAGTGATCTCGGCCCGGCTTCCGGAATGGAATTGCAGCAGCTTGTGGTAGTCCATCTGGTACAACTGATCGCCCGACAGAACCAGCACGTGAGAAACATCCATGTCGATGAAATGGCGGATGCTCTGCCGAACGGCATCCGCTGTGCCCTGGAACCAATGCGGGTTTTCAAGGGTCTGTTCCGCTGCCAGAATATTGACAAAACCTTCTGTGAAATTATCGAAGCGATAGGTTCGCGCAATATGGCGATTCAGCGATGCCGAGTTGAACTGTGTCAAAACAAAAACTCTACGGATGTCAGAGTTGATGCAGTTGCTGAGAGGGATATCAACGATGCGGTATTTCCCACCCAGTGGTACTGCTGGCTTGGAACGATAACGCGTCAAGGGAAAGAGTCGCTCACCTCGCCCGCCGCCCAGGACGATCGCAAGCACATCCGAGGGAGGAATACTCATACTGAGCTGCCTCTAAGTCACAGTTGCCTAGCTAACTTTGGCTGGATTATAGGAGCAGGGTTTTCAAAAGGAAAGGTAGAAAATGGACGGTTGGCGGCTCCTTGTCAGTGCCTGCGGAGAGACTCTACAGCTTCCGCTCCTGTGCGGCCTCCTTCGAGGCAACTGTCACTGATTGTCGGTCCGTTAAGCAATGGGCGTCGGGAGGAACCCGAGGCTGCAGTGACCGCCAGGTGCAGGTGGCCTTCTCCAACGGCTCTGAGCGACAGCAGACAGGTCCTCGCCGCATGAAGAATTCTGTAACATCGATTGCCTTTTCACTGTGATAACGATAACCTTCCGCACTTGATTCGCCCGAAGTAGCTGATTGACAGCCCGCTCAGCAGAGTTGGGGATTGCTCAATAGCATCCTGCAGCTGAGTGAGCCTGAGCCCACTTGGATTACCGAATAGGGAGGAACAGCACGACATGAACCATGACGTGAAACTGCGCAGTGCCGATTGGTTCGGCAGAAAAGACAAGTTAGGGTTTGTCCATCGCTCTTGGATGCGGGCTGAAGGCTTCAGCACAACGGTTTTTCAGGGGAAACCCGTCATTGGGATCTGCAATTCCTGGAGCGAGCTGACTAACTGCAACGCTCACTTGCGCCAGGTGGCTGAGGCTGTCAAGCGGGGCGTGTGGGCCGCAGGCGGATTTCCACTTGAGTTCCCCACCATTTCGTTAGGCGAGCCCTTCATGCGGCCCACCACGATGATGTTTCGCAACCTGATGTCCATGGATGTTGAGGAATGCATCCGGGCAAATCCGCTGGATGGTGTCGTGCTCTTGTGCGGTTGTGACAAGACGACGCCGGCCCAGTTAATGGGTGCCATCAGCGCTGACATCCCAGCCATCATGGTGCCCGGCGGGCCGATGTTGAAGGGTATCTGGAGGAATCGCGAGATTGGATCAGGGTCGGATGTCTGGCATTTCTGGGATGAATTGCGCGCCGGCCGCATCAGCGAGGAAGAGTTCTGTGAGATTGAGAGTTGCATGTCGCGCAGTGCCGGACATTGCATGACAATGGGCACTGCTTCCACCATGACCAGCATCGTCGAGGCTTTGGGAATAACCTTGCCCGGCTCTGCCAGCGTGCCTGCCGCTGACTCGCGGCGGTACGTCGTAGCGGAACAGAGTGGGGCCCGCATTGTTGAGATGGTGAGGGAGGATCTGCGTCCGACACGAATCTTAACCCGGAAAGCCCTGGAGAATGCGATTCGAGTTGACATGGCGATTGGTGGGTCCACCAATGCGATCATCCACTTTCTAGCTTTTGCCGGCCGGCTGGGCATGAATCTGCCAATGACTCTGTTTGATGAGATTTCGCGTGCGACGCCGTTCCTGGCAAACGTGCGTCCTTCTGGAAAGTATCTGATGGAAGATTTCTTTTACGCGGGTGGTTTGCCCGCCGTGATGAAGGAGCTGGACTCGCTGCTCCACACCGATGTGCTT
Source organism: uncultured Acidimicrobiia bacterium (assembly GCA_963752385.1). GTDB lineage: Bacteria > Acidobacteriota > Terriglobia > Versatilivoradales > Versatilivoraceae > CAVVYL01. The sequence goes on along the minus strand of CAVVYL010000049.1, from coordinate 162,118 downwards.
ACGGTCACCGGCAAGTCTCTTGGCGACAACATCCGCAATGCTCAGTGCCACAATCGTGACGTGATTCGGCCCTTCCAGGAACCTCTGAAGAAAGAGGGAGGGACGGTCATCCTGTATGGCAACATTTGCCCGGATGGTGCTGTGCTGAAGCAGAGTGCGGCTTCCGAAAAGCTTATGCAGCATACGGGCCGGGCTGTCGTGTTTGAAGACCACGAAGACCTGAAAGAGCGCCTCGACGATCCCAATCTGGATGTCGATGAAAACTGCGTCCTGGTCTTGAAGAACGGAGGCCCGAAAGGCGCGCCTGGCATGCCGGAATGGGGTAATCTACCCATTCCCGCCAAACTTTACCGGAAGGGTATCGAAGACATGGTGCGCATCAGCGATGCGCGCATGAGCGGCACGAGCTACGGAACGGTCGTGCTGCACCTTGCTCCTGAGTCCGCCATCGGTGGTCCCTTGGCGATTGTCCGCACAGGCGACCTGATTCAGCTCGACGTACCGAACCGCAAACTGAATGTGATGATTCCTGACGAGGAAATCACAGCCCGGTTGGCGGCATGGGAAGCGCCCGTGCGGCACTACGATCGGGGCTATGGGAGGCTGTTTCTGGATCACATCCTGCAGGCCAACGAAGGATGTGATTTCGACTTTCTGAAATGGGTTCCTGAACCTCAGGATCTGGTTGGGTCGGCGCGCTCAAAGGCTCGACGCGCTGTTAGCAAGCTGCCGTCGCCGTTTTGACCCTAGATTTGTTGTCCAGGAAGAAAACGCAGGAGCCGAATGGGGAGACGTGCGAGAAACTACTGAAGAATGAGCGCTCTGTCACCAGCTTCCGGCCGTGCCACCTGTTGGCGGCGATTTCTGCCGCTGCTGCTGCACACGCTGGGCGGTCGATTTGGAAAGCCTTCGTGCGCTTGTCTTTCGTCGATCAGTAGTTCTTCAACTTCCTTAACCGTTTGGCCGCTTCCTGCAGGGTTTCGTCTTTCTTGCAGAAGCAGAAGCGAATCTGCTGCTCGCCATCTTTCGCTTCCCGATAAAAGCTACTGCCTGGAACGGCCGCAACGCCAATTTTCTGAACCAAGTGATTGGCGAAGGTTACATCGTCGGGGAAGCCGAAATCTTTGATGTCGGTCATGATGTAGTAAGCTCCCTCCGGACGAAAGCAGCGGAAGCCTACCTCAGTCAGGATTTCGAGAAGTTGATCGCGCCGCCCGGCATACTTTCTCCTGAGATCTGCGAAGTAAGCCTCATCAGAACGCAGTGCCATAGCGCCGGCTTCCTGCAGCGGGTGTGCGGCCCCGACGGTCAAGAAGTCGTGCACCTTTCTCACCGCAGCGGTTAGCTCTGGTGAGGCTACGACGTAGCCGACACGCCAGCCCGTTACACTGAAGGTCTTGGAGAGGCTGTTGATCGTGATCGTCCGTTCCCGCATCCCGTCGAGAGTGACCATCCGGACATGCTCGCAGCCGTCGTAGAGGATGTGGTCGTAGATTTCATCAGTGATCGCGATGCAATTCCACTGCCGGCAAAGACGAGCAATCTGTGCGAGTTCTCCCCGTCGAAACACTTTACCCGTCGGATTGTTGGGTGTATTGATGATGATCGCTTTGGTATTGGAACTAAATGCCGCGGCAAGCTCTTGCAGGTCGAAACTCCAATCCGGCGGACGCAGCCTGACGTAACGACGGGTAGCGCCGGAAAGAATGGCATCGGGATTGTAGTTCTCATAGAACGGTTCGAAGATGATCACCTCGTCAGACGGATTGATCGTGGCTAGCAACGAAGCGATCATAGCTTCGGTCGAGCCACAGCAGACGGTCACTTCGGTTTCTGGATCAAAGCTCATTCCGGTGAGTTTCCCAAGCCACTCGGCAATAGCGTTGCGAAAATTCTTTGAGCCCCAGGTAATACTGTACTGATTGATATCGGCTTCGATGGCTTGAATAGCAGCATCCTTGACTTCCTTCGGTGCGGGAAAATCAGGAAACCCTTGGGAGAGGTTAACGGCGTTGTGAAGTAGTGCCTGTCGCGTCATTTCGCGAATGACTGACTCTGTAAACTGCAGCGGCTTGGAAGAAATCAACTGTTTCAGACGCATGCGGCTCTTGATAGTTGCTGAGTGCCTGTAGCCGGGTTATTGTTCTAATGGTGGGCAGGCTCTCGGTTCAGTAGGCGATCATTCGACCCCTTGGTCCACGGGCTCGCCGTGGAGCTTTCTGTAAAAGAAGTAATTGCGAAAGATGATTTTTACGTAGTTCCGGGTTTCACTGAATGGGATGTTCTCAACGAATTCAGCGCTGTCAGCGTAGTTCCCTTCACCCAACCAAGACTCTACTCGATTCTCGCCTGCGTTGTAGCCGGCCAGGACTTTGTCTTTCTGACCATTAAATTGCGTCAAGAGATCGGAAAAATACTGTGTTCCCAGGCGGATATTCAGATCCGGGTCATATAAGCTTGCGACAGAAGGGCGCGGTACACCCATCCGTTTCGCCAGGCGTCGCGCCGTGGAGGGCAGAAGTTGCATCAAGCCGTGCGCATTGGCGGCCGAAACAGCTTTCGGATTGAATGATGACTCCTGGCGGATGAGCGCCATGATGAGCCAGGGATCGATGCTGTACTTCTTGGTTTCTCGGAAGATGATGGAGTCGTAGTTTGCGGGGTAGAACATCTCCCAGACTTCACGGGGCAAGGATGCAAACGGGAGTTCAAGGTAGTTCGGAAAGATTCGCCGCAGCGTCCGCGTGGTTTGGTAAAAATTCTTGCCCTTGTAGAACAGCTGTGCTGCCTGAAATTCAATGGCCTTGGACGACCCGTAGACCTGCGGTCGCAGTAGTTCCCACGCAGCTAGTTCGAAAAGTTGAACTTGCGCGAGAGCTCTCACCCGAGGCCAATCGTTGACGGAGGCCTTTCGGACCTCGGCCAAATCGGTCTGGGTTTCCCTGCTTGGCTTCCTGCTGAACTCGCTTATCACTGTCTCGCGCCGCGAAACGGTTTGATAAGCCGCTTTCGCTGAGTCATTGAGTGAAGCTAGCCTCTTTCTGGCAAGCTGGCCATAGTACTGCGCTGGAAAGTCATCGGCAACGGCCCGGTAGATTTGCACCGCTTCTGCCAGCTCTCCCAGGTTCTGCTGACAACGCCCTGCCCAGTAAAGAGCCGCAGGGCGGTAGCCGGAGCTGGCGAACCGGCTCAGATGTTCGACGAACAGGTCCAGTGCCTGCCGGAAGTTGCCCTGGCGATACTCGTGCCACGCGATACGCCAGTGGCAGTCCTCGGCTCGCGAACCTCTGGGGAACTCCTCAACGATCATCCGGTAGAACGACATCGAGTCTGTCAGGTTCCGGCGCACGAGGTTGTAGTTGCCAATACTGAAGAGCGCTTCCTCCCGCCACCGGCTGCCGGCGAAGGCCGGTCGCATGTCTTCCACGGTCTGTTTGAATTGCGGGTAGTTGTCGAGTCTGCGGTAACACTCGGCAATCGTGAAATGAGCTTGAGCCGCCATAGCTGGTGGAGGCAAGGTCAAACTGTTCAAAGTTTGAATGGCAGCATGATATTGGGCGGTTCCGAACAGCGAGATGCCTCGCCAGAGCTGGAATTGGGCAGTCTGCGCCGCCACCTTGTCGGTCTCGAACAAGCTCTCCAAGTCCTTCAACGCATCGCGGTAGTGTTTGTTGGTGAACAGTGTCTCAATGCGAGCCGTTTTCCACTCCTTTGACACATCTGTCTTGAAGGCAGCTTGTATCGGGAGGAGGGTCGAGAGCCTCTCCGCTACCACGGCGGAATGCGCATAAAGTGGAAATTGATAGTGCAACCGCTGATATGTTGGAAGCGCGTTGGCGACGTCTCCCGTTAACTCATATGCCTGCGCCTGGTAAAAGAGCGCTTCAGGTTTTGTGTCTAGTTTCGGAATGTGTCTTAAGGAATCCAGGATCGCCTGGCCATCCTTGAGCTCCACAGCGCTCTTCCAGAAAAGCGTTCGAGCTTCGTCGACCCAAGGGCTGTTTGGAAACCGTGTGGGGAAGGCAACCAGTTTCTCTCGAACCTCTGGGTACAGCTTCAGTTCTGTCAATGCCATGGCCCAGTAGTAAAGAACATAGTCCTGAATAGGTGTCTTTTGGCGGCTGGCTTCGGCAAGAAACTCTGTGGCCGGTTGAAATTGCCCATTCTCCAGTGCCTGATACCCCAAGAGGAGATAGCCCAGACCAGCCAAGTGACTCTTCTGGTTGTTCCGACAAAAGCTCAAGAGTCGTGCCGTGCTCTCCGGTGTGTTCTGCTCCCGATGATCTTGACAAAGCTTCTCGAGAAGGGCCTCGACGTTGGTCTGGGCATGAGACTCAACAGTGACGAGGAACACGAAAACTGCTGCCGCTACCAAGGAGAAAGAGGCCAAGGGCTGGGCGGTTACGCGATACGTGGGTGTCATTGTTTTTAATGAAAGAAAGGATCAACAGCGTGCGGATAGGGTCAGACGGCGGGCTCTGCGACAACGGAGGAGGTCATCATGGAGACGGCCTCAACCCTGCACCGATTTCACTGCGCCAGCAGGACTGGTCCTGGACAATCCGCGCCGAGACTGCTCACCTGATTATCCCCCAGAATTCTGACGAGTTCATCGTAAAAGTAATCTGTTCTGGCTGCCACACTGGGAGAGACTCGCTTCTCGTACATCTCTCTGCTCTTGTCGATATCGTCGCGCAGCAAACTGTACAGGTTCTTGTCTCGGCGCCCAGCCTGCACCTTCTGTTCGTTGTACAGTTTAATCTCAGAGACAAGCAGCCGCGCAAACCGGCGAGCGTCATGATGCAGTTTCTGTTCGGCCTCATCCGGCTCTCCCACTCCAGGCGCCTTATCAGCAACTGGGTTCGCCGTGGTGGATGCCTGAACAGCTGTCGGCGGTTCCGCAGAAGAAGATTGCGCGGACGGCGCGACTGGGGGAGGAAGGGGCGTTGCCTCGTTCTGCGCCGCCTCTGGTGCAGAACGGCTCTCTTCGGGCATGCTTTCGGCAAAATAGACACCTGGTCCCGATGCGACAGGCTGGGTGGCTGCTTCTGCAGGCCCCGCCGAGTGCGGCGCCGGGCTGGCAGCCTTCATTTCCGGCCTGAGCACCGCTACGGGTTCGGTCGGCCTAGCGCCGAGCTTGGCCCTAGCGCTGCTCAATTCGACCGTAAGACTCACAACTGTGGTGATGATCTCCAACCCACTCGCGTTGAGTGAAGCATTGGGGACGAGTCCTGAGTCGGCATACAGGACGGCCACAGGTTTTTCTCGAACGACCAGAGGAATGACACAAACCGTGTCCGGCACCAGCGGTCCAAACTTCGCAACGATCTCAAGCAGTTCGGGACGGCCTTCGGTTTGCGCCCGATACGCTCCACGGGTCTCCGCAACCTTGAGCAGAAAATTCTCGCGATCAGCTGAAAACATCAACGCCTTGATTGAAGCGTTGTTGAACTCTCCGTCAAAGCCACGTGCCTGCCAGCCCATGAGATTGCCCGACTTGAGAACGAACAGGGCTACCCGGGGTGCAAAGAGTTCCGCTTTGTCGAGGTAACAGGAAAGAATATCGACCTGGCTATTCTGCAAGGTGATCTCTTTTGCAGCCGCATCCAGCATTACGAGTTTGGCATCCAACGTCTGCGTAGCTATGTCGGCGCCGTTTTGCCTAGCGTCCTTCAGCCGATCATCGAACTCCGTCTGAATCTCTTGGCGGAGTTGTGATTCCAGTCGAGTTCGAAACTCGGGTTCTAGCCGGCTGCGAAGGCCGGATTCGACCAGGGAGATCTCCTGACGCAAGTCATCAAGAAACTCGTCTTCGACGTTGCTCAAGATTTGGCTAACGTTATCAATAATGACCTGTGTCGACTGCTGAAAGTTCACGCGAAAGTCCATCAAGTCCTTGCTCACGGAAGAGACTCGATGCGTAATGTTCTTCTGAAGAAGCTCGCGGAACTTCGCATCGTTCAGAGTGCGATTTTCGTTTTCCATCGACTGCCTATCTCCCTTTTCAAAGTCGGGCAACAAACGTGTGTTCGATAACTCAAATGGGTATCTTTACTTCACTGGGTTGTCAACCTCACATCTGGCCTGAAGAACAGCCACAGAAAAAGCATCGGTCAAGCCCTGAAGCTTGGGCGATGGGCTCTGTCCGCCTTGAAATAACAGAACGGTAACTCTTCCTTCTTTCTTTAAGATTTTGTTGCGCCGGACTAGTGGAAGTGGAGGGCTCAATGACGTCTCCACCCTGGTCGGTTCTCACCTTGAACCTGTCTCTGGGCTGTGATAGGCTTTTTGATTAATGTGAAGTTTGCGGTCGTCACTTTTGCCGGAAAATGCAAGAAAGATTGATGGGTTGGATCAGAGGCTTCTTCTTCGCGAGCATACTCTTAGTGGCAGGTTTTCTCAGTTGTTTGACAGCCATGCGATACGCAATCCGAGGTAATGAAGTCACCGTTCCGAACATTGCCGGGAAGACCACTCCTGAGGCAGCTCAGGTGCTTGGCGCTTCTGGCCTTCAGCTTAACGTCTACGGTCATCGCTACCATGATTTTGTCCCGAAGGATCGAATCGTTGCTCAGATTCCCGGTGAGGGTTCCAGACTTAAGCGTCACAGCAATGTCCGTATCGTTGTTAGTTTGGGAGCGAGGAGGATTCCCGTTCCCGATTTGAAAGGGGAGACGTTGCGGGCTGGGCAAATTCTTCTGCTGAGACGTGGGCTGGCTTTGGGAATGATCTCCAGTGTCAGCTCCGATGGTCAAGAGTCCGGCCGGATCATGGCTCAGGACCCAGAGCCAGAATTTCAGTTTGCGCAGTCTCCGCAGATAAATCTGCTCCTGTCGTCAGGCAAACGGCGTCGAGAGTATCTCATGCCCGATCTGACGGGAAGGAGTTCGCATGAAGTCGTCGCACAATTCGCAGGCCTGGGACTGAACTTGGGCTCGGTTCGCTATCAGTCTATTCCTGGGGTGGAGAAGGATACAATCCTCGGACAGTTTCCATTGTCGGGTTCTAAGGTCGCAGAAGGCAGCGCAATTGATATCGAAGTGTGCCAGTAGCAGGTATGATCCAAATCGCCCCGTCAATCCTCGCTGCGGATTTCGCTAGGTTGGCGGAAGCCATCCGGATGGTTGAGGCCGGCGGCGCTGACGTGATTCATGTCGATGTGATGGACGGGCACTTCGTTCCGAATATCACCATGGGTCCCCCTGTAGTGGCCTCCCTCAGCAAGGCGACAACCTTGCCGCTGGATGTGCATCTGATGATCGAAGAGCCGGATGACTACATTCCCGCATTTGTCGAAGCGGGAGCCAGTTGGATCTCGGTTCATGTGGAAGCCTGCCCTCACCTTGATCGAACGATCGAGTTGATTCGATCCTTGGAAATACGCGCCGGCGTGGTGCTGAACCCGGCTACGCCCCTCAGTTCTCTAGACGAGGTTTTAAGGCTCGTAGACTATGTCTTGGTCATGACCGTGAATCCTGGTTTCGGCGGGCAAAAGTTCATTCCCTATTCATTGGAGAAAATCCAACGCCTCAGAAAGGTCATTCAACACAAGAGGGTTTCGGCCAGAATAGAAGTTGACGGCGGCGTTGGTTTTGACAATGTCGCGTCCCTGGTACAAAATGGGGCTGAGATTCTTGTCGCTGGATCACAGATTTTTGGAGCGGAGGATCCCGCCGTTGCTGTGCGTCAGTTCAAAGAGCTGGCTGAGCGCCACGCATTCGATCCTCAGGCGATCGTATAATGGACTTGGAGGTTTTCTGATGAGTAGATCGTGGGTTGCACTCTTGCTCTTGGTGTTAAGTTCATGGGGGTGCTTTTTCGGCGGCAAACGGGCTGAAGTTGTCACCCCTCAGGGCGAAGCCGAGCCCGACAAGATCCTGTATGAAAAGGGACTCAAGGATGTGGAAAAAGGGCGGTACGAGGTGGCTCGTTTAACTCTGCAGACTCTGCTAAATACCTATCCTGACAGTGACTATAAAGAAAAGGCCAAGCTGGCCATTGCTGATTCTTTCTTCAAGCAGGGCGGCACCTCAGGTCTCATTCAGGCCGAGGCTGAATACAAGGACTTCCGAACCTTCTTCCCCACGAGCGAAGACGCGGACGACGCTCAGATGCGCATTGCGATGACTCACTACAACCAGATGGAGAAACCCGATCGCGATGCGACCCAGGCAAAGGCCGCTGAGCAGGAGTTCAAGACTTTCTTGGAAGAGTTCTCCGATAGTCCGTTGCGCGACGAAGCCTCCCAAAAGTTACGCGATGTTCAGGAAGTGCTGGCTGACGGGAACCTGAGGGTGGCAAACCACTACATGATCATGAAGCGCTACGACGCTTCGATCAACCGGACTACGCTCACCATCAAAGAGTACCCTGACTTCAGCCGTCAGGATGAGGCGCTGTGGGTGTTAGGTCAGGCCTTGGAGAAGAAGAAGAACATTGTTGCAGCAGGCTACTACTACGGGAAAATAATCAGTGAGCATCCCTTGAGCCCATTGATTGAAGACGCCCGTAAAAAACTAGAGGATCTCAACCTGCCAATCCCGGAGGTCAACCCACAAGCGTTGGCTCGTGCCCAAACTGAACAAGAGAACATACCAAAAAGCTCGTTCATGGGGCGGATGTTGAATCGGTTCAGCAAGAAACCGAATGTTTCCTCAGCACGTCGGTCGGCTCGACCACCCATTGATCTTGGCCCGGAACGCATCAATCTCGAAGCCGCGAAGGCTGCTACTTCGTCTTCTCCAGACAGAGCTCCCGCAGCGGCTACTGGAGAAGTGAGCGCCGGAGTAGGAGTCGAGATCATCAATCGTCCCGCTGCCAGCCCGGATACCAACAAGACAAAACCTGAGAATCCCGAGAAAAAGAACTGACTGCGTAAAGAAGCCTGAAACGGCATTTCTGAATGGGCTTGTTCCTTTAGCCCACAACGGCACGCCTCCAGTGGATCCCGAGTCCCATTTGCGATCATTAGTGTGGGCCGCGCTACCGTGGGTGACTCAGAAAGTGAATTCGCACGGCAGCCCCTAGGGTGTTGTGAGACTGACTCTCTCCTGCCGCTTGGTTCTTGCTACCCAACTTTTGCATGGAAGCATTGGTACCCGTAGGGGACACAAGGCTCACTTCGAAGAACCGACACAAGCGTCGCTCTGTTGGATGTCTCACAAGATTTCAAGATATCACGATGCCGGAAGAGCCCGTCGCTCTTGAAACCTGCGGATACCTTGGGCTCCGAGCAAGAGGCGGGTAGCTAATCTAACTTCCCAGCAAAATCGGAAAGCAGCCACGTTTTGGCTAAAGTCTTGGTATCTGGAAAACGATTGATCTAGGGAAGTATCAACCGTTGAACCGGCGGGAGCATTGAATGCCCACAACAATCCTTTTAGCGGACGACAGCATCACTATTCAGAAAATTGTGACCCTGACCTTCTCGGGTGAGGGCATCGATGTCGTTACAGTTGGAAACGGGGATGCCGCGCTGAAGAAAATTCATGAAATTCGTCCCGCCGTGATCTTGGCCGATATTTTCATGCCGGGTAAGAATGGCTATGAGGTTTGCGAGCACGTCAAGAATGAGCCGGCGCTGCAGTCTATTCCGGTGATTTTGCTGGTGGGCGCGTTCGAGCCATTTGATTCAAGCGAGGCGAATCGCGTCAAAGCTGACGGCCACCTCACCAAGCCCTTTGAAATCAAGGTGCTGCTTTCAGCGGTCAATTCGCGAATCAGTCGAGGTAAAGAGAACAACGAAGTTGAATCGCCGGTCTCGGAGAAGGCAGACGGGGTCTTAGAATCGGCTTTGGCAGAACCGGCAGCATTGCAGCCAGCAACCGAAGCCGGTGTAGTTTTGGTGCCGCTCACCGAGATGTTCCAATCTACTCCGCAGGAATCCGTGGCAGAGCCGGAGCCTGTTCAGGCGGATTCAGCGCTTGGCTTGAAGGAACCCGCGCTGTCCCTCCCCTTGGGAGTCACTCTGGACGAAGCCGAGTTTGTACAGCCACCGGCCCTGGACCCTCCGGTCGATGCTCAAACCGTCACGATGGAAAGTCGTTCGTTGGAAGCACAAGACAGCCGCGTTGCGGCTGCGCTAGTTGTCCCAGTTGTCATAGAAGAATCGGATCCGTTGGGCTTGCTGGCCGCTGATTCGACTCTCACTTCCGAGGCAGAATCCGACGTCTCCTTGGAGGCTAAGAGTCTCGTCGTCGATATCTGGGAGCCAAGGATTTCTCCTGTGATGAAGGCCAAGGCCGAGGTAATTTCGCCGGAACCAGGCGCGGTCGAGACCGAAGCAGTCAAGCCACCAGCAGTTGCACGAGAGGTCCCTGAGCCCGCGTTTCCTGTTGCAGAAGTGCCTGAAGTTGTTGAACAGGTGGAGAAGGTTCTGTCTTCGGACATGCGCGACGTTCCTGAACCTGTTCTGCCTGCTGTGGCCCCTTCCGGTGAGCCGGCGCCCGTCGTGGATCTCGAAGAGCTGATTGAGCGGATTGCCAGACGTGTCGTTGAAAGGCTGAGTCGAGACGCCATTGAGAGAGTTGCCTGGGAAGTGATCCCTGACATGGCGGAGCTCATGATCAAAGAGCAGGTTGAAGCTCATTTCAAAGAGTCTCAAGAGCGCTGAAGAGACCTCATTGAGAAGCTCCCGTAAGGAGCCGCCAAGCCAACCCCTGGAGTTCCACTTTTCGAGAATTGATGTTCCTGGTCTGGTCACAATAACCTCAGCTGCCCACCTGCTGCCTCAATTTCCCTGCACTTTTCCGCCTGTCAGGCTTACAATAAGCGCTACTTCTTGCCGGCCGACCTGAGGATGGCCAAGGCGTTCCCGCCGCAGAGCCGCTGCGTTTCGGGCTGAAGCTTCGAAGTGGAAGTAGAATCACAAGCTCATGAAGCCATTGTCTGAAAACCTGGGCGAAGTCCCGAAAAGCTACGACCCCAAATTGGTTGAAGACCAGTGGTGGATGTTTTGGGAGAAGGAAAGGTTCTTTGTAGCTGACGTTCGCTCCGAGAAGCCTTCCTTTGTCATTGTCATTCCTCCCCCAAACGTCACAGGGTCGCTGCACATGGGCCACATGTTGGTTTATACGCTTCACGACATCGTGGTTCGGTGGAAGCGAATGCTGGGATTCAACACCCTGTGGTTGCCGGGAACAGATCATGCGGGGATTGCCACTCAGAACGTCGTTGAACGGCAATTGGCGGCCGAAGGCAAGACACGTCACGACTTGGGTCGGGAAGCTTTCGAGAAGCGAGTGTGGGAGTGGAAGGAACAGAGCGGCAATACCATCTTGCGTCAGCTTCGTCGCCTCGGCGGATCGTGTGACTGGACTCGCGAACGGTTCACGCTGGACGAGGGTCTCTCGCGCGCCGTGCGAGAAGTGTTTGTCCGCCTCTATGAGGAAGGCTTGATCTACCGCGGCAAGCGACTCATCAATTGGTGTGTGCGCTGTGGTACAGCGCTATCGGATTTGGAGGTCAAAGGACAGCTGGTTCAAGGAGAACTTTCTTACATCCGGTACCCCCTCAAGTCTGGCTCCGCTTCTCTCCCTGGGGGAGCGCTGGGAAGTGAATGCATTACGGTTGCCACGACCCGCCCCGAGACGATGCTGGGTGATACGGCTGTGGCGACCAATCCCAAAGACGAACGCTATCAGCATCTCGTAGGCAAGACATTGGTGTTGCCTCTGCTCAATCGTGAAATTCCGCTGATTGCCGACGATTTTGTTGACCCGGAGTTTGGAACGGGGTTGGTCAAGGTTACTCCTGCACACGATCCCAACGATTTCGAAATTGGTTTGCGACACGGTCTCGAGATGCTCACCGTGATCGATGAAAACGGTCGCATGACCCAGGCTGCCGGTCGATTCCAAGGGATGGATCGCTTTCAGTGCCGCCGCGAAGTGCTGAAGGCGCTCGCGGAGCAGAATCTGCTGGAAAAGACTGTCGAATTCACTCACAACGTCGGGCACTGCGATCGGTGCAGGACCGTGGTGGAGCTAGCCCTTTCCACTCAGTGGTTCGTCAAGACCAAGCCACTTGCCGAACCGGCCATTCAAGCCGTCGAAGATGGACGCATCCGCTTTGTTCCGGATAATTGGTCGAAAACCTACTTTGAGTGGATGCGAAACATCAAAGATTGGTGCATCTCCCGGCAGCTCTGGTGGGGGCATCGAATTCCCGCCTGGTACTGTGAGAATTGCGGCGAGATCAACGTGGCCCGTGAGACACCGGCTCGTTGCCACGCGTGTGGCCATACTAAACTGCGTCAGGATACAGATGTTTTGGATACCTGGTTCAGCGCCGCACTCTGGCCGTTCTCTACCCTGGGCTGGCCTGATGAGACAGAGGACCTAAAGAAGTTCTACCCAACATCCCTCTTGATTACTGCCTTCGACATCATTTTTTTCTGGGTGGCGCGCATGATCATGGCCGGTCTGAGGTTCATGGGTGATGTGCCATTCCGGACCGTCTACATTCACAGCCTGGTCCGCGATGCCGAAGGGCAGAAGATGAGCAAGTCCAAGGGCAACGTCATCGATCCGCTGGAGGTTATGGACCAGTACGGCACCGATGCAGTGCGGTTCACGCTTGCCATCATGGCCGCGCCGGGGACTGACATCAGCTTGTCTCACGATAAGATGATGAGTTACCGCGCCTTCGCCAACAAAGTCTGGAATGCTGCGCGGTTTATCCTGCTGAATTTGGAAAGCCTGCAGAGTCGTCTGAGTCCTGGGTTCAGCATTGCCTCCGCCCCTGCGGTGTTTGCTGAACGACGCAGTGAGCTTTCGTCAATCGACCGGTGGATACTTTCCCGTTTGAACTCGACCGTAAACCAGATCAACCAGGCGTTGGAAGACTTCCGCTTTCACGAAGCGTCACACGAGCTGTACCACTTCTTCTGGCACGAGCTTTGTGACTGGTATATCGAGTTTGTCAAATCGAAGGTTACCGACAAGAACCAGGATGGGAAGCCGGATCTCTCCTGCGACCTCCTGATCTTCGTATTCGATCAAGCCCTGCGTCTGCTGCATCCCTTCATGCCGTTCATTACCGAGGAACTCTGGCAGCGCCTGCCGCATGACGGCCAGTCGTTGGCAATTCAAGAATTTCCGAGGGATCGGCCTGAACTGGCCGACGTCGCGACAGAGAAGCAGGTGGAGGCCCTGATTGACGTGATTGGGAAGATCCGTGATCTTCGCCAGAAAATGAACGTCGAGCCCTCTCGACGAATTCAAGCAAACTTGGCCAGTGCCGATCCGGCGCTAAGGAGCCTGCTGACGGAAGCGCTCCCCTACATTCAGAACCTGGCGCGTTGTGAGCAAGTGAGGATTGTTCCATCTATCGGGCAAGACAATCACTCCTCGCGCTCAGTAGCCTCCGGCGTAGAAATTGAGTTGCCTCTCGCCGGGATGATTGACCTAGACTCGGAACGCGCACGTCTGCAACACGAAATTGAGAAGCTCCAGAAGGACATGAGTCCTATTTTTGAGAAGCTCAGCAACCAGGAGTTTCTAAAAAACGCACCCGAAAAGGTCGTCAAGCTTAACCAGAGCAGGCTGGTTGAGTTTCAAGAAAAGCTCGGCAAGCTTCAGGAGAACTTGAAGAGACTGTCTCAGTTGCGAGCATAACTCACGGGTCACCAGTTCAGGGTTCAAGTCCAAAATCAGTCCAAAGGTTAGCCCTTCTCCCGTCCGCGGGACAGGGAGCTCGCTCCCCTGGCAGGGGAAGGGCAATTGAGTTCCACTTGATTCACAATGCCCGAACTTGACGTGAAGGCGGTTGACGGCATCGTTTCCATTGCCCTTCAGGAGGACTTGGGAACGGGCGACCTGACCACAGACGCTGTAGTTTCTCCCAAATTGAAGGCCTACGGCGATTTTGTAGCTAAAGAAGATCTCGTGCTGGCTGGCTGGCCAGTTGTGGTTCGCACGTTTTTCCAGCTGTCCTCTGACATCAAGCTGAAGAGTCGTTTTCAGGACGGAGATGAGGTTCTCAAGGGAAGCGTTGTCGGGTGCGTCGAGGGCCCAGCCACTAGTTTGCTCAAGGGTGAGAGGATCGCACTCAATTTCTTGCAGCGGCTGTCCGGAGTAGCAACACTCACTCGCAAGTTCGTGTCGGCGGTTGCTGGGACCAAGGCGGTCATTTTGGATACACGCAAGACAACCCCGGGACTAAGGATTTTGGAGAAGTATGCAGTGTGTCTGGGGGGTGGAAGGAACCACAGGTTCGGTCTGTTTGACGGCGTCTTGATCAAGGAGAACCATATCACCGCGTCTGGCAGCGTGAAGGAAGCAGTTCGACGAGCACGCTCCCGCATTGACCATCTCAAAAAGATCGAAATCGAGGTTACTAGCTTGGAGGAACTGTCGCTGGCGCTGGAAGCCGGAGCGGATGTGATTCTCTTGGATAACATGGACCCCAGCCAGACGAAAGTGGCCGTCTCTCTTGTCGGTCGAAGAGTGCCGCTCGAAGTTTCAGGGGGAATCCACCTTGAGAATGTTCGCGACTATGCACTGGCAGGAGTCGATTTCATTTCTGTAGGTGCGTTGACCCATTCTTTCAAAGCAGCGGATATCAGTTTGGAACTCCGGGTGAACTGAGCGCTTTGCCAACCGGGTTGACAACCACGATTGGCTCAGTTTGCGTCTCGCACCCTGAAGCAAGGCGTCAGCCTATGTCCGCTCACGATTTGCTCCTGCCATACTTGATCCACCCCCAACTCAATACTCGCCGATTTGGAAAGAGCATCTTTCATCATCTTCGGGTGACTTCCACTAACGATGTAGCCCACGAGTTGGCACAGAATGGCGCGGAAGAGGGAACCCTGGTGCTCGCGGAAGAACAAATACAAGGGCGCGGCCGATTGGCACGCTCCTGGTTCTCAGAAAAAAGCTCTGGAATCTACGCTTCTCTCATTTTGCGTCCGAAGATAAAACCGCGTTACGCGGCCGTCCTGAACCTAGCTGTTGCTGTTGCAGCCAGTGAGGCTGTCGAACAGGTCTGCGGCTTACCCAGCGATATCAAGTGGCCCAATGATGTGCTGGTCAATGGCCGTAAGTGTTGCGGAATCTTGACCGAGATGAGCGCCGAGCCGGAGGAGATCAAGTACATCATTGCCGGCATCGGCATCAACGTAAACCAGCACCAGTTCCCTCAGCATCTCGGCCAGCAAGCTTCCTCTCTCTTTCTGGAAGGAAAGCAATCTTATTCGAGGGTTGAAGTTCTGTGCCGTTTGCTGGAGAGTTTCGAACAGATTTATCAGGAACTGCAGTCGGGTGGCCGCGCCGAGGTCATGAAACGTTGGGTTTGCAGGTCTTCGTATGCCTGGGGCAAAAGTGTATGTGTCGATCTAGGTGGAAGGGAAATCCACGGTGTGACGGCTGGCCTCAGCGAGACAGGAGCTCTTCATGTAAGAATGGCTGATGGTCGGATTGAAGAAGTCCTGAGTGGTGACGTCGTGGCGTGGAGGTAAGAATGCTACTGGTGATCGACATTGGTAACACGAACACCGCCTTGGGAGTCTTTGACGTCGACCGGCTGCTCGCCGATTGGCGGCTTGAGACCAAGCAGCGACAGACCACCGATGAGTACGGAATCCTGGCACGCAATCTGTTTGCCCTGGCCGGTATGGATGTCAACAAGATTCACCACATTGTCATCGCATCGGTGGTTCCGCAGCTTAACTCGGTCCTCGAACAGATGGCTTTAAAGTATTTCAATATCAAACCGCTCTTCGTCGAGCCGGGAGTCAAGACCGGGATGCCGGTGCTCTATGACTCCCCTGCAGACGTCGGAGCTGACCGGATTGTCAATGCCGTAGCCGCCTACGAAAAGTATGGCGGACCGACTATCGTCGTGGACTTCGGCACCGCCACAACCTTTGACGCCATTTCGGCCAAGGGGGAGTACCTCGGTGGGGTCATTGCGCCCGGCCCTGGCATTTCGGCCGAGGCGTTGTTCGCGCGCACAGCCCGCTTGCCGCGCGTAGAGCTCAAAGCTCCAGCAAAGGTCATCGGCAGCTCTACTGTGAGCAGTATCCAGTCTGGCCTCTACTACGGCTATGTTGGCCTAATCGATGGCATTCTTGAGCGCATGATTCCAGAGCTGGGTTCCACGACCACAGTGGTTGCCACAGGCGGCTACGCTTCGCTGATTGGGACTGGTACCCACCGCATCAAGCACATCGATCCCAACCTAACGTTGGATGGGCTGCGGTTGATTCATGAGCGGAACAAGAGCGAAGCGGTGAAGGGATGAAGACGGAAGGTGGCGTCAAGGACCGTGAAGGGGAAGCTGCAAAAAGACGCCGTGCGGCTATCGGGAATGACTGCCCCTGGCGTTCCCTGTTGCTCCAACCCGAGCTCCTTGGAGGCCTTCCTGCCGTCGCGAGAAGGCCGGCCCAGCGGCCGGCCTCTACAAAGGCGATTCTTTCACAGCTCAGGGTAAAGGGTGGGAGTGTCGAAAGGGTGAGGTGGTGGGATCAGGACATTACGGCGCGAAGAGAGGAACATTTGCTGTTGACTATCATCGGCTATTTGCTGTCCTCGCCCTCCACGGAGCTGTTTCACGAGCCCCTTCCGCAAATAGAAAGCAATCAATAGCCAATTACCGGTAGCAAATACCTTTCACTAAAGTGCACCGTTGGCCTTGCGCGTCTTGCTCCTTTCTCCCCTTCTCACGTCCTCCCTTCACCTCTCATTTTCTTGACCTTTACGCGTTCACCTTGCATCCTCGCGCAAATCATGGAAAATTACTTTAACTACTTTACCGAAATCGAAGAGCATTTCCAGAAGCGCCGCGAAAGCCTGCGGCTACTCTCGCCTCTGGATTGGGCGTTGATCGAGTCGTTTCAGGAAGCGAGAGTCCCTTTGGAAGTCGTTCTGCGTGGGATCGATTTGGCGTTTGAGAGACACGCCAAGCGCAAGAGCAAGGCACAAAAAGTAAACTCACTCTCCTATTGCACGCAGGCGATTTTGCGAGAGTTCGAACGGCTCCAGGAGAACTCCGTCGGGAAAGGCCGTCGCGCTGAGGTGCAAACAAAGAGAGAGCAGAATGATCGGGAAAGCCTGGCTGAAATGATCGACCGGAGTGCAGGCCAGCTGAATCACGCCCACGACCGAGTGAAGAGCGACGGGCTATCTTTGCCTCCCGACCTGTTCGAACACATAGCAAGCTCGCTGGCTTTAATGAAGCAGGAAGTCCTTGGATCGGATAGTGTGGACTACGAACAGCTGGAGCTGCGGCTCTGCCTGCTTGAGGAGAAAATTCTGGGAGCCCTGGTTGCGGCTTTGAGTGAGGAGAAACTGCTGGCTCTGCGCACCCAAGTCAACCAGGAGCTAAACCGTCATCGTCGCGGTCTGAAGGCGGAACAGCTGGCGATGCTTGAGAAAAAAATGATCAACAGGAAGCTGCTCGAAAGATTCGGTGTACCGCGGCTGAGCCTGTTCTACATGCCGCTGAATTGAGGCCGTGGACCAACTCATCAACCATGGCGAGACCGTCGCGATAGATCAACGACTTTGTACCGCCCTGATGTTCGATTCCGTTGTCCTCATTCTGCAGCCAAAGCTCTGAGGCTCTCTGTGTAGGGGGCTCGGGCGATACCCCTCTCCGTGATGATCGCTGTCACATAACGGTTGGGCGTCACATCGAAAGCCGGGTTGGCCACTTCGACACCCTCGGGCGCAATCGGTGAGCCCTGAAAGTGAGTGACCTCGCGGTGGGAACGCTGCTCGATTGGAATCTGTTCTCCCGTGGGAAGACTAAGATCAAGGGTGGAGAGTGGGGCCGCCACGTAGAATGGGATGCTGTTCTCTTTGGCCAGAACGGCCACAGAATAGGTGCCGATTTTGTTGGCAACGTCGCCGTTGGCCGCGATGCGGTCGGCACCCACAATGACACAATCAATCTTCCCCTGCTTCATAAAATAGCCTGCCATGTTGTCGGTGATGAGTGTCACCGGAATCTGGTCTTTCTGCAGTTCCCAAGCCGTTAGTCGGGCTCCCTGCAGGAACGGTCGAGTCTCATCGGCAAATACTTGCAGCTTCTTTCCCTGCTCCACCGCGGCACGGATGACGCCTAGCGCAGTTCCGTATCCCGCCGTGGCCAGCGCTCCCGCGTTGCAGTGAGTCAAGACGCGATGATTTTCGCCAATCAGGTGGGCACCATAACAGCCCATCCTCCGGTTCAGTTCAATGTCTTCCTGTTGCATCTGGATCGCTTTGGTTACCAGGACCCGTTTGAGAGCGACGAGATCACCTTTCTCGAAATGTTGCCGAAAGACCTCCTTCATTTTTTCGATTGCCCAGAAAAGGTTCACGGCCGTGGGACGGGTGGCTTCGAGAGTTTCACAGATTCTGGCAAACTGCTTCTTGAATTCTTCCGGGTCGGCTGTCGTGATCTGCTTCGTACCCAAAGCCACGCCCATCGCCGCGGCGACGCCAATGGCTGGAGCTCCCCGAACAACCATATCTTTGATGGCCTGAGCGACCTCCTCGTAGGTTTTGAAGAGCGTATAGACTTCGTCTGCTGGCAGCTTGCGCTGGTCAATCATTACCACGCCTTCATTGCTCCATTCCAAAGTCTTGAACATGGGAACCGAACTCCTTAATTAGATTGGGCCACGGATGAAGAACAGATGGGCATCCCGGGGCCACGGCGGCATGTTAAGTATGTACTCCGGCAGAACCAGGGAAATATAGCATACAGCGCACCCTGCATCTCTACCTCGGTACTTTGAGGCAGTCCTGCCGTATAATGACTGGCGCTGTGCTTTCGACACGAGGAGAGAATGAACCATAACGGACGTAGCTCTTCAAAATACGATCTAATTATTTTCGACCTGGATGGCACTTTGATCGATTCTAAGCTTGATTTGGCCAATTCCGTCAATTTCACCCGACAGCAGATGGGCCTCTCCCCTTTGAAGCACACAGTCATCTTCAGTTACATCGGCGATGGAACCGCTACCCTGATCCACCGAGCGATGGGCGAAGGACTGAGCGAATCTGACGTCCAGCGAGCGCTCGACATCTTTCTGGGCTACTACCGGGAACATCTGCTGGACAACACGACGCTGTACCCCGGAGTCGCCGACGCCCTGAATGCGCTTAAAGGTTTAAAGCTGGCTGTCTTGACCAATAAGCCAGTCAAGCCGAGCGTGGCAATTCTGCAAGGATTGCGGGTCCAGGACAACTTCGCTGTCGTCTATGGCGGCAATAGTTTTGAGCAAAAGAAGCCGCACTGGAGAGGCATCGAGCAAATCCTGCTGGATACCCAGACACTGCGCCAGCGGGCGCTGATGGTGGGTGATTCGCACATCGATATCCAAACCGGACGCAACGCCGGGGTTGCCACCTGCGGGGTCACATACGGACTTGCTAGCGACACGCTGAACGAACCAGCACCCGACTTCCTGATCGACGATCTGCGACAACTGACCTGCATCGTGTTTGCAGAAACCTAGGAGTCTGCTGTCACGTACGAAAGGATAAGCAAGAGTGCCGTACAGGGTACTCTGCGTACTCCGTCGACCGTTTCTTGGGGGAAAGCGAGCGCTGCCACCAGTGGGGCTTGGCCCGCTGTTCGTTGCTTTGATTGCACCCAGGGCGAACCGCATCTTGAGAAAGACGACTGGTTCATGGTAGCTTGCCTCTCTCGAAACCAGATCCCGCGCCTCACACTGGAATCAGCTTAGAGACACTAATGCAAACCCATCGAAACGCGTCCGGAGGCCAGACTGTCTTCCAATCGCCAATCGACAATCCGCAATCAGCAGTCTCACTGCCTCCCATCCAGGTTCGAGGCTTGACCAAGAATTACGGCGATTTCACGGCGGTCAAAGGGATTGACTTCGACATTCGAGCCGGCGAGGTCTTCGGCCTCCTCGGACCCAACGGCGCTGGCAAGACCACCACGGTCGAGATCCTGGAAGGCCTGCGGCTCCGCAGTGGCGGCGAGGCTACTGTCTTGGGTTTCGATCCGGGCACCCACAGCCGACAGCTCAAGAATCGAATTGGAGTGTGTCTTCAATCCACGAATTTCTCAGCCAAACTCAGGGTGGCTGAAGCCATCGAACTCTTCGGCAGTTTCTACTCGCAAACAGTAAATGGTGAAGACCTTCTGAAGCGTCTGCTGCTCTGGGAAAAGCGAAATCAATTCTACGAGCTGCTTTCGGGAGGGCAGAAGCAGCGATTAGCGCTAGCTCTCGCTCTCCTGAACGACCCTCAGGTACTGTTCCTCGACGAGCCATCGGCTGGGCTGGACCCGCAGGCTCGCCTCGAAATCCACAGTCTGATCCAGGATTTGCGGCAGGAACAGCGCACGATTCTACTGACGACTCACTACATCGAGGAAGCCGAAAAACTTTGTGACCGGGTAGCAATCATTGACGAAGGGCGCATCATCGCCATGGGCACGCCGCGCGAAATTCAGGCCCGGACCATTGGTCATTCTCTTATCGAGATCTGCTGTGAGCAGCCCTTACCAGAAGTTGAGTTTCCTCGCTGGAACGATTCTCAGAAGACAACGGTAACGCCGGACCGGAAGATCATGATTGTTCAATCGCAACATCCGGCCAGAACTCTGGTTGATATGGTCAAATGGGTTGATCAGCAAGGGATTGATCTAGCTGATGTCCACTTGAAGCGCCCCTCGCTTGAAGACGTCTTCATCGAGCTCACTGGGAAGAGCTTGCGCGAATGAAAAGCTATCTCGCCCTCATCAAGATCGATTTGAAGCTGGCCTTCCGGGACAAGGCCGTCATCTTTTTCAACTACCTTTTCCCTTTGATCTTTTTCTTTGTGTTCGCGGGCCTGATGAAGGCCGAGCGCGGCGGCACGATTTCCTACGTAGTGTCACTGGTGCTCGTGATGGGCATTCTCGGCAACGGTCTGTTTGGCGCAGGCATTCGGGCGGTGCAAGAGCGCGAGATGAACATACTGCGGCGCTTTAGGGTCACGCCGGTGTCGCCGACTCCAATTCTGGTGGCCTCGCTCGTATCCGGCTGGGTCATCTATGTTCCAATTGTCGTCCTGATACTGGCTCTAGCGCACTTCATCTACGGTATGCCCATTCCCGAGCGTCTCTTCTCTTTTTTTGCGCTCATCTCCATTGGTGTCCTGGCATTTCGTGCAATCGGGCTGATTCTGGCGTCGGTCGCCAGTTCCATGCAGGGCAGCCAGGTGTTGATCCAACTCTTCTACATGCCGATGCTGTTTCTGAGCGGCGCCACTTTCCCTATCACGATCCTGCCCCAGTGGGCCCAGCTTATCAGCCAGTTCCTTCCCGCGTCTTACCTGGTGACCGGATTTCAGGGTATCTTCTTCCGTAGCGAGCCCCTGACCGCCAATTGGTCTTCGGGATTCGCTCTTGTGGCGACTCTTCTTCTAGGGCTCTTTGTTTCCGCTCAGCTCTTCCGCTGGGAGAAGGAGGAAAAAATCCGGCCGGCGGCCAAGCTTTGGATCGTGGCGGTTCTGTTCCCATTCATAGTTCTGGGGGGTTACCAGGCTTACAGCCGCGAACATTTGCGCAAAGCCAAAGTGCTGATGCGAGATCTGGACCGTAGTGGAACCTACCTGATCCGAGGCGCTCGGATTTTCGTCGGCGATGGCCAGGTGATTGAGTCCGGAGCCGTGCTTGTCAGGAAAGGAAAGATTGAAGAGGTCTTCACAGACACTCCCCCCGATGCCGAGGAGCTAAAGGCAAGCGTGATTGAGGGGTCCGGAAAGACATTGTTGCCAGGGCTTATTGACGTTCACGTTCACCTGGGCGCTCCAGCGGGTTTCTACGATTCAGCCGAAGACTACGATCCGAAGAGCAGCATGCCACGCGCTCTTGCCGCCTGCCTGTACAGCGGCGTCACCGCGGTCAAAAGCGTGGGAGACGGTCTAGACGAGACTCTCAAACTCCGGGAGAGCGTCGCGGGCGGAGAGCGCCTCGGCGCCTCGCTGTTCGCTTGTGGCCCCATGTTCACGACTGAAGGCGGCCACGGGACTGAGTTTTTCGAAGGCCTGCCCGAAAACCTGAAGGCTCTTGCCTTTCAACAATGGGTACGTCTTCCAAAA
Source organism: uncultured Acidimicrobiia bacterium (assembly GCA_963752385.1). Classification (GTDB taxonomy): domain Bacteria; phylum Acidobacteriota; class Terriglobia; order Versatilivoradales; family Versatilivoraceae; genus CAVVYL01. The sequence goes on along the minus strand of CAVVYL010000049.1, from coordinate 140,066 downwards.
TCAGCTGATGAAGCGCGTCGGCAGCTGCGCGAATTGAAGGACGCTGGAGTCGATGGGATCAAGGGAATCCTGGAGGCAGGCGTGGCTGATCAGCTGTTCAACCGAATGGATGTGAGGTTGCTGCAGGCCGTAGCCCAAGAAGCGCGCGTTCAGAACCTGCCTCTCGTCGTGCACACGGGAGACAGCAAGGATGTCGCGGACGCGGTCAAGATCGGGGCCAACGGTGTCGAACATGGCTCTTGCCGGGATCAGATTGGCGACGACCTTCTGGCTCGCATGGCCAAGGAGGGAATTGCTTATGATCCGACCCTCAGTGTGCTCGAGGCGTTCTCAAGCCTTTCCAGGGGAGCAGACGAGCCACTCAGTCGCTCTTTGGTCCAACAGGTTGTGCCCTCGAAGTTGATTGAGAGCACGCGAAAGGCTTTGGGTTCGGGAAAAGCGCCGAAACTCATCGAACGGCTGAAGGTCTTTGGCGGGTTGGAAAAGGGCAAGGAGAATCTGCGGAGAGCCCATCATGCCGGCGTTATGCTGGTCGCAGGCAGCGACGCCGGCAATCTTCTGGTTTTCCACGGGCCAGCCATTCACCGCGAACTTCAGCTCTGGGTGAGCGCAGGTATCCCGGCGGCCGTGGCGCTTCAGGCTGCCACATATAATGCAGCTCGCCTGCTTCGCGCCGATTCCCACATCGGCTCGATCCGCAAAGGCCGCGATGCCAACTTGCTGCTGATCGATGGCAACCCGCTGGAAGACATTACGGCCACCGAACGCATCTCTCAAGTTATCTACAAAGGCGAGCGCATCAACCGCTCGAAGCTCTTCGACCAGGAGTGATCCGAGAGACCTACGTGGAAATCGAAGGGTATTCCGAGGATATGGATCGACCAGCGACCGAATTGATGCGTTGCTGGACACGAGAAAAAACCCAGGATGAGGTCCTCGGTGATTGTGAATTCGGGCAAGCAACACGACGCTGTCTGTAAACATCGAGTCGAACCCGAGCCAGACCGAAAGCCGATTGAAATGATTGCCGAACAGATAGCCCTTGATCGCCATCCACTTGACGCATTCCTGCGAAGGAATGACTGAGGGCAACGGGGCACCGTGCTGAAGAGTAAAGAGGATAATTTAGTTGATTTTTGTTTTCGCAGCGTTGTAGTATGAACACTCTAAGTGGGCGCGAGCCCACTTTTTTGTTGCTCTAACTTCGCTCCGCCGACCTTCCCCAAAAGGAATTCCACGTTGGTTGACCTGGAACGAACGAAAGCCCTTATCCAGCGAATTGTGTCCTCCGAAGGGTTGGAGCTGGTGGAACTGGAATTCAAAGGAAGTCTGAACCATCGAATCCTGCGGATCTACATTGACAAGCCGCAAGGCATCACGCACCAAGACTGCCAGCGTGTGAGCGACCAGGTTGGGACTGAGTTGGACATCGAGTATTTGATTCCAGGGGCCTACACGCTGGAGGTTTCATCTCCCGGATTGACGCGAAAACTCGGCCGCAAGGAAGATTTCGAAAAGTATCGCGGAAGATTTGTCAAATTGCAGACTAGACAACCCATCGGTGGGGCGAGGACTTTTCGCGGTATCTTGACCGAGTTTGATGGGGAAAGCTTAACCCTTGCACTGAAGGGGAACCAAACAGTTGAAATTCCTTTCGCGTGGGTTTCCAAAGCGAATTTGGACATCGATTTCTAACCGGTCATCAGCCAGGAGTTCTTGAATGGCGAGTGTGCTTTCCCAACAAATCGAGCAGTTGAGCAAGGACAAGGGAATTGATCCGGAGATTGTGGTCGGTGCCGTGGAAGACGCCGTGTTGGTCGCAACCCGGAAATACTACAAGTCTAACGAGGACTTGCGATCCACCTTCAATAAGGAGACCGGTCAGGTTGAGGTCTTCGCCATAAAGAAAGTCGTTGAGACAGTCACTAACCCCTTGCGTGAGATTTCGCTGGAGCAGGCCCAGAAGATCAATCCTGAAATTCAGATCGATGGCGAAGTGAAGATTCAGAAGCCGACTGACGTGTTGGGGAGAATCGCGGCTCAGACGGCCAAGCAAGTGATTCTGCAGAAAGTGCGGGAAGCTGAGCGCGATAGCATCTTCGCGGAGTACACCCAGCGAATCGGCGAAGTCGTGACGTGCATGGTTAAACGCCTGGAAGGCGGTGATCTCATCCTGGATCTGGGAACAGCCGAAGGGCGCCTGCCGAGACGCGAGCAGTCCCGCCTGGAAAATTTCTCGCCCGGAGATCGGATCCGCGGGGCGATTGTGCGTGTCGATAAAACGACGCGGGGTCCTCAAGTCATCATCTCGCGCATCGACCCGGCTCTGATCATTAAGCTTTTTGAAATGGAAGTGCCGGAAGTCTATGATGGCACGGTGGTGATCAGGTCGGCGGCTCGAGACACCGGAGAGCGCTCTAAGATCGCCGTATTCTCGAAGGACAAAGATGTCGACCCAGTGGGCGCGTGCGTTGGCATGAAGGGCTCGCGTGTTCAGGCCATTATTCGCGAGCTGCACGGGGAGAAGATCGACATCATTGCCTATTCGGATGACCCTGCGCAGTTCGCAATGAATGCCTTAAGTCCGGCCAAGATCAGCCGGGCTTCCATCCTAGATCCGGTCGAAAGACATCTGGAAGTGATTGTGGAAACCGATCAGCTTTCTCTGGCCATTGGCAAGAAGGGCCAGAATGTTCGCTTGGCGGCGAAGCTCACAGGTTGGAGAATCGATATCAAGAGCGACGAAGAGAAGCGCGCCGAAATCGAAGACCAGATGGCCCAAATGGCCGCGCGCACGCCGCTGTCTGAGCTGCCCGGATTCACTCCATCCCTGCTGCAGAAACTGACTGCTGCCGGTATCGAAACCATCGAGCAGCTAGCCGACACGCCGATTGCGCAGCTCACTGACATCAAGGGCGTCGGGCCGAAGAGTGCCGAAAAGATTATTGCTTCGGTGAAGGACTACTACATGCAGTCAGAGGCAACTGTAGAGGAAGGCCCCGTCACAGCAGAGGAAACATCCCCGGGCAGCGAAGTTTCTCCGGAAGTCGAAAAAGGAACGGCCGAAGGCACGGAGCCGGCGAAAATGGATACTGGGACGGAGACAGGCTCAAGTCATGACACGGAGCTGGTACATGAGGTAACTACCGACGAAGACAAGAAAGAGGAGGAGTAGCGTCCGGAGCTGGAGCAGCCGCGGCGTCAGAGAATTGCGTGGCAGACAAGAAAAGGATTTTCAAGTTAGCGGAAGACATCAAAGTAGAGGCGATGGAGATCATCGCCTACCTGAAGAGTGAAGGCGTCGAGGAAATTTCGGCCGCCAGCTATGTGGATGGCGAACGGGTCCAGGATATTAAGGATCACTTCTCAGGGAAGAAGACCAAGAAGAAAGCCAAGCCCGAGGCCGCAGCTGAAGCCAAGCCAGCCAAGATTGAGAAACCTTCTGAAGCAAAAGAGACGCCCGCTGTGCCGCTCAAGGTGGAGGGAGCTCCGTCCGCGGCTCCGGCTGCCGAGGTAGCTGCCAAGCCAGCCGAAATAGAAACCACCCTGAGGGATGCCAAGACGAAGGAAATCCAGAAGGAACCTTCCAAACCTGCTGAGGTGAAACCGGTGTCGCCAGCGGTACCGGTCGCTCCTCAGCCTGCGCCACCTTCTCATCCGAGGGTGGGTGATCGGGTGCTTCCACGTCTCGGGGTCCCTTCAGGTGAGCCGGGAAGCCTGCCGCGACCTGCGACTCTTCAGCCCTTGCGGGCGCGCTCCGGTCCGCCTGTTTCAACACCGCAAGCCAGCCAGCCAAGTGTAGCGCCTCGCAGATCGGTTCCGGGCAAAGCCAGCGCCTCGACCGAGACCATCAGGCAGCATATCGGCATCAAGCCGCGCACCTTCGCTCCGCGCCCTCCCAGTCGAAGTGCAAACCCGCCGCAAGCCGGTTTCCGTCCTCGTCCTCAGGGGTTCACTCCTCCTGCTGGAGTTACTCCTCCGCCAGCTTCGCGAGACCATCGTGGTGGCGGAATGAAGCCACGTGGCCCTTATCGCCCGCAACCGCAGGAAGGCAGACAGGAATCGCGGCGCGGCGTCTTCGGGAGGGCACCGCTGGCTTCTATCGTCAAACCTCAACCGTTTCAACCATTGCCGATCACCAAGTCCGTCACCCTTACTGAGGGCGTGTCGGTGAAAGAGCTGGCAGAGAAGCTGGACGTCAAGGCCAAAGACATCATCAAGCGGTTGCTCGACAAAGGCATGTTTGCCACGATGAACCAAGCCCTGGATGAGACGCTGGCGATTGACTTGAGCCATGACTTTGGCGCCGAGGCGACGATCATCTCCTATGAAGAGGATGCGGAGTACGAGGCGATCGCCGATGAGAAAACCGAGAACGTTGCGCCGCGAGCGCCCGTAGTCACCATCATGGGGCACGTCGATCATGGCAAGACGTCGCTGCTGGACGCGGTTCGCGAGACAGATGTGGCCTTGGGTGAGGCGGGTGGCATCACTCAGCATATTGGCGCTTATCAGGTCGAAAAGAACGGGCGAACGATCACCTTCCTCGACACGCCCGGCCACGAGGCCTTTACAATGATGCGGGCCCGCGGCGCCAAGGTGACTGACATCGTCGTGCTAGTGGTGGCGGCGGATGACGGTGTCATGCCACAAACGCTCGAAGCCATTGCTCACGCCCGCGCGGCCAAAGTTCCCATTCTGGTTGCCATCAACAAAATCGACAAACCCAATGCTCAAGTCGAACGCGTGCGCAAGGCCTTGGCTGACAACGGGCTTCTGGCCGAGGATTGGGGTGGCGACACGGTGACGGTGGAGGTTTCGGCCAAGCAAAAGACGAATCTGGATCTGCTGCTGGAAATGATCCTGCTCGTGTCGGATCTGCAAGGTCTCAAGGCGAATCCCCAGAGAACGGCCATGGGCACAATTCTCGAAGCCAAGCTGGACAAAGGCCGTGGTCCGGTGGCGACCGTGCTGGTGCAGAACGGCACGCTCAACGTCAGCGACTCCTTTATTGTCGGTGCCGTAACAGGTAAGGTCCGGGCAATGTTTGACTATCGGGGCAAGCCGATCAGGAGCGTCGGACCTTCTGTTCCTGTTGAAGTGCTGGGGTTGGAATCCGTTCCGCAGGCCGGCGACTTGTTCCAGGTGCTCACCGATGTCTCGAAGGTGAAACAGATTGGCACTCTTCGCCAGATGAAGCTACGTGATAGCCAGCTTGCCAAGACTGCCCGGCTGACCCTGGAACATCTGCATGAGCAGTTGAAAGCCGGCGCTGTTAAAGAATTGACCTTGATTCTGAAGGGTGACGTGCAAGGGTCGGTGGAAGTTCTGTCGGAGACCCTCAGCAAGCTGGGTAAGGACAAAGTGAAAGTGAAGATCATTCACAAGGGAACGGGCGCCGTCACCGAGACAGACGTGCTTCTGGCTTCAGCTTCGAATGCGATTATTATCGGTTTCAACGTGCGTCCAGAGCGGAAGGCTACCGATCTGGCTCAACATGAAGGCGTCGACATCCGGTTGCACACGATCATCTACAACGTCACCGATGAAATTAAGAAGGCAATGGTGGGAATGCTGGATCTGCAGGTGAAGGAGGCTTACCAGGGCACGGCCGAAGTCCGCGACACCTTCAAGGTTCCCAAGGTGGGAACGGTCGCCGGCTGCTACATCACCGATGGTAAAGTCACCCGCAATGCCCAGGTCCGCCTGCTGCGCGACAATGTCGTCGTTTACGAGGGGAAGGTGGCTTCCCTCAAACGCTTCAAAGACGACGCTTCAGAAGTTCGTGCCGGATTCGAATGCGGTATCGGCTTGGAGAACTTCAATGACATCAAGAGCAGTGATGTCATCGAAGCCTACGTCATAGAGAAGGTGGCCCCCGAGTCGCTGTAAAGTGACACCCCGTGAAGGCGGCCCTTTTCCCTTGCTGACTGCCCCGCTTCACAATACGATCGCGTTGTGGGCGGCCTTGGTAGCCACCTCGATGCGCCTTCGGCAGAGACAAGCTCACGATCACCGCAGAAGACGCGGCACTCCTGGCAATTCTTCGAGAATACGCGACAGACGCGAATCCGTTGCCTGGTCGCAAAAGCGGCCATCCCTCCCTCAAAAGGGGAATTGGCGATGCACATCGGTCTTCTAACGCTGGAAATTCTCATCCCGGACGCGCACTCCTTGAAGGAAAAACGTTTCGTCCTGCGCAGCTTGAAAGACCGGCTGCGCAAATTCAATATCTCGGTTGCCGAGTGTGACCATCAGGACCTCTGGCAACGGGCAACGCTCGGAATTGTGTCGATTTGCTCTGATCATACTATTCTCGAGAAGACGCTGAATTCGGTAGTGGAGGAGACTGAAAAGACCATCAACGGCAGTCTCAGCAACTATCAGATCGAATACCTATGAAAGCCCCGGTTCGAAGGCCAACTCGCGTGGGTGAGATGATTCGCATGGAGATCAGCGAATTGCTCCCCGCACTGCGTGATCCTCGCATCGGTCTGGTCGCCATCACCGAAGTCAAGATGACTCCTGACTTGAAACACGGCCGGGTCTACATCAGCGTCCTGGGTGGGACCGAAGAGCGCAAGAAGACCCTGGCCGGCTTGAATAGCGCAGCCTCTCACATTCGCCATGAGATCGCGACGCGTCTGCGCCTGCGAAACACGCCGGAGTTGAGTTTTTTCTACGATGAATCCATCGAGTACGGGGCCCGAATCGAAGAGCTGCTGCAAAAGACTAAGTTACCTCCAGATTCAACGCAGTGAAGCACGGCCTCACCTGCCCAATTTACCCAACTGTTGAAGTCAACTAAGCGCCGAGCAACGCCCGCTCAGCCGGTGTATGCGGCTGCGGTGACGCGGCCACCCTTTTCTACTGATGGACCTTTTTCCTTTCGAAAGTGGGTTCCTGATCATCGACAAGCCTGAGGGTGTCACTTCTCATGATGTCGTGCAGACCGTTCGCCGCCACTTGAGGATGCGGAAGGTAGGCCATCTGGGGACGCTCGACCCTATGGCCACCGGTGTCTTACCCATTGCTTTGGGAAAGGCAACTCGGCTCGTCGAGTTTCTAAAGGAGGGCCCAAAAGTCTACGAGGGTACGATTCGGTTGGGTTTTTCCACGGACACCTATGACAAAGAGGGACAGCCCACCTCAGAAAGGATCGTGCCTCAAGCCACTCAGGAGCAGCTCAACAGACTGGCTGTTGAGATGTCTGGCGAGCAGTGGCAAGTGCCGCCGTCCTTCTCGGCCAAGAAGATTCAGGGCGTCCCGGCGTATCGTCTGGCACGCAAAGGCATAGGCGTGGAGATCGCCCCTCAGCGAGTTCAGATTCATCACCTAGCCTTTGATCTGCGCGGATCCGATGCAGTCGAGTTCGCCGTCAGCTGCTCAGCGGGCACTTACGTTCGCTCGCTGGCTCATGACCTGGGCGCGAAGCTTGGTTGCGGCGCGCACCTATCCCGGCTTCGCCGGATGGCCTCCGGTGAGTTCTCAGACTGCCAGACCATCAGCCTGGAGAAGTTCCAGAAACTGAGCCCAGTTGAGTTGTCCGGTCATATGATTGGCTTGAACGGGGTATTATCCCATTATCCCATGGTTCTTGCAGATGCCGCAGCCGAACAGGCCTTGTCGGTCGGGCGTGATTTCTCAGTGCAGCTGCCCGAACTGGGAAATCGCGAGGCCAAGCGTCTCTTTCGAGTTTTCTCTGCTGACGGACGTTTGCTTGGCCTGGCTGAGCCGGTCGCCGCTGAGGAGAGAGCTGATCATGTGTCTCGACCAGGCGATTTTTGGGTCCATCCGGTTGTCGTGCTGGTAGCTTCAAAATCGAACTAGTCCCACAACTCCCTATCGGATCCAATTCCTTCTCGACCGTTCTCGTTAGAATGGACGCCTCATTGGCGACTACCACCCAATACTCCGTTTGCCACACTGCGAAACAATTTCCTTGACACAGTCGATCTACTCTGATACCCAGTACCTATAGTCTCTATGTAGCGAGCAATTTTATAACGCCAAGGACGGCGGCTCTGTCGTCAAGTGACCCCTTCACCCTGCTTTCGGCGACCCCCCTCGCCAAAAACGGGAGAGGGCAGACAAATTTTGACCGATTCTTGAACTTCGGCGACAGCAAGTGGACCTAGCAGTGACAACAATCGATGTCACGCCAGTTAGGCAAGAGGATCCGCTACACGCAGGCTACACGCCCGTTAGTTGTACTTCTTCCAAAACCAATGGCATGATCCCTTGATAAGGAGACAGACCATGAAGCGAAGAGTTCAGTGGCACAGTTCAGTTCTGGCCAAATCGGCCTTCGGAGCCTTGATTTGCGTCGGGCTCTTTCTTTTCTCTAGCACTGAGGCGATAAGCCAGACGTTCTATGGTTCGATTGTCGGCACCGTCTCAGACTCTACTGGAGCCGTCGTGCCAGGCACAAACGTCACCCTCACGAATCTGGGCACAACTGAAAAACGCACCATGGAGACCGATGCGACCGGCTCCTATCGGTTTGTGAACCTGGTTCCCGGCAAATATCGGATTGAGGCGGAGAAGACCGGCTTCAAGCGCTTCGCCAGGGAGCCAGTGGTTGTTGAGGTGGAGAGCGCAGTCAGGATTGACGTTGCCATGGAACTTGGCGAGGTCACACAGACGGTGGAGGTTTCCGCGCAAACTCCGTTGCTTCAGTCCGAGACATCATCGCTAGGGCAGGTTGTCGAGGCACGCAAGGTTACCGAAGCGCCGCTCAACGGCCGAAACCCACTGGCCTTGGTAGCGCTGGTCCCAGGGGTGGTGCCGCAGGGCTCGAAGCAGGATTCGTCCACAGGCAATCCGACTGGCACCAACATCTTTGCCTGGGGAAATTTTCAGATTGGCGGTGGTCAGGCCAATCAGAGCGCCACTTATATCGACGGCGGATCCGTGCATGTCAACTACCTTAACCTCCTGGCACTGGTCCCCACGCAAGACGCGATCCAGGAGTTCAAGGTCCAGACGAACAACTTGGGGCGCTGAGTGGGGCCGGTTTGCCGGCGGTGTCATCAACCTCACGACCAAGTCGGGGACGAACACGATCCACGGTTCGGCCTATGAATTTCTCCGTAACAAGGTGCTCAATGCCAACGATTTTTTCAACAATGCTTCCGGAGTTGATCGCCCACCGTTTGTCCAGAACCAGTTTGGCGCCAACGCCGGCGGGCGAATCATCAAAGACAAATTGTTCTGGTTCGGCAGCTACGAAGGCTATCGACAGCGAAGGGGCCAGTCGTTCCTGCTGTCGGTCCCGACGCTGCCGTATCGGAATGGCGACTTCTCGGATCTTCGGGATGCCGGCGGAAATCTGATCCCAGTCTATGACCCGCTAACTACCTGTGGCCGTTTGGGCAACCCAGCCTGCGCAAGGGACGGGCAAGGCAACGAGATCATCACCCGGCAACAGTTCCAGGGGAACATCATTCCGCAGGATCGCCTGGATCCCAGCTGCGAAAATCCTGGCCACCTATTGGGCTCCGCCCAACCTGTCAGGGCAAGCTTTCACGCATATCAACAACTATGCGACGAATGCGAGCGTGGGAGGCAACAATACCCAGGTGAACGCGCGGGTCGACTATAACCTTAGCGACAAACAGAGGATTTTCGGACGCTACACCTACTGGACCAATCTGAGTCTCGCCATCGATCCCTATCGGACCGGGGTGTGCCAGGACCGGTGCGAGGAAACGTTCAACACCCATCAATTTGTCTTTGCAGACACCTATTCGTTTTCGCCCACGACCATCCTGGACGTGCGCCTCAACTATCTTCGCTTCCATTACGATCGCGCTCCGACGAGCCTCGGCGTCGATCTCACAACTTTTGGTTTCCCCGCCTCGCTGAATAACCAAGTTGCCTGGAAGCACATCCCGACTGTCGTCCCACAGGGTTTCGACGCGATCTGGGGGACCCAAGGCGCAGGAAGCGGGATTTTTGCCAGGAACGACAACTACGGCTTTATGCCCAGCTTAACCAAAATCAGCGGAAGACATACCTACAAGCTGGGTGGGGAGATCCGGCGACTCACCCACAACTATGCCCAAAGCAACGTGCCGAGCGGAATATTCCACTTTAACAATCTTATGACTTCGGAAAATCCGTTTAGCCCAGGGAGCACAGGCAGTGGATTTGCCTCCTTCATGCTCGGCTATGGGACCAACACGGACTCCGTGGCGGTCACACCATCCTTCACGGCATCACAGCAAATTTATCGGGCGGTCTATTTCGGTGACACCTTCCAGGTCTCGAAGAAGTTGACGTTGAATTTGGGTCTCCGCTGGGACCTGCAGGGGCCCTGGTCCGAGCGCTACGACCGGATCGATATCCTTCTTCCTGACGCGGAAAATCCCTTGGCCGGGCCAACAGGTCTGCCGCTACGCGGAAGGCTGGGATTGGTGAACTCTCCCGATCGGGAAAGTCGGAACCCCATTGACATGAGCAAAAAGATGTTTAATCCTCGCTTCGGTTTCGCTTATAGGCTGACCGACAAGACCGTAGTTCGGGGCGGTTATGGCCTTTTCTGGCTTCCGAGCGATGTGAAATGGCAGGACTCCCCGCACAACAATCTCATCAATACCATCAGTACACCCTGGGTAGCAACCCTCGACAACGGGCTCACGCCGTTCAATCGTCTGAGTGATCCTTTCCCGACCGGAATCCTTCAGCCTCCGGGTCGCGACCCGAGTTTCCAGGAGACTCTGTTCGGGAAAGATATCGGAGCTGTTGTCACCAATAATCCTTACTCCTACGCCCAACAGTGGAACTTTAACATCCAGCAGGAACTTCCCGACGGCACATTGGTCGATCTGGCCTACGCCGGATCTCGGGGCGTCCACCTGCCCGCCCATACTCAGAACCTGAACCAGTTGCCAGACCAGCACCTAGCCTTGGGAACCGCCCTTCAGGACCAGGTACCCAACCCATTCTTCGGGCTGATCAGCTCGGGGACTTTGGCCGCCCCCACGGTAGCCCGCGGACAATTGCTGCGACCGTTCCCCCAGTACACGGGTGTGGCCATTGATGAGAACACCAACCGCAGCTCAATCTATCACTCCTTCCAAATGAAGATTGAAAAGCGACTTCGAGCAGGCGGCACAATCCTCGCCAGCTATACCGTGGCCAAGCTGATTTCCGATACTGACACGCTGACCGGCTGGCTGGAATCGTCGGACGGTACGCAGTGGGGCGATACCAATAGCAACGATCTTCGTTATGAACGTTCTATCACTGCTTACGACGTGCCACAGCGTTTCGTGGTCAGCTATGTTCTCGATCTACCGTTTGGCAAGGGCCAGAAGTTCGGCAAGAACGTGGAGGGAGTCGGCGGCAAATTGATCTCAGGCTGGGGAATCAATGGAATCACGACGTTCCAAAGCGGATTTCCTGTGCGACTCGGTGCCCCAAACGTGTCAAATTCTTTTGGTGGCAGCAGTCGGCCCGTTAGCACGGGCCAAAGTGCCAAGCTGACGGGTCCAGCTCAGGATCGGCTGAACGAATGGTTCGATACCTCGGCGTTCCGCGAAGCGGCACCTTTCACCTTCGGTAATCTGTCCCGCGCTTTGCCGGATGTGCGCACCCACGGGATCAACAACTTTGATCTCGCGATTTTCAAGGATACGAAGTTCGGGCCGGAGGACAGGTTAGGCCTCCAGTTTCGCACCGAGTTCTTCAACCTGGCTAACCGAACCCAGTTTGGTTATCCCAATCAGACGTGCTGCCGACCCCCGTATGGCTCCAACACAAGCTTTGGCGTAGTGAGTTCGCAAGCCAACTTTCCGCGACTTGTGCAGTTTGCTTTGCGATTTACTTTCTAGGAAGGGAGTCGCCTAGATCCTGCCGCCGAAGAAGTTCAAGAAACGATCATCCACCCTTTCCCGTCAGACCCGGTCGGGAGAGGGTGGCCGAAAGGCGGCTTGAGGGTGGCCCCTGCCAACGGAGCATAGCCTTGGCGGTATGAGATGTGTTTGCCCCTCTGACGTGGATCCCTGGACGGCGACCGTAACCCGCTGGCAGTCTTCTCGCCGTCCGAAAGTCGGATAGATTCAAATACCCGAACTCACCAAAGCCTTTCATACTTTCCCTTAACGGCCCACCAACTTCACTTCATGGTTCCCCGCTTCCCGCTCTTCCTGTTTGGACTGGTATGTGCCGCCCTTCTGGCCCCTCCTACGCTACTCGCCCAACCGTACTCCGAGCAGGCCATCGTCGCCCACTTTCAGCTGGGCAACAAGCCATGAAAAGTGGTCAGTTTGAACAGGCGGTCACCGAGTTCAGCAAAGTCCTGCGCCTGAGTCCCAATCTGGTACAAGCTCAGGTCAACCTCGGACTCGCCCATCACCTTTTGGGGCAGTATGGCGAGTCAGTAGCTGTCCTATCCAAGGCCGCGCGACAGAACCCGGAACTGGTGCCGGCCCATCTGTTTCTGGGCATTGGCTACCTAAAACTCGGTTCACACCAAAAGGCCGTTGCACCGCTCGAGCGCGCGGTGCGCCTGGAGCCATCGAATCAGGAAGCGCGGCGTTCCCTGGCGGCTTGCCGCCTCGCTGACGGTGACTACCGCCAGGCAGCCCGAGAGTTTCAGGCGTTGTTTGCCCTCGAGCCCGACAAGACAGAGGCTTGGTTCCAGCTCGGACGCAACTACACCGATGCCGCCAGCCAGCTGGTCAGACGCATGTCGCTGGAGCACCGTCGTACCGCTTGGGGCCATCGGCTCGCCGGGGACCTCTATAGCCAGAGTCGGCGCTGGGAGCTTGCGGCGCAGGAGTACGGGGAGGCACTCACCATCGATCCTGCACAGTGGGGTCTGCACGCCAGTTTGGGCAGTGTTCATCTGCATCAGGGCAAACTCGCGGAGGCTAGCAGTGAGTTCCACAGCGAACTGCAGCAGGATCCCAACAGTGAAGAGGCCCTCCTCGGGCTGGCGGGAGTCCACCTGGCAAGTGGCAAGGTGAGCGCTGCCCGAGAGCCGGTGGAACAGCTCTGGAAGAGTTCGCCGGAGTTCCTTGTTCTTCGATCTGACTTTCTCCAAATGGAGCTGGAGCACGATGGGGCTCAACGCCTGATCGCAGATCTCCACAGCAACGCCGTCGACGTCCCATCCCATTTCCTGCTAGCCGCACTGTTTCGAAGTACTGGAGAAACAGACAAGGCTCGAGAGCATGAGGCCGCCCTGCTGCGCTTCGCAAAGGAGAGAGAACAAGAACGGCCTGCGACGCGTTCAAGAAGTGCCCGAGCAGCTCTGCCAAGCCCGCCGCTATGCTGCCTGCGCTCAAGCGCTGGCTTCAAGGGCGCGGCTCGATGCTGCGGGCTACCTGCTGCTCGGCAAAGCGCGTCTCGCCCTGCGGCAAGTGGAGCCCGCTTCCGACGCCTTTGCCGCGTCGCTGCCTCTCGCCAACGACAACGTTGAAGTGATCTATCGCCTGGCCCGGTCTTACCAAGTGCTCGCTGATGAGAGTTTCAGCCGGGTGGAAGAACTGGCGCCCGAATCCTGGCGGATGCACCAGATACGCGCCGAAGCCTACAAGCTGCGCTATGAGGACAAGCAGGCGATTCGGGAGTACGAGCGCGCTGCGCAACTGCGGCCCAACATTCCGGAGCTGTACGAAGAGTTGGGGGCCCTTTATCTGACGAACGATTCACTGGATGAAGCGCGGGCGGCGCTCGAGAAGGCGCTGAAATTGGAGCCGTCGCGGGCGCGCACGCTCTACTTGCTCGGCCAGTTGTACGTCACCGGTCGAGAGCAGGAAAAGGCCATTCCCTTTTTGCAGAAGGCGCTCCGATTCGACACCAACCTGCTGGAGGCGCACGCCACTTTGGGAAAAGCCTATCTGCGTGCGGGAAGGCCCGAAGCAGCCGTCATCGAGCTTGAGAAGGCGCTGTCACTCGACTTCTATGGTGACCTTCATTACTTGCTCTATCAGGCCTATCGCGATTTGGGCAAGGCAGAACCTGCCCGCGCGGCGTTGAGCCGGTCGGAGGAGATGAGGAAGAACTCCGTGGCCCGCGACCGGGACAAGCTGGAGAGGTGGTCGAAAAAGGACTAGCTTACGCCGCTACGTTGGCGAAACGAGAATTTGTTCTCGTTTTGTCGCGCATGACGGTCTAGGCGTTGTCGGCGACGGGTGCCGAAAAATTGGCCCTTCGGGCAGCGGCACTAAAGGAGCCTTTAGTCACCCAAGCGTGAATATGCATTTGCCTTTCGTCTCGACAAGAGCCACGAAACTTTTCGACTTCGCGCTTTGCTCTTGAACCTGACGCTAACGGAAATTCTCCACCAGCATGATATCGCTAGTGTCCTGCTCCACGAGCGCGCAGAGAATCCAGCGGCCATCGGGGGAAATACTGAGACCAGGAAGGACCCAGCGAACCGGTGGTTTCTCGAGAGCCACAATTTGGGTGACCTTGCCGGTAGCAAAGCTGAGGAATTCAATGCTCGGACTGGGAGACCAATCTGACGGCACGAAATAAATGCCTCGCTCTGTCAAGGCCCAATAGCGCGGATAGATGGCCCTATCGAAGACCAGAGTCTCCTCACCCCCTTCCACCGGAACCCTCCAGAGGTGAGCCGAGCCGGAGGTGGGATCTATCCTATCCAACTTGGAGTAATAGAGAGTCTTGCCGTCAGGCGACACGAGAGCCTCAAATCCACCATTCTTCGTCACGCGGACAGCCTGCCCACCCTCAGCCGGCATCCTCCAAATCTGCTGCCTGTCTCCGCTGCGATTCGAGCAGAAGTAGATCCAACGCCCATCTCTTGACCAGCTCGGCAGGAAGGCATCGGCTGTTTTCTCGGTGAGACAGCGTGGCGAACCACCCTCCGGGCTAACGACAAAGACATTGGAACGACCGTTTTCCCAGGAGTCGAAGGCAATCTGCCTGCCGTCAGGCGACCAGCGGGGAGAGCCGGTCACACTGGCCTCGGGAAACGAGGTCAACGGTCGGGCATTTCGACCCTCGCTGTCACAAAGCCAGATTTCCCAACTCCCTGAGCGATTCGACATGAAGACAATGCTCTTGCCGTCTGGAGAATACTGAGGATTGTCGTCCTCTTGTGAAGATGGATCAACCTAGTGGGTGCAATCCCTTGGCTTGGAGAATTGGCTACCTCAATCCTCCAGATGTCGGTATCGTATATCGCCTCGACGTAGGCCAAACGATTCCCTTGACGAGAAATCGTCGGATCCGTTCCGTTCGCCCCGATCCCTAACGGTCGAGTCTTCGCGCTGGAGGCAGATACCCTCCACAATTGGCGGGTGCCTCCCGTCGATGATGCAAAGACAATCTCGCGTCCGTCTGCTGTCCAGGCACCGGCGCTGCCGCGTCTGGAGCTCGCTGTCAGACGTTTGGGTTGACCACTATTCAGAGGCAATAAGTAGAGATCATTGTAGGCAACCACTCTGGTGAAGGCGAGAGTTTGACCATCGGGAGAGAAGACAGGAGACGACATCGCCTCCAAACTCTGCGGGAGGTGACGTGAGCTTCTCATCGTCCCCAGTTTCCAGTGAGATTGAGTAGAGGCTGTAAGGACCTCCGGGTGAATTCTTGGCAGTTACCACCAGGGACTTCCCATCGGGCGACCAATCCAGGGATTTCCCTTCGGACCAGATGCTGTAGCGTTCGGTCAGTTTGCGCTCCTGACCGCCCATCGATGGCATCACATAGACAGCGCTGTTCCCTGCCGAGACACGAGCAAAAGCCAGGTAACGTCCGTCCGGTGACCACGTCGGACTGACGTCCGTTGCTGGATCAGTGGTTAGCCTCAACGGCCTTTCGGTGGTCAGCGGCACCTCTCCCGCGGGTCCAATGGATCGCACATAGATATCGAAATTGTCACCACTTTCGCCGTCCCAAGCGAAAGCCAACCGCTGGCCGTCCGGCGACAGTGCAGGATTCTTTTCTTTGCCTGGATAACTGGTGAAGCGGACGACTTTCATCGGGGGAGCGACTACCCGATGGAAGTAAAACCAGCCGACACCTGCGAGAATCAGCGCGGTTAAGAGAGCCGCCCAGGTCCAGCCCGCCGTCCACTTTCGCCTCTGGACCTTTTCCACTTCCTGCAGCCCAGCAGGGGAGGCCGACGGCACGGAAGCGTCCGTGACCTTGTCAACCCCGAGGTTCGAGTTCGAAAGGTGCTCGCCCACTTGCTCCACCGGCGCAACGAAGCGATAGCCTCGGCGGGCCAGGGTTTCGACAAAGCGAGGGCTGTCAGCCGAATCACCGAGCGCTTCGCGGATTTTGTTGATCGCTTTGTTCAGGCCATGGTCGAAATCCACGAAGGTGTCTGCCGACCACAGGCGCTGCTGCAACTCCTCGCGTGTGACGACCTGACCAGGACGCTCCAGCAGCATGGCCAGCACTTGAAAGGGTTGTCCCTGCAGCTTGACTTTCTGGCCGTCCTTCAGCAATTGACCCGCCTCGAGGTCCACTTCAAACACCCCAAAGCGAACATCCCGCGACGATGATGTGGATTCCTTCATCAGCAATATCCTTTTAGGAAGGATTTCGCACATGTTACTACAGTGCCGTCCTCAAAAACAACCCTCTCCCCAGGGGACATCTTCCCGTAATGCGTTGACCGGACGTTTGTTACCAGGGGACCTGGCTCCCCACTGAGAAAGGACTCGACCTCCACTCACAGAGGAGCCGCCCTCCATTGAGGTTCCTGCTCCAATAACCCAAGCTCGGCGTCATCTCGCAGATCCACCGAGGTGAACGCCATGAGCCAATTATCCACGCATTCTCTGGCTTTGACTTTGATTCTCACGCTTCATGGGCCAAGTGTCGGGCCGATTTTGGCCGAGACCCGATCGTTCAACCCGGCAACGGCCGACTTGAAGGTCCACGTGCTCATCTACAACTACGCCTCGGTCACGCCGGAAAAACTGCAGAAAGCACAGGAGGGAGCCAGCACCATCTTCCGGAAGGCAGGGGTGGAAGTCGTGTGGATCGAGAACACGGCGTTACGGAAAGGACCTGGCGCTCCCACCCTGGAGGAGATGGATCTGATCCTCCGGATCCTGCCGCAGCCCCGAACCACCCTGGCCAGCCGAAGCGCCTTGGGCGAGGCTCTGCCTTGCCAGTCAATGAGGGACGGGTGCATCGCCAGTGTGTTCTTCAATCGTGTGAAGGAGTTCACGGATCGAATTGGAATCTCTCTGCACCTGGTCCTCGGTCATGCGATGGCACACGAGCTGGGACACTTACTGCTAGGTTCCAACTCTCATTCCAGCTGGGGACTTATGCGGGCGGTGTGGAGCCCCCGGGACATGCAACGTGCCGCCAAAGGGGACTTGCTCTTCACTTCGGAGCAGGCTGAGGTTATCGGTCCGAAAGTGCTGGCCCAAATCCAACAGAAGGTGTTGGAGAAACCACTTCCGCCACTCGGCGGTATCAAGTCGCGCGCGACCTTCTAGGCCCCGCTTGTCTGCCAGTACCCGAGCGCCGGTGAAATTCGTTCGATCGTGGAAGGAGGCGAGAATGTCAGCATACCAGGCTAGCAGCAAGACCCTGACGTTCTGGGTGGTTGCTATCGTGTTCTTTGTGAGCGCCGCGGTCGGCCAGGCGCAAACGCCACAGGCTCTCTCGGCCGCTTCCTATGTGGCTCGAGGTGTTGACTTGTACAAAAAGGGTGAGCTGGATCGCGCGATGGCTGACCTCAACATTGCTCTAACGTTCGATGCGCGTTGTGACCAAGCCTACGTACTTCGCGGCCTTGTCAAGAAAGACAGAGGGGACTTGAGCGGAGCGCTGGGTGACTTTGACAGAGCCGACGGCAACCAAGCTTGTATGTGTAGCGCAGACCCGTGCCCTGTGCGGGTCTGCGGCTGTTTGTGCCGATCTGGCAAACGCGTTGTTTGTCAGGACAGCCAGTGGTCCACTGGAACCTTTACTGCCGCAGACCGGCAGAAAACGCCGGTCTGCGCTACGCGGTTCTGTTTTCTAAGGACCAGTCAGCACACCACCGTCAACACCCTCTTTTCAGCATCACAAGAAAAGTCCCGACTTCGGGAATATTTCGAGATAGAATTGGGTTTATTACGCGGGAGTATTAGCGAATCTCTCTTACATTGAGACGTCTCTTCGATCAGTGGCCCGAGTTCTTGTTGGCCCCTGACTTAGGCCCCCCTTTTCGCAAGGCGGCAGGCCATACTCCCGACTTTTCACTCTCCGCTGTGTGCTGCATAGGAGGTGTCCAATGACAGCGACCCGGATCCTTCGTAGGTGCCTGGCTCTCGTGACGTTCGGCCTTCTTGCTGCCGCGACGCTCCGAGCCGACGTGACGGGAACTATTCTGGGGACCGTCACTGACCCAAGTGGAGCAGCCGTGCCCGGTGCTACCGTGACCCTTTTGAACCCAGATACCGGCTTGAACCGCAAGACGACCACCGATTCAACCGGCTCCTACCAGTTTCTCGTTGTGCCGGTGGGAGAAAACTACGCAGTCGAGGTGGAAGTGAGTGGTTTCAAAAAGTCAACCCAGGCCAACATCAAGCTTCTGGTCAACCAGCGCTATCGAGCCGATTTTCAGTTGGTGGTTGGAGAGATCACGCAATCCGTCGAAGTCTCGGCCAACGCAGCCCAGGTAGAAAGCACCAGCACTCAACTTGGGGACGTCATCGAAGACCGCAAGATGACAAGTCTGCCCCTCAATGGTCGCAGTTACATTGATTTGCTGGGACTGCAAGCCGGCGTCGTTCCGATTTCTTCCGAGGCGGCGTTCACAGATCGCCCGATCGGCGGGGGCGGCAATGCAGGCAACATTTCTGTCAACGGGCAACGGGAGACCGCCAACTCCTTTTTGGTGAACGGAGGCGACGTTGAAGAGAGCCGAAATAATGGCGCTTCGATCGTGCCGACGCTCGATTCGATTCAAGAGTTCCGCCTGGTCACCAATTCCTTCGACGCTGAGTACGGGCGCTTCTCCGGCGCCATTGTGAACGCGGTGAC
This sequence comes from uncultured Acidimicrobiia bacterium, assembly GCA_963752385.1. Lineage (GTDB taxonomy): Bacteria > Acidobacteriota > Terriglobia > Versatilivoradales > Versatilivoraceae > CAVVYL01. Next base: position 121,097 of record CAVVYL010000049.1, on the reverse strand, counting down.
CAAGTCCGGTAGCAACGAGTTTCATGGAACAGCCTTTGAGTTCCTGCGTAACGAAGTGCTCGACGCCCGCAACTTCTTTGACGTGGAGAAAGGGGTGTTCAAACGCAATCAGTTTGGCGGGGTCATTGGCGGACCCATCATGAAGAATCGCCTCTTCTTCTTCAGCGATTACCAGGGAACACGAGAAAGCCGGGGTCTCTCCAGCGGCAACATCCTGGTGCCCTCACTCCTCAACCGCACCGGTGACTTCTCCGACACCGGTGTCACGGGGTTTCCTGGGCTGACGGGCAGCGTGCGCGGCGACAGCGTCGCTGGCAACGGCACGTTTGACGAAGTGTTAACCCAGCGCCTGGGCTACCCTGTGACTCCGGGAGAACCCTACTGGGCGGAGGGTTGCAACACAGCGGCCGATGCCGTAGCCGGAAGATGCGTCTTTCCTGGAGGGATCGTACCTCAGGGTGCTTGGTCGCCAGCTTCTCTCGCGACACTGAAATTCATTCCCACTCCAATCGGATCCTTGGCCGGTCAGCCATTCTTTGCGACGAGTGCCGAAAAACAGAGTATCCGTGATGACCGATTCGGGCAACGTGTCGACTTCATCAATCAAAAGACGGGAAGCTGGTCAGTCTACTATCACTATGACGACTCCGACGTGACGCGCCCGTTCCCGGCATTTACGTCCAATGTGCCGGGATTTCCGGCCGTGACCCCGCAGCGTGGGCAGCAAGCCAACGTTTCCAACACCTTTACTTTTGGGCCGAGTGCGGTCAATGAAGCGCGGTTCAACTTCACTCGGCTTGGGCTCACTCTAAACAAGCCGCTCGCGGGATTAGGTAAAGTGGAGGACTTTGGCTACCAAAGCGGTGGTTTGGGTGTCATTTCCTCAGATCCGCCACTCGAAGGCGTTCCTCCAATTGGTCTGTTTGGCGCAACCGGACTCTCGTTTGGCCTTCCAGATGGAACGACGGGGCAGTTTAACAACAGCTTTCAGGGATTGGACAACTTCTCCAAAATTGTAGGCAAACACACCCTGAAGTTTGGTGGCGAATTTCGCTACATTCAGATCAACGAGCGGAACACCTACGCTCAAAACGGCTACTTCGAGTTTTATGGGAACGAGACAGGCAGTGATTTCGCCGACTACCTGATTGGTGCGCCCGACCTGTTTATCCAGTCTAGCCGCCAGTTCCTGGACTCGCGCACGAAATATGGCGGGGTTTACGGCCAGGACAGTTACAAGATCAAACCCAATCTAACCCTTAATTACGGTCTACGCTGGGAAGTCAGCCAACCGTTCTATGACACTCAGGGGAAAATTCAAGCGTTCGTCCCAGGTCTTCAATCCCAAGTCTATCCTGATGCTCCGGAAGGATGGGTCTTTCCTGGGGATCCGGGGATCCCCAAGACGCTGGCGCCTACCGACCACAACAATTTCGCTCCCCGCATTGGGATTGCCTACTCGCCGGGTTTTAGCGACGGTGTTCTGGGCAAAGTCTTCGGCGGTCCTGGAAAGACCAGCATCCGGGCTGCGTTTGGTATCTACTACACGGCTATTGAAGATCTGACCCTCTTCTTCGAGGTGGGTGACGCGCCCTTTGGGCTGTTCTACGTCAGTCCGACAGAAGTCTACCTGGAGGAGCCGTACAAGGACCGTCGGCGTGGCAACGATCCAGGGCAGCGCTTTCCGTTCACGATTCCTCCACGAGGTGCTACCGGTATTTGGCCGCAGTTCCAACCCATCGCCAGTTCTCCGGGCTTTCAGGTCGACAATGTCTCGCCCTACGCTGAGCACTATAATTTCAGCATTGAGCGGGAAATCAAGAGCTCGATGATTCTGAGATTGGGGTACGTAGGCACGCAGGGACATCATTTGATTGCCCAGACCTCCTTCAATCCCGGGGATCCGGCTCGTTGTTTGCAGATTCGGCAGATTCTTGGAGCCGACGAAGGTTGCGGACCCGGCGGCCAGGATCAGATCTATGATCTGAATGGGGATGGTGTTCTAACGCCCGGTGTGGACGCCTTTGGGACTCGCCCGTTTTCCGTCACATCCGGACGTTACGTGAGCGATGGGCTTCTCGACTTTTCTAATAACAACTATTCGACCACCATTGCCAACTCTGCCTATCATGCCTTTCAGGTCAGCTTGGAAAAGCGTGTAGGAAACTTGCGTCTGTTGGGGGCCTATACGTACTCAAAATCGCTCGACAACGCGTCCGGGTTTGGAGACAACATCAACCCGTTCAATCATCGGCTCAGTCGGTCGCTGTCCGCGTTCGACTTGAGCCACAATTTCGTGGTCAGCTACAGCTATGAGTTGCCGTTCGCAAGATGGGCAGGCCCCAGTGGCACCGCACAAAAACTTCTCGATGGATGGCGTATCACAGGGATCACGCGCTTTACGACTGGCTTGCCGATTTCCATGGGAGCGGGAGGAGATGCTTCCCTGTGCGGTTGCGGAGGTGTGGACCGTCCGAACTACAGCGGCCAGCCCATTCAGTTCTTTGACCCCAGAATCTCTGACAACCACCAGTACTTCTCGACCGGGCAATTTTCTGAGCAGGAGCTTGGAGTACCTGGTGACGCCAGCCGTCGCTTCTTCCATGGTCCTGGCTTGAACAACTGGGATTTCTCAGTGAGCAAGACGACCAAGATCAGTGAGAAACTATCGACTGAATTTCGAGCAGAGTTTTTTAACATCTTGAACCACGCGCAATTCACGAACCCCACCGGGAACTTCTCCTCAGGGAATTTCGGCAACGTGACGGGAGCCAGAGATCCGCGTATCGGGCAGTTTGCTTTGAAATTTATTTTCTAAGACCGCACGCGGGCCTGCGACAGGCGGCCTTGCCTGTTGGTTCATTACTCCGAGATCTCTGGAGTCTGAGAGCGACAGGGTGCATTTCTTCCTTGAGAACCATGGGGCTCCTTCAGCCCCCAACGGGCAAAGGCGTCGGACTGAGCAAAACGTTGGTCTGCACTAGCCCAACTTGACCACAGAAGGAGGCATTTTAGCGATTTTGGGCCGATGGCGCACGGGAAGTTGTTTCCAATCAGTATGAGTTGGCTGAGGAAGCGATGTAGTGCAGACCTACCCACTTGAAGAGCTGCGAGGGCCGTGAAAAGATGGCGGCAATATGTATTTGCGGTCGCATCAGCGAAGCAAAGACGGGAAGAATCACACCTACTGGTCATTAGTGGAGACGACGCGAACGGTGGAGGGTCCGCGGCAGCGGACGCTTTGCTATTTGGGGGAGTTAAACGACTCGGCGCAGGCGCGGTGGTTGAAGACGATTGAGGTGTTCAATGAACAAGGCGAGAGTCAGCAGCTGAAGCTGTTTCCGTCGGAGGTGGAAGCACCAGAGGAAGAAGTCGGGGTAGCGCGGGTGGTGTTGGAGGGAGTGCGGTTGGAGAGGGCGCGCGATTTGGGGAATTGTTATGTGGGACTGGAGTTGTGGAGGCGCCTGGGGCTGGAGAATTTCTTTGCGGAGCGGTTGGACAAAGACCCAGCCGAAGTGCCGTGGTCGCGGGTGGCGGCCGTTTTGGCGATCAATCGGTTATGTGCGCCGCGCAGTGAACTGGCGATTGAAGAGCGGTGGTTTCCCGCCACGGCGCTGGATGACTTGCTGGGGATCGAAGCGGGCCAGATCAATCATGCGCGCTTGTATCGGTGTCTGGATCGGATGCTGCCGCACAAGACCGAGCTGGAGCGGCATCTGCGGCAGCGCTATGGAGAGTTGTTTGCGGCCGATTTCGACGTGCTGCTCTACGATCTGACCAGTAGCTACGTAGAGGGGCAAGCGCGCAGAAATGCGATGATGCAGCGAGGCTACTCGCGGGATCACCGGTCCGATTGCAAGCAGGTGGTGCTGGCCTTGATTGTCAACGGGGAAGGCTTCCCGCTGAGCTATGAAACGTTGGATGGGGACCGAGCGGATGTGAGCACATTGGAGACGATGCTGCGGATGGTAGAGCGGAAGTACGGGAAAGCCCGGCGGGTATGGGTGTTTGATCGCGGCGTGGTCAGTGAAGCCAACCTGGAGGCGTTGCGTCGCCGCGGGGGACATTATCTGGTGGGAACGCCCCGTTTGAAGCTCAAGGAGTTTGAACGCCAGTTGCTAGAAGGCGGTTGGCAGCAGGTCCAAGCCGATGTGGAAGTCAAACTGGTCCCCACCCCGCAAGGAGAGGAGACTTACATTCTGTGCCGGTCGGCCGCGCGACAGGAAAAAGAGAAAGCGATTCACAGCCGTTTTTCCGCCCGAATGGAGAAGGCCCTCACTAGCCTGGAAAAGCGCATGGCCGCCGGGAAGCTGAAAGATCGGCACAAGATCGAACGGCAGCTGGGAAGCCTGGAGGCACGCCATCCGCAGGTCGCTGACCTGTATGCAATCAAGGTAGTCGATGCAGGTGGGGACCTGCGGTTGGAGTGGAAACGCAAGCCCGATCGTCAAGCGTGGCAGCAAGCTCGCGAGGGCGCCTATCTGCTGCGGACGGACTTAACCGAGACCGACCCGAGTAAACTCTGGAAAAGCTACATTCAGCTGACCGAAGCCGAAGCGGTGTTTCGGACCCTGAAGAGCGTACTGTCGATCCGCCCCATCTTCCATCAGCTGGAACGTCGTGCCAAAGCTCATATCCTGGTGGCTTTTCTCGGCTACGCGATGTGGGTGACCCTGAAGCACCTGCTGTTGGGTAAACGATCGGCCTTCACTCCGGCTCGGGCTTTGGACCTGCTATCGCAGTTGCACAGCGCCGATATCGTTTTGCCCACAACCGACGGTCACGAGATTCGATTGCGACGCGTCACCGAGCCAACAGCCGAGCAGCAATCTTTGCTAGACGAGTTGGGAATCAGTCTCCCCAAACGGCTGGGTTTCGACATGAAATGTAGTGCAGACTTCGTGAAAGCCTGACTTGATTTCAAACGACTTACCCAGCTCCCGCCCGATCCCGTGGTCAAGTTGGGCTAGGTTCGTTCCACTCAGGAGGGGCGACGGATGCCGGTGTACGTACTTTGAGGGTATCATGTAGTTGTAGATTGCTCCCAGAGGATGGAATTGAGTGACGCAATCAGCGGTTGGTTTCGGTCGGACCGTGTCTGCATCCGCCTTTTCGTGCCAGTGGCCAGGACTCGCGGCATTGGCACTTCTCTTCGCCGGGCCGGTGCTTACTGAGGCACCCAGTCTGGGCTCAAGCCCACCAAGCCAGAACCAGATTCACGATGAGGCTCGCAAGCACAACCAATTGGGCATCGATCTGGCTCGACGGAGTAACCACCGGGCGGCGACCGTAGAGTTTCAGGAAGCAGTGCGACTGCGACCTGACTACGCCGAGGCTCACTACAACCTGGGAGTCGCTCTGGAGGTGCTGGGCGAAACAGATCAGGCTATCGAGGCCCTCCGTTCAGCCAGGAAGCTACGTCCCCAGTCGGCTCCGATTCATCGGGCGCTTGGCTTGGCCTTGTTGAAAAGGTACCGTTTGGACGAAGCAATTGCCGAATTGAAGCAAAGCTTGGACCTCGATTCAAATTCGGCAGAAACGCGCTACAACCTGGGCCTGGCGTTTGGGCAGCAGGGCAACTTGGAAGCGGCGGCAGCCGAATTCAAGACGGCACTGCGCCTGCAACCCAACTTTGTTCAAGCCCATCTCAGGCTGGGAGTGGCTCTGCGTCGACTTGGAAAATCCGAAGAAGCCCTCAAGGAATTTCGGGAGGCCCTGCGCGTCGATCCCCAGGAACCGGAGGCCCACTACAATCTCGGCATGACATTGAAGGGGCAAGGAGACCGGGACGGCGCCGTGGCTGCCCTTCGTCAGGCTGTTGCCTTGAGGCCCGACTTCGAGAAAGCTCGATACAACCTGGCTGTCCTGTTGCGTGCTCAGGGACAGAAACAAGCGGCAGAAACAGAACTGCGCGAAGGAGAGGCGCTCAAGAATTTCAGACTGAGGCTCGCGCGTGCCAAGAATCTAGTGGCACAGGGAGCGGAGTCGTTGAAAGGTGCGGATACCGACGCGGCACTGCAACTCTTTCAGCAGGCCTTGGCAGAAAGCCCTGATCTTCCCGTGACCCATTACTACCTTGGCGTAGCCTGGGAAAAGAAGGGAGACATCGCAAAAGCCTTGGCTGCCTACGAAAGCGCGCTGGAACTGAAACCGGACTATGCGCAAGCCCATTCAAGTTTAGGACTCCTTCACTGGCGGAAAGGCGAGCGTTCCAGCGCACTGGCGAGCTTTCGGCAAGCGGTGCTAGCCGATCCTGACGTCGCGGAAGGTCATTACAACCTGGGTCTCGCCCTGGCCCAAGTCAGCCAAGTGGATGAGGCAATCGGCGAGTTTTCCGAAGCGATCAGCCTGAATCCAAGCTACGTCGAAGCTCGTATGAACCTCGGGTTAGCACTAAACCAAAAGAACGACCGGATTGGCGCCATCACCGTCTTTCGCGACATTCTCAAGGACTATCCCGACTCCGCGGAGTCCTACAATAACTTAGGGATTGTTCAGCTGCAAGCTGGGGATCTAGAAGCAGCCAAGACAGCCTTCAAAGAGGGCCTGCGGCTAAAGCCTGATTATGCGCAAGCCCGCTACAACCTCGGACTGGCGCTGCTTAAAGCCGGAGAGGCAGCTGAAGCACAAGTTGAGATGGAAAGGGCTTATCAGCTGGCACCTCACTTAAGACAGCTTCCAGGGAATCGCCAGCCGTGAGCCCGATGCTCCTGCATCCCCACCCGGACGAATGCGACCCGAATCCACAGACTGCGGCGTTGAAGCATACGATCCAGCTTTTCGAATCTCCTACCGGCTTCGGGTCACCCTCGTGCCTGTCTGCTTGCTGTTAGCCCAGTGGCTTGTCCTTTCCACTTCGGGTGAAGCGGAAAATTCCTCTGAAGCACTGTCGCACCTGATGAAGGGTCGACAGGCTCTCGAGTCCCACCATCTGAACGAAGCCAAAGAACATTTTCAGCGCGCTTTGAAGGCGGATCCCAGTTTGGCTGAAGCCCAACTCTTCTTAGGCATTGCGGAGTTTCAGGCGGGCGGGAATCCTGCTGCGATCCGGCACTTTGGCGCCTATCTGGAGTTGCATCCTGACTCCTTTGACGGTCACTACAATCTGGCGCTCGCCTGCCTGCGGGAGCAAAACATCGAAGAGGGTCAACGGCATCTCGAGCAGGCAGTCTCTTTAAATCCTCGGCATACCGATGCAGCCTACAACCTCGCGGTCGTCCACTTGGAGCGGGGGCGAGGCGAAGAAGCGCTGCTCCGTTTACGTGGTCTGCCCAAATCACGTCCCGACGTCGCCTACCATCTAATCCGTGCCGAACTGTTGACAGGCCACTTCGACGAGGCGACACAGGAAGCTAGTCTGGGAGCCAAGAATTTCAGTAAGGACGTCGCTTGGACAGCCAGCGTCGGGCAATTGTTCCTCAGTCATGGACAGTCGAAGGAGGCGATCAAACATCTCACTGCCGCTTGGCTCTTGCAGCCCGGCTCAGACGAGATTCGCAGGTCGCTTGCGGCTGCCTATGTCGAGGCGCGGGAACCTGACCAGGCACTAGCTTTGCTGAAAGCGGCAACTGGAGGGGAAGATCGTTATCTCGCCGCTAGCGCACTGTTGTTGCAGCGTCGCCTGCCGGAAGCTCTCGAGGAGACCCTGCAAGCTCTCAAGCAAGATCCGCGGGAACCTCGATACCTGCTGCAAAAGGCCCGAATCATTCAGCGTCTGGGCCGGCATCTGGAGTCGCTTGAAATCCTTCAGCAGGTCAGCCAGTCTCAACCGCGCTGGGCCGAACCTCATTACAGTTCGGGAGTCAGTTACTATCTCTTGCGCCGCTATGACGAGGCTCGACGCAGTTTGGGGCAAGCTCTGGAGCTTGATCCCCGGTCGAGACGGGGCTTGTTCCTCTACGCTGCGACGTTGGCTAACGAAGGAAAAAACGCAGAAGGTGAGCAGTACCTGCTGCGCGCCATGGCTCTCGACCCTTCCGACGCCCGGTTTCATTATCACTTGGGTGCAATGCGACTTCGTGACAACCGGCCAGAGGATCCCGACGGTCCTTTGAAGACGCGATCCGGTTAAAGACAGACTATGCTCTGCCGCACTATCAACTGGGCAAATTGTTGGCCAGTTCCAATCAACTCCGGCCGGCTGCTCGGGAATTGGAAACAGCTGTTCGTTGCCAGCCGGATCTAGCTCAGGCTTTCTATCATTTAGGCCGTGTTTATGCCCGGTTGGGGGAAGCTGAGAAGTCGACGCGTGCACTTGCCTCTTTCCAGCAGTTCAAACAAGAGGCAGCGAATGAGGACCGCGAATTCATGGAGAACATTCAAAAGGAGCTGGAATTCTAGGCCGGTAGGTTGGCCGATCGGACGTCCGACGATTGCATGAGTTCAATGGAACCCGATCAGCAAGTCGTCGTCGAAGAAGCCACCTGCCGCCAATGCGGCTTCAGGCGGCATCGCCCGGCCTTGCCCGAAGATGGCTTCACTCGGGCTTGGAGTGTGGTCGTTTCATTCCCGGCCGCGTGGCCACGCTGGTTTCGCCTGCGACAACACAACCGGTTTCGCGCAGGACATGGACAACCCTCCCTTTCGATGTTCTCAAGGACCCATGCGGGGCCATGAGCAGGTCCTTAGAGATCCCAGTGCTGATTTCCGTGTCTGGTACCGGTTTCGTCTAGGCCAAAGAAATCTGCAGTAGAGAGAACGCTGGAGAGCGGCCAGATGGGTCCTTCCCAGCGTCATGCCAGAATGTCGCGTACTACATGACCGTGCACATCAGTCAGGCTGACGTCTCGGCCGCCGAATCGATAGGTCAGTTTCTTATGATCCAGACCGAGCAGATGGAGAATGGTGGCATGCACGTCGTGGACGGCTACAATGTTGTCCACGGATTTCATGCCGAGCTCGTCGGTAACACCATAGATTGTGCCTCCCTTGACGCCAGCACCGGCCAGCCAGATTGTGAATGCCGTTTCGTGGTGATCACGACCGTCGCCGTTTCCGGTGTGAGGAGTTCGCCCAAACTCCGTAGCCCAAACGATCAGCGTTTCTGACCACAGCCCTCTCCCTTTCAAGTCTTTCACAAGCGCCGCCACACCTTGATCGGTGAAGAATGCGTTCTCCGCATGGTCTTTTCGGAGATCGGTATGCTGGTCCCACGTGCCGTTGTTGCCTCCATGGACTTCAGGCGAAGTGACCTCGACGAATCGGACGCCGGCTTCAATCAGGCGCCGCGCCCGGAGGCACTGAAGCCCGAACGTTCGCTTGTTCTTGTCGGAAGCGTCAAGACCATAGAGCTTCTTGGTAGCCTCGCTCTCCTTGTCAAGGTTGAGCACGTCGGGGACTAGCGATTGCATCCGGTAAGCCATCTCGAAGTTGGCAATGGCTGCTTCAATGGCATCGTCATTGCCGACGGAGGCCAGGTATTCTCGATCCTGGATCATGGCGATATCCAACTTCGTACGCTGAATCTTGGACTCGCTGTCCCCTGGAATCAGGTTCTCGACAGGATCACCCTCACCCCGTACTGGCATCGCCTGATTCGTGGCCGGCAGGAAGCCGTTGGAAAAGTTCTCCATGCCGCCAGGAATCACGGCTCCACCGTGAAGAAGAATGTAGCCTGGCAGATTCTTGTTCTCGCTGCCAAGCGCAAAGTTCACCCACGAGCCCAGGCTTGGGTAGCCCCCAACGTTGCGCCCTGTGTGCATCAAGATGTTCGCACGAGGGTGAAGGGGAAACCCGGAAACCATCGAACGAACAATGGCAAGGTCGTCCACACATGTCGCGGTGTGCGGAAATAATTCACTGACGGGAATTCCAGATTGGCCGTACTGCTTGAACTCCCAGGGGCTCTTCAACCACTTCCGGGCGTCCTTGTTGCCGGTCGTAAACTCGACGACGGCTTTCTGCCCGTCCAACTCCCCCAGCTTGGGCTTGGGGTCAAAGGTGTCGACGTGAGAAACAGCACCTTGCATGTAGCAAAAAATCACGTTCCGAGCTTTCGGTGCGAAATGAGGAGACGGACCTCCAGCCAGTCCTGCGTAGGCCGAATCTGCCAGCAGAGCCGACAGTGACAGCATGCCGAAGCCACTGGAGGCGGTCTTCAAAAGCTCCCTCCGGCTCATCGGAACCGAAACACAGCCGGGGCACGAACGACCTCTTTCCTGGGTTTGAAACCTTCATAGTTGAGCTCCATTTACCGAATATAGACAAACTCCTTGAGCAAAAACAGAGAGTGGGCGGCGTCCTTCCAGACCTTCTTGTCGGCTAGCGTTTTCTCCTTCTCTACTTTGTGCTGACTGACGAGCTCCCCAACCAGACGACTGAAACGCTCGCGTTCGGTTGGCGTTGGAAGACGACTGAGTGACGAGCGAAACATTCTGTCGATACGCACCTCGGCTGAGGGTGAATCGTCTTTGATCAGCTGCTCAGCCCAATAGCCGGCTTGATCCAGGACGAACGGGTCATTCATGAGCGCCAGCGCCTGCGGGGGGACGTTGGTATTGTCTCGCGTGCCACGCGGAACCATGGGTTCGGGGAAGTCGAAGATCTCCAGAAAACGGGGGCCCTCATGGCGCGTCACTTTCAGGTAGAGGCTGCGGCGACCGTCTCCATCGAGCGGACCCTTGTGTAACTTGCGATAGTCCTTGGGCTCGGTCCGGTAGGGATGAATGCTCGGGCCATAAAGCGTGCGATCGAGCCGGCCGGACGTGAACAGAATGGCATCGCGGATGGATTCAGCTTCGAGCCTGCGCACCGGGTAGCGATGGAGGAGCCTGTTCTGAGGGTCAACCTCGACAGCCGCGGGAGAGTGATGGCTCGACTGCTGGAAGGTTTTGGAAAGGACGACAAGTCGAATCAGTTTTTTCACGGACCAGCCGTCTTCGACAAAGCGAGTGGCCAGATAGTCCAACAGCTCCGGATGCGACGGTGGCTCGCCATAACGGCCAAAGTTGTCAGTCGTTGACACGATGCCGGTGCCAAACAGATGGTGCCAGATTCGGTTGACCATTACTCGCGCCGTGAGAGGATTTCGCGGAGTGACGATCAATTCGGCCAGCTCGAGGCGGCCGCTCCCCTGGGTCGCGATTTCCGCGCCGGGTTCACCGATGAATTGAAGAACCCCGCGTGGAACCAGGGCACCCGGGTGCTCCGGGTTTCCGGCCAGAAAGATGGGGACGTCATAGCCTTGTTCCTGGTCCGCCATGCCGTGAAAGACGCGAGGCGCCGTCATGCGGGAGTCGATGGCGCGATACTCTTCGATGAGCGTGCCAAGGCGCGGGCTGAGATTCTTCGAGTTAGTCAAGAGTCCGTTCACTATGAACCAGTGAATCCAGTTGGCATCGTCGTTCGTTGCTTGCCCCGCCGCCCATGCAGCCAACGCACGGCGCAGGACGACGGCATACCGCTCACCTAGACCATGGAAGTCAGAGATGACAGGTTCGGCGAAGAGCCGCTGGAGGTGGGTCAATTCATCTTTGGGAGCAGCTTCCTCGTCGTGCAAGACGGCGCGAGCAATCCCGAAATAAGAGAACGGAGATGCCAGGTCCTCGGACTTCACGCCGGTCATGCGGGGCGGGCGGTCTGGCAGCCGCGGGTTGTCGGCCTTGGTCACGAGCTCGACATAGAATGGCATCGTCTTCTGCTCGTGGCGCGACGGTATTCGCAACCAGGTAAACGAGTCCTGATTGAGAAGCTCGTAGTCTTCGCTGAGCATGCAGTTGTCCAGAATCGTGCGGCGGGAGCCCAGCCGCCCACCGAGAACCTGGATACTGACAAACTTCTTGTTTTTCGGGACGGCCGGAGAGCGAAGCGCGCCGTTCAGGCGCTCGGACAATGCATGGGTGTAAAGGCCAGCCGGATAGACGCCCGTGACAGCCTTCGGACCCGTTCCGCTACGGCAAACTCGCCAGCCGGCGAGGCACCGCCCAGCAACCCGAGACCCTCCGAATACCAGCCGCTGAAACCACCACTGCGAAAGTCGCCGAAGGGATGAAAGTGTTCCTGATTGTAGGCTGCTCGCGACTTGGCTTCACTGGCATAACGGGCAGCCAGCCTGCCCCAGTCAGCGGCGAAGTTGCTACTCCGCGAAGTCTCAACCCAGGGATACAGCGGGTCTTCCAATTCGAACTTCTGCCGGTTAAGCAACGACAGCCAGCTTTGGATCCGATCCACTGAAAGATCTCGCAGGTCTTGCTGGATTAGGTGGTAGCTTCTTCCACGCGCGGTCTGCGGCAAGCAAGTAGCGCACGATCGAATCAGCTTCCCGGGACCAGTTCGCAGCCAGTTCTGACCGAATTTGCGGCTTCAGCTCATTCAACTGCCGCTTGAAGCGGTTGTTCACCTCCGGCAGGTCCGCAGTGCGCATCACCATCCGGGAACTGGTCAAAACTCCGTAGAGCGAGTAATAGTCAGCCGTGGGAATCGGATCCAGTTTGTGGTCATGACAGCGCGCGCACGCAACCGTCAATCCCAGAAACGCTTTGCCGAGCACGTCGATCTGGTTATCGACAACATCTGTGCGGACTGCCCGAAAGTAGATGCAGTCATCGTGCCCCTGTTCTCCCAGCCGATATGAGGCGGTCCCGATCAGCGACTCGTTCAAGCCGAGCTCGTGATTGAGCCGTGGCTTTTCAAGCAGGTCACCGGCCAGATGCTCCCGTACCAGCTGGTCGTAGGGCACGTCGCTGTTGAAAGCCCGGATTAGGTAGTCGCGATAGTGCCAGGCGCCGTGCAATTCGTAGTTCCAATCGTTGCCAAACGTTTCGCCGAAGCGCATCACGTCCATCCAGTGACGTGCCCAATGTTCGCCGAAATGGGGCGATGACAGCAGGCGTTCCACGAACCGCTCATAGGCACCCGGAGCTTGATCGCGCACAAAAAGATCAACTTCCAAGGGTGTCGGAGGAAGTCCAATCAAGACAAAGCTCAGGCGTCGAGCAAGCGTCTGCCTGTCTGCCTCCTGCGAGGGATGGAGCCCCTTCTTCTCAAGAGCTGCCAGGACAAAGCGATCCACTGGGTGTTCGGACCAACTCGAGTCTTTCACGGCTGGAACATTTGGTTTCTGAACCGGCTGGAAAGCCCAGTGTTCTTTCCTAATCTTCCCGTAAAATTCAGGACCTTCAGCGCCTGGATCCTTGGCGATCTCTTCCGGCCACGGCGCGCCCTCGTTAACCCATTTCACCAGGGATTCGATTTCGCTTTCGGTGAGCTTTCCGCCGAGCGGCATTTTCAGACCGTCATGTTTGACGGCTTTGATCAACAGGCTCTCTTCAGCATGTCCCGGAATGATAGCCGGTCCGCGACTGCCGCCCCGCAGAAGTCCCTCCAAGCGAATCCAGCCGGAGTCCTCCAAGCTGTTGGGCTGAGGCGTGGCAGGAGTAACAGTTCCGCGCCAGCACCGGACGAACATTCTTTTCAAAGAATTCAAGGGCTGCCGGTGACGGTTTGATTTCAGGCGCGGTTCCACCGGGCGCGTGCTGAGCCAGGCAGATCAGCAAAGCAGCAAAACCAGCGAATAAGGCGACACGCGACCAGACTGTGCTACGCACCATCATTGGCTTGATCATCGCTCAGACCCTGGCAAGCTCCTCAAATGTCCATCAGCCCGAAGTCAGCCTAGCTGGGGGCTAATCTCACAGCTTCCCAGCGGGCTAAAGTAAAATACGATCGCGGAGAGTAAAGCTACACAGAGAGTCAAATGAAGAAGGATGTCTCTGGGCTCCGTCAGGAGCCGAATATTTGTAGAAACGCTCTTCCCTACGAATATCAGTTCCGTAGGAGCGGCATCGTTCTAATGCACAAAGGGTTGATGCCGCTCCTACGGAACTTGAAAGAGAATGCTGACGTCTGAAACTATAAAGATTCGGCTCCTAAGGAGCCCACCCAGAGGGTATTAGCCACATACGCACCCCTCGCGTTTTGGCAGCCTGGCAGCAACTTGGGGCGCCGTTTTCGAGTTGCTTATTGACTTCATATGTGAGGCGGGAGAGCGCAAGCAGCTTATGCCGCGGAAAGGAACACATTGATTCTGCGAATAACATGTCGATCCCTAAGCCGAACCTCCCACAGATCCAAATTATAAGCCACTTTACCAACTCCGACTCGGGTTTCCGACTCTCGAAAGATCAGGCCCGACCGAGAGAACAGCCTTGAACACCCCTGATGGTAAGCTGCCATCTCTCGTCACAACATCAATCGCAGGCTCTTCGGTCACTGATTGAAGACGCTCAAACTGACTTCCGGATAATCCTTCGTGACCACCTCGAGAGCCTCCTCTTCCCTGTCGCGTACGTACCGAGAAAAGAATGCCCGCAGCACTCTGGTGATGATCTCGAACCCTCGCTGCGGTTTGATGAAAGCCCCGTTCTTCTTCATCAATGCCTCAGGCACGATGAACGGGACATCGCTGAAACTGAAGTGGTTCGTGTTACTGATTTTGACGACGAAGGCGGCAGTCTTCTTCTTGGCAATGAGGTCTGCCCATCCCTTGTCACGCTGCTCCCTCATGGCGGCGGGCGGACGATGAGATTCTGCCGGTTCATTCAGTAGTACGAGAAAGGGCCGGCCCACGCCTTCTGTCTCTACTTTCCCCCACACATCGCCATCCAGATCGGCACAGGCTTTGAAGCGGGTGCTTACTCGGCAGGACTCAAGAGCCGCCGCGCCGCCGATGGAATGGCCGAGCATGCCAACCCGGTCGGGATCGATGCGCCGAGCAAACTGGCCGGCTTCACTTTTCCCATCGAGCAGGGCGTTGAGCACGAACAGGGCATCCTGGGCCATCGCTTCGACGCGGCGAGCGGCGGCGTCTGGGTTGGGGCCTCCGGCTTCAGGGGTGAACGACAGCACACGGCCCTCAGGCAGTACGGTCAATCCCACATAAGGGTGATCGATCGCGGCCAAGATGTAGCCATGACTCGCGAGGTCCTCGACGATAGAAGTGTAGTTTGAACGGGACACGCTGAACCCGTGGGAGAAAAGCAGCAGCGGCAATCGTCGTGGGCTGGTGAGGATGGGTGCACCCGGGGTGGAATGCGTCCGCAGGCCAGCCCAGCTATCCAACACCTCCGGCTCGAGGTTGAGATACTGCTCTTTCTTCATAGCCGCAAGCAACGCCGGGTCGGGGATGTAAGGCGCCGCAGAAGTCCCTTCCCGCCGATTGGCTGGATACCAGATCTGGACCGCCAGCTCGCGAAATCGGCCGGAGCGGGCTGCGGGAAGGTCCTTTCTACTCTTATCGCTCAAATAGAAGATCGCGGTTCCTGTCGGATGCGGTCCGGTCGGAGCAGGTAGCGCGGGAGGCTGCGAGTTGCCCGCCTGGGCGGCGGGACACGGGACTGCGGGCAACAGAAGGAGGGCGAGAAATGGACTTGCGATCGCTGCAAGCAGGTTGCTATGACTAACTTGTCTCTTCATGATCCATTGCACCCTTACCGCAAAGAAGTTCCCGATCATGAAGCCACATAACGGCGCGCGAGATAAGCTGCCCCGACTCTCGGCAGGGACACGGCTTGCGTGTCCTTGCCAAGCCAAGGGACAGAGCAAAGCAGAGTCGCGCCAGCCAGGCAGCTTCATTGAACAGATAGGCGGCGCTCGCACCGAAACCCAGCCGCCGCGCTTTTTTTTGCCAGTCGGCTGGAACCTTTGTTAGGCCCGCCATCCGTTTGTCTTTGCGCGAGAGTTCCGCTCCCTGCTAATACGTCTTCCCTTATCTTCTGCCGCCGGACAGATCGAGCAGAAAGGCCCAACGGAATGCGATCTCTCGATAGCCATCGTCGCGCGCAGTGGGGCCGCCGTGCCCGGCTTTCATTTCGGTTTTCAGCAGAAGCCGATTATCGTCTTTCTTCAGAGCACGCAGTTTGGCCACCCATTTGGCGGGCTCCCAATACTGAACCTGGGAATCATGCAAGCCCGTTGTTACCAGAAGGTGCGGATATCTTTCTGGTTTGGTCTGATCGTAGGGTGAGTAGGAGAGAATGTACTCGTAATACCTGCGATCGTTCGGGTCGCCCCATTCGTCGAACTCACTGGTGGTAAGTGGAATGCTGTCGTCGAGCATCGTGCTAAGGACATCCACGAACGGCACCTCGGCGATGACGCCGGTGAAAAGGGTCGGGCGCATCGTGACAACGGCACCCATGAGGAGACCTCCGGCGCTGCCTCCCTGAGCGAACAACTTTTCGGGGTTTGCATACCTCTGATTCACGAGGGTACTCGGCACAATCAATGAAGTCTGTGAAGGTGTTCTTCTTCTTGAACAGCTTGCCGTCTTCATACCACCGTCGCCCCAGTTCCTGGCCGCCGCGGATATGAGCCAAAGCGTAGACAAAGCCACGGTCGAGCAGGCTAACGACATAAGGGTTGAAGCGGGCGTCCATACTGAATCCGTAGGAACCGTAACCATAGAGGAGTAACGGTGCCGTGCCATCCTTCCCAAACGGCTTGCGGTAAACCAGCGAGATGGGCACCCGCTGGCCATCTCGAGCGGTCGCATCGACGCGCTCGGTTTGATAGTTGCCCGAATCAAAGCCGTCGAGCACTTCATCCCGCTTCAATAATGTCTTCGCACGCGCGACCATGTTGTAGTCATAGACGGAGTTCGGAGTTGTCATCGATGAATAACTGTAGCGGAGCAACGGAGTGTCGAATTCATGGTTATCCTTAGGGGAAGCAAAATAGGCAGGCTCGCCGAAGTCCACTTCATGCTCGTCGCTTCCGGACCACGGCCGCACGCGCAGGTTGATCAGCCCATTCTTACGTTCAGTCACCACGAGGTGGTTCTTGAAGATCTCAAATCCTTCAAGAAACACTTCCTCACGGTGCGGGATGACTTCCTGCCAGTGCTCCAAGGCGGTTCGTGAAAGAGGAGTTTTCACAAGTCGGAAGTTCTTCGCCCGCTGGTTCGTGCGAATGTAGAAGTGCTCCCCGTAGTGATCCACAGCATACTCGTGGTTTCTCTGGCGGGGCTGGACGATCTTGAAAGTTCCTGTTGGATCGTCGGCATCGAGATAGCGGTATTCCGAGCTGAGCGTGTGAACAGACGCGATCATGAGGTATTTCTTAGACTTCGTTTTGAAGACGAAGCAGTTGAAGGTTTCATCCTTCTCTTCGTATATCAGCTCATCCTTAGCCGGGTCGGCTCCCAGAACGTGGCGATAGACACGGTAAGACCGCAAGGTGTCTGGATGTTGCTTGGTATAGAAGACCGTTTTGTTGTCGTTTGCCCAGGCAACATTGGCAGTCACGTCGGGAATCCTGTCGGCAAGCAGCGCACCGTTCATCAAGTTCTTGAAATGCACAGTGTAAAAATTGCGGCCTACCGTGTCGACCGGGTAAGCCAGGACGTCCTGTGCGGAGCTCACTTCAAGGGCGCGCACGGCGCAAAACTTGTAACCCTCGGCCACGCGATTGACGTCAAGCATGATTTCCTCGGGTGCCTCCAGCGACCTCTTCTTACGACAGTGAATCGGGTAGTCTTTTCCTTCCTCCGTGCGCGAGTAGTAAAAATAACCGTCCTTGCGATAGGGCACGGAAACATCGGTTTGCTTAATTCGCGCCTTGAACTCTTTGAATAGGGTTTCCTGCAGGTCCCGAGTGTGGGACATCATAGCGGCGGTGTATTTGTTCTCCGCTTCCAGGTATTCAATGACTTCTGGATTCTCGCGTTCTTTAAGCCAGTAATAGTTGTCAATGCGGACATGCCCGTGTTTTTCGAGCCGCTTGGGGATTGCCTTGGCTTCGGGCAGCTTCAAGTCTGGGGCGCTGACGAAAACGCAGCCGGAAAGCGAGTAGAATCAGGAGCTGGCACACAAGAACTCTTCGAAAACGGGGCGGGCAGAGTGTTCTTGCTTTCGTGGCAATGCCAAGAGCTCCTTTGAAGTACAAAGGAACTCTTGTCACAAGACCTCTGTATTGCGCGCACATAACATCCCCTTTCGACCTTGGGCTGGCGGGCTGCCGCGAGCGGCTAACGGCGCGAGAGATAAGCAGCCCCTCGACTCTCGGCAGGGATCACCTTGTTTGTCCTTGCCGAGACCAAGGGGCGGAGCGAAGTGGAGTCGCGCCAGCTAGGCAGCTTCATTGAGCAGATAGGCGGCGCTCGCACCGAACTGAGCCGTCGCTTAGGAGCGATGGTTCCTTTCCGCGCTCTCTGTAACATTGGCCCAGCGCCGCCTAGCTACTCAACTCAGCTTCAGTCCAGAAGACGATAATCTTGCGAAAATGCAGCATCGGCAATTCGTTTTCGTCTTCATGGTTTCAAAAGAAGCACGCTCTGCCGAGGTATTCCGATAAACAACCACCAACAGCGTGCTTTCGGTAAGGTCGCGCTTTGGAAAATCACCGAGGCTTGCCTTCGCGAGCGACAATTTGGTAATGACCGTCGGTGGCGCGATCAACGAAGTAGTTTTGTACCTGATCGTCTCGCAGAACAACGATTCCGTCTGCCGCACCCATGTAAAGGGCATTGTCATGGCGAACGATTTCATGAACGACGGTGCGTACATTGAATAGTCGCACCTCCTCAGTCTTCCGATTCCAACGCAAAAGACTGCCGGGCTCGTTAGCGTATTCTCCTCTGCTATACAGCCCCAACCAGACAAAGCCGGGCTCGACCAGCATCGCCGAGACAGACCAGCGGTGGGTTTCGGGTGGGGAGTCTATGTGAAAGGATCGTGTCTCTGTGTCGAAGTAGCCAAAACCGCCTACGCCGCTCCCACCCTCACCATTGTAAAAAGTCCTGCCGAACCAGAGGCGGTCATCGTACAGTTGATGTGGGCCGATCTCTTCATTGATTTCAGCCTGATCAGGGGGAATGCCTCTCTCAATGTCATCGGGACGCGCCAAGCGCCAGGTGATCCTGTCAGATTGGGGTAATTGGTAAATCTTTTCCTCGTTGCCTGCCTGTTCCACAACCACCCGGGAGTCGCCTCCGGAACGGTTTTTCTGCTTGGATAACCGAAAAGTCTTGCGCGGCCCGAATGGAGGAGTGCGATCCGGACGCGGCACAGGAGTACGAAGAACGCGGTCGCCCTCAGTGGACTGTTCGACCGGAATACGCGATAGCGTGGGACGAGCCTGCTTATCAGGGACTACCCGGAGACGGTTGGTACCTTTGTCGATGTCAACAAGGAGCAGTTGTTGGGTATTGCACATCACAAACTCCGGGCCATGTGCTCCCTGCAAAGATTGAGCCGCCCAGAATGGCAGGTAGGAGAACTGCTTCACCAGGGCTCTGCTATGAATGTCGAAGACTAATTTCTGGTTTTCGTAGGTTGTCCATTTTTCTCCTGTGCCGGAAAGCACAAGCTCCCGCCCGGTAATCCGTTCGACTCTCGCAGAGCAATCATCGCGGAGGCCCGGCTTGATAGCCAGTTGATAGACACGACCAGGATCCGTCTTGTCCTGGAGAAACAGCCCCAGCCGGTCATCAGGAGTCCACATAAAGCTGTCGGTGGCAACGAGAGCATCTGGAAATTTCCTGCTGAGCGCAAGGACCAGGTTTAGCTTTTCATCAACCGGCAATCGGCGAAGGACAATGAAATGCTTCAGCGGCAGCCAAGCGCGTTGGAGAAGGGGCACGATAGCCCGATCCTCCACGCTAAGCTTGCCATTCGCGAGCGGGCCGAGGAAACTCAAGAAAACCAAGCAAAAATGTAGCATGAAAGTATTCGTCAACTTCCGTATCACCTGCACACACGGCCCCACCAGGATCCCTAAGAAACTTCAAAAGACAAATTGTCATGACTGCCCCATATTTGCCTGACGATTTCGGTTCAGCCGCCGAGCTTTTCAGCGGTCGGCTGCAAGCGGCGCTTCGTTAGGCGGTTGGTTGACAGCACGAATGAAGACCGCCACCCTTTGCGCTTCAGCGGGGACGCCATGGCCATTTCGTTCAGACCGTTGGGATGGTGCCGCCGTCGATGACATACTCGCTTCCGGTGATCGATGCCGCGCGATCCGAGGCGAGGAAGGCGACCAACTCGGCGACCTCCGCCGGCCAGCCCGGACGGCCGAGCGGGATGCCGCCGAGCGATTTCATCAATTGCTCGCGTGCCGTATGCGCGTCAGTGCCTGAGCTCGCGGCCAGTCGGTCGATCAGTGCTGTTGCCGCGGTGGTCTGTATGAAGCCCGGCGCAACGCTGACGACCCGCACACCCTTGGGTCCGACCTCGTTCGACAGGCCCTTACTGTAGTTGCTGAGTGCCGCCTTCGCGGCTGCGTAAGCAAGGGTTGCCTCAAACAACGGGAGACGGCGCTGAATCGATGATATGTGGATGATGACGCCAGAGCCCTGCTTCAACATCGATGGAAGCAGTCCACGATCGAGACGAACGGCAGCAAGTAGATTCTGGTTCAACGCGGCCTGCCAATCTTCGTCGGTGAGTGCGGCGAATCCTCCGCCTGGTGCCGAAGATCCTCCGACATTGTTGACCAAGATGTCGACGCCGCCGAGGCGATCCCGCACGTAGCTTACGACTCTTTCCGCGCCGTCGGGAGTGCTGATGTCAGCTCCCACGAACAGACCCGGCTCAGGCAGGTCAGCGGGAGCCGACCGGGCAGTGGTGACGACCGTTGCGCCAGAGCTTCTGAGGCGTTCGACGATCGCTTCGCCCATGCCTTTAGTCCCGCCCGTTACGAGGGCGCGCTTGCCTCTGAATTCCGTTGCCAGTGAGCCGCTCATCTGTTTATCTTCTCCGTAGCCGCGCCGCACGAATTCTCATTTCGTTAGACCGCACAGCTCTCCTATTACGTCTGCTTTCGGCCAGGAGTTGCCGTTTGGCTTCGATCATTTTTCGTCTTCAAGTTTGCGGCTACGCAGCCACTCAAGTCGGGATTGGGCGCTAGTATCGTTCGGATGTTGGTCAAGGTATCTGCTATACACTTTAATCGCGGCGGGGTAGTTCTCGACAAGGATATGACCTTCCGCCAGCATCACCTGCGCAGGAACTGATGATGGGTACAATTCAGCCATAAACTCGATCACGGGAATGGCTTCCTCGGCGAGCCCCCAAGTGAAGAGCAAACTCACCGCGAGCCGCTGCAAGTAAGTCTCGTTAAGAAGAATATTCCCTGGCTCGACAACTGCGACTGAGCGGAGCGTATTGGTCGCCTCCTTGGCTCTACCCGCCACGACGGCCTGGACAAATTCGTCATAGCTGATGGACGCGGGTGTCGCCGCACGATGCTCGAACCTCATGTTCGATCCGGGGAAGGCTTCATTCGGGTCCTGCGAAAGAAACACCGCGCTCTCGGCGTTCTGACGCAGGAACGCGGCAAAGAAGTTGTAAACGTACTCGGCGACGATTCCGTGACGGAGAGCACCCTCAGGCGTTCCAGCTGCCCAGTAGCCCGGCATCTCACCCCGACCTTCGATGAGCGCATAGCTCGTGAAGTCCCCGTGGGCCAGCCCTTGGGCGACCAGCCGATAACGATTCGAGTGAACGGCCTGGTCGAAAAGAGATTTGGCTTCGGAATCCGCGGGCTGATTGGGATCCACGTTCCCCATTCCATGCAACCATGGGATCCGAAGCGCAAACGGATCGTAATGTGGCGAGGATCGAGGAAGACCGGATGGATGCGGATAGAGAATGCCTGAATCCATACTCGCGAAAGCGTCCACATCCGGGTTGCGCATCGCGAGTATCAAACCTGCCATGCCTCCCATATCAAACCCGAAAACTCCAAGTCTCTCTGTGCTGACAAAAGGGAGCCGACGAGCTTGCACGGTGACGAATTCAAGATCGCGAACCTGAGTTTCGAGGTCCTGTGCATCGACCCTGACCAGGGGGGAGTTTGTCCCAACGAAAGGGGCCGTCGCGACGGCGAAACCACGTCCGGCGAGATATTCGCCCAATGCCGCGAACGCGGTCGGAGATTCGTAATAGAGCCCCAGGCCGATGAGGATCAGCGGAAAGGGGCCATCGAGGGGCTTAGCGTTCTCAGCCGCAAGGACTGGTCGCTGCAACAGCGCTTCAAAGCCTGCTACTCCTAATGAACGTGCGAGAGGCCGACGCGAATACTTGAGTATGTCGCGTAGGCTTCCTGCGACTTGTGCTGGCCAGATATCTTCGTCGGCGAGGGCAGCATATCGGCCAAAGCTCATCGGCTGCGCAGTCGCCTCAGCGGGATACCAGAGATAGGTTCGTATTGGCCGCGGGTGCGTCGCTGAGGCGATGCCGCCAGTAACAGCTCTCGAATGATCCTGTCCTTCGAGCAGCTGGAACCCGACAGAATAGTTACCCGGCTCAAGGCCAAACGGGTTGGAAGTGACTGGGTCGTGCTGCTGCGCAAGCGTCTCGGATAGAAACAGTGAGCTCAGTGCTAGTGTTGCGAAACGAATCGGTCTCATCGGGGCAACTCCTTTCAATGGGAAAACTACCACTCAAATTGCCAACCTCACGAACGACCGGCCTGGGTCGGAAGCGGTCATCGCGCTTGGTGCTCCGATGGGTCTCTTGTGCCGCATAACATGAAGTAGACGGGATAATCGCCGCAAAGTTTTGCGGGTTTTGGGCGGTGTAAGAACGCAGGTGTCGTCCAAGTTTCAACAGCTTCTATTGGCTATGGATCACCGAAGGAATTATACCGGAGGGAACGATTGGTAGACAATGACAGCAGTCGGGTTTTCAAGTTGACGAACCTGGAAGGCAAGGACGCCCAGTGTGGCGTAATTGAGAGAAACAGCGGTCTAAGGACTACTCTCGTCCTGCAACACTGCCTCAACACGGAAGCGCGCAATGCCGGCACGGCGATGATGGTCGCCTGTTTGCGCTTCGGAAGAGCACCATCCTCTGTGGATGCCAACCGTCTAGTGAAGACCCCCTGCCGCAAGAAACCGCGGCGTCCCCCTTGCAAAAAGGGGGACAAATGTAGAAACACAGAGCTCCTCCGGAACCGACTGGTCGCCAGGTCCTCGCGCATGGCTTAAGAATTGCCGCGTCTAGAAATTGATGGCGACCTCGTATCGCCGAGTGACGAACCTGGTTCCTGTCGGCGCCCCCTCACCCTCTGACTCCCTCTCCTCGTAGACAGGCCGAGCGAGAACGAAAATTTGACCAATTCGTGAATTCAGTCGCCATCAAGTGGCCCCCAGAAGTCAGTCTTCAACGCAAACTGACGGCATGGCCCGGTCAAAATCGTCGTGTCAACGCGGCCGAGTTGTGCAGTAGAATACCTCAGCGTCTGGCCTGATCTGCCTTAATGAGCACAGTAGGCTTATCCCGGGACTTACGTAGTCTGTTTCCTTTGTCTAAGAGCCACTGCAAGGTCGAAGCCTTCCGATACGGCGGAGTTCTGTGACAGCGTACGAAGCAATCCCCAGACAGCACCGGAGATCTAGCCCAGCCTTCGATGAGGTGCCGAGTTTCCCAGAATCCCTGGGGTCGGCAGCCATTTCATCTTTCGAATGAGGAGACAGCGCGTTCCTGTCGACCAGAGCTGAGATGAGGCAGAAGTTTCTGGGCGCAAGCTACTCCAGACCCTTTTAGTCCAGGAGGAGTCAGAAGTAGCGCCGCCACGACTTTGTCCTTTATCGTTGACGCTTCAGCCAACCATGTCATCGAAAATGAGTCCGGAAATCGAAGGTCACTTGCCCCTGTTTCTAGGCGAATTGAATATGCGCCTGAGAGAAGTGCGGGAAGAAAAGAAGGCTTTGTGGCTTTCACTGCGCTCAACTCATCATTTCTTCAGGGCTACCGATGGCTGCCTGGCTGTTCTTCCTGCCGGCAGTGACCTGGCCGAGCTAATGTTTTCGATTCCCCGCGGAGGCAGGTGGGACCTGGCTCTGCTCACTGCGTTCCTACGCAGGCAGAAACCGCCGATCCCAAAGCATACCCTGTTGGCTCCCTTGAGCCGTGCCGGCCGCTTGTGGGCTGTGCTGGGACTAAGGCTCCAGCAGGGCGAATTCAGCCGAAATGCCTCCCATGCCTTGTATCGCGTTGCCCGCGCAGTCTCAGACGCAATGCAACGACTGGATTGGGAACGCATCGTAGAGGTCCGATCTCGGATCGACCGGAAGATTATGGAGGAACTCCGCCCCAAGGACCTCTTTTATCAAATCCTGCATGGGCTGCGCTCGTTAACCCGTTACGACCATTCCTCGGCGCTGCTCATCTGTGGAGAAGGTGGGAGTGCCCTCGAACTCGTAGCGGAGCAAGTGGCCTGGCTGAAGGGGAAAAGTCTGCAGATCGGCCGAAGGATGGCACTTCCTGAACAGCTGTGGAACCTGATGCGCGACGGGACCGTGTTTGGGTTCGACCGCAAAGGGGACCGCTGGCTCGATTGGCCGGGGCAGAAAGCAATCCCGCTGGCTGAGTTGTTGGATTACAACCGCCCGCAGGAACAGTCTGGGTCAGTGCCGCGAGAGGCGGCAATGTTGTGTGCGCCGCTGGCTACACGGGATGGAGTCCTGGGGGTCCTCAAGGTGGCTGCTCGCTACGCAGGCACCTTCGGGACATATGAGGCTGAACTGCTGCAGCGGTTTATGCCCCTGGCCGCAGTGGCCATCCAAAACTCTCAAAGGACCGTTACGCTCGAGGCGAAAATGCTGGCGGCCGAAAGGAAGCATGCCATCGCTGACGTGGCGCGAGGCGTCTCTCATGACGTCAACAACGCCCTGGGGTCAGTCTTGCCCCTGGTGCAGCAGATGCGCGCCGATGTCAGATCTGGACGGGCCGACCCTGATGTGCTGGCCGAAGACCTGCGGCAGATTGAGCAATCGCTGCAGACCTGCCGTCGGATCTTCGGCGGGATGCTGACCTTGGCGCGGGGAGCGGCCCACAAGGTCGGCCAGGGAGACGTGCATCGGGCGATCGAATGCACCCTGGCCATTCTGGAGGACAACCTGAAGCGACAGGGAGTTCGTCTAAGCGTCGACTTCGCCAAGGGCCTGCCTCTGATCAGAGGTGGGCAAGGTGATTTGGAGCAGCTCTTCCTCAACCTGCTTTCGAACGCTCGTGACGCCATGCCGGCCGGCGGGCTGCTTTCGGTTCAGGCAGTGCGCTCTGGGGATAAGGTGGAGGTTGTCATCCAGGACACTGGCTCTGGTATCGCCCCGGAGCACCTGTCCCAAATCGAGGAACCCTTCTTCACAACGAAACACAACGGCAGTGGTCTGGGCCTGTCCATCTGCCGGTCCATCCTCTGGGAAATACAGGGCGACCTGAAGATCAGCAGCCAAGAGGGAGTGGGGACTGAAGTCAGAGTGCTGTTGCCGTTGCTCGAGCCGGCCAGTGCAGGGGTTGGGAGATGACGCCGCGTATTTTGGTGGTCGATGATGAGCCGGCCATACTTCGCTCCGTCGAGCGTGTGCTGAGCCCACCCTACCAGGTCGCTTGTACCCGTTTGCCTGGCGAGGCAGTTGGGCTTGCAGGCACGTTTGGGCCAGACCTGGTGATACTCGACCTCCGCATGCCGGACATGGACGGGTTTGAATTAATGGGCAGGCTAAAAGCTGCCTGGCCAGACGTCGAGATCATTCTAATGACCGGCAGCGTCCGTGAGCTGGACGCTCAATTGATCCGGGCGCTACGAGAAAAGGCATTCTACTTCCTGCAGAAACCGTTTGACCGCGAGGTGCTCCAGACTCTGGTCGAGAGGTGTCTCGATCTCAGGAGGCTAGAGAAAGAGAACCAGCGCCATCTCAACCGGCTGGAGCAGGAGCTGGCCGAAGCTCGCGCCTTCCAACAGAGCCTGCTCCCTCCCGAGCAGGGCTGGGTAGGGGGTATTTCCGTCGCCGCCCGCTACCTGCCCTCCTCCGAACTGGGCGGGGACTTCTACGACTACATCGCTACCGGACAGGATGGCGTCACGCTGCTGGTGGCTGACGTTTCGGGGCATGGAGCGAGCGCCGCGATGTTAACGGGAGTGGTGAAGTCGGCCTTCGACTCCGCCAGCGCGGAAGGCTATGAGCCACTGTCCATCGTGGCAAGGGTCGCGAGTGGGATACGAGCCTTCGGCCACGAGCGGTTTATCACCTTGATCTGCGTCCGCGTCTCCACTATCAAGTCACTGCTCGAATATGTCAACGCTGGCCACCCTCCAGGCATTCTGTGGGGGCCAGACCACGGGGAGGTCTTGATGGAAGCGACTGGCCCGCTGATTTCACCTGCGTTTTTGGATTTTTCCTGGAAACAAGAGACACTCCGCTTCCGACATCAGGACCGCCTTCTACTCTTTACGGACGGCATCGAAGACGTAGGAGGGGAGCAAGGAGTTTTCGGCCTGGGGCGGATCGTTGAAGAGGTCACAAGAAATCGAGGGAGTGGAGTTTGCCTGCTAGACCAAATCTTAACCTCTGTCCGGGAGTTCACGGGAGGTCGTCGCATCCAGGATGACTTGACGTTACTCACGGCGGACCTCGGCTCGACAGCGCTTCCTCCTGAGGGAAGCGGGCAGACAAAAGAAATCGCGGCTCTTCAGTAGGACAGGTAGCTTCTCCAGGGCGTCGGCGTTGATGTCCCTACGGGATACGAAATCAGGAGATTGGACATTCCTCGAGCGGGACTCCAGATCCAGCCCAATGCTCCGCTAGGAGCGACATGTTTATCGAATTTCGTTCCGCAATTTTCACTACCCGCTCCGTTAGGAGTGGCATGGGCTGCGGCTCTTATACCACTCTGGCTCTTCCAGCGCGCTCTCTCTGATCTGCCGTACCCTTCGAATTGCTGGAGTCGTCACGACAGAATAAGGTAGAATCCCGCTCAGCTCAAAATCCAACACTGCAAACACCGTGAGCGATATCTTCATCAGCTACTCCAAATCGGACCGAGCGAAGGCACAAGTGCTGGCCAGAGCGCTGGAACAAGAGGGGTGGTCGGTCTGGTGGGACCCCAAGATCCCGCCTGGTCAGACTTTTGACGAAACGATCGATCGGGCACTGGAGGCAGCCAAGTGTGTGATCGTCCTATGGTCAAAGAAATCCGTATCATCCGAATGGGTCAGAACGGAGGCTTCTGTAGGGAAAGACCGAGGCGTTCTGATACCTGCCCTCATCGAAGATGATGTCAGGATTCCTCTTCCTTTCCGCTTGCTCCACGCCTCGCGGCTGGCAGACTGGCGGGGAGAACAAGAGGGGCATCTTGAGTTTGAAGAACTGAAAAACGCCGTGACCCAGTTGCTAGATCGCTCAACCAAGGCTGGTGAAAGCATCTCGATCTCGTCCCCGAATGACATTGCATCACCAGCAAGGACTGCGCAAACCACCTCCATGGGGAGGGCCACAGAAGACGCTCAGCCTGATCCTGAGAGAACGCAAAGCCCGACCGTAGAGGACGGCGAAAAGGTTAGAAAGACTGCGCTCTTTCCCAAAGGCGCCCTTCTTGTGCTCCTCGGAATAGCCGCTTTCCTAATCGCGCGCTATGCGTGGATAAAGTGGCCGAAGGTTCCCACACAGAGAGAGGTAACCTCGGCTCTACCTAAGACTCAAACCCCGGAAGGTCAGGGTAGCAAGCCAGCGCTTTCAGAAAGGCGCACTCCTACCGAAACGCCAAGACCGTCAGGAAGACAAGGAAGGACCCAACAGGCACCGGAGGGCCAACAAGAAGATCAGAGCAAGGTTTATCTCGATTCCAGGACAGGTTTATTGTGGACCAAGAGCGAGAATCTTCGTTTCAGATGGCCTGAAGCGAACGAATACTGCCAGAATCTGGGCCTCAGCGGCTATTCCGACTGGCGTCTGCCCACGATTGACGAGTTGCAGAAGCTCTATAATCGAAAGGATGAGAACATACGAAAACCCTTCAGACCTCCTTACTGGTGGGTGTGGAGCTCCACGAAAGAAGGGCCGGATTCCGCCTGGTACTTCGATTTCCGCGACGGCGAGCGCGGCCGCCTACGCCTTGCCCACCGCATCGACGACCGGGCCTTGTGTGTGCGTCGTTCCGGAGAATGAGGCCTTCGTAACTAGCTCACGCGGCATCTGAATCATGTCGGGAATCTTCATCAGCTACCGGCGCCAGGATGGTGATGCCTATGCTGGACGGTTGGTTGACGGCAACCGAACCTAAATGTTTTGCACTCCAGCGTGTAGCAGAGCGCACCGCTCCTTTCAATATGCATTCCCTCTCCTAGAATGAAATGCTGTAGCTGACTCCTGGATCACGCCCGCGCACCAGGATGAAGGAAACAACATGCCTCCCGCGGGAGAAGTTCACCATAGGGTGGAGGTGAACACCGTCAAATAAGGCGAGCGCACCCCACTGTTCTGTGAAGCCGACGCTGAGCCCGCCGATAGGGCGCAGCCGATCCTCATAGGTTCCATAGGCCAAACCAAAGTAGGGTGCAATCGGCAGCTTCGTCTCACGTTTAAGATTCTTGCTGAGAGTGGCGTAGAACGACTGCCCAGAGGGTGTACCGATCCGGTCCGAACTGGTGCCCAAGATCAGTGCGGGCCGGTTTTTGGTTTCAGAAATCGCTAGCCAGTTAGCGAGTGGGCTCACTTTGTCGGCCCGCGGGTTGTACTCAATTCCTCCTGATAGCCCGGGCAGAAATTTGTAGGTCAGCGTCGTCCGGATACTGGCGCGTGGGATCTGGTTTGCAATGGCTCGAACGCTGGCGGTCCAGCGGTATTTAATTTTTTGTTCTGCCCCGCTCACGGCGCGGCCTTCGCCTGGTCAAAGCGGTCAGCTGGGAACAGAAGAGGCTCCCTCAATCGTAACGCTTGCGTGCTCATGCTCCTCCTCGCCTTCGTGTTTATGCCCATGCTCATCGGGATGATCGTGAGCCTGTTGTTCAATCTTGTTGAGGAGGGCCGGCGGTGCTGGCGTCGTCCGGTCGCCCAAGAACCAGTCGATACGCCGCTGCAAATCGTCCTTAGTAACCACACCAATAATGCGGCTTACAATCTGACCGTCGCGGTCAAGAAAGGCCGTTGCCGGCAAGGCACTCCCAAGCCCCAGGCCTTGCATGTGTTCAATCGTGGCACCGATCCAAATGGGAAAGTTAATCTTCAATCTTTCAACAAACGGAGCAATCTGCGCTGCGGTACTCTCATCATCGACCGAGGCGCCAATCACTTGAATCCCACGTGTCCCGTAGCGCTTTTGCAGTGATACCAGCAAGGGCATTTCCTCCCGACAGGGAGCACACCAGGTCGCCCAGAAATTAAGCACCACAAGCTTGCCGCGGAGTGAACTTAGACTGTGCTCTTGCCCCTGTAGATCTCTTAAGGAAAGTGTCGAAGAAGGATTGGGTGAGGAAGCTTGCTGTCCCTCTTGAGCCAGAACGCCCAGCGGGGCAGCCAAGAGCGCTAGCAGCGCTAGTAGATAAAGCATCGTCGTATCCTCCTGATTAAAAAATAAGGTACGGCCAGCGGCAGACGTACCTCTAAATCAGGAGAACACTACACGTCAGGTAGGTGGTACTCAGGTCAGGGGAAGGCTGAGGGGCCTGCACCACGCGACGACGTGGACCGACAGGCAGCAGCAGTCCTTGAAAAACACCTTCGATGCCTGGCTCATACCGGTCCGGCGAGTGAGGGGTGAAATCGTTTGAATGCTCATCGAGCAGACAACAGGTTCTTGCAGAAGGTATGCCGCGCTCTGCTTCAGAGCTTGGACAGCAATCGTCTGCGATCGGCAGCTGCCTTACCGCGGCAGTCTCCCGCTGTTCCGTAGCAGCAAGACTTTCCACGCAACAGATCGCGCAGCTGGGTTTGGCCAGCCACAGCATTAACGCACCAAGCGTGAGGAAACGAATCATTCCCATATTCTAGCGGTCGGCACTCTTCGCGTCTAGCACCATAGCGGTGAACAGTCGCGGCAGGCAATTCCTAGTCAGAATGACCTGGCAAAAGCCGATGATCTTCGATTTCATGGCATCGTGTTCGAACTCGTTGCTGCCACGTGACAGGCGTAAGTAGCGGGATTTCGGCTGGCAACTGCCAACCGGGCCGGACTCTCCCGGACGATCCCAACCAGGCGCCACTCAGTTCCTGCTTGGTCAGTCTTTCTGCGTGCCGGAAAGCTCCGCAATTCCATGGTAGGTGTAGGCCATCGGACGCGGACCGGGCAAGTAGTCAGTGTTGAGTTCAGCTACTCGAAAACCCGCACTTGAAATCAAATCGTCGATCTTTCGGTTGAGGTGGCATCCTCCGCCGATACGTTTCCAGATCGGCGTGAGCCGATGTTGCCACGCCTGGACTTTGGGGTCGGAGGATAGTCCGTGCTCAACGAACAAGAGGCGCCCATCGGACCTCAGGACTCGCCTGACCTCGGCCAGCGCCAGCATGGGATTGGGGATGCTGCAGAGTGTCCAGGCTACCACGGCGGTGTCGAAGCTCCGATCGTCAAATGGGAGTTCTTCCGCAGATTGACAGAACAAGTCGACTGGGAAGGGCAAGACTGTAAGCTTGCGGCGGGCCATGCTGAGCAGTTCGGCTGAGGGATCGACACCGGTCAGGTGAGTGATGGCGCTGGGATAGAGAGGAAGATTGAGTCCCGAGCCTATTCCGATCTCGAGTACCGCGCCGGCCGCCTTAGGTATGAGTTCGGCCCGCCGAGCCGCGACAGCCTTGTCGCGCATCGCCGCGTCAATGAGCCGGGGAAGAATAAACTTCCGATAGACGCCCATGACTCCTACTTCTCCTAATGGCTTCACGCTCAGCCCGGCGGCGTTTTGACAGCCTACCAGAGCTCGGCTCTACCTGGGCGCTTTGCCCAGCCAGCGCACGCGCACTACAAACTTGCGAGGCTGGCGACCGTAGAAGTGCAGGAAATCCGGCGAAGCGGTGTTTTCGTTTACCAGAATATAGTTGGGGTGATTGGTGACGTTATCCACTCCCGGACGTAGAGCCCAGCGGTGGCCGAACAGCGATACGCTGGCTTCCACGTGAGTATTGAGGCTGAAGAAGCGTGGCGCCCTCCAATTGTTGAAGCTTCCAACCTGTCGCCCTTCGTCATCGTGCACGGAAAAGGGGAGTCCGTCACGCCACTCAACGAGATAGAAGAACGTGAGACGCCTGGATACCGGAAGGGAGCCCCAGGATACCAGCCGGTTTGGAACGTCCCAGGGCAGGCGTCCAGCCGTGTTGGAGAAAACAATGGGATCATCAGCGCTGATGTCCAGAGCCGAATTGGAGTAGGCACGCGATCGCGTATAGCTCAAAACCCAGTCGTGTACCCCAAGCCAGCGTTTGCTCAAAGCGACTTCGAGCGAGTCGTAGATCTCCAATCGAGAGTTGCTCAACTGCCAGTGTTCGGTCTGGTCGGTTGGAAGCTGATTAAGTTGCGAGCCTGCGACCGGACTCGGCGTAGGGAGGAATGTGTAGCCGCTGTGGCCTCTTTTGCGGAGGTAGTTGACTGCAAACTGAACTTTCCCTGGCAGCGCCTGTTCCAGTCCAGCGCTCAGGCTGCGAGTGGTGGGAATCGTCAGGGTCGTTGGGTCGACCGTGAAGATCCTCGCCCACCTGCCGCCGATAATGGTTTCGCCGTCGGTGGCGTAGCGGGTCGCGATAGGCTGTTGATCCAGGTTACGGCTAAAGAGGCGCAAATAGGTAGCGGCGGGAATGATACCGAATCCCGCAGACACCTTCGTGCTCTTCAGCCCGGGCGGCATCATCGCCAACCCGATGCGCGGAGTTATCACACTTCGAGAGAGGATGGCATCCCAATCCCAGCGCACACCGGCCTCAGTGACGAGCCAAGGCTTAATCGCCCAGCGATCCTGCCAATAGGCACCAGCTTCCAAATTCGACCGGCGAAAGCGGCCAGTGCCCGCAAACGTCACCCGACTCAGCCGAGTTCCCTTCAGGCGATAGTATTCGTAACCACTCCTCTGGACATCCTGAGAGTAGCGAGAATGATTGACGACTAACCCCATCTTGAACTGATGATTTCCCGCAAGGTCGATCGGCGCCAGGAAGGCATTCACCAGCGCCTGATCGCGGCTTCCCTGACGCAGGCTGTTAACAGCGAAGTTGCCACGACGGCCGAAGGGCGTGATGAGGTAAAACCCTTCGCCTTGCGGAAGCTCGCGATTGATGGAACGGTAAGCAGCATAGCCGAATTCCACCAGGCTCTGTGAGCTGAGCGTTACCTGGTCTTTGATGTTGAAAAAATAGCGGCGGGCGCGCCGGTCTAGCGTCGTCTCCACAGGGTCCAGTGGCGAAAGCCCAGTTCTGGGAGCGTTGAAATAGTTGACCACGAAACCTGAACTCAGGGAGTGATTGCGAGCCAGGTGCGCCTCCACGCGAAACAGGTTCTGCGCCGCCCAGGAAACGGTACGGTCTTGTCCCTTAGGCAGCTCAACGATCACATTCTCGCGAAAATTGAAATCCAGACTGGAAAAGAACCAGAGCTTGTCTCTCATGATCGGCCCTGAGACGGTGTAGCGCGGTCGCCAACTGTCCAGCCGTAGGCCCTTGCTCAGTTCGAAGGCAGGAAGGAAGTTCGTGACCTGCTGCTTGAAACCGTTGGTGCCCATGCCTGTGTTGATGAGTAAGGTACCGCCGGTGCCTTTCCCAAACTCCGCCGAGTAGCGGCCACTGAACAGGTCCATGGACTTGACCGCTTCCACGCCGAGACCGAGTTCGAATTGGGCCGAAGAAGGATCCGATACAGTGAACCCATCCAACACCCAGTTGACTTCCTCGGAGGCGCTCCCGTGGAAATGCAGACGGCCCTTGGAGTCCTTCACAGCACCGGGGAACAGAGCCAGCATATTGGAAAGCTGATAGGAGCGGCTGGCAGGAATGCTGTCGATCTGTTTGTCGGTGAGCGTTTGCGAGAAAGCGATTCGTTCCACCGCAACCTCACCTTCAGGATAGACGTCCATACTGATGCCTGGCGCCTCCGCAGCAGCCAGTTCGATGTTCAAAACATTGAGACCGACGATTAGATCGACCGGCTTGCGTTTCACTTCAAAGAACCCGGGCAGGGATACGGTTAGAAAATAAAGGCCGCTTCGGTCCAGATTGAAACTAAACGCACCGGACTCGTCTCGCGTGCCCTTCGAAGATTGAGCCGGCGTTTTCCGCTTCGATGGCAATCTGTGCCGAAGCCACGGGGCGCTTGAATTGATCGGTGACGGTTCCGTTGACAACGACCTGGGCCTGGACTGCCTCGGGAGCCAGCAGTAAACATACGGTCAAGACCATCTTCACTGCAGCCCTGGCGCGCAGGTATGACGCAATGCCGGACCTGCCCGGGCAGGGCCCAAGTCGGTGCACCCATGCAAGCGACCTGACGGTGGCGACCTCGGAAGACACTGGAAGGCCTCTCAGTCCATCTACGTTCCCCATCGTTCCACTTCCACCTCCTGCGGGAGGAGCAACACGGGTTGGCAATTTCTATCCGCTAGCCGGAACTGGGGACGATTATTGTGATGGTCTGAAGAACTATTCTAGCGTAAATCGGCCGGCGACTCACCAACATTGGTACAGTGTAAAGTAACGTTTGCTGGTGCGCTTTAGCAAGCACTCTACCTCGCGGTCAACCAAGCGCAGCAAGAATGGGTGACGATGTCTACACCAGCAGGCCGGACTCCGCTAGCCGCTTCCAATGCTTTCAACCTGCGGCGAAACGACCAGAGTCCGAGGACCGGCAGGAATCTTGCGCCCGGCCAAGCGCGGGAGCCTATCTATCAGAATCAAAAGAATTTCGGTACGCCCCTTCTACAGCGCTGAACTGCCGTGAAATAGCTTTACAACCCCTTCAGGCTGTGTTAAATTCCTTGGCGTTTTTTGGAAGACTTGACTGAGAGGGTTCCTGTTCATGGTGTTTACCAGTGAGTTCAAGACTGAGTTGATCAGCCAGTATCGTGTTCACCCCGAGGACACCGGGTCGCCGGAGGTTCAGATTGCGTTGTTGAGCGAGCGCATCAACTACCTGACGGAGCACTTCAAAGTTCACAAGAAGGACCATGCGTCACGACGAGGCTTACTGAAAATGGTGGGTCATCGCCGGCGGCTTCTCGATTACGTCAAATCGAAGGACGTTGAACGCTATCGGGGCCTGATTCAACGACTTGGGATACGAAAGTAGTTCCCGCATTTTTCCTAGTTTCCACTTGAATTACCAGCCAAGCGACCTGGGACGTTTCTGGAGAAACCAAAGGGTCGCTATTTTTATTGCCATGCGAAAGTCACAGGCAGACAGATGTCTGCAGCACTGCGTTCCGCAGAGGAAGGTTCGAAAATGATATACAAGGCCACTACTACCATCGGAGGCCGCGAGTTCTCGCTCGAAACCGGCAAGCTTGCCAAACAAGCCGACGGCTCGACGCAAGTTCGCTACGGCGACAGCGTGATCTTGGTCACGGCTTGCGCCAACAAGAAGCCCCGCGAAAACGTTGATTTCTTTCCGTTGACCGTTGATTACCGCGAGAACTACTACGCGGCCGGAAGGATTCCCGGGGGCTTCTTCAAACGGGAAGGCAAGCCTAGCGAAAAGGAAGTGTTAACGAGCCGGTTGATCGATCGTCCGATCCGCCCGCTTTTTCCGGCGGGTTTCTTTTGTGAGACCCAGGTGATTGCCCTGGTTCTTTCAGCCGACGGCGAAAACGATCCCGATACCATGAGCATTACGGGCGCCTCGGCCGCTCTAATCCTCTCCGACATTCCGTTCCACACCCCCATCGCTGGTGTTCGGGTGGGTTATCTTAACGATCAGCTCGTCGTCAACCCTTCCAGCGCTGACTTGAAAAAGAGCCGCTTGAATCTGATCGTTGCCGGAAGCGAAGACGCCATCGTCATGGTCGAAGCTGGCGCTCAGGAAGTCTCAGAGAAAACCTTGGTTGAGGCTCTCGCGTTTGGCCATGCCGAGATCAGGAAGCTCGTCGCACTGCAGAGGGAACTAGCGCGGCAGCTCAACATCAAGAAACGGGAAGTCGTGGCTCCGACTTTGGATCAGAAGCTCTTCAACGAGATCTCAGCCTCCCTTTCTGCCGATCTTAGAGAAGCTCTTGATACCCAGAAGCATGACAAGCTGGAAAGCTACGAGAGGGTTGATACTCTCAAAGAGAAGCTGGTCTCTTCCTATTCGGAAGAACCTGAGACGCTTCGGCCCGAGGTGGAAAGTATCTTCGATGCCCTGAAAGAGAAGATTTTTCGGGAAGACATCCTGGAAAAACGGCATCGGCCCGACGGACGTGCCTTTGAGGAGATCCGGACGATCACTTGTGAGGTGGGGTTGCTGCCGAGGGCGCACGGCTCGGCTCTATTTACACGGGGAGAGACTCAGGCGCTGGTGACGGCGACACTCGGCACTGCCGATGACGTTCAGAGAGTTGATATCATGGAAGGCGAATCCTCCAAGCGCTTTCTGCTGCACTACAACTTCCCGCCCTTTAGTGTCGGCGAAGTGGGGTTCATGCGTGGCCCTGGTCGTCGCGAGGTGGGCCACGGAGCCCTGGCCGAGCGCGCCATCCTGCCGATCGTCCCTCCAGAAGACAAGTTTCCTTACACCATCCGCGTCGTGGCCGACATCCTGGAATCGAACGGCTCCTCGTCTATGGCCACGGTGTGCGGCGGGGTACTCTGCTTGATGGATGCCGGAGTACCCATCAAGTCTCCTGTAGCGGGAGTCGCTATGGGACTGGTGAAGGAAGGCGACAAGTACGCCATTTTGACCGACATAGCTGGTGCGGAAGACCATTACGGCGACATGGACTTCAAGGTGGCCGGAACTCGCGAAGGCATCACCGCCCTGCAGATGGACATCAAGATCGGCGGCATTACCACCGCCATCCTGAGCGAAGCTCTGGCCCAGGCACAGCGAGGACGTCTTTTCATTCTGGACAAGATGCTGCAAACTTTAGCCGCGGCCCGCGGTAATACCTCCAGGTATGCGCCGAGAATTCATACCCTGAAAATCAGCACCGAGAAGATCCGCGACGTGATCGGACCCGGCGGCAAGGTGATCCGGTCCATCATCGAGCAGACGGGCGTTAAGATCGATGTTTCCGATGATGGCAAGGTCAGCGTCGCTTCAGTCGATGAGGCTTCGGCCAACAAGGCTATCCAGATGATCAAAGAGATCACTGCCGAAGCCGAAATGGGCAAGATCTATCTCGGCAAAGTGGTTCGCCTGGCGGACTTCGGGGCTTTTGTTGAAATCTTCCCTGGAACCGATGGATTGCTGCACATCAGCGAAGTAGCCGAACATCGCATCCGTGATATCAAAGACGAGCTGAAAGAGGGTGATCAACTTCTGGTCAAGGTCATCGGCATTGATGGCCAGAAAATCAAGCTGAGCCGCAAAGCGGTTCTGCGCGATCAGCGCGAGAAAAAAAGTGAGAAAGTCTCCCATTCATGAAGTTTGGCAGGGAAGCCGCCTGCGGCAGCGACCGGACGCCAACCGTCGTCGTTGAGGCGGCCGGTCAAAAAGCAGCTTTGCTGTAGCCATTGCCTTCCTGGAAGTCCTCGTCTCCCCCGCCCTGTTTGTTCCCACGCAGGTCTCTTGGTGCCAAAGTTCTTTAGAAATCTGTGACTTAACTGTCAAGATTTTCCAGTCGAGATACGATAAGCATGACGACGTGAGAGCTTTCTGTCGAGCGTTTGTGGACTGACGGAACGACGGCTGCAATCGAGTCATGAACTTGCAAAAGCTGCTAAGACAAGCCGAGAAACTGATTTCCTACGGGAAAATCAGCGAAGCCATAGAAACGTACCAGGAAATCTTGACTGAAGATTTCCAGAACCTGGAAGTCCACAACCTCGTTGCCGACTTGTATGCCGAAAAGCGGGATATGCAACGAGCGAGTCGCCATCTTTTCAAGGTGGCTTCAGACTATGCGTCCCAAGGCAATCTGGCTGATGCAGCGGCGGCTTATCGTAAGATCGTCAAGATTCTCCCCAAGAACATCCTGGCGCGGGAAAAGCTAGTTGACATCTTCACCAAGAGCAATTCGCGGGGCGATGTCATCAACCTCATGACGGAGCTCTGCTCCATTGCGGAGAGTGAAGGCAATGCTCAAAAGACGATTGAATATCTCGAAAAGCTCATCGTCCTTGACACAGGGAACAAAAGCCATTTGACAAAGCTCGCTCTCTTCCTGAACGAACATGGGCTGAAGCACAAATCCATTGAGGTGTTCTATCAACTGGCACAGGACTACATCCGCGAGGAGCGCTATGAAGATGCGCTGGCAGTCCTGGAAAAAGTCCGGGCGATTGACCCGAAAGAAAAGAACCCTTACGACTCGCATTTGCGAGATTTATGAAAAGCAAGGCAAGATTGAAAAAGCCATTGAGGTGCTGCTGACCTCGATGGCTGAAAACCCTGCGCAACCGCCTATCATGGCGTACCTGGCCCGGCTCTGCATTAAGGCTGGGAAGGTGGATGAGGCGGAACGGATCTACGAAAAACTCATCAAGATCAACAAAAGTTTCCTGGCCCAGATTCTTCCCTTTGTCGAAGTCCTGCTAGCCGACCGGAGAGTCGATCGCGCGTTGACTTACATTGACCGGCTTCACAGGGAAATTCAGGATAGTCCCACGCGCCAACGGTGCGTGGAACTGCTCGAAGAAATCTTGAAGATCGACCCGCAAAAACTGGAGGCTTACCGGCTTCTTGAAGCTTTTTACGGCTCTACCTTTCGATACGATCAGCTCGCAATCACGCTTCAATCGCACGCAGACGCCTACGTGGCCAAGTGCGAGCATAGTAAAGCCCTCGATGTGGCCCGCCAGCTCGTTGACCTGGAGCCCTACAATGAAGAATATCGCAAGAGATACCAGCAGATTGAAAAGCTGCAGTCAGGCGGCAGCACCGCGTCCCAGTGACTAAACCCGCTCAGGCAGGTCCTGAGGAAGAAGACGAGGAGTCTGACTACGTCCCGGCCAAGGTGGATGCAAACTTCGACGGCAGTGTCTCGATTGTGACTGATGAAGACGTGGAAAACTTCATCGTTGACATCGAGCTGCTGGAAAAGTTTGGCCAGCACGCCAGCGCCATTGGGAGGTTGGAATATGTTCTAAAGCGATATCCGCAAGAGATCAAGCTTCGGGAGAAGCTTAAGGCGCTCTACTTCGACCGCAAGATGCCGAAGAGAGCCGCTCAGGAATGCCTGGAGATCGCGAAAATCCTCCAGCATCAGGATCAGAAGGAAGAAGCCAACAAATATCTGCGCGAGGCTCAAAGGTTAAACCCCGTGCTGTCCAGCGCCAAACCAGACGCGCCAACGGCAGAGGCTCAACCGGCGCGGCAGTCGACCTCTGAGGCAAGTGGCAACTATGTCGCCCTTCGCGGAGACCTCTCGGAGATTGGCCTGCTGGATGTCATCCAGGTGCTGGAAAACTGTCAAAAGAACGGCAAACTCCTCATCGCTTCCGAGAAGCAGGCAGGGACGATCTTTTTCAACGGCGGTCGTATCGTCAACGCAGCCTACCAGGACAAATGCGGTGAGCAGGCCGTTTATGCTCTGGTGGCTGTCAAAGGGGGAACATTTGACTACCAGCCTTCCGCAGTGCCCTTTGACGTCGTGATTCACAACAGCAACACCAACCTGCTGCTAGAAGGGCTGCGGCTGCTTGACGAATCCAACCGCGAGCAGGGCGAGAGCGAGGTTCTTGCAGAAGATGCTATAGAACCGCCGGCACAGTCAAAATCAGTTGAGTTGTTGACCCCTAACGAGAACTCCCCGGCCCCATTCATGCCCGCGCTGGCGAGCCTTCCCATCTCACAGTTCATCGACGACGACAACCCACTGGAAGAGATCTGACGATTCCCCTGGCTAGCGATTACCTCGCCGACGCGACCTCTAAAAAGCCCGACTCGAACGGGTTCATCTGTTAGCAGCCCTAAAAGGTGAAGGAAGGCTTGAAGAAAAGGCGATGTCGGAAGAGAATCTGAAGAAGCCGGCGCCCGATCTGGGAGAGTCCTCTGGGGAATCGGGAAGAAGGATTGAGAAGCATCGGTGTCACGCCTGGGGGCTAGTTGCTCTCGCTAAGCTAACGGTACGTTTGGCAACAGGCGATAAGAAACATCGACGACCGATAAGAAACGCATCAAGGGATGAGACTTCACTGACTATCGGTTCATCCTTCTTGGTTATTTGTGGGCGTAAACGAACTGCCGGTGTCTCTCGGCTATATCTATGCAAAAACTTTCCGAGGTGAACTGATGAGAAGAGATGTGGGACTAGCCCTGGCCCTTTTGCTTTGGACTCGTTTGTCATTCGGTGGTGAAGTCACCTATCTGAAAAGCGGAATTGTCGTGCCGGAGAAAGCGGCGGAAGCTGGGGATGAGGCGAGGCATCCGTTCACTCCAGCGATTCAGACAACTCAAGGCGCAGGTGTGAGACACCTCCAAAGTCAAAATGTGATGGCTGCTGGTTCCTCGCACGACGGGCCGCTCAGCGCCGCGATTCGAGGAACCACTTCTCCTATTGTCGCTTCCAGCGCGGCAACCACGACCTCCGCTCGAGAAGACACAAATGTCCGAGAGAAAGCCAGATCTTCGCGCTTCAAGGATGCCGCCGGTTATGAAGAAGCGTTGCGGCTGCAGCCGTCCAGTGGCAAACCGATCGCTCTCTATTTCTATGTCGATTGGTGCGGCTATTGCGCCCGGTTGGAGCAAGGTATCTTAAGCAACCAGGAAGTGAAACGATACCTGGAGAGTATTCTTTACGTTAGCATCAACCCGGATCATGGAAAGGCCGAAGAGGCTCTTTTTGAAAGTTTCCACGGGAGAGGATTCCCAACGTTTCTGATATTGACGAAGGACCGCTCAGCGCGCGAAATTTCGACATCCGGGTCCCCGGCTGACTTCATTCAGGCCTGCAAAAAAGCGGCTCAAGGCGGCCATCAGTGAACGCAACGAGAGTTCAACCGCGCCCATCAGAGGTTTGATTCTTTCGATGCGTCAAGCTCCGCGCTGACGTGTTCTTGGCATCGTCCCATGCCACTTGTAGCTGGCACCTTGAAGAATTACCCCCAGCCGCTCTGGAATTCCGCTATACTTACCGTTGCTGCTGGCTCATCCGGAGTCTTGGGTTCTAGTCTCCCGACCGATCCCGTCAGGATTTGTTGGCCAGGGGGAGACCGCCTAGTGGGAAGGAGCGGGGAAATCGTTAAATGGTTCGACGACGCCAAAGGCTTCGGGTGTAAACCTCAATCCGTCCGTATGTCTTCGCGCACCATTCGTCTATCCGCCCTCTTGTTTCAAATCTCTAAGCGACAGCCAGGCAGGTGGGGTTCATCCTCTACAGGCCCAAACAATGGGCAAGCCCGGGATGTCGCAAAATCTAACCCAGCTGGCTTCTGAAGCTGCATTCGGAAGCCCATTTCTTCACTCGTGGCACCCCAGGCTCGGACGGATAATTCGGGGGTTCATGGGTGGAGAGCGAAATAGGAGCTTATGTCAAAACTCTACGTTGGCAACTTGCCCAGGAGTATCACCGAAAGCGCGTTGGAGGAACTCTTCACATCCGCCCAGTATCAAGTGCAAAACATCAAGTTGGTGCGAGACATGGACAGCGGGCTGCCGCGCGGTTTTGCGTTTGTGGAACTAGCGGCTGGCATGGATCTGCAGAAGGCCATTCAAGAGCTGAATGGACATGCGATGGAAGGAAGACAGTTGGTCATCAACGAAGCCCGGCCACAGGCTCCTCGGCCCGGTGGAGGCGGCAGAGGTTTTGGAAGCGGCCAGCATCAAGGCGGGGGTGGTGGCTTTGGTGGAGGCCGAGGAGGAGGCGGGTATGGACGTGGAAAAGGTGGACGTGGTGGCGGCCGCAAGAGATATTGAGGTCACCAGGGATCTGACTACCTCTCTCAAGCGAATGCGCCCTTCATGGAGGAAGTTCAAACCTGAAAAAGCTTAGCCGCGTTTCTGCTTTGAGGGATAGTGGTCTGCGATGTATTGCTTCAACTCTTGCTCTGAAACGCGGATTCGCAAAGGGACAATCTGTTCCTGGGTCTCAATCTCCAGATCCCGCTTGAGCTTTGAAAAGCAAAGGTCAGGAATATCCTGGAACTTGAACCTGCTGGCCGACAGAGCCTGGTTGTCTACGCTCAAGTGAAACTCACGCTTCTGCTTCAGCGTCTCAATAACCCGGAACGAATAGGTACGGCATTTTAGGTCTTGCTCAAAACCCATGTATTGAATATTCATTGGAAATGGTCTCTGGCAGTCTGGCCGATGGCCGGAGTCGTTTGGGCACTGACTTGTCAGATCTTCACTACGTTTTCTGCTTGCAGTCCTTTGGGCCCTTTCTTAACTATAAACTCAACCGCTTGACCCTCATTCAGCGATTTGAACCCCGACTCCTGAATGGCGTTATGGTGGACGAAGACGTCTTCTCCAGACGCGCGCTGAATGAAGCCGTATCCCTTTTGATTGTTAAACCACTTCACGGTACCTTGTTCCTTCTCCATGTGATCCTCCCTTCATTGACTGAAATCTCTTGACGATTTGTCTTAGTCAATCCTGGGAGCTTTGCTCGAGCCCCCATCTCGCCGTGCACGTCCTTGTCTTCCGCAGCAAAAGAAAAAGGCCACAAAATCATGACTTTTGTGGCCTTTGGTTCTCTGGACAACACAAAAACTGATTAAGACTGCCCCAATATAAGGGACAGAAGGCCGAATTGCAATGAAAATAGTTGCTACTTTATTCGATTTGAACTTCCACCTGCGAACCTTTCTTTGCCACTTCCAACGACAACACGCTAGAGTTCTCGGTGCCTGCGGGCTGAGGAAGCTTCTTCCGCCGGTCTCTCCCCTGGGCTCGAAAACCCTGATACACCAGACTTCCAATAACACGGAAATTTTGCATCAGCAATTTGATCCACGCCCAGCGAGTCATCTGGGGGACATAGATTCCTCGGAAGAGCAGGCGCGCTACGAAGTGCGTGACCTGGTGTCCGTAGGTCTTCTGATTTTCGCGCAGCCAGCGCTGTGCTCTTCGAAAGGCGGCGGGGTCATAGCAGTGGCTCCAGGCCCGACGAACTTCATCTTCTACCTCATCCGCTGAAAGACCCTTAGGGACATAGGCCGCCTTGAAGGCTTTGAAATCGAGCCAGTGTTCCGGCCGGGTGAGACGCCCTTCGCGTTGCAGGCGATCGTAGAGAGGTGTCGCCGGATAGGGGGTAAGGATTCCAAAGACTGGCAGGCCTGGAGGCCAGGTATCGATGTGCTGATAAGTCTTTTCCGACACGCCCAGCCGGTCTGCCTCCATGCCAAAAATAAAAGAAGTGATGGCATAGAGACCATGCTTGGCCAGCAAGTTCAGGATTGCCGGGTACTCATCCGGCCTGTTGAATTCCTTGTGGGCTGCTTTGAGGCTGCTAGAATCAATAGACTCCAAGCCCATAAAGATCCAGCGGCCCCCGCTGGCGGCAATGAGTTGCACCAGTTCTTCGTCTCGCAAAAGATTCATACTGATCTGGGCGATCCAGGGAAGGCAAGCATCCCGCGCGATCATATCCCGTAGCAGGGACTTCGTGCGTTTGCGATTAATGGCAAAGTTATCGTCAATGAAGAAGACGCTGACCACGGCATTCTTGCGTTTGGCCAGGGATTTCAACTTCAGCAATTCTTCGATGACATTCTCGTTTTCACGGAATCGGATCTGATCCCCGAAAAAACCCGTCACGGTGCAAAAGTCACATCCATAAGGGCAGCCTCGGCCGGATTCCACGGGAACAACGTAGACTCCGTCATAGTCAAGGCCCAGACGTTTCAGCAATCTCTTGGCTGTGATCGGCACGAATCTCATCAAGTTGAAAAGCGAGAGGTCTATCTCATCCCACGCCACTACCGGATAGTCCTTGAGATCTGGTTTGGCATCTTTCCCGTCGATTTGGACAGGCTGGTAGACCGGCTGTAACTGGCCGCGGGCCGCGTCACGCACGACTAGAGGCCAAGTATCATCGGCTTCTCCGAGAACTACAGCATCAGCGTACCGAGGATGGCCCGTCAGACCCAAAGGTTCATCAGGCACCTCCGTTACGTGAGGCCCCCCCATGACGATGGGCACTTGTGTGGTCTTGCGAATAGCTGCAGCCATTCGATAGGCCGTTTGGGCCATACGGGTCATGAAGCCCATGCCGACAAGATCCACCTGGTTCTGGAGAATGAAATCCACTAACTCCTGAGGACTATAATGGATGGCGTTGCCGTCGATAATGCTGACCCGATGCTCCTTAGGCGTCAGTCTCTGCAGTACGAACGGCCAAAGCTGAGGAACAAAATTGTTGGTGACCTGGTTATCAGGCACATAGAAGAGGATGTGCATCGAGGTTCCTTTCGGTGGACTGAGCGAGTCTTAGAACGAGTGACCGAGACCGAGCTGAAGATTCTCACCGGTCGAATCTGTTCAGTGTTGCACTCTTACCACTGCCCTCTGTGCTCGCTTCGTTGGCATTAGTTGCACTCACCTTCCAAACTTTGCGGGCAGTTTCAGAGTCCTGATTGGGTGTCAACCGACTAGTGGCTCTCAGAGCCGACATAGGAACCAAGAGCTTGATGCGAGATCCAGACAGTACCACGGATGTTACGGACGAAACAACCCCGTTGTTCTTACAAACGTGAAAGGGCCTATCTCTCCCTCCCAAAGAGTGTCGACGTTTGCGCGGCAGTCGAGTGTGTTGGCCGCCAGAGCCTGAAAGTCCTTGCCGGGCGTTACTGAATGCCAATCAGTTTCGCACTATGTGATGTGAGTGGAAGAGCTGTCAGCGGTCAGCCGTTAGTTAGGTTGGTAGCGCAGAACCTGCTTTCTGGGTCTGCGGCATTCGATATGGATTGGCACGGAACGCAAGCCGCGGGCTTGAAAGGTCAGCGCGATATTCTGCTCATCGTGGAGCTGTGCCAAGTGAACGATCAGCCAGTTGGAGCCAGGACAACCTTTGACGGCGCATTTTCACCACCCCAATGGCAGCCGCGGTGCCGTAACATACGATTGGCAGGACGCCGAACTCGCCTAGCATGATTCCGCCTTCGTCGCTGACGAAGAGTCTCGGATAGAGCCACTGGGAAGCTAGGTTATGCAAGGCATGAAAGAATACCGCCGGCCAAACACTTCCCATCCGGTAGACGACCCATGCCCACATAGGCGAAGCGCAACTCTTCAGGGCAGTGAATAGCGCTAGTGTAACCAGAAGCGAGTCCTTCAGCAGGTAACCTCCCAGCATCATCACCGGCACATGCCAAACAACCTCCAGTGCAATCACGATCGCTAGCGAATGCCTGACTCTGGCCGCGTCCAATCGTGGCTGGAGATAACCCCGCCAGCCGAGTTCTTCTCCCAATGCGCCGAGCGTGAACACCGGCAGAAGAATGGGGATATTGAGGCCCAGATTCAGGAAGATGCGACCAACGGAATCCCATTTGCCCCCACCCGGTTTCCATTCTGCTATTCCAACCATCAGCCCAATGAAATACGCCGCCCCGTAAATCACGAGCACCAAGACCAGAGGCAGAATGATCACTTGAAATCGGGGTCGTCCCCATTGGGTGAGTGGAAACGGCACCCTCCAGTTGAGATCGACTGTCTTTGAGGCCACGATCCGTCCGACAAACGGCGTCCACATCATCAGCGCAACCCAAACAAGTCCTTCACCCTTGTGAAC
The DNA here is from genome assembly GCA_963752385.1 of uncultured Acidimicrobiia bacterium. Lineage (GTDB taxonomy): Bacteria > Acidobacteriota > Terriglobia > Versatilivoradales > Versatilivoraceae > CAVVYL01. The sequence continues at coordinate 76,601 of CAVVYL010000049.1, read as the reverse complement.
GCTTGAACCCGCGCCAGACATCAGAAGTGCCAGCGCAAGCGCCAAGAACAAGGCAACAGCAAAAAAGACCACCACGGCCAATCTTGTTTGCGTGTCAACCGCTTTGTGGGAAGTTTGCCAGGATTTCATGGTATCCGAAGTGATGCGGAATGCTCGACCACCCAGTTCGCATGGTGCTGCTTCGAATCATGTTTCACGCTCTCATCGCCGAAAGGTCCTGGGAGTTCGACACGTTCTCCTCCTCTAGCCGTCACCCTGGCGGGCGCAACACATGGTGGCCATTGATGCAGGCGTTGTTTGCAGCCGGGTGCTCCGTGGCACACGTACAGCAGGTACAAGAGGAGAAATAGGTGTTGAACCTTGGGTTAGTGACCTGTGACTGATCTCATTGGGCGGGTTCCTTCAATCGCAGCAGCTGATTGGCTTTGACCTGTGAGAGTTTCTGAACCGTGCCGGAAGGCCAGCGAACTTCCAATTCTTGGGCCTCGGACCGAGATCCCAAACCGAAGTGAACTCGACTGTCGCAATGTGAGGCGTAACTCGATCCCGCTTTCACTTCGCGAATCTGTTGGAGCGTTCCGTCGCGAAGGATCAGGCGTGTTCCCACAGCAGAACGATTCGTGCGGACGCCTTCGCACTGCACCAGGAGCCACGAATTCCGATTCCCGCCGTCGTTGCGAAGCAGCGTGGGCGGGCCGTCCAGATTGTTGATCACCACGTCCAGATCGCCATCGTTGTCGTAGTCGCCGTAAGCAGCTCCCCGACTCAATTCCGGACGATCCAGAGCGGGTCCCCAGCTTCCGTTGGCCTCGACAAACTTTTTGCCCGGCTCGTTCTGGAACAGGAGCTTGCGCTGCTTGTCTTTCAGTCCCATGTCAAAGTGATCGGCCTGAGAATAGAGATGGCCGTTGACCACGAAAATTTCCTCCCAACCATCGTTGTCGAGGTCAGCAAAGAAAGTACCCCATCCGACATAAAGCCAGGTTGTTTCTCCGTGGCCAAGAGCATAGCTCTTCAGGCTGAAGTTGCCCTTCCGCAGATTCATGGCCAGCTGATTGGTTTGATACGAAGAGTTCGTGTAGTCGAGATCCGGCCAACCATCGTTCTTGAAATCCCCAAAGTCGGCCCCCATGGAACCTTCTTCCACGCCGTTCTCGTCGAAGGCAACACTTGCCAGCACCGCGACCTCTTCAAACTCACCTTTCCCGAGGTTATGGTCGAGCAGGTTGGGGGTGAGATCATTGGCCACGAAGATGTCTGGCCAGCCGTCGTTGTCGTAATCTGCCGTGACCACTCCCATACCGTAGAGGCTTTCAGAATCGATTGCTTTCGATTGGAAACGTCCTGGAACTTTCCCTTGCCGTCGTTGAAGTAGAGCGAATCTGGCGAACCGGGCAGGCCGCGCGGCCCGCAAAAAACGTCGAACCCACGGTACGTGCAGCCCGCTCCACGTTTGGGCAGCCGCTAGGTCATAGTCAAGATAGTTGGCCACGTAGAGATCCAAATCGCCGTCGCGGTCGAGATCGGCGAAGGAGGCAGAGACACTCCAGCGCGAACTGGCCAAACCGGATTCCCGCGTGACGTCACGAAAAGTTCCGTCTCCCAGGTTGCGCAGCAGCGCGTTCGAGCCATAGCCAGCAATGAAGATATCCTCCCAGCCATCGTTGTCGACATCCCCGATCACAACACCCATTCCCCAGCCGCGCGCTTGAATGGCCGCCGCTGCGGTCACATCCTGAAAGTGTCCGCGACCGTCTCCACGGAACAGCGCGCAAACGGGGCTTCCACCCTTCTGAAACTCTTCGACGGTAGAGCCTCGCACCAGCAGAACGTCCAAGTTGCCGTCGCGGTTGTAGTCGAAAAAGCCTGCACCTCCTCCCATCGTCTCGATGATGTGTTCCTTTGCCCGGCTCCCTTGAATATTCCTGAAGTTCCCTAACCCCGATTCCTGTGTCACATCCACAACACAGGGTTGGGTCGCTTGTCCAAAGAAGCGACGGGCCGGGATGACCACAGTAAGGCGCTCACGCCGTACGAGAGGAACGGGAGGAGCAGCAGACTTCTAAAAGGCCGGAGTGAAAATAGATACATGGGGGATAGAGAATCCAATGTAACGCCAACAAGAGGCACTCGATTGAACAGGCCCGAGAATGCTGACGCTCGCACGCCTCGCGAACTTCTGGCGTTGCAAGTTCTCTCTCCGCTTGAGTTTGAGACGGAGACGCACTCTCACGCAAGGCTTTCTTGCGCTGAAAGGCGGTCATGAGTTCCTGGCCCTTCTGAGTCTTGCCATTACGTGTGCAAGCAAGCCCGTATTGGTGGTAGGCCCAAGCAAATGCGGCTCGCGTTCCACAGCCTTCTGGATAAGCCGTCGCTTGCAGTCGCTCACGGAATGAAAGTTCGCTCGGTTTCGCGGTCGCGCCGCTGCATGCGTTCACGATTTAAGCGGGCGAACACTTGCGATTCGCGGGCGGCGTCTTCATGACGTCCCAGCGCGCGATAGGCTTGAGACAGGTGGAAGTGCGGCTGTGGTTGATCCGGCGCGAAGCGGATGGCCTGCTCCATCTTGGCCGCGGCTGCGTCGTAGCGCTTCAGTTGGAGGAGAGCCTTGCCGGCACCGAGATGGGCCTCGATCAAGCCATGCCGCTGTTTCAGTGCCGCACGAAAAGCCTGCAAAGCCTCTTCGATCTGGCCTTGCTTCAGCAGGACGTCGCCCAGCGCGACCCGAGCTTCTGCGAAGTCCGGATCCAAGCTCAAAGCTCTCTCCAGAGAAAGTCGGGCTTGCTGAGACTCTCCCATGTTGCTCAGTTGCTGTGCCAGCTCAAAATGACTGCGTGCCAGGTTGGAAAAGCCTCGACCGTCTTGCGGGCCTCAGCCAAGGCCGGCTCGAAGTCCTGGTTCAGGTAATGCGCTTGGATCAACAGAAATCGCCATTCGGAATTCGATGGTTGTAGCTCCACAGCCTTTCGCAGCGCGGTGATGGCTTCCTTGTAATACCGGCCCTCTGTATACTTCAGTCCCAGTAGTGCCCACAGGCGTGGGTTGTCAGGCTTAACAGCCACAGCGTTTCGCAAGGGCCGAATGGCTTCCTCGTCTTTGCCCTGCTGGATCAGCGCCATTCCAAGCAGCGACTGCGCTTCGTAAGAGTCCGGTCTCAGGTGAACTGCTCTCTTCAACGCGGCCACGCCTCGTGAATACTCTTTGAGCGCAACCAGGTTAGCGCCCTGATGATACTGGGCTTCAAACAGAGAGGGCTCGAGGTGGACGGCGTTTTCCAGAAACTCCAGGGCCTCGTGGTGAAGGCCATACCTGCCGAAGAGCATCCCTAGCGACGATAGCAACTCAGCATCCTGCGACTGAACGATCTCTTTGGCAGCGGCCAGAGCTTCGCTGGTCTTTTGCTGTTTCAGGTACTCTTCAGAGCGCAAGAGCCGCTGGGTGATCTCCTGGTCCTGCCACTTGAGCTCGCGAGCGCGGCTGAACTGTTCTTCAGCTTCCTGCTTGCGACCCGCCCTCTGATAAGCTCGGCCCAGCTTGTAGTGAGCTTCACCTGACTCCGGATGGCGCTTTACTGCTTTCTCCAACGCCTCAATCGCTGCTGGGAGCCGACCGTCCGACAAGTGGGCGCTGCCGATCTGCTGGTAAACGTCCAGAATTGGAGCCGCACTGAGCACCTTCTCGAAATGTGTCAGAGCTTCTGCCGTTTTTCCTTCGGCCAGGAGGATCGGCCCAGATAGTAGTGCGAATACGGGTCAGGTGGCTTGAACTGCAGCTCTCTTTCGAAATAACGCTGGGCTTCTGATGACTTTCCCAACTTCCAGTGGCAGTATCCCAATTGATAGTATGTACCCGGAATCGATGGATTCAGGGCAATCACTTTCTGCAACTCGGCGATCGCCGCCTGAAACCGCTCCTGGTCGAAGTGAGCCTGGGCCACGCGAAGGTACTGCTCTAAAGGACGTTCTTCGCATGTAAGGCTCATTGGGCAAAGAACAAACGCCACCAACCCTAGCAACGGGGTCACCGAGGCACGAAGACGTTTTGGGACGCAGGTGAACACAGATAAACGCCGACTGTTGAAGTTACGAGTTGAAACCATCGGACGCTCAAGCGGTAAGAGCGATCCCAGACCCCCCAAGCCTCAACCGAATTGTGTTTTTGCGGTTCTCGCACTCAGGTCACTTGCTTGGCATCCGGCGGCGCTTCTCACTTAGCTGCTGAGCAATGAGAGCCGAGCGTTTGGCCTCTTCCAACAGACCCATCGCCCGATAGGCAGTTGCCATCAGTACATGAATGCTGGAGTCCGCTGGGTTGGCCTCTGCCACCCGCTGGAAGGCACCGATGGCCTCCTCATACCTTTTCAAGTTCGCCAGGGCGCGACCGCGATCGCGATACGCTTGGATAAAACCGGGCTGAGCGTGCACCGCTGCATCCAGGAACAACAGAGCTTTTTCGTTCTCCAAACGCGACAGGTAGACGTTTCCCAAATAGTAGTTAGCCAAACCGTGATGGGGGTTCAACGCCAGCTCTTTTCCAAGATAGAAAACGGCCTCATCGAACCGGTTCATCTTCCAAAGAATCCGACCCACGGCAAAAGAGATCCCGGGCGTTTCAGGCTTGAGCTTCAGCGCCTCGAGATATTCAGCCAGTGCCTCGGCATACTCACGCCGAACGCTCTTCTCGTGAGCCTCGCCCCGCAACAGCCGAACCTGGTAGGAGTCTGGCTCCAGGGTTGCCATCCTCTGAACCACTTGCGACGAAAGTGCTTCGTAGGACTTGGCCAGCAAGTAGCTCGCTTCGGCGTCGCCAGGTCTCATCTTCAGAAGTGTTTGCAGCTCGGAAACAGCAGGCGGAAACTGCTCATCAGCCAGCAGACAGCGGATGAGCAGCCGGCGGGCTCCCACATCGTTCTGGTTCGAGCTTAGATGCGACTTCAGTTGGCGATGGCAGGTGTCATTTCGCCGTTTTCATAGTATGAACGGGCTAGGCTGAGACCTGAGCTTCCAGGTTCAGAGCGGGAGTCAGAGGCCGCTGACTTTGGGGCGGACGGTCCGGTTGCCGGCCGCGACCATTCAGCAAACGCTGGATCGCGGGGTTTCAGTCTGGCTAGTTGCTCGAGGTGAGCTCTCGCCTTTTCTGGTTTGCCGCTCATCTGATAACAGGCCGCAAGCCGCAGATGGGCTTGCGCGCAAGCTGGGTCAATCGTCAACTCTTTCTGAAACTCGTCGGCGGCTTCTTCAAACTTCTGTTTCTGCCAAAGAATCTCACCGGCTGCAAGATGTGAACCGGCCAGCCCCGGCTCACTTTCAGCCACTTCCGACAACAGCTCCAAGGCTGGCTGAGTAAGGTTCTCGCGCCAAAAGTCATCAGCCCGTACCAGCTTAGCTGAGCCAGACTGCGGAGTCGCTTTGAGAAGCCCTTCGTATAAGGATCCGGAATAATCAGCATAGGCCCTCGCTAGCGTGTACCACACCTCCGGATCCTTCGGAGAGATCTCACCGGCACGTTCGAGATGCTCTATCGCTTCAGCAAAGTTCCTGAGGGCTAACTGGCTGGCACCAAGCCAATAAAGCGGCATCGTCTCCTTCGGCTTGGCCTTTACTGCCCGCCTGAGCGAATCGACTGCCTTCTGAAACTGGTTTGTGCGGTAATAACAGACCCCAAGATACAACCGGGCAGCCCACAGTTGGGGATTCAGCACCAGTGCCTGTTCCAGGGGTTTTACAGCTTTCGCATAGCTACCCTGCAGATACCTGGCGAGCCCGAGGCTCTGATGAGCAATCGAGTCACGCGGGCGCAGAGCGGCCAGGCGTTCGTAAGCAGCGGCGGCGGCAGCGTAGTCTTTAGCTTTTTCGGCCCTGAGAGCTTCTTGAGTGAGACTTTGAAGTTTGGCTGCAACCGAGGCCTTGCTGCTCTCTTGGCCAAAAGAGTATTGTGCCAAGGTTGTGAAAGCGACGAGAAAGAAGCACTCTGGAAGAACGAGGCAGATGGTTTGGAAGTAGTGTCCTCTCATAAGGCAGAAGATCTCACGCAAGGAGGGGAAAGAAACTTTGGGAGGTATGTCATGGAAGGAAAATATCGCGTCGTGGAGATTTTTAGTAAGAGTAAGCTTTCTAGGGTGCGCTTGCGGGCCCGGTTGTCAAATGCTGGAACCTGCTTGATCAATCTCCTTTTCTAAGAATGAGTCTTAAGGAACGAGCTGGGATGGACTGCTTGAACTTATGGAAACAGCTTGCCGGTTTAGATCACGCAATGCTCGTTTTCGGTTAAAGATTTCAAGCAATGACTCAGCTTTTTCTCGTTTCCCTTGGCGGATACAAGCCAACCCATACTGATAGTACGCTCCTGACAGCAGTGGATCGAGACTAGTCGCCCTTTCAAGCGACTGTTCCGCACGATCGAATTCCTTGCGCTTGAGATAAAACTTCCCTAATTCATAGTATACCTCAGCGAAATCTGGATCGCGCTGCAGAGCCCTAAGGAACAAGTTCTCTGCTTCTAACTCGCCGCCCGTTGTCTGCGTAAGTGCAACGCCGAGACGAAGCAGATAGCGAGGCGGCACATCAGGTTCTTGGAGTTTGATTGCTTTTCGATAGTTCGCGATGGCTTCATCATTCGCTCCCACCGACGAGTAAATTCCTCCTAGATAGTAGTACAAGTCTGGCGCGTTCGGGTGTAGCTCTAGGCCCCGGCGCAAAAGAAATGCCAGCCTCGGCACTTCCCAACTCCTGACAGATAAGCCCTATTCCGCCATAGGAGGCAGCGGCACGATTGTCGATCCGCAGCGCTAGTAGATAGACTTCAATTGCTGAAACCCAGTGTTGCATCTTCTGGAGGGCATTGCCTAAATTGCTGTAGAACTCTCCTCGAACGATATCCTTTTCTTTGGCCACTTCTTTCCATCTGAGGCGGCTTTAGGTCTCTGCAATTCTGCCGAGTGCGCATCGTATAGAGAATCTTAGTGCCGGGTCGCATCATGCCTGAACCCTTCTCTAGAAGTGCCATAGCCCGCTCGTGGTCGCCTCTCTCCAGATAGAAAAGCCCCAGGTTGAGATATCCGTCAGCACGGTTAGGAGCCAGACGAATGGCCAGCTCCAGCTTTCTTTGGGCTTCGTCCCAGCGCCCCAGCCGAGCGTTGACAGCTCCCAGAAGATTGCAGTATTCGAGTGGGGGGGCGCCCTGCATTGCCGTTAAAATGCGCTCACTCTGGGTAAATTGCTCTAGCGAATAGTACGCCAGCGCAAGGTACATCCCAAGTTCGTAAGTACCAGGATTCTCCCGCCAAGCTCTCTCAAGCGGCTCCAACGAATGCCTATAAAGCAGGTTGTCAAAGAGCATCTTTCCAACTTCCAGCAACAAATTCGGCGAAGAATTGTCTTTGACGATGCCGTCCTAACAATTCCACTGCCAAGTCGTCCCGTCCGACCAGAAAGCGAGTTCGCGCAAGCTGCAGCGTTACACCCATGTGCCGCAGTCCTTTCCTATAAACTTCTTCTAGGTGTGGCCAAGCCTTCTTCGGCTTCCCCAAGCGAAGGTAAGAATCAGCCAGCCGATCGCGAAGATCAAGCTCAGAGGGATTGCGCGCTACTGCCCTCTCCAGCAGAGAGCTGGCTTCTTGGTATCTTCCAAGATTGGTGAGAGCGGACGCCCAGTTCTTTTCCGAGCTGGAAGATAGACGCCCCTCGGTGGACGCACTCTTAAAGTGCGAAATGGCCTCTTCATTCTTCCTTTGCGCTACAGCAATGTGTCCGAGCCATTCATGGGCTGCAGAAGCTGTCGCTGGATCATTTAACCCCTTCCGGGCCAAACGCTCGGCAAGACTGAATTGCCCCGATTCCAGGGCTTCTTGAATGTCTTTCTCCCAACTTTGCGTGCTTGCGATTGAAGCCAGTGGCAGGCTAAGTATCCAAATGCAAACCAGAACTTTTGCCGTGCGCATCATTCGGGGATGGAATCTCCTCCTGCCCGCTAGCGCCAGGAATCCTAGCATCTCACTGCTCTCATCGATTGATGGAGTTAGTGATGCATACCAAGCTCTGGCATGCGACAGATTTCACCGACCGTTGCGATTGAGCAGAAACAAAAACACCCGTGGGGGCGGGCGGCTTGTCGACCGTACTTCCACACGGGTAATTAGGCAAGTAAGAAAAGTTAGAATAGGTACTTCAATGCAAACTGAATTTGTCGTGCGGGCAGGGTGCTTGTAATCACACCAAATCCAGCGGTCCCAAACTCAACCCCTGGATTATTGAAGTTTGTCCTGTTGAAGCATTGAAGAACTCGGAACGAAATTGAATGCTATCCTTCCCCTCGCGAATCACGAAATTCTTGTACAGGGCGAAATCGACGTTGGCATAACCTGGACCCTCGATAATATTTCGTCCTGCGTTTCCAAAGGTAAATTGAGGCGGGGTAACAAAGGCTCCGGTGGTAAACCACTGCTGCCGGGTTTTTGGCCCTTCAATTGTGCCTGAAACATTGGGCCTCTGGAAATTACCGCGAGAACCCGTATTTGCATTGTTAAAGGTAAGGATAGGGGTAAGTGGGTTGCCGCTTCGAAATGCAAGAATTCCGTTACGTTGCCAGCCATTCACCAACTGGCCCGCAACGCCCCGTAGACTCGTTGTTGGCAATAGGTAGATGAAGTCACTGGAAAAGATGTGCCTTCGATCAAAATCCGACAAACCCATGGATGCTCTGGCATTGTAAGCGTCTTGCGGCGAAGTCCCCCCCCACTGGGAGTTTAGATCCATCGAGTGCGACCAGGAGTAGTTCAGCCTGTAACTAAGCCCTTTTGAGAACCGTTTCTCCAGCTTGGCGGTCAACCCGTGATAGCTCGATACCGCATCAGTTCGATTCTCGCTGAATCCACCGAGGTGTTGCGGGTAAGGACGTCGAGGTTGTATCTCTCCTGGACCAGGGCGCGCGTCGTTTCCACTAATAAAGGACGCCAAGCTCGTTCCCTTCGAACCAACGTAGTTGACTTCAACTAGCAGGTCAGTAATCAGTTCGTGCTGAATACCAAAATTCCACTGCTGCACATAGGGCATCACGTTATCCCGGCGAGCCGTGTGCTGAGCGCTAGGAGGCACGGTCGCGGGGTCAAGCGGAGGGAAGGCATTGTTCGTTGGGTTTTGAGGAACCCCAGTATCGGGGCGGTTGACGGGAAGGTCTTGCCCCACCGCAAACGGGTAGTTTCCTCGCATGTGGTTCCCTTCCCAAGCGATGTTGGACCCATAGAAGATTGAATAGCCGGTGCGTATAGTGGTCTTTTGTCCTAAAAGGTAAGCCAATCCAATTCTGGGCGCCCAGTTATTCTTGTCGGGTTCGATGAAGGTTTTAGTCGTGTTGGGTGGTTCTCCCGTGATTGGATTCGGTCCGGCCCAGACAAACTTGCCCAGCCCTCCGTCACCCAGCGCGTCGAACCAGGAAGAATTGGGTGGATCGTTTAGGCTCCTGTACCAGGATGTCCACTCATAGCGCAAGCCTAGGTTCAGGGTCAGCTTTCGGGTGACCTTGATGTCATCTTGCACATAAAAGTGCCAGAGGTCTTGCTTCATGTGGGCTTCGGTACAAGATTCGCACCCGGGGGCCTCCAATGGGATGGTTCTTCCTACACTTGAGGTGCCCCTAGAAAAAGCTGGCATAGGACTGTCCAGTGACTCCAGCGGCATCCTGTGGATCTGAAGTACCCAGCCGGTCATGACGAATGTCCGCAAAGGCACCATCATGAAGTACGTGCCGAACCTTCAGATCGGCGCCATATTTCAAGTTGTGGATCCCTTTTATCTGGCTCAAAGAGGGAAGAATCTGCCAAGTCTTTTGAGGGCCCGACACGAAGGCCGTTAGCCCTGCCCCAGCGAACCCTTGGACAGTCATTGCCAGTGGAAAGTCAAAGTCATCGCGGAATGTCGCTGGTACGTCTTGCAGCCCGGCGGCCACGAGACCGGGAATACCCGAACCCAAGGGCGGAGTGCTGCGCTCGATGTTATCTTGGTTAAATCCAAACTTGACATCGAGGATTGTGGTTGGACTGAAAATATGCGTATCGCTGATGACGTAATTGCGGAAGTGGTTGAAGAAAGTCACATCGGTCCCTGGGAATGATTGGGGGGTAATCCGGTCGTTATCCGCTTGGGAGTATCGTCCAAAGATGGTGTTTTTGTCACTGAACTTGTGGTCAATGCGAACAGTGAACTGGTCGTCTTCCCCCGTGTCCGGTGTGCTGTTTACGAAGTTCTGAGCGTTCCCTGGTCGATTCTCCGGATTTGGCTCGTAAAGATTCTTTTGCCACTCCAAACTGACCGGGTTAAAACGATTGGGATCAATGATGTTCCCTGGAAACGGGTCGCGTATGGAGCCAGCCCCATTTGGGTTGGGACGAGTAGTGAATGGATCAAAAATCTGAGGCGCGAGGGAGCCATCTATATTCCGTGAGAAGTCGCCTCGCATCATGGCAGCCGTGGGGACGGTGCTTAAAATATTGCTTTCTCGACGAAGCCGAAAACCCTCGTAATTGCCGAAAAAGAAGGTCTTGTCTTTCCTGATAGGCCCGCCAAGGGTGCCCCCGAACTGGTTCCAGCGGAACTTCTGCTTCTGGGCCGCAAACGTCTCCCGTGCGTCGAAAACATCGTTGCGGAGAAATTCAAACGCACTTCCGTGAAAACTATTCGTCCCAGACTTGACGGCAATATTGACGTTAGCACCTGCCGCTTCTCCATATTCTGCACTGGTAATATTGGTTTGTACTCTGAACTCTTGAATGGCATCGAGGGAGGGACGAATACCATAGTGCTTGAAGAAAGTCTCGTTGTTGTTGACGCCGTCTAGTGTGTAGTTGTTTTGATCGCTCCGGTTTCCCGTGACGGCTACCGTTTGCCCTCCGATGATGAAGAACCCTCCTGCACTCGCACCCGGTGAAGCACCAGGTATCAATAGTGTCAATTGTGTGAAGTCTCTGCCGTTAAGCGGTAGCTCAACGATTTTTTCGTTTGATACCACTGTCCCTACTGTGCTATTTGAGGTCTCAAGCAGTGGTGCTGCGACGCTGACCTCAAGTGTCTGCGTGATTTCCCCAACCTGCATATTGAATCCGCTCGGACTGATTCGTTCACTCGTACGATGACGCCGGTAGTGGCGGCTTTCTTAAAGCCCTGTTTCTCCACAGTGACCGAATAAGTTCCGGCAGAAGATTGGTGATTCGGAACTCGCCTTGATCACTAGTTTCCACGGCACGCTCGATATTCGTGGCTTCATTCTTGGCTGTCACGGTCGCCCCTGGGACGACCGCCTTGCTTTCATCGCTGACAACTCCCACGATAAGACCGTAAGTACTCTGCGCCAGCAGAGAACTTGGTAAAGCGAGCAGAACAAAAAAAAGGCAAGACTTCATGGTCTTAAGGCTCATTCGAGGCCTCCATTTGGTCAAATGCTTGTGCCAAAGATAGTTATACAAAGCAGGCTGAAACCTAGTGTCACGCCGAAGCGAGGTTGCGGCTCTGAAAGACACACTGAGAGGTTGCAACCTACCGGCAACGGCGATTATGTAGGACAACAAGCAAAAGTCATTCCAATCAAACGGCAGGACTTGTAAGAGAATTCTTCAATTTATACAATATTAAATTATATTAATCAGTAAATAATGATAATAGCACCTCAGCGGTTCAAGGGGCACATTCCTAATTCTCGTATCGCTTCATACGAAATTCAGGACCGGACGAGCTCTTGGATGACATGGCCGTGAACGTCGGTAAGGCGGCGCCGGATGCCGTTATGGTAGTAGTTGAGCTTCTCGTGATCGAGGCCAAGCAGGTGCAAAACCGTGGCGTGAAAGTCGTAGATGGTGGACACATCCTGAACGGCTTTGCGTCCGAATTCATCGGTAGCACCATAGCTGCCGGGCCTTACGCCAGCTCCCAGCATCCAAACCGTAAAGCCATCCGGATTGTGGTCGCGGCCAAGAGTTCCGGCCTGGTGCGTTGGCATCCGTCCAAACTCCGTGGTCCACAGGACCAGATGTCTTTTAGAAGCCCTCGGGATTTTAGATCCTGGAGCAATCCGGCTGTCGGTTTGTCCAGAATGGGACAATGCCGTTCGTAGTCCTGCTTGAGCGTTTTGTGCGCATCCCAGTTCAGCAGACCGTCAACTCCCGAAGCGCGCGAGCCACAGAACAATTGAACAAACCGGACACCCCGCTCGACGAGGCGCCGGGCCAGCAGGCAGTTGCGCGCATACGCTGCCAGAAGAGGATTTGAGTCGTCCGCGCCGTAAAGTTCCCGCGTCGCCCGGCTCTCCTGGCTCAAGTCCATGGCTTCGGGAGCGGACAGCTGCATTCGCGCGGCTAACTCGTAGGCGGCCACTCGTGCGGCCAAGTCGGAATTCCCAGGATGTTCCTCCTGGTGGCTTTGATTGATAAGACGCAGAAATCTTCGGGTCTCGTCATCGGCTTGGGCACTGAGTCCTGCGGGCCGCTGCAGATTCTGAATTGGCTCCGCGGCGTTAAAGGGGGTGCCTTGGTGAGCAGCAGGCAGAAATCCAGAAGTCCAGTTGGCGGGTCCGGAAGGTGGAATTCCTCGAATATCCGGGATCGCCACAAAGGCTGGCAGGTTCTGGTTCTCCGTACCCAACGCATAACTGATCCAGGCACCCATGCTGGGGAACCCTTCGTTGATGAATCCGGTATTCATCTGCACGCACGCCGGCCCGTGGGTGTTGCTCTTGGCTGTCATCGAATGGATGAAGGCAATCTCATCCACCCAGCCGTTCAAATGAGGCAGCAAGGTAGAAACCCACTTCCCGCTCTGGCCACAACGGCGAAACTCCCAAGGACTCTTCATCAGGTTTCCGTTGGCGCCTTGGAACGAAACCAGGTTTTCGCCTCCAGGAAGAGGTTCTCCACTCCTCTTCTGCAACTCTGGCTTGTATTCGAAAGTGTCCATCGCCGACACGGCCCCCGGACAGAAGATCTGTATCACTCGCTTAGCACGAGGAGCAAAGTGCGGCTGTCCCGAGGGCTCGCTGTTCTGAGCCAGCAGTCCCTGTTCATTCAAGAGGACTGCCAGCGCAACGCCGGTGAGCCCTTCTCCCATGTGGCCGAGAAACTCGCGCCGGTTGAGCCAGTAGGGAGGCACCAGTGGAGTGAGGTGATTGATTTTCATGTTTAAGAGCGGTCAGCACAGCGTTCAGCTGTCAGCTTTAGCCGGGCCTATCCTGCTCTCTTCCTTTTTCGCTTTCTGGTCCGCAACATTTAAGGTGCCTCGGCAAGGAATGCAGCTTCGATCTGCCTGAAAAGTGGTGTCTGCTGAGAGCTGAACGCTGCCCCAGTCACATCACATAGAGAAATTCGTTGGCATTCAGCAACGCGCGGCAAAAAACCTTCAGGCCGTGCCGGCCAATCAACTCGCCTGCTGCGGAAATCTCCCAACTCTTGGGAAGCCGTCCCAAAGCTAGCCGAAAAGCCAGAGTGACCTGAGCTGTGACATCCGACTCGCCGGCTTCCCGCTGCAAACGCTCGGCAAGGAAACCGGCCTGGTCAGTGATGAAGGCGCTGTTCAGGAGGCTGAGCGCCTGAAGCGCTGTCGTCGTGGAAACTCGCTTCGGCTCTGGAAGTGACGAATCGGGGCAATCAAATGGTCCCATTAGGTCGTCTTTTACCGAACGGGCGGACTGGTGGTAGACGGCGCGTCGGTAAGTCTCAGGGCCGAAACTTTGCCGGAACGAGTAGGTCGCCACATTATCAACTGTGTACTCGTAAAGGCGAAAACCCGTCCACCCGGCGTTCGATTCAGCTTTCCGCTGACGGCCAGGATTGAGTCTCGCAGCGTCTCGGCTTCCAGGCGGCGGGAAGGAAAACGCCATAGATAACGCGAGTCGCTGTCGATGCCTGCCGATTCAGGATTCCACTGGCCCGACTGGCGGTAGGCAGCCGACAGCATCAGCTCCTTGTGCAGGGGTTTAAGACGCCAGCCATGATGCAGCACACGCCGAGCCAGCCAATCCAGCAGCTCAGGATGCGTCGGCTTCTCTCCGTTGAATCCCAAATCACTTGGAGTTCCGACCAGGCCTTTTCCGAAATGATAGTGCCAGAGCCGGTTGGCCAGTACCCGAGCCGCCAGCCCGTTGCGGTCGTCTACGATCCAGCGCGCCAATGCCAGACGCCGTTCACCTTCGGGGGCGTTCACGTCGAGCGCGTAGCCGGGCAACATTTTCTGTAGCGCGCTCAGGCTGCCGGGTGCAACGATCTCGCCTCTGTCCATCGGATTACCGCGCCTGTGAAGCGCGACCGGCTCGGAGGGTTGAACAAACGTCCCGACGTAAGCCGCAGGGGCCTTGGGCAAAGCTGCCAGCTTCTTTTCTGTTTCCTCCTTGCGCTGCTTCAATGCCGTCCACTCATCCCTCTGAGCTGGAGCGAGCACGGCAAGCAGAAAGAACTCCTCGCGGTCCTCCTCCGTGAAGGGCAAGCGGTCGTCAGAGCCGGCCACTCGCTGCCAGCTCGTGCCATCCAACGAAGTTTCGAAGACGTACTTCAGGGGAACCCGGCTGACGAAGCGGCCCTGGTTGGCACCTGGACGGTCTCGAGACCAGGCGATTCGGGAGACAATTTCCTTCTTGGGAAACTCGAACGTGACCTGGCCAGTGCCTCGCTCGTCAGAGATCCAAATCTCGTCGAACGTCCCGTCGTTTAGAAAATCCAGCTTATAGAAAGCGGCTCCCTTGCCGTCGGTCCGGGTGGAACGGGCGCTGGCCTTGGCTCCTCGTGACGCCAGCGCGACGTTGACGGGAGATTTTCCGTGAGTCCAGACTTCCAGCTCGTCCAGACCGGGCTCTTGATTCTGGTATGTCGCTAGGATCGTCATACGGACAAACCGGGCTGAGACGGGCGCAAAGTTCTCTTCGTTTCCCTTCGGATCCACCGATTGCCGGTATCTCTTGGCAGATTTCGGTTCTGTGGCTTTCGGCCAGCGGCCATGCCGACTGCTTGAGTACAGCCAAGCGTTGGTTGATCCGTTCCAAATCTTCCCGCAAAGGCTTTTGCTGGGCTTCACGCCGCATCCGCTCTTCGTGAGTGGTCAGTTCGCGTTCCGCATGCTGCACGCCCGCAAAGGCAGCCTGCATGCGGTAGTAGTCGAGCTGCGGGATCGGGTCAAACTTGTGATCGTGACAACGCGCGCAATTGACTGTGAGACCGAGAAACGCCGCACCGGTCGTCAACACCATGTCGTCCAGTTCATTGGCACGCTTCTGCAGCTCTCCTTCGATATTCTCAATCTTGACCGTGTCGTGAACGCCGGCCACCAGAAAGCCTGTACCCACCGCTACCTCGGGCTCGTCGGGCGCGATCTGGTCTCCCGCCAATTGTTCCAGTACCATCCGGCTGAATGGCTTGTCCTGATTGAAGGAGCGAATGACGTAATCCCGAAACGGCCAGGCTCGTTCGCGCAGGTGGTTCTGTTCGTAACCATGGCTCTCCCCGAAGCGAATGACGTCCAGCCAGTGCCGGCCCCAACGCTCGCCGTAGTGAGGCGAAGCTAACAAATGGTCAACCAAGCTTTCGTAAGCGTTGGAACTCGTGTCCTGAACGAAGCGGTCAATCTCATCCGGCGTGGGTGGCAGGCCTAACAAATCAAAACTGGCTCGTCGGATGTAGGTCATGCGGTCGGCAGGCGGCGAGGGCTGAAGCCCTCGTTCCCGCAACTTCGCCCAGATGAATCGATCAATCGCCGAGTGAGACCATCCTGGTGGCAAGCCCGCTGGCTCGGGGGGCGCCTCCTCCTTCAGAGGCTGTAATGACCACCATTCCAGATCTGCACGGCGCGGCGGGCCGCCAGTCTTGCCGATTCTCCTGGACCAGCCCGCTCCCTCCTGGATCCATTGGCCGAGAATAGCTCGCTCTTCCTGAGGGAGAGGGTTTCCCGGAGGCATCTGCTCTTGAACGACGCGTTTGAACAAAAGACTGCCAGCAGGTTGCCCGGGCTTAAGCGCCGGGCCTGCGCTGCCGCCCTGCAGTGCCGTCTGGAGGGCAGATAGATCAAGACCTGACGTCTTCAGTTCTGGGCTGTGACAGGGCAGGCAACGCCTCTCGATAATCTCCAGGGCCTGATTCTCCATGCTCTGTGCCTGCAGCGTCGCCGCAGTAGAGCCCATAGTCAGCAAGAACTCAAAAAGGAAGAGAGCCTTCCATCGATTTGGTGAAATCAAAATTCGTTCAGTCCGCTTCACGCCAGTCCTATCATTTGCGATCAGCACAGACCCCGAAGTACTCAGTACGCCACTCTGAGAGTCAGTCAATCTGTTCTCGTTTGCACCTAACCGGGAACGAGGGAGTCATAGGCTAAAGGACTTTGATAAGAACCTCGGTTCCTAGGGCCAGGAAGTAGCTCGCCGTCCCTGGGCAGACCGAAAGGGCGTTTCCTGAGAAATGAAGATTATTCATGAACCTCAATCTCTTTGTAGAAATATCATTCTCAATGATCGGCCCTAATGATGTCAAGAGATGCGGCGCCCCCGAGCTGCTTCCAGACGAGCGGGAGTCGCTGAACGATAGACAGCGCTGAATGCCTGGAGATGCCGAGATGCGCTGAGAACGACCGGTGAAGGGATATCGGGCCCGACAACGCAGCCGTCGGACCCGAGTTCAGCAGTGTCTCAGGACAGAGCTCCTGCCAGATACAGAGTGCCAAAATGCAGCACCAGAACGGCCTTCCCGTCTTGCTTTCCGTGGCCCGGTGCAATGTCGACAGACATGTGCTCGGCCTGGCCATGCGTCGATGAGAACATCGAGTCCAACTTGATCATCTTGGACATGTCAGGCTCTGTTCCGCGCGCAAGCCGTCCGGGATACAACGCCATGGTCCACTCTTTGTCGCCGTTCTTGATCGCGCCAATGGTGTACTCCCCGGCGGGAAGGGAGACGGCTCCAGCCTTGAGTTCTCCGGACAGCGTGAGTTGCGCACGCGGAGTAATAAATGAACCGACTTTGGCGTTCTGCGTATGCATCTCGTTGGACGGCACCGTCTGATAAGCGATAGTCGCATCCACGCTGCCTATTTTTGCGGTGACGGTCTTTTTGAAATGCGGATGCGCCAGCAACGCCACACCCATGAAGACGAACGTCAGTGTCCCAGTGATGAACCTTTTCACGGTTTCCCCTCCTTATTGAGATCTTGCGAAGCTTGTCCGCATACAATAGCACACCGGAAACAAGATGCAACACGTTCGAGATACGCGGAGCCACGTGCGACACGTTTGTGGGTCCCTGCACGAATCGCCACTCACTCAATCCGCAGTGAAGCAATCACCGAAGGCCGAGTTTCGCGGCCCGTGATCAATCATGCTCCGCCTGAGCGTCTCGGATGTGGCCCGATCCCGCGCGTTACCTGCGGCTGTGCCGCCCGATGTGCGGAAAGTCTCTGACTTTTCGCTCGCGACCTTCTGTTTTGATGGGGGCTACGCCCCGCCGCGGGCACAGCCCGCAGCTCATGGGTAAGGGACTACTGGCGGAAAGGCTTAGCCATCCCGCACATCAGGCGGAGCAGCCGCAGGCTCTAAATACCCAACTGTATTGATGAAACGAAGCGCCTAGTCGATCCGCTTCGTCGTGCCGCCAAACCTATTACGAATCTTCTTCTCCCAATCAAAGAACTCAGCCAACGGCTTGTCCTTCGCACAGCGAAACAGGACGAAGGCCGTCCGTTCTTCGAACTGGTCACCGGACTCGAGCGCTGTCGGGTCGCGGGAAAGAATGATGCGCGACCAGTATTTCCCATTGCCTGCGCCATCGGAAATACCGATGCTGGCATGGGGAGCGCTCTTGGTCGCCCTGTATTCAAGCATGACGAAGCCGTAGCCATAACCCCTGTCGAGGTTGAGGAACGCAACCCAAGGCGCATCGGCAGCGATCGGCTCCTTTTCGAGCAGCGGCTTGCGCTCCTCAAAGGTCCTGACCTGCTGTCGGCCGTCGGGCGTGGGCCAGGCCACGTGTGTAAAGAACGGGTCCATGGTCATTTCGTTGTTGCGCAACAAGGTTACGCTCAGCGGCTTTTCGACGGTCAGGCGCGACCAGAACAGGAAGTAGGGCGCATCAGGAAGGAACTGGTACTCAGCGTCGATCTTCACTTCGGGATAGTCAGCGAGATGTCCCCTGCGATAATGAACGTAAGTGTCACCTTTCTTTTCTTCGCGAAATTCCTGCACCGGATGCCAGGTTCCGATGCCCGCGTAGCTCGGAGCGCCCACGCGTTGGAGGTTTGGTGCCCAGTGCATACGGTTTTGAGTGCGGAGGAGAGTAACGCCGAATTCCTTGTACGTCAGAGCGCGCAGAGTCCCACTGTCCTCTTCTTTCCCCTGGATGGTGCGGTGGGAAAGGTCGGCTATGAAGTACTTGTTCTCGATTTTCCGGCCGATACGGTCGGTCTGTTCGATTCGAAGCGTTTCCGCTCTGGCCGTCACAGCGGCAAGAGCAAGAAGCAAGTTGAGCAGCATGGTTGGTAGCCTGCCTCCTCCAGGCAAGCCGGGAGCCGAGCTCGGCACGAACACAGTTCTTTGCTTGGTCACATCTCCTATCATCGGTAGCCTTCAGCCTGCAACGAAAACAGCTCGGCATAAAGGCCAGGCCGCGCTAACAGCTCGGCATGAGACCCTTCTTCAACCACCTTGCCGTCGAGTAGTACAATGATTCGATCAGCCATGCGCACGGTGGAAAAGCGGTGGGAAATGATCACGGCCATTTTGCCCGCGACGAGCGCCGAGAAGCGCAAAAACACTTCGTACTCCGCCCGGGCGTCCAAAGCGGCGGTGGGTTCGTCGAGTATCAGCACTTGAGCTTCCCTCATGTAGGCGCGTGCCAGGGCAACCTTCTGCCACTCGCCACCAGAGAGTTCCACTCCCTGATCGAACCGCCGTCCCAGCATCTGTTGATAACCCTCCTTGAAGCGAGACAGCAGTGAAACAGCCAGCGATTTCTCCGCAGCGGCAGCAATTGAGGACGGGACGTGGCCATTACCGGCAGTCGCGGAAAGGTCTGAATCCGCCTTCAATGAGCCGGGTTCCACCACCTCTTTGTCGAGATAGGATGCCACCTGCTCGATTTCGCCAACCCCGATATTCTCGTCAAACCGGAGATCGTAACGAACGAAATCCTGAAAGATGACACTGATGGCCCGGCGCAAGGAGGCCAGGTCATAGCGCCGCAGATCCACGCCATCCAGAAGGATGCGCCCTTCGGTGGGATCGTACAGGCGAGCCAGCAGCTTGGTGAGGGTTGTCTTGCCGGCGCCGTTTTCGCCGACGAAGGCGATGCGCTGTCCGGGACGAAGTTCAAAGTTGATGTGACGCACAGCCCAGGTCTCCCTGCCAGGGTACCGGAAACCCACATCCTGAAAGACGAATCCTTCACGGATAGGCTGCGGGACGGAGAGCCCAGCCGGCGGGTTCGCAATCGACGGCTTCATCTCAAAGAAATCGAACAGATCCTTAAGGTAGAGGCACTGCTGATAAATCCCGCTGGCTCCCAACAGCAGGCGTTGAATGAGGTCGCGGCTTCGCGCAAAGGATCCGGCCAGAAACACCAGCGACCCGATGCTGATGGCACCGTTGATGGTCCGCAACAGAATGATGACATAAGCGCTGTAATAGCCGGCGGTGCCGACGATGGACAGCCCGGTGCTGACGAGACTTCGGCGAATGGACAACTGTTTGTTCTCTTCGTAGAACCGGTGTGAGATGACCTTGAAGCGCTTGATCAGCCAAGGCGCCAACCCGAACATCTGCACTTCTTTGGCGGTTTCATCGCTGGCGCCAACATAGCGCAAGTAGTCCAGCCGCCTTCGTTCGGGTGTGTAACGGTAGAGCAGGGAGTATTCCAGCGTGGCGAAATGGGTTTCACCCAGAAAACTGGGAATTACCGCCAGTGCCAGCAACAACAGCAACCAGGGACTGTAGACGAGCAAGGCGGCGCCGAAAGAGATCAGGGTCAGGAGATCCTGCCCCATGCTCAACAATTGCGCCAGCAGGCCAATGCGGCCTGTGGTCTGGCGCCGGGCTCGTTCCAGCTGATCATAAAAAGCAGGGTCTTCGAAGTGGTAGAGATCCAGCGTGGCAGCGTGCTCCATTAATCGGATGCTGGTGTGATTGGAGAACAGATCGCCCAGCAGGCTTTCCACCAACGATGAGAGACGAGCCAGCGCCTCCCCGATCAAAACAATCGCGACTTCGATGCCAACGAGCTTCCAAAGCAGCGGCAAGTCGGGAGAGCCCTTCTGCATGACTAAGATGGCATCGAGAATCAGTTTGCCGACCCAGAGTGTGGCGACCGGAATGGCCGATCTGCAGAGACGCAGCGCCGCCATGCTGAGGGTGTAGCCTCGATGCGTTTCCCACACCATTTTGAGCAGTGGGGGAACGTAGCGCAGCGCTTCGACGCGCTGGCGCATCGTGAGTCGTTCGCCGTCTTTGGGAGCTTGAGCCATCCTAGGTCCACTTGCTGCAGGTAAACTTCACAACACGGTCAAATTCGCTGGAGGAACCGCAAAGAACGCCAAGGGAATTGTTTGATCCGAAACGAGTCCACCGCCCTTTCGATGAGTCAGAGATAGCTCCAGTCTTGGTTTCGTGGTCTTGCGTCTTTGGCGGCTCAATCCCATTTCCCTGGCAGTAGGAGGTCGCTCGCCACGACTCATCTTCCACAAAGCTTCCATTTGAGATTAACACGGCGCACAAAACAAGTGGGTGTCAAAGAGCGCTCCCTGGCGATCGGTGGCAAACCCTGCTCTTCCATTGACCTCCTGCCGCCACCAGTGTACAAGACTCCCGTGAAAGGCGCATGATTGCTGGCAAGTATAAGGGAATGCTGCAATGACCGTTGAGAAGCAGCTTCGAGGAAGAGATACCCATCCTTGGCTCATCTTTGGAGCGTGCGGCCTGGCGGCTATGGCGCTCGAATTTAGCAGCGCCACCTTGAGGCTGGCTCTCCCTCACCTCAGCCCGGGAATTTCAGGCTCCGCTCACGACCACCCAGTTCATCGTCACAATGAGCAAGCTGCTCTTCTCGTCTCTGATGCTTGCCGGTGGCTCCCTGGGCGATCTCTATGGACGCCGCCGTCTCCTCTGGCTGGGCAGTCTGGGTGTGGGAATAGCAGCGGCCTTGTGCGGTATGGCCTCGTCGACCGAAGGCGTTCTCTTGGCTCGCGGTCTAGATGGCGTCTTCTCGGCCCTTGTGTCCCCCATCTCCCTAGCTTTGATCGTCCTGGCCTTTGAGAAAAACAAGCGCCCGACGGCCATTGCGATGTATGTGGCGGTCCTGGGTCTGGCCGACAGCTGTGGCACACTGCTAGCCGGGATTGTCATGCAGTCGTTGGGTTGGCGAGCTGCCTTTCTGGTGCCTGGATTGGCTGCCGCTCTGGCTGCGGCTATTGTGTTCGCTGTTGTTCCGAAGGAGGTAACTCGCCCGGGCAATCAGAAGCTGGACATACTCGGCACGCTGGGATGGGGTGCCGGCCTGGCCGGACTGGTCTTCGGCATCATCAAATCCAATCAGCTCGGTTGGGCAAGCCCGATTATCTGGCTTTCCTTCCTGGGTGGCAGCGCGGCCATGGTTTTCTTTGTGTGGTGGGAGCAGCGAGCGGCCCATCCCGTAGTAGACGTTTCATTGTTTCGAAACCGCGTTTTCTCGGTTGCCATGGCCGTTGGCATTGTCCTGCCGGGACTGACTTCCGGCTGTAGTCTGCTGATACTGTCCTTCTTACAACTCATCTCGCGGAGTGGGCCGGTGGAGACTGCGCTCCAGATGATGCCATGGACCTTGACTGTGGCCATTCTCGGTCCTTTGATAGGCTATCTGGTGCCTCGATTGAACGCACGGGCAATGATGAGCGCAGGCCTTGCCTTGCTGGGCTTTGGCGCTTTGGGCATGTCTTTCGTTAAGCCCGAAACCCCTTATGGATGGATGGTGCTTCCGCTGATTCTATTCGGTGCCGGAAGTATCGCCACCATGACCTCGAGGACGACAGTGGTAATGAACGCGGTCCCGAGCGAGGCGTCGGGTGTCGCTTCGGCCATGAATGCCGCCACGATCAAGTTCGGATCAACGCTCGGCAATCCTTTGGTCATCACTCTGTTCCTATTTCTTGCCCGAGGCGATTACCTCAATCAAATGAGTCCCACTGGATTGTCACCTGATAGAATTCGAGAAGTCACGACACTCTGGAGGAAGGCGCTGCGGGAAAGTTCCTCCGTGGATGCCGCTATTCTCCCGCCAGAGCTGGTCGAACAGGTGACGGCGAGTTTCCGTCACGCCTTTGCGGCCGGTCTGGATATGACCATGCTGGCCGTCGGAGCACTCTCCTTGGCCAGCGCTGCCCTGGTCTGGTTTGGCCTGCGCGACTCTCGACGAGGCTGAAGGCCCCAGTGATGGCTGATCGCGTTCGGACAAGGGGTGCTAAGATCGACCTGACAGGCATGCCTGGCTTTGTCGCCTATTATGAAAGACAACACGGAATGAAGTCCTAAGCCGGACGACTTCAGCCGGGTGGATTCGACGGATGCTGATGTAATGCAGGGAATGTGAAAGGAGCGTCATCATGAAACCTAAACTGCCTATCCTGACAGTGATGATGATGGCTTTGCTGGCGCCTTTGGCCGCGCAAGACCAGGGCAAGGGAGCTGAGAGCCTTCAATTGCTACAAAGCTGGCAAGCCCGCTTGAACCTGACTGATGCGCAGAAGGCCCAAGCCAAAGGATTGCTGGAACAACTCGGCCAGAAACTGGAGCAGCTGGGCGACAAGGTCGATGCTGGAGAGGTAGACAGGAAGACAGCCTTTCAGCAGATGCAGGCGGCGCGGAAAGACTTCAGGCAATCGTTCGGAGCGATTCTCAATGACGCGCAGAAAAAGGAGTGGGACCAGATGCAGGAAGAGATGCAAGGCTTCGTCGCGAAGCGCGTTGGCGCCAAGTGGGCAGCTAAGATGCAGCAGCAGTACAAGCTGAGCGACTCCCAGACGCAGGCCTGTGTTCCGGTGCTGGCCAAACAAGCCGGAGAGCTGATGGAATTCTTCGAGCAAGCCCAGGAATCAAAAGCCGGTGAGGACGCGACTGGCGGCGGACGGCGGGCCAGGCGGGCTAAGCTCAAGCAGGCCCAAGAGATGAAGGGCATCGCCGACGATGCGGACGAGGAGCTGAAGAAAATCCTTACCCCCGAGCAGTGGCAGCAGTACGAAGCCGACAAGGCTAAGCGGAGGGAGGAGATGAAACAAAAGTTGCAGCAGTCGCGAGGGTGACGAACAAGTCCCGCAACGAGGGAAACTACCCATACGCAGTTTCCGCAGTCGCAGTAGTGACGTGGATGGAGTAATGGTGCAGGTGCAGGCACCTGGCGGATTTGATCCAGGACCTTGCTTTTTGAGTCTTGACTCGGCCTCGAAGAGCGCTTTACATCATGTCTATTGAGACTATTTACCCTGATATTAGCACCGGGCAAGTTGCCTGAAACGTGACCAATATGGTGATATCAAGGCAAACTGGCTCGTGAATCAATGGTTGGGCGGACACTTACAGCAGTGCGGTTGGGCGGGGGGCACAGATCAAACAGTGAGGTACGGAGCATGAAAATCAAAAACCATGTCTTTGGCAGCAATGACGAAAGAAAACTATACCGTACTTTGAAGACTCACTGGGCCCCATGGCCCATCTACCCTCAACTGCCTTTTCAGGCCATCATACATTTTGAACATCCGTCACCATTATCCGAGGCCGAAAAGAAGTTCCTGCGCCACACGAGTGTCGACTGTACCTTCTGTGGAAAGGAAGATCAGCCGATTTTGAGTATCGAATTCGACGGTCTTGGAAAGGGTTTTAATAGAAATGGGAAGTACGTGCAGCAGAAGCACACTGATGATGCGATGAGAAAGCCGAAATTCGATCTGAAACTGCGGGTCTGTCGGGAGGTTGACTATCCCTTCTTCATTGTGGCTTCAGAAGAAGCGCAGAGTATCGAGCCGGAGCTACACGAAACTATAGTGGACGGCATAGTCGGTCAGGTTCTGTCCCAAAAATACTTCGAAGGTAAGAGCGTGTCGCAGATTCAGGATGTCTTGAGCCAAAAGGAAGAGTTCCTCTCCCAAATGTCCACAGACCAAGAAATGGAGTACGTGGGTGGCCTGTTTGACGGTTTTAGAATCGGCGCAGAATCGAAGATGGATCGGATCGTTCAGAAGGCAGACGAATACATGATGCTGGCGATTGAAAAAGGTATTCCGACGAGTTCTCGAGCAGCAACTTCATGTTCCAGAATCGCCAGAGATTATTCCTTGCGATTTGCAGAACTTAAACGCCAGATTAGACGCTATCACGAATGCAACGCGTGTGGGATGTAGACTGATTTTGAAGACATTGAGTGTTCCTATAGTCCAAACGGTATGGGTCAGAAACTTTGATGATCGTTGGGTGTTTCCTTATCGAGTGGCAAAGAATGTCGCAACCCTACTGTTGTTTCGGATAGCGCTTGAGTTACATGACCGTAACTCTGTCGCTGCCCCATGAGTCGTCGATTTCTCGAATGATCACTCATGCCAACGCCGCCCTAACGCTGCTGCTAGAGTCGACCGCTGAGAAGCGCGGTGGCTCAGCGGCGTTGCCTATGACTCGACAACAGCGATTGCGCCGAGTGGCACTTCTCTGTTGCCACTTCACTAGGAACCTCGCTTACTATCGAAGCGGCTGGTCCTCCGGCCAGTTGTTGCCCTCTTCGGAGTTTTTGGGCAACGGTCAATGGAAACTTCCTCGACCAGTCCGTGCTTGAGTGGTGCAAGCTTCTAGGAGACGAGAAGGGCAAGCATTTTTGGCGAAGTGTAGTGACCAACGCTGACAAGTTTGAGTCAGGTCTAATGCAAAGACTTGGCATAGGCAACGATCAATGGGAGGCCTTCTGTAAGGAAATGCGAACATATCGAGATCGATTCGTTGCCCATCTGGATTCAGATTTGACGATGCACATTCCCAAGTTGGAACTCGGCAAAAGCTCTGTCAGTTACTACTACACATATCTCACGCAGGAAGAGAACGATGGAGTCACGTTTCGCGATTTGCCTACCTCTATCGACACCTATTATGCAAAGTGCGAGAACGATTCAAAGAATACTTACAATGCTTTGAGGCAACATAACCTCAGCATTCAGCCGACCGCTGAGAGGCGCGGCGACTGATGCTGGGGTCGTTCGGCGTCTTACAATCGGCTTACTCTTGAGGGAGAGAGAAATGAAGAAAACACACAAATTGACACGACGTCAGATGCTCGCGGCCATGGCTGTATCGACGGTGGGTGGTACGGTAAAGGCATCAGTAATCAATCAACCAAAGACCGCACACCATCTCTTGTCCAACACGAAAAGCCGGATTATCAAGATCAGTGCGAAGCCTGAACCAATAGCGATCGATACTGCGAAGACTGCGATGATCGTCGTTGACATGCAGAATGATTTAGGATCGAAAGGCGGCATGCTCGATCTTGCTGGAATTGATATTTCCGGCATTCGAAAGGCAATCAGCCCCACCGCAAAGGTACTGGTGTCGGCTCGCCAGGCGGACGTCAAGATCATTTATCTTAAGATGGGATTTCGTCCCGACCTCTCGGACCAGGGTGCTCCCGATTCTCCCAACCGCTTGCGACACCTCCGGTCCGGCGTCGGGAAGAGCATTCATGCCCCTGACGGTAGAGAAAGTCGGATTCTGATCCGCGACACCTGGAACACGGATATTATCGACGAGCTCAAGCCGCAAGCGGACGACGCTGTAATCTACAAGCATAGATTCAGCGGTTTCTATCAAACCGACTTGGATGCCACGCTAAAAAGGCTGGGGACCAAACACCTCATCATCACTGGCTGTACTACGAGTGTGTGCGTGGAGTCGACGGTGAGAGACGCCATGTTTCGAGACTATTCGTGCGTGTTGCTACAGGATTGTATGAGTCAACCGACAATGGGCAACAGTTTGCCAGGAAGTAATCATGACGCCTCTCTCGTCGTTGTCGTCGAAGGATGGTTCGGCTGGGTGTCAGAGTCGGACGAATTCATCGGAGCCCTCCGAGCCGCTTAGTTTCCCTAACCGCGCCGCCGAACAAATCGCCAGACTGTGTGAAAACTCAGAACAGCCGAGAAAAAGGGCATGGAAAATCATTCACGCCCTCGAGAAATTGCAACCTGAGGCAAATACGAGAGTCAGTTTTTCGAACTGAAGCGACCGGGATTTAGGGTCGCGCCTTGGGGAACGCCCGGGGTGACGGCCTGGCGCCTCGACTCCTGGTTCCCCGCGGCGCTGGCGCGCCTTGGGAACCACCGAGTCGACTCGGGCGTTAGGCATCGCTAGGAGGCACCATGGCTGAGATTCAGCGGCGAATGCTCTACACGCCAGTGTTTCATATTGACACGAACCTCATCAATTCCCGGGGTAAGCTTGAGTCAATGAACCACTTGGAACAATGGGCGGAAAACGGAATCATTCTCGTGAACATGTCAGGCGTCAGCTTCAGAGAGGCGCAGGCCGACGGCGACCTGCTGAGAACGAAGAAAGGGCTCGCGCAGATCTTCACAACCACAGACGAGACAATTGACCCAGCGGACCCTCTGTACCAGAAGATTGAGCAAGCCATTTTTCCGGGCGGCACCAAGGATGACAATCAGCGCAACGATGCCAAAATTGTGTTCGAGGCCGCGAAGTATGCGGCCATTCTCGTTACGCGAGACGGCGGTTCCAAGAATCAACCCGGTGGCATGCTGGGCAATCGCGAGAAGCTGCGCGACTACGTGCGCTTAATGTCTGATTCGGAGACGGTCGCTTTTGTTGAGGCAAAGATCGCCGAACGTGACGAGTTCAATCGAAGAGTTGTGGCCGAGTATGGGGGTGAGTTACCACCGTGGACCGGAAAGGACTGGGGTTGATGCCTAGCACAGGTTCCAGCCGACTGGCAGAAAGCGCCAGCGGCTGCACCCTAGCCGTTGGGCCTCAGGGAGCGGCGTATGAAGGTTTGGATCGTTTTGCTGAAAGTGTTCGGGTACGTCTGGCTGACGGCCGCTGTGCTTTTGATTCTCGCCGGGATCCCAGGCACGTGGATGAAAGAGGGTTTCTCTGCGGTCGTTTCTCTGCGGTCCAAGAGCTCTTGAACCCCTTTAACATTGTCAATTGGCTTGTGACCATCATTACTCTTGCGCCGGGCTTTGGCGCTCTCGCCTGGGCAGAGAAGGTCAATGCTAAGCGCGCGCTCCCACAGTAGCGAGAACTTCCGTGGCAGAAGTCATCACCTACAAGCCCGGCGCGTATTGCCAGCTCAAACTCGCGAGCCGCGAACGCGTGCTGATCAGCAGCGCGCAGACCGGTATCAAGATAATGAAGCTTGGACTCTGCGGCTTGATTCCGACGAAAACCATTGCCGCTTGGCCCGTGTCGCGGTTGGAGGCTGCGATACGCATCTTTGCAGACGAGGACAACCCGTCACAGCATCCCCTTGAGGCAATCAAGACCAAGCTAATGACGTGTTCTTCGATTCGGGACATCGAGCAATTGTGCTCAGGCCGGTGAGGCCCAACCCGCAAACGTTCCTCGGCGCGGAGGCGCGCCGAGGAATGGGTCGGATTGGCAAAGCCCCTGGGTCGGCTCTTCGGCCTCATTCCGACCTCCTCCCGCTTCAGGAGTGCAAGATGAAAGAAGGCAAACCACGCCAACAAATCCACGTGCCTTTAGGAGGTGTTGAGCCACATGCGCCTTTGCTAACCATTCCGCCTGATGGACAGTTGCTTTACAAGATACTGAGTGTGGAGAACTTGCTGCGCTCCATCGTCCGTAACTACCTTCACTTTAACCGCATCGATAGCTATACAGACTTCCCAGGCGCAGACCCGCACGATGGGAGCCAGTTGCCCAAAGACCAGCAGGGCAATTCATGCGCGCGGTTTGAAAGAGCTCCAGATTTTTCGGGGGCCAATTATTACGACCAATCGCGCGAGAGAACCTACGCCTGTTGCTTCTCGCTAGAAAACTCGGACTTCATTTGGAAAAACTATGCAAACTGTAGCGAGAGGGGAAAGGCTTGCGTTGTCTTCGAGTTCGGGAAATTGCGTAGCACGCTCAACCAAACCTTACAGCCGGGCGACGCTGCGCTCGAATATAACGGCAACAAATGCCATCAAATCTTTTCGGTAAATTACGGAATCGTTGATTATATCGAATGGGACGTTTATCAAGTGAACATTGAACATCTCCCGAATCCGATCAGATACACCTATTTGAAAGACAAGAAGCGATTCTCCAAAGAGAAGGAACTTCGCATTTCTCTGTCGGCCTTAGGCATAGGTCAATTGGTCCTAAGGGACGGCAGTACGATTCAGTTTCCGCCTAGTTTGCAACTGGCTTTCGATTTCAAAGCTGCTATCGCTGATGGCACGATTCAGCAGATACTGTATGCACCAGACTCGGACTCCGACTTTCTTCAAGCAGAGTTGCACAAACTTCGTATTGTTCCGAGCAACGGATGACGCTGGCCATGCCGCCGAACCCATCATTCCACCGGACCTGCGCGAAAAGCCGTGCAGGCCGGTGAATTCAAACGTTGGGCGTAAAGCACGGAGGAGTCCACATGACACAAGCAGAGATTTCCGGCATCTCACCCTTTTTTATCGTGAGCCACGTACCGTCATCGCTTTCGTTTTACCGAGACCGGCTTGGATTTGAGATCACCTTCCAGGGGCCTGCTCCTGACGACATCTTCTTCGGCATCGTTCGCAGGGGCGGTGCGCAGATCCTGCTCAAAGACGTTGGCGTAGCTCCACTGCCGAACTACAAGCGAGACGTCAAAAAAGGTATCGCCCGCTGGGACGCATTCGTTGACGTCCCGGATCCTGACGCACTGGCGGCCGAATTTGCTTCGCGCAATGTCGAGTTTTCCGAGCCACTGAAAGACACTGATGACGGTTTGCGTGGTTTCGAGCTCAAGGACGCCGACGGCTATGTCTTGTTTTTCGGTCGTCCTCGGTGATGAGCGTCAGTCGAAATGGGACACATGAACGTTTCCTGCGGCGGGAGATCACGCCCAACCCTTATAAGGACTCCCCGAGTCAACAAAACAAACTTCACCCTGGGGCGGGAAAAGCGAAAAAAGTGACGACTCTTCGCAAGCTAACCAACGAAACCCAGCGGTTCCTCTCGAAGCTTCTGACTTGGTTTCAAAGCGGGCAACAAACCCGTGTCTGCGCCAAACACTTATCGAGGCTCGGTGGTTCGGGGCTGAATCGGTGGTCCTTTCCAGCCTGAGACCAGCCGGGAGGAACGGGCCTCCAGCGTCCTAGAAACTCATCGGTACCCTCGGACCGTCCTACTCAAAAGTGGGGCTCAACTCGGCTGAGTTGTCCCGTTATCTCCAGGCTCGGGCAAGGGGCAGAACACGAGGCCTAAACTCGTCACTTCCGGGAGCATACCCAATTCGTATGCTCCCAGGGGAGGCCTTAATGAGTATCAAGCGATTCCAGCCGACGTTCTCGCGCTGTGCGCGGGAGCGCGGCTGAACTGCGGGGGATTGCCTTGGTGACCGCTATTGCGGTTCGCGAAGAAGGGGAAGAAACGTGGTGCAATCTGCGCCTGAGCGGTGCGGCTCAGGGTGGAGGCCTGTGGCATCTGCCACAGCGACTCATTAACCAAAGAGGGAGTTTTTTCCGGGTATTCAATACCTGTGAATTCCCGGACACGAGGTCGCTAGAATCATTGATGCAATTGGCTCAGGCGTAGCCGGCGGGAGTGTGGGCCAGGGTGTCAAAGGTAGTCATAGCGAATGGAGCTGCAGCAGCGCAGCAAGCTGTTGGCGCATGAATTGCGAAAGGTTTGACCCGCCCATTTCGTGGTGTCAGGCGCCAAGCTGACATTTGGTTGCGGAACCGATGCACTCATACTTCTTCGAATTTGAAAATAACCCTCGATCCTTTCAGTTATATCCCCACTATCCCCGTCCAAGAACTGAGATAGAGAGTAACGCTTTAGCGAACGAGACCCTGGGAAGATGCAGTGTCTGTGGGAAAGAAACACAATTCACCGGTTGGACTGAGAACTTTCGTGAGTCTGGTTTCTGCCAGCATTGTGGTTCAACCAATCGTCAGCGGCAAATGGCCTTCATTTTGCGACGCAGCCTAGAGATTGTTGAAGCGGATCCCTGGCCGTCATCTCTCCCGATTTACAATACGGAAGGTACTGGAAGCCTTCACGGTCAGTTATGCCTGACCCACGGATATCAGTACAGTGAGTATTTTGGGGAAGGTTATCTACCCGGCCAGATAATCAAGGGTATCCGGCACGAGGACTTACAGAATCTTTCATTTGCAGAGAATCGCTTTGATTACGTTCTGTCCAGCGATATTCTTGAACATGTCCCCGATCCCTACCAAGCTCATAGGGAGATATGGAGAGTATTGCGATATCAAGGTCGCCATCTCTTTACCGTTCCGTTTTATCCCTACAGATACTTCGACGAGATTAGATCTTACTTAAAGGAAGGCGAATTAATTCATAAGCAGCCCCCTCAGTATCATGCAGATCCATTGCGACCTGAAGGGTTGCTTACCTACACGGTCTTCTCTCTTGAAATGTTGCTGAAGGTAAGCGCAATCGGCTTTTTGATTCATACGTATGTTCTGTACGAGCCCCAATATGGAATTATTGGATGGAATAATCTCGTCTTCGAAGCTATCAAGCAGGATCTGCCTCTGTGATGTCCCTCTAAGGCCGTGGTGCCAGAGTGCTCAACCTTTCAAAGCCCGCGGCTTGTCATCGTCAGCTGGCCTCCGGGTCGCCATGTCCCGGCTAACGAAATAAGAATTCGCAGCGCGGGTTCGGCGAAGAGGGTAGCGAGCGAGGTAGGGGGTGGTTAGGGCGACAGGGCTAGGGTTTGGCTACGAGGTGAGCCGGCGCACAATCGTGGGTTGAAGGAGCCGGGTTCCCATTTGAGGTTTGTATCGAGTGGGAGCGGGAAACGGTTCTGATTGTGTGATTTGGGGGTGAGAGCCGCCGACGTGAATGCCGGTTTTGGTTGTGGTCTGGCTGTGGGTAGAACGCGACTAGCAGTCTCGACAGCTTTATCGAATTTGCGTTCAACCCATAAGTGCTATTTTTCAGCACCCGGAACGTCTCGAATTTGCTTGGGCGCGCAAACGTTGCACCAGAAGATCAGATCCGGAGACGGGACAATCAAAGACCTCAAGAAGGTTAGGAGACTTGGGTGGTCTTTGGAGCGCGTCGCGGTCATTGATGATAGTCCAGAGAAGCTCATGCGAAGTTACGGAAACCACATTCGTGTCGCACCTTTCGAAGGCGATCCGACCGACAATGAACTTCCAAAGTTGCAAGGCTATCTCGCTTGGTTGAAGGAAGTACCCAACGTGCGCTTGGTAGATAAGAGAAACTGGAGAACAGCTCCGGTGGCCTAACACGGGTTCCAGCCGACTGGCAAAAAGCGCCAGCGGCTGAACCCTGATCCGTTAGGCTTAGCCAAAACATACGCCGCAGATGACCGTGCCCAAGTTGATATCTCCGCCCCTCGATGACGACGTGATCGGCCCCGCGGAACCCGCTTCGCCAAGCCATACAAACACTGTGGCGGGCCCAAGAACCTAGCGGTGCTATCAGAGTCAAGCCACTCGGGAATGCCGCCCTCGGTGGTGCCCACAGCAGAAAGGAGTGAAACGAGCCCATGCTTGGAATGAAGACCTACACCCAAGACTACATTGACGCTTGCCGCGCCAGGGTCGACGCTGACCTGCGTGCATACCGAAAGCAGGTCGGCAAGGCGCCATCCAAGGAGTTCGAGGTTCGCTTCTTCAACGACCAAGTCCTCCTCCTGGACCATATGTTCGTGCACCGGCTCACCGGCATCGAGGGTAAGGACGGCAATCCGTTGAACGAAGTCCGCGTCCTTTGCAACTCGATCCTGCTCAACCAGGGCAAGCTGCAGGTCGACAGGCTCCCGGGGTGGCCGAACTCTGCCGGCGCTTCGATCAAGCTCCCCCCGGAGAAATCCGTGCTGAAGCTCAGGGTGGGCGACGACATCAAGATGAGCGAAGCCGACTTCGTGCGGCTCTCCAAGGCCTTCTTCGCAGAGATTGAGAAGAGATATTTGTGAGCCCGTATCGACAGCGGATATTCGCGTCAACTCACTGCTCGCCTACAGTTCCAGAGCCGCAGGTTGTTTAGTGATATGTGCTGTCCTTCGGGTGGACGCTGGCCGGTGCCCTCTGCCTCCTGCTGGCGTTCGGCATCTGGCTTGCGGTCGTTGCGCCCGTGAACAGGGAGGTGGTCGAGGCACTGCCATCGGCGCCGGAGTCAGTGCCGGCAGTCTGGATGCGGCTGCGCCATCGGTGGGAGTACGGGCACGCGGCGGGATTCGTCGTGCAGTTCGTTGGGCTCGGTGCGCTTATACTCTCGGTGATAGTAGAGACGCCGAAGGAGCCGCCGCGGGATAACGCTCGCATGGTAAACAGTCAAGCAGAGCAGGAAGGAGAGCAGATACATGGCAGAAGCGGGCGCGACACTCGTGTTGTGGCTGTTTGTCATCAACCTCGGTATCGCCTTCGGTGCCGGGCTCTATGAGTCCCGGATCGTCGTTCCCCAGTGGCTCAGTCCCTCGCCGGAATCCGGGTACCGTTGGAACGCCGCGGCTGCACGCCAAGCCAACACTGGGCTGAGGTTCTGGGTGTATGTCACCACTGTGCCCCTGACGCTGCTCACCTTCGCGAGTCTGGTGGCGGCTTGGTGGATGCAAGATGCGGTGCGCAGTTGGTGGCTGGGCGCGACTGCGGCAGCGCTCGTGGACAGAGTGATGACCTTTGTATACTTCATTCCGACGATGCTCAAGCTGATGCGCAATGAGACGCTCCCAGAGTCGGAGGCGGTGGCGACGGCGGTGCAGTGGACGCATCTGGGCTACGTGCGTCATGTCGCTACGCTGGTAGCGTGGCTGGCAGCGCTGAAAGCGTTCTCGTTGGTGAGTAACCGTGGGGGCTAACAAGGCACTGGAGCCAGCGTTAGGCATAGGACGCATGCATCTCTTCGAGGAAACTGCTCGACCCGTTATCTTTGAGCACGAGAACGCAGAGTTTCCGTACTGGGGTAAGGGTTCTTCCATCCTCGTTGCGAGTCCGAAGCGCTATTTCTGGATTACCGCATTGCATGTGATTACTAACATGGGCGGTTCCGCTCGATCGCTGCGCTGAGCTAGCCGCGCAGCCAAGACGGGCAACTTCTCCAGCCCGAAACGCTCAACCAAGTCGACAACAGCGACTGCTGAGTTTGTTGGTCGATGAATTCCACCATCAGCGGTTCCGGCAACGGTAAGACTCTGACAGCTCCTCGAACGTCCGCTTCTACTCGTTTGCCCCATGAGTTTTCACACAGTCTGAGTGGAGCCGACCGCTGAGAAGCGCGGCGGCTCACCCGGGAGTCGTTATGTGGCGTAGAGACGCAGATATGAGGAACATACTTTTCGGTCTCTGGGTACTCGGAGGGCTGGCGTTATTCATCCTGGCCGTCGTATATTGCGCGACAAGTTATCGTTTTAAGTTGGGCGCCATCGTTCTCACAGGTGAGGTTATTGGTTCATCCGAGCCGAGCCAGTCTCAGCGGACAGCTTCGCCGATCGTGCGATATGTAATGCCTTCGGGAGAGCAGCGTGAATATAAATACAGCGCTCCTTTGACAGGAGGTGCCTACTGGATCGGTGAAAAAGTAAAAGTCCTTTATGATCCTCAATCTGGCAGGACCAAGCTGGATGGCTGGAGTGAGCTGTATCTTTTGCCGTCGTTACTTGGCTTCACCGCTTTCCTCATTTTGTTACCGCCGATAGCAAGTGGTGTTATCTATTGGTACGTCCGATCGCCTCGCAGGACTGGCGGTGGGGAGCCCAAAGGCAAAATATGAAGCGGTGCTTTGCGTACATAACCTCGGCATCCAGCGGACGCAAACTGCGCGCCGCTGATGCCCGACCCGTTAGCCAGACCGACGATTCATGACACCGGAGTAGTTGATTCATGGGAACGTCAGGAGCTCGGAAAGCCGCGGTCACCCGGAAACGTCGAGCGGCGAGCAGGAAGACTGCGACCACGCGCAAGCGTCGAGCTGCTGTGAAAAATGCAGGGCCAGCTAGCAACACTCCGTCGGTCGTCCCCACAACCGCTTCCAGATCCAGTCCACGGACTGCAAGCCCCTCCACGCGAGAACCGTCCGGGTGGACCCGAGCGCGAAGCCGGGCAGGTATCGCTGATTCCGGCTCTCCACGCCTATGTAACCCATCTTCGCGCCTCCACTCTGATTGGCTTTGGCGCTCACTTTAGCTATCCTGTTCTTGTACTCAAGGGATTTTCACACAGTCTGCCGCTGGTGCTGACCGCCAAAGGCGAGCTGGGCGAAGGACGGGGATGTGCAAGTCAGAGCCGCCAGCAACACGGCAGAGAAATCAGGTATGAAGGTTTTCAAGGCTCTGCTTCACTTTCTTGATTTGTAGCCGGCACCCGGAAGGCTGCATGTCGATTTCAAGCTTCGGCTCCTGTCACTTGGCGAACATTAACCGGCTGGCGGAAGCTGGTAAACTCGTCCTTGCTGGCCCTTCTATGGCGACGGGGATCGCCGGGGAGTTTTCATTTTCAAAGTCGATTCGCTGGCGGAGGCGCAGGCTTTGACTGACATTGACCCGGCCGTCATCGCTGGTAGGCTGAAGATAGAACTTCACCGCTGGTCGGTGCTCAAGGGCATGCTGCCGTAGGCCAATGTCTAACACGGTGACCGACAGCCGCAAAAGGCGCGGCGGCGGGTGACGCTGAAGGCGCTCGCTTGTACCGAGATTGTCCTGCCTATCGAGACCATTTACTGTGAATTGGAAGTGGGCAAAGTACCTGAAAGAGAAATGAATATGATGGTATGAAGGCAAACTTGCTTGGGAATCAATGGTTGGACGTCTGAACACACATGACTGACACCAAGTTGCTCCTCATTGAACTGCTGCTCCGTGCCATTCCGGACCTGACGGCAGGGCAGCTTCATTGGCTGCAGCGAGTGGTTGCCGTATTCGGCGCCGAGCATCACTTTTCTTTGAGCAACTCAGACTTGTTTGATGAAACAACATTGCTGAATTTTGGGGACGCGATGCGGGTCTCATCACAGTTTTTCGGCAGAACCTTTCAGCAAAGACAAGTTTGAATATGTGTTCGTAAAAGTTCTCAACATGAGCGGACACAAGGCGAGCCTTGCTCCAAGGGGAAGTCCCGGTCACGACGCGACAGTAGACGGAATAAAGCTTTCCTTAAAAAGCCAGGCCGATAAAGGCATCAAGGAAAACGCACTCTGGATCAGCAAGTTCATGGAGTTGGGCAAAGGACCTTGGGGCGACGATCCGGAGGATCTGGAAGGCCTCCGAGATCAGTTCCTAACCCATATGAAAAACTACGAACGGATTCTGAGCCTACGCGCCCTTCTGAAAGGGCCGCGATGGAAATACGAGTTGGCGGAAATCCCAAAGCAGGTGTTATCTGCTGCCATCAATGGTGAGCTCAAAATGATGACTAAGAGCGAGCAGTTTCCTAGGCCCGGAGATTGCTATGTGCGCAAACCGAATGGCGAACCGATGTTCGATTTGTATTTCGACGCAGGGAGTGAAAGAAAATTACAGATCAAGAACCTGCGAAAGGAGTTCTGTCGTGTTCATGCGGTGTGGGAGTTCGTCATACCGCCGGAATGAGGCTGGCTTGAACAGATGAAGTCCGCTTGTCCGCAATAGCGATGAATTCATCCTTCAATTCAATGCCCACGCAGCGGCGCCCGAGTTCCTTCGAAACAATACCGACGGTTCCGGCTCCGTAGAAAGGATCAAGAACAAGATCATTCGCTCGGCTACCAGCAAGAAGGCATGGCCGAACAAGCGCTCGGGGGAAAACAGCAAAATGAGCCTCGGGACAGGGTTCCGTATTTATTGACCAAACTGTCCTTCTATTCTTCAGCCCATTTCCGTCTGTAGCCCGCTCCCTGATTGCGTCTTGGTCAAAAAAATACTGCTCGGACTTCGTCAAGAGAAACATATACTCGTGCGAGACGGTAAAGCGGTCCCGTACGCTCTCGGGCTGGCAGTTTGGCTTGTACCAAATGATGTCGTTGCGGACATACCATCCGTCCCTCTGGCATTCCAGAGCGAGCAACCAAGCTACCCCGATAAGATCTTTCTTCTTCAAGCCAGGCGGCGTAGGGGGTCGGTAGGACATTCCTCGCCCTTTGTTCTTTTCGTCTTCGTCCCGTCATTTTCTGCCACCGGACGAGTACGTGTTGCCGATGTTCAGCCAAAACGTCCCGTCAGGTTTTAGGACGCGGCGAACCTCATGAAAAACCTCCACAAGACTCTTGATGTAAGCGTGGAGGTCTGTCTCAGCACCGATTTGGTTCTCAACGCCATAGTCCCTTACCTCCAATAGGGAGGTGACGTAACTACGCATTGAAAGGAATCGTCCGGAAGGTGGCGTATTACCTCGCGCGTATCGCCGTGCAAGACCACCAACGGAAGCCTTTCAGTCGGCCACTCCGTTATTGCCGCTTCGTTGTTCTTGCGCTTCACGACTATTGCCATGCCCCAGAGTCTTGCATAATCCTAACGCACGCGCAAGCCTTTAACGGCTTCCTTCTTTGGCCGCCCGCGCTTTTTCTTGCCACTCTTCGCTAACTCCGCCAACTCCCCTTCGCTAATCAAGTGATCCCGTCCATATTTTTCAGAGCCCAATCTCTCTTCCGCAATGAATTGACGGAACTCTAGGGAGCGACCCCGAGATACTTAGCGGCATCTTCAGTGGTGAAATACTTGCTCATGCGTAATGAATATATGATGCTCAGCTGTGAAACACAAATGAACAGGCGTCCAACAACAGGCTGCGCCAAAAACAATTGGGTGCCCATACTGTTCGACTTCGTCAGACCAGACAAACGCGGACTTTACCGAAACGATCAAGACGCTCTGGAAATGCAGGCACTTGTAGTCCAGACTACGCAATTCCTATCGTGCCAATCATCCAAAGGCGGTGAGCGACCGTTCTCAATGTTCGACGACCTGAAAAAGTATCCGTGGGTGTTGCGCCGGCTGGTGTCGTACGAATCCGTTAGAGCTCTAAAGTCGGCGATGCAACGGGAAGTTGTCACCCCTGCGTTGGCGATGGCAAAAGTCATCGGTGACATGCGACGCGAACGATTCGAGAGAATCGAAGTCCGGAACGTATCAGCCGGGAAACGCTACCAGCGCCGAAAGTGATTGGCTGATCAAGCTAAGTCCTGTCATTCAGCTCAGTCTCTCGCCTGGTGGTTCGATCGTGGGGACCAAGTCACTCGCTTGAGCACAGATCCATCCTACCCCTGATCAACGCTTAGCTCATCTCTAGAAATCTTGTGGACGCTTTTGGGATTGAATGTCTGGGTGGTGCGGAACCGAAGCGCCAGCTCGATACGTCCTCCTTTCAAAACAAAAAATTGCAAAAGGTAACCTCCGCCTTGCATAACCTCAAGCTGGACCTCATCATTTGGAGTGTTCCCGATCCACTGACGAAACCGCTCTCCAAATCCTGGGCTCTCGGCGATGTCGCCAGGCAATGCCAGAATAAGCGTGCCGGGAGCTGCGCCCAGAATATCCGCAACCCTTTGGCGGACCTGAGACATCGTGGACACCAGGGCAGCGGCGAGTTCGCTGCCTTCAGGAACTGGCCGCCAGGGAAGCTCAATCCCCCAGGTAATGTGATGGATGAAAGGATTCCCATACCCCTGTTCCATCATACGCAGATAACCGGCTTCATCCACTGGGTGCACCACGGCCACGTGATCACACCAGCCTTGCTTCCGCGCCGGTGAAGATGCCGGCAGCGAAGCCGCGACGTTGATATAGTCACACCCGTCGACGGGCGAGGGGTAACAACGATTGTCGTAGCCAAGGACATAACCTACGCGTTTCAGAGGATCGGCTACCAGGCGCGGAGGATCCGCAAAGATGGCGTAATGATCTGCATTGGGCTTCAGGGCGATCCCGCCCTCTGAAAGCCGCCTGGCAACTTCCTCTGCCTCTAGGAAGCGTTCCTTGGCGTTTTGAATGTTCAATATGTTGTCAAAACCTTCAGGCATTTTGAATGTTCTCGGCACCACTAGCACTCCTCCTGCGTGCACTCTTTGAAATGACGATATGGCTTTACCGCGATCCTTGAGTTTGACCAGCTGGCCGTGATGAAAGAGACGGTGGCGATACACAAAACCAGAGCATGCATGCACAGCACGCGTCAACCAGCCGACACCCGGCGAGCTACAGTATCTACTATTCTATTCGTCCTTTCAGTTTGTCTTCAACGGGCGTGGGCGCGCGTCCACGCCCAGATCCGACAAGATCACCTGAGCGCTGTTATAACCTGGCAGTCCGGTGATATTCCCTCCGGGATGGCAGCAGCTTCCACACAGGTACAGCCCAGGCAAATGCCCACGGTAGTGGCCAGCCCCTGGAAATGGCCGATGGTATCCAATCTGGTCGTTAGCCAGTGCCCCGACGAGGAGGTCACCTTCCCGCATGTTGGGGAAGGTGCGTTCTGTGTCCAGAGGACTGCGAGCAAACCAGCCTAAGACAGCCTGCCTCAGGTTGGGGGCGTACTCTCTCCAAAGTTCGAGCATCGCCTGGCCATGCTTCTGCCGTTCACGATCCCAGTTGGCGGCGCTGCCGAAAAGGCGGTATGGGAGCTTCTCCCACATGAAGGCTGTGTGTCTGCCGGTCGGCGCCTGAGAAGGATCAAAGTGCGTCGGACAGCTTCCCCACATAACGGTTGGTGGAATCGTCCCCGCTTCGTGATGTGTCACGATCTCTGGAAACTGGTCAAAATGCTCCAGGCCGAGGATCACCATCAGCGCATCGTTCAGATGCGGCTTCCGTTCTGCCGCCCTATAGGCAGGGGGTTCAGTCAGGCTGAGATTCAGCGCAAAGAGCGGACTAATCTGGTTGTAGCGAAAGTTTTCGACCCTGTCTCTCCAGTCCCGCGGCACATCATCTTCCTCCAACAGCTCCAGGAAAGTCTGATGAGGGTTCAGCCCAGAAGCCACGAAGTGTCTTGCCCGAAACAAATCTCCCGACTCGGTTTCCACACCCGCAGTTCGTCCATTCTCAACGAGGATCTTCCGCGGCCGGACGTGCAGCCTGACTTCTCCGCCACTTTCCCGAACAGCTGCGACCAGTGCGCGCGCCAAGGCAGCCGAGCCGCCCCGACACATTTGCGCTCTGGCCGTGCTCGCCAGTAATGCCGGGATGTGATGTCCGAGCCCTCTGCACCGGAAGTCGACCTCACGCAGTCCGTTGAAGAAGAGAAGCCCCGCTTGAATGACGGGATGGTCAAATTCCCTAAGAACGAACTCGAGTGGGGAGAGCGCGCTGACCTGCAAAAGTAACCTGCCCTCAGCGCTCGTTTCCAGTAGAGCTCGGCGGCGATCGATGGGAATGGGTGGCGACTGACTTTCCGGTATCAGGATTCTTTCCAGAATCGGCAGAAATCGCTCTCGCCAAAGCTTCAGGGTCTCCGCATCCTTTCGACTAAAGGCAGCAAAGGAATCTGCAGTCTTATCGAAGGACTTCCACCACTCGAGAACTTCGCCGCTCTTGAGAACCAAGGCGACATTGAACTCAGGCTCCAGATAGACGGCGCCGTGCCTTTCAAGCTCCAGGTCCCGGTACCAGGGCATCTGAGTAAGGCCGCGATGAAAGAAGGAGTGCGTGTTGTGGAAGAAGCCCGGATGCTCGGCGTCCTCCTCAGTTGTCAATCCTCCTCCAGGCACTTCTCGAGGCTCCAGACAGACAACCTTCAGTCCGGCTTTGCCGAGATAGGCTTGCAACACCAGGCTGTTGTGCCCAGCACCCAGGATAATGCCGTCGTAAGTTGCAGAGGCCTGACTCGACATTTCCGGATTCCATTTACTAAGACAGCGCCTGAAAACCGGCCGGGAAGATTCGGCCCTGACTTTGTCGGTGATTCAGGCCCTGAGCCAACAGAACTTTCGAAGGCCGGAAGGCCCGCCCCCAGGCCGAAACCCACCGACCTCGATACTGGGATCTTGCCGCAGAATCAATTGCAAGGATCTGGCTCCATGTCGACGTCAAATCGAAGGCCCGTCTCGAGACGTCTACACCAGGGCTTCAGTTTCCTGCTGATCCCCTAGCTCTCGTTCAAGGGCAAGATCAAACTCCAGACCCGCAGCTTTCTTCCGCCTGACCAACCTACGTGAACTCGCGCAGTGACGACAGGATACTTCGTTTTCAGACCAGATGCCAGCCATCAGCGAACCGTCTAACGCCCAAGAATCGCCGGCGCCCCGCTTCCACATTGCGGCTGCTTTCCGACTTTTGCGACAGCACCCGGCCTAGCTGATCAGAGACCCGAACTATCCGATCGGGTAGGACTCGGCCCCCCAGCCGAGCCGCACTAGATCAGACCAGACGTGGCCCGTAGATTCAAATCTTGTGCGGGCTCAAGACCTTTCAACAAACTCAGAACGGGAACTGCATATGTGGCGCAGCGATTGCACTAGCGAGCCCTGAGGGGAGAGCGTGAGGCGCATCACAGTTTGAGCGCGTCCTAGTCCCTCCCGAGTATCTTGCGTCGCACGGCACGCTGGACCAGAACGGATGTGGGTCTTTATACAGTGCTAAATAACAGTACCAATCACAGGTCTAAAGGACCAGGAGAGCAGAATGTCATTAGTCACTTATAACGCGCTAAAGCTTCTCGGCAAGGCCTACGAACTGAAGACTGACACGGCTATCGAGATGTTTGACGACCTTTGGGAGGTTTATCAGGTCGGCAACAAATACAGACGAGACAACAAAAAGGCATTGCAGGATGAAGTCGAAAGGTCGTATTCAACCCTGACTGAAATCATCAGAAAGACTAATCAGAATCCCCGAGGCGGCTTCAGACGGGTTGGCACAGCTCAGAACACTAATCTCGTGATCTTCTCAGATCAACACATGACCCATCGGGGGCATCGCCATGACTACTTCTTCAACTTCAACTTCAAACTATATTGCGACGTGCTGCGTCATTATGCCGACCGGGGTTTCGCCTTGGTCGAGAACGGGGACCTGGAAGAGTTGCTGATTTTTAACCCAACCCCCGATGAAGCCGAAAGACGGCGGAAGCTCGTAAGAAAGCCCTGGGGGATCGACGATATCGGTGAAATCAACTGGGATGAGCTGGTGGGAGTAAGGATCGAAACCCGGCGCAAGCAGCTCGAAAACATTCTGAACGATAACAGCGCGTACTACAAACTGGTGAAGGATAGCTTCGGAAAATCCAGATACTACAAGATCGCCGGCAATCATGATGGTTACTACTCAGCGGAAATGGAGGGCATGATTGAAGCCGAATTTTGGGATGGGGTAGTCAAGGATATCCTCCTTGTGGAAAGAAAAGGCAACAACAAAGTCGACCTGGATTTTGTCATCACCCACGGTCATCAGTTCGACGAGTCCTGTGCCCCGCCTCATGCCAAGGCGGTCGGGGAAGTCATATCCGAATGTTTGTCCTGGGCATTTCAGGGACCTGACAGAATCTGGAGAGTGAGTGACACACACAAGTGGAATAGCAATCCGGTCAAGGAATTCAGCAACGTTCTAAGCTCCGAGTCGGCCACTACCACTGGCCATCCGGACCTCGAAGTTATTCTGGAAGCCTTTATGGGGCATGAAGTGGCTTGGGAATATTTCGAGAACAAGGACCCCTACATGGCCTTCGTCAAAGAGGTCTGCACAGGAGATGAGTTTTTCAAGTACCGGCACATGAATGAAGACGCGCTGGCCAACGCCATGCTTCGCCTCAACCCGGATCTGGAGGACTTTCCCACTCTCATTTGTGGCCATACCCACGAGCCACGGGATCGCTCGAGGTTCCACAACTCGACGAACAGAGTCCCGCCCGATACCGATGATAGAAACCTTTTCACGCGTTACATGAATACCGGTTCCGCCGGCCGCTTCGAAAATCTGATCTGGTGTATCGAAATAACCGGCAGCAAGGCCAAAATCTATTCCTGGAGCAA
The DNA here is from genome assembly GCA_963752385.1 of uncultured Acidimicrobiia bacterium. Lineage (GTDB taxonomy): Bacteria > Acidobacteriota > Terriglobia > Versatilivoradales > Versatilivoraceae > CAVVYL01. The sequence goes on along the minus strand of CAVVYL010000049.1, from coordinate 34,505 downwards.
CTCCGGCACCGAGAGTAATCCCGTCATGAAGAAGGTGCGCTGGAAGAGCGACGATGAGGGCAAGTTGATCGGGAGGGAGGTGGAATTCAGCCAGCGGGCCCGGGCTGAAGGGCGGTAGGCCGGCTGAATCTATCCATACTAGTCAAAGGCGCCTGAGAGCTGACCTGGGAAAACAGAGTACCGCCCCCAGCTATTCGATATTGGGCGTGCGCAGATCTCCATAGCCATAACAACTGAGGCGGTCGGCTCGAAGAGTGTCAACCGAAATGAGAATGACCGGAGGGAGCGGATTCTCGGCCGCCTGACCGTTTATGAGTAATAGGCAAAAGAGAGTTGAGACACCGACCCGGGTAAACGTTCGGCGCAACCGGGGGAACAAGGTGAATGAGCTTTTGGGAGCTCAAGGGCCTGGCTTTCCTTGATCGAGTATTTCGCCAGAGTTTCGTCCACCCACCCGTCTCTTTTCATTTCACTATACTATCAGGACATCGCCTTCTGGAAGTCGTACACCCAGCGAATAATTTCCTGTGCTATTAGCAAATGAAAATGTCCGGTTTTCAACAAAACAGTAAACAGCCCCGGCCCCTATCAGAGTCAACCGCCAGCCCGTCCGGGCCCTGTCAAGGCCGAGCACAGCGAGTCGCAGGGAGGCCTTGACGGGTGGACGGGCTGGCAAACACTGAGCTTGGGGGCCGGGGCCTGGCTACCGTCAAGCGAGCTGGCCGAGCCGCTTGGGCGCTTGCAGCGGTAGTTGGTCGGCCGGCCACAGCCCGATCTGGTGAGGCCCGTAACGGATCGAGACTCGGCCATCGAGATGCTCGTGAACCGTCACGACGCAACCGCCAGGCTCTGACGCCAGCGGGTCTTTGGGATCTGGAAGACGCGCCGCTCCAGCACGACCGTGTTGTCCTGATTGACCACCACCGTAACTTCCCTTCTATCGCCCGTAAGATTACCTCTTGGATCTTCATCATCCGCTCCACGGCCGCTTCCGAATGAATAGTGCTTCATGCTGACCTCCTGTCATTAGCATGCGCCCGATTCCTCCCCGACCTGATGCGGACATTTCATTTGCTAATCTCACCGGACAGATCATGTATCAATAACAAGTGAATAATTTCCTGTTGACTTGATCTCCCGGTTTTGATAATTACGCTACAAAGTTTCTAACGCTATCTGGCAACTGGGTCGCCTACTGCTGAAGGCAGTAGGGAGTGAAGTGAAAGGGTTCATCCAAGAACGCCTGAAATTCTCTGTGTTTCGACACTTTAACAGGCAACATACTAAAGTAACTTAGGGTGAGGAGGCAAAGATGAAGAGCCGAAAACTAGGCCGACGTTACTGTTTCTTGACTGCCGTCTGGTTGATTTGTCTTTTTTTCTTGCGGGCTCCTGTGACCCGGGCTCAGGAGGTGGGAGCCACCCTCTCGGGTACTGTGACCGACCCCACGGGTGCGGCTGTTCCGGAAGCGACCGTGCGAGTGACCAATCAGGCTACCGGAGTTAGCGTGCAGACGACCAGCAACGCTAGCGGGGATTATGTCCTGCCCGCTCTGGGTCCCGGCACCTATACGCTCAACGTGGAGAAGACTGGCTTCAAGACTTCGGTTATCAACAACATCACCCTGTTGGTTTACCAGAAAGCGCGTATGGATGTCCGTGTCGAGGTCGGAGAAATCTCCACCACTCTTAGCGTTGAGGGTGCAACTCCCCTGGTGGATTCGACCACCGCAAGCGTGGCGGGAACTGTAGAAAACCGCAAGATTGTTGAGTTGCCCTTGAACCTGCGCCGATTTGGACAACTGGCGACTCTGTTCCCAGGGGCAGTGCAAGATAATGGGGGTTTTGCCTCCGCGGCCACTGGCTCTCCCTTCAGTGAGGCCACCTATTCGGCTAACGGCCTCCGGACGGCCAGCAACAACTACTTGATCGATGGCATTGACATGAAGAGTTACACCTTCGGAGGGTTCTCGCTTTCACCTTCTGTCGATAGCGTTCAGGAATTCAAAGTTCAGACCACCGTTTTTTCCGCCGCCTTTGGGAGGCTTGCCGGCTCGACCATTAACTTAGTAACCAAATCGGGAACCAATGAAATCCACGGAAGTGCTTTTGAATTCCTGCGCAACGATAATCTTGACGCCAACAACTTCTTCAACAACAGGAATGGGGTCAGGAGGCCGGAATTCAAACGTCACCAATTCGGAGGCGCAGCAGGTGGACCCATCATCAAGAATAAGACCTTCTGGTTTGCCAGCTACGAAGGTCTGGCCCAGAGAAAGGGTCTCGCCACCAGCGGTGCCGTGCCGACGCCGGCTATGTTGGGCGGTGACTTCTCTGAATTGTTGACTCGAGGCATGGTGATTGTTGACCCATTGACTTGCCCCGATCCTCCACGTGGCGCAACCTGCCAACCCTTCGAGGGTAATATCATTCCCGAGGACAGGATTCATCCAGTTGCGCAACACGTCATCAGCTTGAATCCTTGGCCCGCTCCCAACGTGGCACGCTCTCCCTTGGACGGAGCCAACTGGGCTTCAGCCCCTAAGGATGTCCGAGATGACCATCAGTTCAGCGTCAGAGTGGATCATCGTTTCGGCCCGAACGACCAGCTTTTCTTTCGCTACATGTTTGGTCAGTCCGACAGCGACCAGCCCATTTCAGGATACACACCCCTTCCAACTTTCGGAGATACACTTCGCTACCGTGGCCAGAACGTAGCTTTGAGTTGGACGCATACCTTTGGGCCACGACTGCTCAATGAATTGCGCCTTTCTTTTTCAAGGAACAACAGCGTTCAACACTGCGTTTCTTGTCCTCGTGAGGCTGGTTTCATGGAGGCGTTTGGGATTCAGGCGTTGAAAGGTTTGTCTCCGGAGGACGAGGGTTTTCCGATCTTCTCGTTCATTAACTTTCTGTCAGTGGGAGACTCCAATTACCGTCCTGTGGTTTCTAACGACATGGTGGAAAAGTTTAACGACAACCTCACCTTCGTTACTGGAAAGCATACGATTGTGGGTGGCGTCGATATGCAGCCTTATCAGGTCTTGGGTTCAGAAGCGCCCTTCTCTCCGCATGGGCAGTTTGGCTTTGACGACCGCTTTACAGGTTACGACTTCTCTGACTTCCTGCTCGGATATCCCGGGCCCGATGCGGCGCGGAGCCTCGCAAAGGCCAAGTCCTATCAATTAGGTCAGTTCATGAATGCCTATATCCAGGATGACTGGCGTCTGTCCAGTCGGTTTTCTTTGAATATGGGACTGCGTTGGGAATATCATCGCATGCCGGTTGACAAACGCGACACCCTCGTCAACTTCTTTCCGCTCCCGGGTGCGCCTCTCTACACTCCCAGGAATGCTGTTCTGCTGGTGGCCGGAGACGGAGCGGATGCAGCTTGCCGTAATCCGCTCAATCCCGGAGACCTGGGTCTAATCGCCTGTTCTGACCAGAGAAGTCAGTTTGGATTCACCGGGCGTTCGGCGCGTTCGCTAATCAAGCCGGACCGCTTCAACTGGGCGCCACGCTTCGGGTTTGCGTTTCAGCCAACTGGTTCAGACAAACTGGTGATCCGTGCCGGGTATGGATTGTTCTTTGACCTTGGAAATTTCAATAACATTCACTTTACCTTCAACAATCCAATCCATGCTCCCAACCAGCGCAGTTTTGCGCCGACAGGTGAGCAGCCGACTTTTGACCTTACAAACGTGTTTGTTGCCGGAGGGCAGGCCCCGCCCCTGAGCGAGACGTTTATGTCGATATACGTGGATCCGTTCTTCAAACAGCCTTACGTCCATGAGTGGACTCTGAACATTCAGAGCCAGTTGAATCCTGAGACTGCAATCGAGATTGGCTATGTCGGCACCGCGGGGATTAAGCTCGGTAATCTGCACCTCTTTGCCAACCAGCCCAGGCCGGGGCTCGGAGATCCACAGCTGAGGCGGCCCTATCCTGATTTCGGCCCGATCCTCACGGTGACTTCTAATGCCAACTCGAATTACAATTCCCTTCAGACACGTCTGACGAGGAACTTTGCGAACGGATTTTCAGTCCTGCTTGGATACACCTGGTCTAAGGGCATCAACACCAACGAAGGCGACGAAGGGTTTGGTGGAGGTCTGGGCAACGTAGCGCCTCAAAATGACTTGGACCTGACAGCTGAGCGTGGCAGGAGTTACACGGACCATCGCCATCGTTTTGTGATGAGTTACATCTATGAGCTGCCCTTCGGTAGAGGCAAGAAGTGGTTGAACCAGGGAGGTTTTGTGAGTGGTCTGTTTGGAGGCTGGCAGATGTCCGGAGTGACGTTCTTCCAGTCTGGGTTCCCGTTTAGCCCAGCTTCAGGCCGCAACTTGGCAAACACCGCGACCTTAAACGAACGTCCAGACCGAGTGTGCGATGGAAAGTTGCCAGTCGGGGAGCGGACGGTCGAACGCTGGTTCGACACCCAGTGCTTCACCAATGAATTTATGGAAGCTGCCTTGGCTGCAGGACAGCCTCGATTCGGAAACGCCGGACGTAACATTATGGATGAGCCGGGCTGGCAAGTCTGGGACATTAACTTCTATAAGGATACACAGGTCACTGAAAAGACAAAAATCCAGTTTCGGTTTGAAATGTACAATGCCTTCAATATGGCCCATTTTCAGAGACCCAATCGAACCGTGGGCACTTCCGGGTACGGACAGATTACCGCACAGCCCGACATCGGCAATGGCTCTCCGCGCTCAATTCAGTTTGGACTGAAGTTCATCTTTTGACCCTTCTGTGTCTCAAGCGACCAGACAGCCGAACGGCTTGTGAAAGCCAGACCAGACACTTTGTAACTTTGCTCAGCCGCGACAGGGCATGGGTGCTTTTGTTCTTGCCGAGCTGCTCGTCACGCCCTGACGTGGACCTGTCATGTCGCCTTCGCTGCCCCTCCGAACACCCTGGCCGCCGAAGAAAGGTGCGCCGGCTGGCAATTGTTGTTCGACGGGAAAACAGCGACGGGTTGCTTGAAGATGCGTTGACTGGTTTCCTCGTTTCTCAGCACTTCCTCAATATCCTCATTTCTGGTGGTAAGCAACCGCCTTTCTTTTGCTACCCCACTCCATGATGAATCGTCACCGCCTGAGGAACATCAAGAAATCCCCGTTTTGTAGCACAAGGTCGCGGCTAATCGTTGTTCTGTCCATACCATTGGCATGCGTGCCGATGATCGTTCCAAGCGTTTTGTCGGCCACGATAGAAGCGCTGGCGGCGCGGGCGGAACAATTCGAAAGTGAGGCCAAGTGGGAACAGGCTGTTGGAGCCTACCGGGAGATCTTGAGGATCGACCCCGGTTCCGTGGCGGCCTTGAATCGTCTTGGGCCGATCTCTATCACGCAAGAGAAATACCAAGAAGGCATCAAATATTATCGACAGGCGCTGCAGTTGAATCCGAATGAATTTGGCACCAATCTTAACCTTGGCATCGCTTACGTCAAGATGCAGCAATATCACGCCGCAGTCCGGCCACTCAGGAAAGCGGTCACCTCCCAACCTTCTAGTCTTCAGGCACAGCAGTTATTGGCCGTGGCCTTATTGGTCAAGAAGACTACCTGGGGGCAATTCCTCATCTTGATCGTTTGGTCAGCTTAAATCCGCAGGACGTCGGAATCAGCTACTTATTGAACCGCGCCTACCTCCAAACCAAACAGCATGACAAGGCGCTCGCGGCCTTTCGTCACCTGGAGAAGCTTGACCCGAATTCAGCCTGGGTGCGCATTTTGAAGGGACAAGCCTATGACGGACTTGGTGACTATACCAGGGCAATCGAAGAATTCGAAGTTGCTCGAAAAGAGCAGCCAGTCGATGCGACGGTCCGTTTCTCGCTGGGATTCATGTACTGGAAAGTCCGGCGCTATGCAGAAGCCGAGGCGGAGCTCTTGGAGGCCTTGAAACTGGACTCTGGTTTCGAAGAGGCCAAGTTTTATCTAGCCGATACCTATCTCACCGATCAAAAGCCGGAGAAGGCATTGCCGATTCTGGAAGCGTTGGCGAAGAGCGATCCTGCTAACGTCCGCGTGCACGTCAACCTCGGGAAGGCTTTTGAGAAGCTAAATCGCAACCAAGAGGCAGTACCAGCATTTCAAGCGGCTTTGCGTCTGGACCCCAATCGCGCCGAAGCTCACTACCAACTTGCCCGCGTGTACCAGAAGTTGAAGCGCACGGATGAGTTTCATCGCGAACTGGAGATTTCCCAAAGGCTTCAAAAGCAGAAGTTAAAGGAGGAGGAGAGCCTTCTGAAAGCCAGTGGAGCGCGTGGAGATCCTGCGCAGAGTTTGGGGCTAGTGCCGAGCCGGCCGCAAGGGAAATGATTTCATCCGACCAATGAACCGTCCCGCATGCACCAATGTGGGAAAGGAGGCGAAAGGCTCGGCCGACCAAGTGCCCATTCACGGACGATCGTTTACCATTTCTTGCGATTCGTCGGCGCGTTTCTGGCTAAGTCTGGCAAAGGCTTGGCGGGCGTTTCGCGCTTGCTCGCTTTCACCCAGGCGATCGTAGACTTGGGCGAGCCAAAAGTAGGGACGGGCATCTTTTGGGCTTAACTGGCAAGCCCTGACCAGTGCGTTGCGAGCCTCCGAATGACGTTCGAGTTTGACCAGAGCCTTGCCGCACAAATAGTGCGCGTCTGCCATCTGCGGATTAATAGCAATGGCCTTGCGCGTGCACTCCAATGCACGAGCCGCGGGCCCTTTCTGGTTAGTGAAGAGCAACAGATAGGCGAGATCGAGATAGGGCCCAGGATTTGGCTCTTGCGACTCTTCAATGAGTTCGATGGCCTTGGTGTAGTAGTTTTCTGCCAATCCGTAACTGCCGGTGCGTGCTAGAGCAGAAGCCAAAGCCCAATGCGTCTTCAGGTTCTTTGGATTCAAGTCAACGGCCTTGTAGAAGTACGGTAGTGAGGCTTCATACTTTCCTCGCATCAGCAAGCGCCATCCCGCGAAATACCAGTTGATGTCGCTCTGCGGATTCTGCCGCACAGCCGTCAGCAATTCTCGCTCAGACTCCTCGGCTTGCTTCAATTCGGCAAGTGATAACCCAAGCAAGAGGTGAGCCACGTCATTCTGATTCTGAAGTTCGAGAGATTGGTGGAACAGATTAGCAGCCCGGGCCCACTGGTCGTGTTCAAAATAGATGCGACCGACTTCCAGAAAGGTTTCGGAAGAAGGAGACCTCAGAGAAAGGTGGTGCTCGACCATGGCGTCAGCTTCGGTGAGCTTGCCCGAGGCCAGGAGTCTGTTTAGCTCATTCACAGTTGCGCTAGACAGCTCCGCCGCTTCGAGTGCGGGCGGTTCGATCATCTGAAGGTCGAGAACCAAGATGAGAAGTCCAAGGCAGGGAGCATAGCTCATTGTGAAACGAATGAGACTCACTTCGGAGATTCCTCTGTGGCGTCATTATACTTTAGGCCTTGTTCTAAGTGGGATATCATTCGAAAACTGCTATGGTCAATGCTCCGCACCAACCGTCTTCCTCAGCGAACGCGAAGCCATATGGCGGATGAAGTATTCTCTGCCCTGTACGGTCTTTGTTCTGATGGTTCTGATGCCTTTTTGGCGGGCAATCACAGTGGCTTCAGTCACAGGCGTCTTTTCTTTTGGCCTTTTCTTACTCAGTCAGACTTCTCCCGCTACTTCTGGTGGCGAGTTCGTCGATATAGGCTGGGCTTCTGGACTGCGGGACCCTGTGGTCAACGGCGGGGAAAAAGTCAAGAAATACATCTTTGAAAGCACTGGCAGCGGTGTGGCAATTGTTGACTACGATGGCGACGGCCATTCGGACTTGTTTGTTGTGAACGGCTCGCGGTTGGAAGGATTTCCATCCGGGACTAGCAACCATCTTTATCGCAACATTGGAAACGCAACATTTGTCGACGTTACTGGCGAAGCCGGTCTTGTGCGCTCCGGGTGGGGGCAGGGAATCTGTGCTGGCGATTATGATAACGACGGAAACACCGACCTCTATCTCACCTACTATGGTAGCTCTAATGTGCTCTATCACAATGCTGGCAACGGGCGTTTTGCCGATGTCACTTCGAAGGCTGGTGTGGCTGGAGGGAAGCGCAACTGGGGTACGGGCTGTGCGTTCGTTGATTATGACAACGATGGGTTTCTTGATCTTTTCGTAGCGGGCTATGTGGACTTGGACTTAAGTAGGACTCCACTTCCCGGGGACAACAAATACTGCTTGTGGAAGGGTGTCCCAGTCTTCTGCGGCCCTCGCGGCTTGCCTGCTGCCAAGAATCATCTCTACCGCAACAATCGGGATGGAACCTTCGCCGACGTTTCTGTGAAGGCCGGGATTCACGCCACGACCCACTGTTACGGCATGTCCGTGATTGCGTCCGACTTCAGGAACCGTGGCCTCCAGGATCTCTATGTGGCTTGCGATTCGACTCCCAGTTTGCTTTACCACAACAATGGTGACGGGACGTTCCGTGAAATCGGGGCTGAGAGCGGTGTCGCTTATAATCCTGATGGGCGCGGGTTTCAATTCTTGCCAATGGTCGGATTCAGAGCGATGAGGTAAGAAGCGGCGGCAGTTATCTTTCTCAAAGCGATCTTCGTCTGCACTTCGGCCTCGGCGAAGCCAAGCTAGTGGATGAGATCATCATTCGCTGGCCAAGTGGCAGGGTGGATAGAATACAGCGGGTGTTCTCCAACCAACGACTCATTGTCCAGGAAGGTAAAGGGCTACTGCAGGCGATTCCTCTCCCTTGGTCTGGCGTCAGATAGAGGAGCTCTCTTCCGTCGCGCCTCCATCCCGGCAAAAAAAAGACCAGACTTCCTCTTCGTTACTCGGGAAAATGAGCAGCAATCACGCAATCGGCGGAGCTCTCTTAACGGCAGGTTCGTTTAGGCCGCAGCCCAATCACAAACATGCCGTATTGCTCTTTTGGATCGGGTCTGGGTGAGTCGCGATTGGTCGGTCGGATTACTGTCCCGACAGCGTACACGGCATCCCCGCCATCTGCGAGCGTAACTCCCTCCAACAGGTAACGAGCCGTTCCGCCCGTGTATGTACCATAGCAAATTTTTCCCGTGCGTGAGAATGCAGCAAGAAACCCGTCTTGCTCACCCCCGCCATAGTGTGGATGATTGCCTCCCGGTACTATGAGATCGCGCGAGTTCGTTAAGCCGACCATCCAGATGGTACCGGTCCCGCTGACTACCACATTTGCGCCATCGTAGCCGGCGTGATCGAGACCGGAGCCCCCGTAGTAAGTGGAGAACAACAGCTTCTGTCCCGATTCATTCAACTTCATCAAAAATGCGTCAGCTTGCCCACCTCTCGGGGCTGCGGGGCATCCTTCGTGACTGGCAAATCGTCTGACTCCGTGATACCGGCCACGATGGATTCCCCTGTGCGTCTACACTGATCCCCCAGCCCGAGTCGTCGCCCGATCCGCCAAAGTACGTACTAACACCCACAGTCTCGAATTCGTCTCGGATCTCAACTAAAAAGCATCGGAAGGACCGTTGAGCCTGGCCTGCAACGGACGTCCGTCGGAAAGTCTACCGATTCTGTATAGCCCGTTATGAAAATCCTCTTCTCCCACGATTGCAATTCCGGTGAGTTTTTCGTCATTGCTACCACCCAGGATCACCGAGCTGTAAGTCCCTCGAATCGGCGGGCCTGATGCGTGCCAGAAATACATCGCTCTTACCCCGAGGGCCTAACCGCTGCTTGGCCCCCGGGAAATCAGCCGACCATGTGCGGCCTCCGAAGAGGATGCTCCGTCTCGGCAAGAGCGCGATGGCATTTCCTTGATCGGCCTGATTTCCACCGACGAATGTGGAGTAAAGAATCTGACCATCCGGGCCAATCTCGACCAGAACAGCGTCGCTTTCACCACCTCCGTAAACGCGCTGCAGAGCGCCGGGGGTTGTAGGAAAATCTTGTGAACCCGTAAATCCCACTGTGTATACGTGACCTCGGTTATCTACCTTGATCCGAACTGCAGTGTCGTAACCTTCGCCACCCAACTTGGTCAGGTAAACGAGCTTCCCTGTGCGTCGTTCTAGTTTGGCCACCCAGCCATCCATGCTTGCAGGATTCGCGGGAGGTTTCCCAGGCTCATGGGTCGAATGGCAGGCAAAGTAGAGATAACCTGAACTGACGGCGAGATCATCACAATCATCGAGATCAAGGTGAAAAGATGAAACAAGCTTCGCCCCGGCCCCATGAGCCGATGCTGCAGCCAGGAAGACAATCATGACTCGTAAGAACATTACAATCTCCAAGGTGCTCCTAAGTATGGGCCCGACCCAGCTAGTCCTGTCGCTATGAGTACATAACACCTGGATGCTCACCCCGTTGCCCCGTCGCGGCTCCCTTCCCACCACTTCAGCACCCGCAGTGACCGGAGGTGTTCCAGCGGCTAGCCGCGCCGAGACGTTCCAGGTCGAAGCACGTCTTGCCCTTGTAGCGGTTTTCCAGCGGCCAGCGGCCGTCCTTGCGCCGTCTGTGGCGGACAATCTCGATCGCCTCGGCGAGGCGCTTGTCGCGCCAGGCATTGACGGCTTGGAAGTAGTCGAGTGCGCATGAGCGACGCCGCGATCGCCTAGTGCCGATCCGACGCCCATAGCACGGCTTGCACCCCTTTGTTGGCAAGGATAGCCCCCAAGACAACCATCGCGTTGGGTCTCTTTGACCCAAAGATCGGCCCTTTCACACCATTGTGTTCACCGTAGTGACATCTCGTTCGGTCGCCGCTGCCCAACGAATAAGATTCTTTGTCGGCTCTCGCCGCGACTGGGGATGGCGGAAGTGGCACCAATCTCGGTTCTGCAACCATCCGGCAGAGAATCCGTTGAACGAAACCCCGCAAAAGCTATGATGATTTTATCCCAGTGACAGTCCCAGATGAAGGTGGAAAGCACGCACAAACAGGAACGGGAGAAGGAGGGGAGTCGCTCGGGTGGTAGATGGAGGCGGCATCCCGAGCTGCATAAACCTTACAGAACGGTCAAACTCCTGGAGTCCTTGGCAGTCCAGTCCCATTTCCTCGGCGGCTGTCTGAGCGAGGCGGCACGGCTTTGCCTATACGCGGCTCACGGGCGGGCTCGTGCCACGGGCCAGAATTTTGTTTGAACTCGACTGCGTTGTGAACCTTTCGGGAGCTAGTACTATTGATATTTGCAAATTATAGTGACACTTCCCCTACTTGCTTCGATTCGATGTCCCCTCACCCCGCCGCCGCGACCGCTGTCGCTTCGGCACCCCTCTTCCCGCAAACGGGCGAGGGGCCAAGTGTCAGGGGTTGCGTCACTATATTCTCCAATCCTTAGTAGGGCACACCTTCGAAATAGCCGGCGGTGCGCTGCAGGCTGTAGACGCGTGAGACAGCAAGGATGGGATTGCCGCCAACCGAGACGATTTCGAGCGGACCATAGTTTCCGGCCATACCCAGCTTGCCCAGGATGTCCGCGGAGCTCAGAAAACCGTTGCCTGATATGACTTCCAGAATGGAGGCTTTCAGGTTGCCGTCCACATCCCGGAATTTGAGCTCGACGGTTGCGGGAGAGGCATCGAGATTGGTCACTACAAGGGTGGACTTGAAGCTGCCGACACTGGTGGTGGATGGGATCAGCAGCCTCGCCCGCTCAAGACTCTTGCCGACGACCAGACTGGGATCCTGAGTGAGGTTATCGATTTGCGAGGTCCAGCCAACAATGTTCTGATCCGCTTCGAGCCGCAGGGTTCCTTCAAGATTCGCTGCGGGCGAACCTACACCTAACGCGAAATTGACCCGGTTGATCTGTGTCATCCCGCCCGCAGGCACAGTCGTGGTGAGGCTTCCCAGCTGCAATCCGTTCTTGTCCACCAACCTGACCGTCACATTGGCCGTTGCCGTTCCAAGATTGTTGATGCCGAGGTTGGTCCGAAACTCTGGGCTGTCCACGGAGTAAGGCAGCACGACAGATCGCCCAGCCCCAGCTGTATCCACCCCTTCAAAATAGGCGCCCGTGCGTTCGTTGGACACAATATGTTCTGTTGCCATGATGCGGATACCGTCGTGCGCTTCGATCTCAATCGGGCCAAAGGTATCGCTGAGCCCCGCGGCTTGGTGAATATCTTCAAAGAACAGATTGCCGTAACCGGCAATGGCCTGGTTCAGCAGAGACGCCTGAAGCACTCCAGCGCTGTCGCGAATGTGAAGGCTGACTTGCCCGTCATTTGGGCTCGTGTTGATCACCGTCAAACTCGTCGAGAACCGCTCGCTGGATACTGAGGACGGCAGAAGCACACGGGCGGCGGCATCGGAGCGAGCCAGCTCCAGGCTGGGATCCGCTGTCGCATTGTCGATTTGTGACGCCCAGGCCCGGATGTCCTCGTTGGATTCCAGGATGAGATAGCCTTCCCGCCCGGTTACGGTTGAGGCAGACTCCAGGTAGCGCGCAATGTTGTTTATTTGGTTCATGCCGAATGGCGGTACGGTTACCGATGTTTGTGCGATCAACATACCAGTGTGATCCACCAGCGAGATTTGCACCACGGCCACTACGCCACCAAGATTGTTGATTCCCAGATTGGTGCGAAATTCAGGAGAGTCCACGACAAAAGGAATGCGCAAAACTGGAGGTTGCGAGCCACTGGGTGTCCTCGGTGCCACTTTGCTCAGCGGCAGACAAGTGAAGGCATTTGGAAGCAGAGTTGTCGTGCCGTCGGGTTGTACGACTTCCAGGGAGTAAGTTCCCGCGGCCAGTGGCTGGCGTAAGTCCATTCAACTCTCCGGCGCTCCTAAAAGTTAATGCCGATATTGCGACTCCGCCCAGCCGGACGCTTGAACCTGCCTCGAAATTCTGACCCAGGATTCGAATGCGCGTGTTGCCGGTGGTGGGACCCGAATTGGGATAGACAGCCGAAATCACTGGAGGATCGCCCGGATTGCCAGTCGTGGATTGGACGCTGAAGCTGCGCTCAATCCGGGTGATGTTGCCTTGATTGTCCCGGATGCTCACGGTAATTACGCCGTTGGGAAGCTCGGTCAATGCCGGGGCGACGGTCATGGTCCAGACATGGTCTGCGGTCTCGAAGAAGAACGGCGCCAGCTCTGTGCCCGCGAGCTTGCTGCCTATTGCGAAACTGGCCCTAACCGAAAGTGAGCTGAGATCAAGCCCGGAGTAGTAGTCGAAAGCACCCAGACGAATCACATTCAGTGGTTCGGTCGACTTGCCAGCCCTCGGCAGCGAGAGGGTGAGCGTGGGCCGTAAGTCGTCGAGAAACCAACCGCTGGTACGCCTCGCCGGATCGGGCGAAGTGATGGGAGCTCCCAAATCCACCCAGCGAGCAAACAGGATCTTCTCGTCCTCGGTAAGTGGTGAGATGCCCGAGCCCGGCGGCGGACAGGCTGTTCCGGAAAAATCCAGATCGGCTTCGTTGGGGCTCGCTCCAGCCGGCAGCGTAGTTGGATCTCCCGGCATCGTTTCCGTTGGGAAGTCGGCGTTGCTCCAACCATCCAGCCTCCGGCCAAATACTTTCCAGACAAGCAGGCTGCGTCGCGACTGGAACATGCGGACATAACGGGACGCGTTCGTTTGGCGCCAGGCTCGGTTTGGAATAACGGGTGGAATCCCGTAGCGGGCTTCGCTGTCATTCGCCAGGCGGTGGTAAGTGTTCTCGTAACCATTCACTAATGTCTCATCATCCAGCACCAGGCGAGCCTCGTTGGGCCCATTCTTGGAGTGGCACGGCCTGCAGGAGCGTTGCAGGATTGGTTTGATATCGCGATAGTACTCCACGTCGACGGCCCGAACCGGCAAGGTCGCAAATACTGGCTTGCCAGCGCCGTCTTTGCTCAGCAGTGGTGTCGAGCGAGTGAGGTCAGCAATCACATAGTCGGCCCGGGACGCCGCTGTCACTGAGAAATCGGTTCCCAGTTGAGCGTGGGCGTGGCATCCCCCGCAGTCTTTCCGTACTTCGCCCGGACGCACCTGGTGCCAGGTTTGAGACATGTTCAAAACCAGACCGTCTTTGTCGAGCGTTTGAAACGTAAAGGGCACATCGGCCGGAATCTTGGCGAGAAAACTGGTATCAGGGTTACCGTCGCCGTCAAGAATCGGTCGCCCCGACGAGTCAAGCTTCCGCAGCGGGATCTCCCCCAGGATGCGCAAGCGTTCGTTGGCATGGTTGCTGAAGCTGGCGCCTTCGGCTGGGCCGTAGCTTCGATGGCTGGTGGGTTCCATGGCAAGAATTCTCACGGCGTAGATCTCGTCGTCGCTGTAGAGACCGGCATCGGCTCCTTGCGTTCCCCAGTTGCTGCTGTCCCCGTTCTCCGAGGTATTGAACGCATCCAACCCGCCGAATCGCGCATTGCCGATTCCTGGTTTCGAGTTTCGCTTGTAGAAGCTGGAACTGCCGACGAGCCCGAAAGGAGTTCCGGCCGGCAACTCCGATGACTCACTACCATCGTTTGGCAGCCAAGGCAGAGCGGCAGGTTCGTTCACTCCATAAATCTGGCTGTACGGCACAACAGCCCGAGGTTGGATTTCGTTGTAGTTCGGACTGTTTTTGATCAGGACGAGATTCCTGTGGTCGTTAACGGCCGTTCCCCCGCGAATCAAGTAGAGGCCGGCATCGTAATAGGGCGTATTGGTGGGCCGATTCAGATCATTGGCCGGGCCCGGAGACCATGCGACAAGCACCTCATTACCTGGCGCGGAGCTGGGGTGCGTTACTTTGCCCGCCCAGCTTCCATCCGTGGCCCTCGAGGAAGCCTCATCTTCTCCGTGTGTGAAGCCGGTCAGGGCATACAGACCATAGGGTGAGAACGGGTAGTTCTTGAAGCGCGGCTGCAAATGCGAAGGATGGCCCGGTGAAAAAAACCAGATTCCACGTCGAACATCCGGGTTTGAAGGATGAGACGGCCTGGGGTCTCCAAACCAGGGTGTGTTCGCGGGTGGCCTGGGCGGGAAGGCCAGCAGCGTGCCAAAGCCGTTGTTGTTCTGATTGTAATACTCGACCACAGCGATATGTTCATTGGAGAGCTGCGTTTGAAAATGGAAGGCCGCTGCGTCGGCGAAACCGCTCATCAAAGGTCCCCACCGGCGCCCATCAGGCCAGATGGACCAGAGTCCCCAGATCCGCTGGTCACGCAGCCCTTGTGCTTCATAGCTGGAAAACATCACCCGGCCGTCTTTCAGAATCGTGGGGTGCAGCGCACTGCCCAGGTTCAGGTGGCCGACCAGTTCGACGTTCTTTCCATCGTCGTCCATGACGAACAGCTGCAGATTCGGAAATGTGTAGTCCTTGTTCGGCAGAAAGCCGTTTCGGCTGGAGGTGAACATGAGACGCCCGCCTGGGAGCGGGCAGGGGCCGAGATTGAAGATGCCATAGCCCAGGTAATACTTGCTGGAAGCGCTGGCACTGAGGTGATTTGTGGACCAGTCGGCCGCAGCGGTGTTCGGCGTCCATTCCTGAAAAGTGAGCTGAACGATTTGGCGGGTCGTAAGGTGGATCTTGAAGATATCAGACCCGGCTCGCGAGGCATCGCGCCTCTGATAATTGAGCGTGGCCGAGCGTTGATCATGAAACTTTGCGAAGTAGACCCATTGTCCATCAAAGGAGAGGACGGGGTCAACGACCGCTCCGTTTCCGGCTGCGACAAGGGTTTCTTCACTACCATTGGGATGCAGAAGCACGAGGTCCGCTCCCGGCTCCATCTGAATCGGGTCTTTGACTTCCGGCAACGCCACTCGGGTCGTGTCTCCCGAGCGCTTGGCACGAACGTAGACGATGTCGTAGCTGACAGGAGATTGCGCGAGGAGCCAAGCTGGATAGGTCCAAATCAGAAAGAGCGTGACGAGAACGAATCGCGGAGCCATTGCATGTCTCCATCAGAGGATTTGATGTCATCCGATCAAGTCCTTGGTTTCAAAGAGACAGGAAATCAGCAAAGCCGCCCCCAGGATCCCAAGACAAGGCACTACAAGCAAAGTGCTTGCCAGCAGGCGGTGAAATCTCACTCAGGCCACACAGCTTCACGCGCAGAGGTTCAGGCTGAGCAAGATATGCCTGGCGGCGTAACAGCCGTGCTGGAGAGGCTTTTGTACTTGAAGAGCCAAAACTGAATCTGAACCGGTTTGATAGAGGCTCAAGGGTCATCACTATAGTGATGAAGTGCGTGAAAATGATCACAACCCAGACGCCCTTCAGGCTAAACTCAAGGGAAGCCTCTCGTTGGAAGGAGACACGGCTTCTTCTTCGGGGCAAGAAGGAGATCAGTTGCGGTGTCGGCTACAGGTGGAATTGTCGGAAGACACCGTTCCTCCGATCGTGAAATGAAGCCGCACTCGTAGCGGTACTTATCCGGTGGCCTGAGTAAGGCTTGGGGCTTTCGAGATTATGGCTGGCCTGTTTTTGTCAATGCGGATCCTGGCACTGGTGCTGGTGGCCAGCGGTTTTCTTCGAGCCGCCGGCCCCTTGGTGACCTCGGGCGGTTCCGTGCGCGAGCCGGTCTTCCCGGTGCCGGCACACTTTCGGATTGTCACCTACAACCTGCATGGTCCGCCGGAAGATAGAATGGACGATCTGGTCGAAGTGTTGGCGGGCGACGACGCCTTGAAAGATGCCATGATTCTAGGTCTCCAGGAAGTCAATCGTCATCATCGCAAGACCGGTTATAGGGATGTAGCTTGTGAACTGGCGAATGCGCTCGGCATGTATTATGCGTTCGCCGTCGAGAATCCATACAAAAAGGGGGGCGGCGAACGCGGCTTGGCCATCCTGAGCCGTTTTCCGATGAGCCAGGTGGAACGTATAGCCTTGCCTCACGCCGGACCGGGAGGCCGGCGGCGCATCGCCTTGGGGACAACTCTTCACCTCGGCCCCAATCGCTTGCGTCTGTATTCAATTCATTTAGAAACCCGTATCGCCAACCGAAAACACGCAGATCAACTGACAACCGTTCTAAAGGAGGCCGAACGCTATCGAGAGCTCCCTACAGTTGTCTTGGGCGACTTCAACATCGTGTACTTCCGCCGCAAGCAGACCTTCGCTCTAATGGAGGCTGGCAGGCTATCAAGTCAGGTCCTACGATGGGATCAGCTTTAGGCGAGTCTGGGTGGTGAGAAAGAAATTGGATTGGATTTGGACCAGAAACCTGGAGTTCCTGGAAGCGGGTGTCGAAGAGGAGATTACGACGTCGGACCATCGTCCGGTCTGGGCGCAGCTGGCATTTGCGTCTGGAGCTAAGTGACGAATGCGAAAGATGTCGGCATCTGTCTCTTTGCGGGAGGGCAGCGCCTGCAGTGGAGACAGCTGGGAATGTGTTTCTCCTATCTCTCCCGGATAACCGATTTGTTCCTCGAATGAACATAATTGTGCTCCGAGAAAGACGACCGGTCCGGGGTTCGACATAACCTGCCTTCATGTCAGGCAAGCACTGAAGAACAGCTGAAACTGCCTGGCTAGTCGAGCCTCTGCAATTTTTTCAGAGAATCCGAGAGACAACAAACCCCTCAACCAAAACCAACATCGGAGGGTGTGTGGAAGCGAAGCTGCCCTCTTCAAAACTAATGAGGTTGCCAATGCTGAAGTCCTGGCCTTTTCAGAAACGACTCTTGGGCTGGCAAGTAGGTTTTCTCCTGCCTGTTTGTCTTGCCGGCACGTCCCTGTCGATTTTGTCAACGACAGTCGAGAAGTTCACTCTCGAAGACCTGGTCCAGAAATCAGGCCGAATTATCGTCGGGAAATGCCTTTCCACGGAAAGCCGCTGGAACGAAGACAATACACTGATCTTGACAACGTCTCGCTTTGTCGTAAGCGATGCCCTAAAAGGGACGCCTGGCAGCGTCGTGACGGTAATCACGGTTGGTGGCACACTGGACGGCATCACTCAGACGGTTTCAGGCATGCCGCAATTTGTGCAGGAAGAGGAGGCACTTCTGTTCTTGGAACCCTCCAGAAATGGCAATTGGAAACCGCTCGGCCTGTCCCAAGGCAAATTCCGCATTGTCAGGAATGATCTCACGGGCGAGAGTGAAGTAGTCCATTCACTCTCCGGCTTGCAGCTCTACGATCCAGCGACCCGCAGGCTGTCGCATTCGGGGAAGCCATCCCGCGCCCCTCTGAACCAGATGGTAGAACGCATCAAACGCCTGGTTGCACGATAGGTGGTGCGGCCTTGACACTCGGAGACCTTTCCCGCTTGCACAAGCACAAAAGACAAAAGGCAACAAACAGAGATAGAAGGCAATGGTTTCGGTTTGGCTCATCGGTTGGGCTGGCTTTCTGCCTCTGGATAGTCGTAGCCGGCCCAGTTGCTCTGGAAGCCTTCATCCGCCTCGGGTCTGAGGCGAAGTGGCAGACGCTCCCCGTGCCCTATCGCATCCATGCCGGTGGCTTGCCGTCTCTCGGTAACAACAGTGAGTTCATTGCAGTCCAGAAGGCGTTTCAAACCTGGGAAGACCTGTCGACATCCGCAGTAGCATTTCGCTACGAAGGGACCACCGACATTCAGACCGGCGGGAACGATGGCGTCAACGTCATTTCGTTCCAATCGAGCCAGTCGGAATTCTTTGGGTCCGGCACCCTTGCCGTGACGATTTCTTCGTCTTCGCAGGGAAGATTCATTGATGCGGACATCTTGTTCAACCCCTCGGATCCCAACATTACTTTCGCCACCGATGGAAGTTCCGACAGCTTTGATGTTCAGGCAATTGTGACTCACGAGATTGGGCATTTTCTCGGCTTGGATCACACTTCAATCGTTTCAGCCACGATGAATCCTACGGGAGCCCGAGGAACAGTTTTCCCACGAGTCTTGAAAAGCGACGATATCATCGGCGCCTCCATCATCTATCCTGGATCAAACTTCCTGAACAGCACCGGAGGACTGCTCGGAAGGGTCACCAACGATGGAGCCAACACGTTCGGTGCACATGTCGTTATCATAGATGGCGAAGGAAACGCTCTCGTTTCAACTCTGACCGGGCTGGACGGCACATACGAGATCTCCGGCCTGCCGCCGGGCTCTTATTCTCTCTACGCGGAGCCGCTCGACGAACCGGTGACTGAAGAAAACATCGGAGGAGAGTTTGATTCTCGTGTCAACGTGAATTTCACGACCACTTTCTTGGGGAACACCCTGAATCCAAACCAGCGGCAGACACTTCAGGTCTCAGCGGGAAACACACTTAAGCAAGTGAATATCGCGGTATTCCCCTCTCCGACTTCTCCTTTGAATCTAACCTCGCCCAGCTTGGGTGTACGCCTATCCCAAGGGACAACCGCTGCGTTTACGGTTCGGGGCGAAGGCGTCATCAATGGCAGCAGTTTTCAAGTGCTGGGACCTGGGGTCACTCTGGCCAGTCCGGTCTTTATGTCGGGAAACTCAGCGCGCCTC
Organism: uncultured Acidimicrobiia bacterium; assembly: GCA_963752385.1. Lineage (GTDB taxonomy): Bacteria > Acidobacteriota > Terriglobia > Versatilivoradales > Versatilivoraceae > CAVVYL01. The sequence continues at coordinate 15,134 of CAVVYL010000049.1, read as the reverse complement.
ACCACAACAATCGATGCGTCCGCATCCGTCGGTCTGCGGACTTTGTTTGCTCTTAGAAGCGACGCGACCGCGGCTCTTAGCGGCGGACTGATCATCACCGGTGAGCCTCCGACCCTGTCATCGGTTTCGCCCAACGGCGGTGGCAATGGTGGAGGAACTCGAGTGACCATCACCGGTACGAATTTCAGGGCAGGCATGCAAGTCTCTGTTGGAGGAATTCCCCTAACCGACGTCACCGTCCTGAATTCAACGACCGTCGCGGGTACGACTGGGCCAAACAGACCAGGCAATTTGACGCTATTGGCAGTCAACCCGGACGGAACGAGCGGCACCCTGGCGGCTGGTTTCGCTGTTTCGGCACCACCACCAGCGGTGAGTTCTGTCAATCCTCTGTCGGGACCACCGGAGACCGTGGTGACGATTCTCGGGAATAATTTCGACGCCGACCCGGCCAATGTGACCGTACGTTTCAACGGTGTGCCAGCGGGCATTGTGTCTTCAACGCTCACCCAAATTGTCACCATCGTTCCCTATGGCGCTTCCACCGGACCAATTTCCGTCTCGATATTCAACCAGTCTGTTACCGGCCCACAATTTACGGTTAGCGCTCCGCAACCGAGTTCCAACCGTGCCGAACCTCAATTTCAATACATCGATACTTCAACTGGTGGGACGACCGTCACTTTTCAGGGCTCTGACAGTTCCGATGACGGGTTGGCTCAACTGACTCTGCCCTTTGACTTCTCGCTCTTCAACACTCGATTTCTCGCCGGAGCCAAATTTTTCGTGACCACCAACGGGTGGATGTCGTTCAGTTCGCCCGGCGACACTGCCGAATGGCAGAATGGACCGCTGCCGGGAAGCACTGTGCCGCGCCAGGGATCAGCGAGCGGAACCACCGGTACCCTGGCTCCCAGTCTGATCGCCCCATTCTTTGACGATCTAGTTCTCGACCGTTCTGATAGCAAGGTGGTTACGCAACTGTTAGGCACAGCCCCTCAGCGGCGCTGGGTGATTGACTGGCAGAACTTGAATATTCTCGACGAGAGCGGTTCGGAGCTCGGCAGTCGTGTCAGTTTTCAGGCGATTCTTTTCGAGCAGAGCAACGATATAGCATTCCAGTACAAAACATTGGAAGGGCCGCGTTCGCTGGGCGAAAGTGCCACGGTTGGTCTTCAGAACGCAGCGCGCGATGTGGCTGCCCAGTTCAGCTTCGATCAGGCGAATCTGTCTCCGGGAAGAGCCGTAGTCTTTCGTTTCAATCCGAATGATGCCACCTATCAAGTGGCCGCGAACGAAATCAAACAATACATTCCATTCGTGATCGATACGGTTCGATTCCGTACCAACCTCGGCTTGACCAATCTTTCATCGGTCGCTGCTCAGGCAACGTTGACCCTTTACAATACAAACGGAGGAATCATTGCTTCTCGGACTACCTCACTGCCAGCCAGTGGTTTGACGCAGCTCAACAACGTCATCAGTTTTGTCCGCGGCATGAGTCACCTTGAGACGAATAACCTGTCAGGGTCGGTGATCGTTACCGCCGATCAGCCAATCGTGACCTATGCTACTCAGATTGATAACACGACCAACGACCCGAGTTTGCTCATCGGCAAGTCCATCGGTGCCACCCAGCTGCTGATTCAATCCACGACTTCGGTTAGCCAGTTCAGGTCCTCGTTAGTGGTTCAGAATGCCGGTACGGCGGCGGCTCAGGTTCAGTTGCGCCAGCGCGATACCGACGGCGTCATTCGAGGAGAACTGACCGTTGCAATTCCAGCCAACGGCCACTTCAGTAGTGACGACATTCATGCCACCTTGGGTATCACTGGGCTGTTCGGCCCGCTGGAGATCACTTCCCTCAATTCAGTCCCGGTTGTCGCGACATCGCGGGTCTTCACGACTAACTCCGGAACAAGTGGGTTTTTTGAGGGGCAGGAAGTTTCGGCGGCCAGCAACAGCGGCGTGATTCCCATCAGCCGGGATACCAGCGCCTTTCGCACTAACCTGGGCATCAACAACTTGGGCAACGCAACGGCCACCGTTCAGGTTAGTCTCTATAGCGGTGCCGGCGTTCTGCTGGGAACCACAACCGTCCCTGTGCCTGCGAGCGGTTTGGTCCAGTTGAACAGCGTAAACCGCGCACTAACTGGGTCTCCGGACGTTTCCAACACGACGGGCTATATCCGGATCAATTCTAACCAGCCAGTCTTGGGTTTTACTTCGGTGATTGATAACGCGAGCGATGATCCAGGTTTAGCGTTGAGTTTGGGTGCCGGCGCCACTCGCCTGATCATCCCGTCCTCAACTAATGTGAATCAGTTCCGCTCGAACGTCACAATTGTTAACCTCAGCGGCGACACCGCGGCGTCCGTGCGGATCACGTCGCGCGACACGTCCGGAAGCGTTCTTGCCCAAAGCGATGTGACCATTCCGCCGAACGGACAGTATCTGGAGGAAGACATTCTCTCCAGCCTGGGTCTTAGCAATCGTTTCGGCCCTCTTGAAATCCAATGCCTCAACAATCTTCCCCTGTCCGCTGTGTCCAGGGTTTACAGCATCTTCGACAACACGAGTGGATTCTTCACGGCTCAGTCGTACTAGGGGTTGATCCAGCGACCAATCGACGTGATCATTGGACCGCCGCGGCAAATGTCCATGCCAGCCGGATGGGTGGTGGTCAGCTTCCGGCCCGCCGGCTCCGAGGACTTTCCAGTCCGGACGCGGGGCGACTGAAAAGTCGCCCACCTGGCAGAAAAGAATGCCTGCCCAGACTAGAAGCGCTACAGCGTCGGTGGCCAACCTGGGAATTCAGGTTAGATATGCCAGCTTGGATGCGATCGGGCGACCCGCTTTCCCATTTTGCTCGTCCTCCGCAATCAGTGGTTTCAATAGCCCTCTCTCTCGTGTCACTTGATTGCGACGACCATCGAATCAGGACCTACAAGATGTTCTACTCTGGTTTCGCGAAAGCCGGCGTCCCGCATCCACTTCGAGCAATCCTCGCCTGTGTAGTCAAATCCTCCGGGAGTCTCGATCAGCATGTTGAGGCTCATCAAGAGGCCGAAGGTGTTCTGCCGCCGATCATCGTCGATCAGCGCCTCGAATACGATCAATGCGCCACCTTCCGGGAGGGCTCGGTGTGCTTTCCGAAGAAGCATGAGCTTCTCCTCCAGGTTCCAGTCATGTAGGATGTGCCCCATCGTAATCACATCCGCCGAAGGAAGAGGCTCGTCGAAGAAATTGCCGGCTTGGAACTTAAGCCTGTCGCTCAGTCCATGCGAAGCGACATACTCTTCAAAAATCGGGCCCACTACAGCGAGGTCGAAGTTTGTCCCGCGAAGATGAGGGTGAGCAAGAGAGAGCTGAACCAGAAGACCACCCTGCGCTCCTCCAACGTCGACAACCGTCCTATGATTCTTCCAGGGGAAATTCCCGGCGATAGCCTTGGACGCGCCCATGCTCAACCCGGTCATGGCGCCAAGGAAGAGGCGCAAGCGGTTTGGGTCTCCGTAGATTACGTCAAAGAGTCCGGCACCACCGGTCTTCACCTCATTCTGGGGCAGACCGGTTCGCAATCCCTCGGTCAGTGAACCCCAGAAGGGGTACAGCCGCTCGTTGGCCATCTCTAGCAAGCCTCCGAGGTAGGAGATCTTGCCGCGTACCAGGAACTGATCCGTCTCAGCGGTGTTGCAGTAGCTCTCACCGTCGCGTTGGAGCATGCCTAGCGAAACCAACGCGTCGTAGAAATCGCGCGCGCTGCGCGCATGCAGGCTGAGGCGCTGGGACAGTTGCGCAGCGTTCAGCGGACCGTTCGCAAGTTCGGTGAACAGCCCGATCTCGATAGCACTCAAGAGCGTTTTCGAACCCCAGAATCCGAGTCCGAGTTGCATGATCCGGTCCGGCGTGATAGCAGCAGTTGACATGTCAGTGGTCTCCTTTCTTGATGGGCCCTTAGCTTGTTCCAGTGCTGTCGTTCCTTTCTTGAGCTGGCCAACTGGCGGTGCGGGTTCAGTTACCCTGTGGCCTTTTGACCTCCCGCAATCTTGTTGTCTCCCGCATCTTGGAAGAGATTCTGATCAAACAGCAGCTTCCTGCAGTCAACGTGGCCAGCTTACGCTCCCGATCTGAGGCACGCGAGACAGGCCCGAATGCAGGTCGCCAGCGGCGTGGAACGCCGTCCGCTGCATGCCGCTTGTTCGGCAGTTCCCCTTCGGGGAGGTCCTGCCTCATCCCTTTTCCATTGGTTTTACCTCTGGCTCGGCGCTCCAGATCCGATAACGCACCTCAACGCCTTCGGGCACATAAACCACAACGGGCAAACGGCTGTTGTAGCGAATGATATAGGGATCGCCGCCCAGGGTGATAAATCGGGTTACCTTTGGGGCGTTTGGATCGACGGCGATCAGCGTGCCTGCCATCGGCCCAAGCTTGCTGACCTTGTATCGTGGGAATCCCCAGCCCTTGATCGTTTCCTCTTCAATCTTGCCGCCGAAGAAGTATCGATTCCTTTCGTCAACCTGCACCGTCTTGCCCACAATCAGTTCCACTTTGAAGGCAGATTCATCCTCCTGCTTCGGGAGCTGCAAGACATATCGAAGCATTCCCTGCTCGGCTGGGGGAAACGCCTTCATGTTATCCGGCCCTTGGCCGGGTGGCACTGCAAACAGAACCGAGAGGCCCGTGGTCAACCATGCCGTTTTCATCTTTCCTCCTTTGGCGATCGCCATTGGCGCTAGCCGCCACACTTCAGGGGTGGTCGGGTGGCGCCCGGGTTTGGGCAAGCTCCCTTCCGCCTCGAGCAAGGTCGTGATGTACCCCAAGGACGCAATCTTAGAGGCGCGTATTCAGATCAACGGTTATCAGAATTCATCTGCTGGTGAATCTCGATTCAAGAGGACTCCGACGTCTTCTGCAAACTCCAATGCTTGAGTATCGCCCAGGCGCAACCTGAAATCGTGTGCGTCTGTCACCCCTCCGGCATTATTCCCAATGGCCCCTCGTGCGTGGTCACGGGCCAGTAGTTCCAAAGTTCCTTAAGGTGTGGGACGCAAATACCCTGCTGCTCTTCGTTCCACACACGCTCGAACGAATGCCTCGACCAATGGTGCTGGCTGATTTCTTAGTGCCGCACGCTCCGGTTGAAAGAGCGTTGCGACAAAGAATGGGTGACCATCGAGTTCCACCGCTCGAACCTCACCCCTTAGGTCGTCGGCCGAGGCTCGCAACGGGCCTGCCAGCAGAGCAGTCTGGAACTGAGGATTCAATCCGTACCGACACCGATAGCCCTCCGTCGTTTGCATTGTGCGGTAGGCAGCCGCTAGTCGCGTGCCCGGAAAGAGGCGCACCGTACCTGTTTCCTCTACCAAGGCACACTCAAGCGGAGAGATAACAGCCAGTACAGCCTCAGGTGACGTTTCGGCGTGGTCTGCTTCGATCCAGCCAAGCACGTTCCTGGCGTACTCGATGACCGCATGCTGAAACCCTCCGCAGGTGCCCAGAAATGGCGTTGCGCTCTCGCGGGCGTGCCTAATGGCAAGCAGCGCACCCTGCATGCTGCGATACGGACTTGCCGGTACGCACCACAAGCCGTCGAAAGAGGTCACACAATCGGCTGACGTGATGTGCTCCGTTGGAACCCACTCGTAAGCAACCTCTAGCCCAAGAGCATCACCCGCTCGGGCAAGAGCAAGCGGAATGGCCTGATGTGCGGGCACCGTCTCATTGTAGTCCCCGACAAGGCCCATGGCTATGCGCGTAGACATACGTGTACTCATGGTGACGTCAACGGACCCATTATCCGTCTTCTGACGGACCGTTCGGACCTTCGCCACCGAGGTGACTACTATGCCCTCGGCTGACTTCTGCCGCCCGGTCACCCTGGATTGCTCCCGAGTCAGTCTCTCGTCGAGACAAGCAGCAGATCTCCCGAGGTAAGCCTAACCGCTTTCAGCGCACAACCGCCGAATTTACCCACCGGTGCCTTGGTGGATATGGGCTTCGTTATACCGTGCCAACTCGCCCGACACCGTATGCCTCGATCCGGTTCTTGTCCATCGGCTCGCGCTTTTGCTTCCACGCTTCTTTCAGACGCCTCCTCGCGGAGATCGCCCTTGCGCTTCGCTATCACTTCACCTCCATCAGGTTGTGAAAGGGACTTTCACCCTCAGCTGTTAGACATGCTCGGCACACCACCACGCCTTCAGCGTAACCCGCCGCCCGTTTTGTGGCGGTTAGCCTGCGCAAGCTTGGCTCCTTGGATCTGAAGCAACTCGTTAGCCGAAATAGAGGAGATCGCCCGCTTCTCAACTGGATGAGATGGTGTACCGGAGAATGCGTCTATGAGAATCTGAGTGTCTGAGAATTCCATTGCACTGATCGCCCACTCTGCTCAGAAGATTGGGGCAGCCCAACGCTGGCGCCGAGCCGCGCTCGGAAGCAGAAGCGCAGCGTAAGCTGTAGGGCGTCGGCTCCAGCGCCAGACTGTGTGAAAACTACGCAGTTTAGTGCGCCTCAAAAAACGGCTTGCAGATTTGGCCAGTGTTGCATTTTCTCAAGCTCGGCAATGATTCTGGATCCCTTTTTTGAGAGCACTTTTGAGTTTTCACACAATCTCGCGCTTGGTTCGGCCCGGGTCATCTGGTAGCGACACCAGACCTCCCCCTCAACCTTGGCAACCGGGACAGCGGAGAGGCTGACGAGCCTTTGCTCTCTACGGCCCACTAGATACTCGAACTCGTCCAATGAGGGAGGATCGCCCCGAGTATGCAAAGCCCAGATTGGGGTCTGTCAGCTTCAGCGTCGTGGAACGCCGCACATAGGTCGGTCCTGTGTGGAATGGGACGGCCAAGCCACTGACTTGAGGATCATGCGGTGGCGCTCCCGGCATGGGATTGGGCACCCGTTCTGACCCCACCTCTAACAACCCTGGCACGGTCGGATGCGATTCTCACCATTGACCGTCTCAAACGTGATGGGAACCTGCTCGGGCTCCAGGTGATGCGCGATCAATCCACTCAAGACGGCAGGCCAGCCGCCCGCCTGACCAGAGAAAATGGCGCCTAACGCCTGGATCTGTTCCGGGGTCGCCCGTGCGTCCAGATAGGCACCAGCCGTCCAATCCCCAGCAAAGGCATAGCCGGGAATACGCACATAGAGCACCACGTTCATGCCATCCAGCCGAAGGTTCCCATACTGGCCCTCCTGAATCCGCCACCCAAGGACCGCTTCACAGGGAACCTGGGTGGGGTTGCTGCCAAAGTTGCAGGGACACGTGGTGTCGCAACCACAGGCCTCCAGTATGTCACCCCGTATATGCCAGGAAGTCTCTGTTACCATGATTCCCCTCCTCTTGCATCATTGTGGATCTCAGACCAAACAGCGGACGATGGCCGTGAGGTATTCTGTTCACATGAGCTATCTCCTTTGAAGCCTAACCATTGATTGACAAGCAAGTCTGCCCTAATAACAGCCTCTTGATCGGGTTTCCAGGCAATTTTGCCCGGTTCTCTTATAAAGGCAAATGACTTTAATAGCCGTAATCTAGGGGACTTTTCGGTGCCGAGTCAAGACTCAAGAATCACGATCTTGGATCAAATGAGCCAGGCGCCTCCGCCGGGGATCAAGCGATATATTGCCCTCCCATCGGATGAAGTCTCGCGACGAATCGAGACAGGAGAAAAGAGGATCGTGGCCAGAGCTGACTGATTGTGAACTGGCTCGGCACCAAGTGGGAGTACACTGGAACTAGCGAGCAATGTCAGACCACCGAGGGTCTCGGCTCCGTTGGCGGCTGACCCCTCGCCCGGCCTCCGCGGCGGCAGCGGTCGCGCGTGCGACCACCGTCGCTGGCCGGCCTCTTCCAACAAACGGGAGAGGAATTCGAAATTGGACCGAAGTTTGAACTCTGTCGTCACCAAGTGGGGCTAGAGATCCCAAGAGCATGGCTCTTCGACTTCGTTTTCCTTTGTACGTCTTGATTTCCCTTTCTCTGCTGGTGTGCTCAGCTCAGGGCCGCTCGTTCAATGGGTTCTACAATCCTGAGTTTGTCCGCGACGAGACACCTCCTTATGTCCCGGTCAGTACAACAGCGAGCCTCTCGCTAGGCCCGGAGGTAGCGGGCCAGCTTATCTTTCGGGAACTGGGAACCTACCGTCTGTGGGGAACTCTAACGGACGGCCAACTGAACTTAGAGCTGGAGAAGGAGGACCGCAGCCAGTCGGGTCGCGCGAAAGGCAGACTTGAACATAACCGCCTGGAACTGGAGTTGGTGCTGATGTCCGGCGAGGAAACCCTCTACTCGCACGGGCGACTGTTTCTGGAAGCCGATGTGGAATGGAAAGGGTCTCGAGTGCTCAAGCCAGGAAAGAGGCTCGTCGACGGAGTTGGCCGCCTGTGGTATGAGCCGCTATTTGATGATGCGGCCTGGACTGCTGTTGAGCTTCCGGACAACAACTCCTTTGGCGAGGAAGAACCCAGGAATCGCTTCTATCGGAGCCATTTCTGGATGGGCAAGCCACGAGAGGCGATCAGCGTGACCCTCTCGCAGGACACCCGTGAACCCACGGCAGGTGAAACCTCACAAGAGTCGGAAGCCATCAATCTGGTTTTTGCGAGCGATGATGGGATCTGGATCTACGTTAACGGGCGCTTTCTGGGGCACTGGGGCGCTCCTGAAAAGCGTGGCGGCTGCGTCAACGATCCGCTCAAGCGCTGCGGCGTGGATGGCAGTGTCCCGCCCGTCAGCGTTCCGGAAGACTATTTGCAGCCCGGCGACAATGTGATTGCGGTCAAGGTCCACAACGGCGAGTGTTGTTTCACCTATTTCAACCTGCTGGTCACCCGCGTTCGCACCCGCCTGGTAAGCGATCCGCTGCCCTAGCGTGATGTTTCAAAATCCAGCTCGCTGGCCTCAGGCTGAGGATCGGCTGGAAGCCTGTCTCATTCCGTTCCGGCTTTCGCCGGGAGCCATCGGTACTCTATGAGAGGCGATGGCCAGATAAGAATGTCCGCCCCAGCATGGGCAGAATACCCATGCCACGCGGCTCAGGCGTCCCGCCGACGATCATCTTCATCGGAAGCGATCACTCCTTCAGATGGTTGCCAGGTTTCGTCTTGTTCACCCCGAGCCTGGCCAGCCAGAACAGCAACGTGCCCGCGCACAGAGCGCCTGCGGTCAAAACAATCTGTGCGGCCTGGCTCTGGAAGAGAAGCCACAGACACAACGTCACGGCTAGCAAGGGGATTGTGTGGCCTCCAGGCAGGCGAAATCGTGACGGATCCGATTCCATGTCTTTGCGGAGCTTCACGAGCGCCAAACAGGTTGCGATGTACTGGAGTAGACGCGCAATGGCTGCCAGACCGGCAAGCTGAACAAAGGTCCCGGAAAGCGCCAGCGCCAGACCAACAGCGCCTATGAACAGAATGGAAAGATAGGGTGTGCGAAACCGTGAGTGGACGGAGCCAAACCAGGAAGGCAGTTGTTGATTCTGAGCCAGGGCGTAGGTGACGCGGGGTCCGGTTAGCATCAGACCGCTCATGGTGCCTGTGATCGATCCCAGGGCGCCCAACGTCATCAATGTGCCGCCTGAAGGACCCAGGAACTGCGTGGCCGCCGAGGCAAGCGGCGTTTGGGAGCCAGCCAGCCCGCGGAAGGTTCCTGCTGCCACCCACTGGATGCAGGCGTAGACCGCCGTCACTACGATGATCGTCGCCAGAAGGGCGCGCGGCACATCTCGCCGGGGGTTGACGATTTCTTCGGCCGGAATGACCAGAATCTCGAAGCCCCCAAAGGCGAAGATCAAGAGCAGGGCTGCCTCCCCGAGACGTTCAACAGACGCCAGTTTGAGGGGTAGGACGTTCTGCAGCTCCATGGCAAGGGCGCCGACTCCGATGAAGATCGCCAACGGCAGCAGCTTCGCGACAGTGAGAAAGTTCACAACCCAGGCGCCAGAGCGAACGCCAGCAATATTGACTGTCACCAAAGAGAGCATCACTGCCGCGACAATCAATCCTCTTGGCCACCCGTGTCCAGCCGCCGGCCAAAAGTAACCCAGGTAAGTCGCGAGCCCGATTGAGAGCGCTCCCAGGCTTGTGGCGCGCAGCAGCCAGGTGACCCAGCCTACCTGGAAACCGAGAAAGGGACCAAAAGCCTTCCAGGCGTACAAATACGGCCCGCCAGCGGTTGTGAAGTAGCTGCCTGCCTCCGCGAAACAAAGCGCGACCAGACTGACCACCGTGGCCGCTAACAGGTACGCCAGTGGAGCCGCCGTTCCCAGGAGCTGAGCCACTGTGGCGGGCAGGATGAAAATTCCAGCTCCAATCACACCGTTAATCCCGATGGCTGTGAGATCCCACGCACCCAGGGCCCGCACCAACACGGGTTGGATTGGATTTGTCCGCGCGCTCATCGGTTCAGAATTGCCTCAGAGGGTGTTTGGAATGGGGCGTTCAAAGGTATCGACTCAGGAAACGCACCCGATCATAGTGGGCACCCTAGTCAGAATCAACAGCAGAAATTGACAAGCATGCCGCGCCGAAGTAGCTTTAGCGTCTCGAATGACCGAGCATGTGCTGGGTCGTGGCAAAGTTGTGGAAAGGAGAAAGGAATGATTTCAAGCATCAAAGACTTTGAGCTGATTTGGTCTCAGGAATTCGACAAGACTCAGAAAGTCCTGAAACATCTCTCCGACAAATCACTATCTCAGACGGTCGCGCCTGGCGGGCGTACGCTAGGCCGGCTGGCTTGGCATGTTGTCAGGACTCTTCCTGAAATGATTGGGCAGACAGGCCTCACCATCGCAGGTCCCACGGACCAGGACCCTGTTCCAGGGACCGTCCGGGAAATTCGGCAGGCGTACGAAAAGGCGGGCTTGTCGCTGCTGGAGGAGGTGAAATCGAAGTGGACCGATGCCTCCCTTCAGGCCACCGATACGTTGTATGGTCAGGTCTGGAAGCGCGGCTACACGCTGACGGCGCTCATTTTTCATCAGATTCATCATCGGGGACAGATGACCGTGTTGATGCGGCAGGCAGGACTGCCCGTTCCGGGTCTTTATGGTCCCGCTCGCGAAGAGTGGGCCCAATGGGGCATGCCGGTGCCCGAGCTTTGAAGCGTTGCAGGGATGGGCGCAAGTCGCATTTTCAGAGCCCACGCCCGTGATGCCGCAGGTGGCGTTCCAGGGATCGCTCCTGAAAATCATCCTCGTCGTTATGCTCCTGCGCCAGCTCAACTCATGCCGAGAACGACGACGATAATTTTTGTCCATGGGTAGTGCCGAGGCACGCCAAGGGCTGCTCTGCCTAAGATGTCGAGAGTGGCACGACGAGAACGGTTTGACCCCCTCCTGCAAAAAGCGTGGCGTCCCCTTGCAGGACAAAGCTGAGAATCTGCCCTCTTTTCCACGTGGCGCCGCCTAGCGGCCATGGATGGCTCTCCTGTAGTGTCGCTCTACAAGAAAAGACAACCTCCTTTTCCGGCCCTTCTTGAACCTTCGATCCGTCAGCTCGGGATGATTCATGAAAGAAACTTCTGGATAATCTGAAGGTGGTATCTTAAATTGTCGATGCCTTGGCAAGCACTTTTGTGTGAGCGAGGAACGTGACACCGAGACCTCTTGCCGGTCGCCTGGAGAATACACATGGGGATCGCAGGTAATCTGGCCACCATGAGCGTTATGGATCTCCTGCAATTCCTGGAGACCGGATTGAAGTCGGGTATTCTGAAGATAAGCCGTGAGAACGTTACTAAAGAGATCTTTTTCGAAAAGGGAACCATCGTTGGTTCGACCTCGAACGATCCAAAAGAATACTTTGGGCAGTTCCTGCTCCACTACGGAAAAATCGACGAGCCGCAGCTTCGGCTGGCTCTGGAAAGGCAGCGTCAAAACAAGATTCCTCTGGGCCTGATTCTTGTCTCCCTGGGAATCTTTGGCGAGACGGAGATGATGGACCTGCTTCGCCTCCGCTCTCTCGAGATCCTGTACGATCTGTTCCTCTGGGAGCAGGCTGAGTTTCAACTTCAGGATAACGCGCCGATGCCGGAAGACTTGATCAGAATCGAGATCAAGCCCACAAACGTGGTTATGGAAGGCATCTATCGCTTGGATGAATGGAGCCGCTACCGCGAGCTGATTCGTTCCGACCGTGTGATTCTCGGAATGGTGCCAGGCCGGAGTCTGACGGCAGTTCAACCGGGCAGCGACGTTCCCAAGATTCTCTGGCTCGTCAACAAACGGATGCCCGTTGGGGAAATCTGCTACAACCTACACGCCTCACCTTTCCATGTTTACTCCGAGCTGTATCGCCTTTTGAATGAGGGCGTCGTGCAGGTTTTGGAGGAACTCCCAGCGGCTCCCGTCCCGGCAACGGCTCGGGCGAGCGTTCTGGAAGCGAGTGCCGAGATGCTCCAGCGTGCGCAAGAGCTCCTTAGAAACGGTTCGCCGCTGGAAGCCATCCAATTGCTGCAGCAGGTTCTGGAGGGGGAGCCCGGTTACGCCGAAGCCACTGCCCTGTTGGCTTCCGCCGAATCCCAGTTTGTGCAGCACGTCTATCGCACGACGTTCGCGGCGGACGCAGTACCCCGCCTGGCAGTTTCCCTGGGCGACCTCACCCGGAGCAGCCTCGGACCGAAAGAAGGCTTTATTCTTTCCCGCATTAACGGTAGTTGGGACGTGAAATCAATTCTATCCGTCTGTCCCTTCCGCGAGGCCGAGAGCCTCATGATCCTCAAGAGGCTGGCTGACTCAAAACTTATCGCGTTCTGAAGTGCCACTTTTCCTGTGGTTGCTTCCGCAGTCGACTGTTGGTGACTTGTCCTTATCTCTATTTGACAAAAGCACTTGTTCCCGATTTGGAGCCAACCAGAATTTGGTTACGCCAAAATTCGGCGGTAACATATTGCAGTCTAATAACTTTACGTGAGCCCACCAGCAATTGATGACGGAAGCACCTAGTCATGAGTAAGAGTAAGCATTATTATTAGCGCAGGAGATTTCATGACCAGCGAAGGGAAGTCCCGTCTGCAGAGGTTTACACCTCTTCTTCTACCCCGCAGTCATTGGCGTTACTGGCTGATGCTTGCCGTCATCGCCGCTCTTTACTTCGCCACGGGAAAACTCGGGTTGGCACTCTCCGTCGAAGCCAAGCAAGTCACGGCGGTCTGGCCTCCGAGCGGCATCAGCCTGGCAGCGCTTCTGCTGTTCGGCTACCGCGCCTGGCCGGCCATTGCGTTAGGTGCTTTCTTGTTGAACTTCTTATCGGGCGCGCCTTGGCTCATCGCCTGTGGCATTGCTCTGGGAAACATCCTAGAAGCCTTAAGCGGCGCTTTCCTGCTCCGCCGGGTGGCGAACTTCGAAAATGGCCTGGAGAGGCTTTCTGACACGTTGGCCTTGCTTGGTCTGGCTGCCCTGCTCAGTACTGGGGTGAGTGCCACGATCGGGGTGACCAGTCTCTGCCTAGGGCAGATCGTCTCCTGGTCCCGTTTTGAGTCGCTGTGGTGGGTCTGGTGGCGGGGGGACGCACTGGGCGTTCTGATCGTGGCACCGCTCGTGCTCCTGTGGTCGGCCAAATCCCGCCTGTCCAGACACGCAGGCTGGGTCACTGAGACCATGGTTTTTTTCCTAACATTCACTTTCGCCTCAGTGCTGTTTTTCGCCAGCCACCTCCACCTCGCCGCGCCCGCGCATCATTACGCCTATATCGTCTTCCCATTTCTAATCTGGGCAGCGCTACGCCTCGGCCAAAGGGCCACCGCAACGGCCCTCTTCGGAATCTCGGCCGTCGCCCTCTGGGGCCTGACCCACGGCATCGGTCCCTTCGCAGCCGGAACACTGGGTGAGCGTCTGTTCTCGTTACAAGCCTTTCTGGGCACCCTGGCGCCCGTGGCTTTGACCCTGGGGGCGGTCACAGCCGAGCGCAAGCGCGAGGAAGAGGGAAAGAAAAAAGAACAGGAAGAGAGGACGAAACTCAACCAGGAGCTGCTGCGTCGCAACAGCGAGTTGGAAGCGCTCCTGGAGCTCATCCCTATCGGGATTGCCGTAGCCAAAGACCCCAAGTGTCGGAGCATCAAGGTCAACCGTTGTTTTTCGGAAATCTTGGGTTTACCTCCCCATGTCAATGCTTCCACAACCCCACCGCCCGAAGAACCCCCTGCCCCTTACAAGGTATATCGGGAGGGCGTGGAAATTTCCGGTGAGGAACTGCCGTTACAATATGCGGCGGCGCACGGCGTCTCCGTTCGGGATACGGAAGTCGAGGTTGTGCGCGCGGACGGCAGCGTGAGAGAGGTTTTCGGCTACGCCTCCCCTCTCTTCGACGAGCAGGGCAAAGTCAGAGGGAGTGTGGGGGCATTTATGGACATCACTCAGCGCAAGCGGGCAGAAGAGGCCCTAAGGAGGAGTGAAGAGCGGGCCTCTCAGAAGTTGTTGGAACTCGAGCAAGTCTATAAAACGAGTCCCATTGGGTTATGCTTCGTCGATACTGCGCTCTGCTACGTGCGTGTCAATGAGCGCCTTGCGACGATCGACGGGGTACCGGTTTCTGAACACATCGGGCGGCCAATCCGGGAGGTCGTGCCTACGGTGGCTGACAAAATCGAGCCGCTCTACCGCCAGGTGATCTCCTCGGGGCAGCCCGTGGTGGAGCAGGAAATCCACGGCGCGACGCGCGCAGAGCCGAACCGGGAACGGGATTTCCTGGTCAGCTATTACCCGGTCAAGCGGGCGGACGGGACCGTGTTTGGGGTCAGTACTGTGGTGCAGGACGTCACCGACCGCAAACGCTTTGAGGCACAGCTCCGTCACAGCCAGAAGCTGGAAAGCCTGGGGGTGCTGGCGGGCGGTGTGGCCCATGATTTTAACAATCTACTCACCGGTATCCTGGGAAACGCCACGCTTGCCTTAGATAGGCTTGCGACAGGGCACCCAGCCCGCGCCGAACTGGAACGAGTCATTCTCGCCAGCCAACAGGCCGCCGGGTTAACCAAACAGCTGCTGGCTTACTCTGGAAAGGGCCATTTCCTGGTCCAACCCGTCTGCCTAGCTGAGCTGGTCAGTGAAATCAGTCAGCTAATTCGGACCTCCGTCGCCAAAACCGTGCATCTCCGCCTGGAGCTGAAAAAGGAGCTGCCTCCC
>CAVVYL010000048.1:0-196070 GCA_963752385.1 uncultured Acidimicrobiia bacterium | reverse complement strand
GTTTCGTGCGCCATCACCCCGGCCAGTTGCGCTTCATTGTCGGCGGCTTCAATCACCCCGCGGTTGATGTAGACGTGCCCGCCGGGCAGTGCGAAAGCGTTGATCGCCCGGTCGTTCACGGCCTTGAACGTGTACGGAAACTTGTAGCCGGGCGCATGTGCTGAAAGCCGATGGCCCAGGCTATTCAGGTAGTTGTCCACGCGGGAGTCTTTCATCATGGGCACTTGTTTCTCGGCGTCGCTGGATACCTGCTGGCCCACCTCGACGTCCTGCTGAGGAGAAAACATATTCCAGCCGGGTTTCAGCTGCGTGCGGTCAGCCGAGGCCAGCGGGGCCGCACCAATGCCAATGCCACGGCCAGCACTACTGCTTGTCGCAGGCTTTGACCGGGGGGCCCGAGCCGCTCGGCCCAACGAACTACTCGATCTTGCTCGCCCATTTCTGCCTCCTTCACGACCTCCACTGTCAGACCACAATAACTGGCTGTCATACGGCTCATCTTTGCGGTCATCGGGCACTCTCTCCCTCAAAGAGTGCCCTGAAATCCTATGTGTTGGTCGAAACGAAATACCCGAGTAGGTTGCAACCTTCTCTCAAACGGTCTCCACTCCGTGATCCTGGCTAGGATTTTTGTTTCGCGCCTTTGACCAGCAAAACAACCCCTCCACCAACATCAGTCCTCCCAGTATTGGAGGAAGGGGAATTCTCTCGTGAGTCTCTGCCGTAGCATGAATCGGTCCAATATCAAGTACCTTTTCTTGACGGGTGTAACTGATCCCTTGATAGGCGAGGGCCAGCACACCCAGAATGACCAACACAATGCCAGCCAAAGTGATCGGTTTCATGTGTTTCCTCTCCATTCACACAAGCGAAATCACAACAATTGTCCGTAAGGCTGCTAATCCTCCCCTGATATCCGGTTTTTCGCTAGCTCCGGCCTGGAGATTGAAGGCAGTTCTTACTTACGGCGTAGCGCTTCCTGTGTCAGCTCAGTACTGCTCACCCATTCGATCAAAATGGCTCATCCCAGTGAATGGGGCTCGCGTACCGCCCTTTAAGCAGCAGGCTTGTGCCGCCGCATCTTGGGAGGAAGCCTCGGGGCGTAAACCTGAGGCCCGGCGGGCGAGCGTGGGCGGGATCCTCGCTGGGATCGATGTTGGCAGCAGGCTCGTCCTACGCGGCAGCCGAGTCTGAAGATGGTCTCCAGGGCGGTTCCCGAGACGCGTAGCTTAAACGACGAACTTCTGCTTGTTGGGAGCTCTTTCTCCAATTCGCGGGCACGAAGGTTTCCGATGAGTCGAAGGTGGCCCCCTCTTCCAACGTGGCGACCAACGCGACCCATTTGCCTGTCGATTGTCACCTGCCCACGCGGAGACCGGAGATGGAGTCCATGAATCCAAAAACATTCAGCAGCCACAAGCACCACGCCAATGACCACGACAGCATTCAAGATAGACTTAATAGAACTCGCCATTGGTACGAAGCGATTGACGAGCCAGAGGAGAACACCGACCGTGATCAGGACCATTACGAATTGAATTAAAGGCATGAGATACCTCCTTGGTTATAGACAATGGTTGCGATGTGTGCTGCCTGTGACATCATAGGCGCTCGGCAGTTTGCAGCCGACCCGAATAGCAGCAGGATAGTGACAATCACCGGGCCAGTGCCAGTGCACCGCTCGCCAGTGCACGTGCAAAGTCGAATGTTATTTGTTACGGGTGAAGAGGTATCATAGATCAGTCCCGCAATGCCTCCGGAGGCCGCGCCAATGCCCGCTCCCTTCTTCCCGCCGACCAGTGCTCCAATGCCCGCTCCAGCTCCAGCCTTGTCTCCCTCTTTTCCCCCCCCCAAAAATCCGGGTGAGGTGCGCTTCCCGCAGCCGTGCAAATGGGGCCTGGAGAACTCGACGGCTGCGGGTCATTCTCGTTCGGGGCCTGTTACTTCTTTTCCCTGTCTCCGCGGTCACTTTCGGGACTGACAGCTTTCTTGACCCCTTTACCTACTTTCTTGCCCGCCCGGCCGATGCTTTTGCCCATCTCTTTGCCTGCCGCGAGCGGTTTGCCTTCCTTCATCTCGTGGCCAAACTCCGCGCCACCCTTCCCGACCTCCTGGCTGGCGCCTTTGAAACTGCCCCCTACCGATTCGGGTCCGACACCGAGTTTGCCGGCAGTCTCGGTATCAAGATGTCCTGTGACCTGCAGATTTTCAGCCTTCTGATACTTGCGAATTCCTTCCCGAGTCTGGGGCCCCACCCGGCCATCGATTTTCCCGCTGTAATAGCCTTTGTCGCGCAGCGTTTCTTGCAGTTTTTTGACATCGTCATGATGCAAAACCGCTGGATGCTTTTCCTTCGAGTCATCGCCGAAAGCCAGCAGTGTCATGCTCAGTCCAAACACTCCAGTCGTCAGAAAGGTGAAGACGACCCTGGCCCACATCACTTTGCTTGTTCGAAACATTTGCTCCTCCAATCCAAATCTGATAGTTGTAGGTGCGAGAAGCTCGACCGGATAACTTTGTTAGCCGTCCCAAATGATTTGCCAGTCGTTGCTGTCCTTCTGATGTTCATTGATATCCGGTCTTCGCCAGATCATCACTGGCATTTGAAGGGACAATTCTCATTGTGCTCCAGAGCCTTTCGGTCGTCAGCTCAGTACGGCTCACGCGTTTGGTCAAAACTGCTCATCCCATTCCATGGGTGAAACCTCGATCATGTGCTGATTTCCCCGCAGGGGATAAACTGGCCTGCCCAGGGTTGCGGCACTGCCGTTACCCTGGGATAAGACTCCAGGTGGCGGTCTTGGACCGCCACCACTGCGGGCTATTGCTGCAACCTGGCACCGGTTGGGGTACCAGCCGGAGTTCCGATCTCATCGCCGGAGACAACCAACTCCACCCGACGGTTCTGCTGCCGGCCTGAATCTGTGTCATTGGTTGCCACAGGCTGGCTTTCGCCGAATCCACGGGAGCCAATGGAGGAAGTGTTCATCCCATGCTGAGTGAGGAAATCGCGAACGGCATTGGCCCGGTTCTGGGACAAGGTCATGTTGTACTCGTCAGATCCGACGCTGTCGGTGTGGCCTTCCACTTCGAGCTTCAAGCTGGGATGCGCCAGGACGATACCTGAGAGCTGGGACAGTTTTTCACGAGCCACGGGCCTGAGAGTGAACTTCCCGGTGTCGAAGAGGACATCGGACATGTTGACGATGAGGCCTCTGGCACTGTCGCGGGTTTCCAAAACCTTATTGAGCTGCTCCGCCAGTTTGTTACGCAATTCTTGTTTCTCCCTCTCGGCTTGCTCCAGGGCCGCCCTGCGCGCCTGCTCGCTTGCCGTCAACGCCGCTTCTTTATCAAGCGCGGCGCGTTGAGCCGCAACCTCTGCTTCCAGCTTGGCGCGTTCGGCCTGTGCTCGAGTCGCCGCGGTGTCCGCTTCGGCGCGTGCTCGAGCCCTCGCGGCGTCGTCCGCCTCGGTGTTGGCGCGGTCAGTCGCAGCGTTGGCCTGTGCTTCGCGTTCCGCTGAAGCGGCGCGCTCCGCCGCAAGGCGGTCTTCTTCCTGACGTTTGAGGGTAATCAGCCGGGCATCTTCAGCCGTCTGCACGGCTTCGCGAGCCGTCATGGCAACAGGCTTGGACCCCGCTTTTCTCGCCTGGTAGCTCTCCGCTTGTTCGAGAAGCTTGCTGGCTTTCTGGAAGCTTTCGGCTGCAGCGACGTCAGCGCCCGCCCACTTCGCAATGCGCACGGCGTTTCGCGCTTCGTAAAGATCCAACGGCGTCTTCTTGTCCAACGTCATCGGACGCAGATCGGCCGGCTGGACATTGACCGTGTATTGGCCGCGTTGCAGGAGCTCATACTTCGCATCGATCTCTTCAACTTTTCCAACCGTGTCTTTTCGGACGACGTTTTCCATCACAACGGCGTCGCTCGGCTGTGAGACTGCAAAATAGGGTTCAGCAGTAACGATCAGCCCGAACGACTGGAGTTCGGTAGTGACGTTGAGCTTGCCCTTGGTTCCGTTCAGGATGACCTCGCCCAGATTGGTCGCTCGGCCCTCGGGCGTAATGGCCCACATCACATAGGTGAGAAATTCGGGACCGAATCGGGTTGCCGATTGCAGGTCGTCGAATTCAACTTCGATTTCAATGTATCCCTGCTTGCTCTCTACTTTGGCCTCACCTCGGGCTGCGGGCAGCAACGGCGTGCCGCTGAAGTCGATGGTCGTCGCTCCGCTTCGATGGCGATAGTTAATTGCCTTCGCAGTCCGCTCGACGACATTGATTCTGATTGTATAGAGCGGGTTCTTTCCTTCCGGCTGGCCTTGCAGTTGGTTTGACGTGTTCGATTTCTGTGCCGCGCCCGCCGAAACTGCAACGAATAGCAATGACACGATCGCCAGAATCGTCTTAAGCTTTGGTTTTCTCATTTTTGACCTCTCAGTCTTAGTAAGCCCCTTTCGTGCTGATGCTGTGCGCTACCTGCCGATGCACAGCGCATCGTCGCGCACTTCCTACTCGCGTGAATCTGCGTCGGAACGAACCGCTGCGAAGGCGTTGTATCCAACGCGCCCCGTTTGCCTGTTTGCGTTACGGGGCTACCTCCGGAATGCTGTAGGCAGCCATTCGTCCGGAAGTGACTGGCGATCTGGTTCCCGCCAGATCCTGCCTGCCAGATGGAATCTCTAGTTCCCAAAGGTTACTCGTGGGACCGCTGCCTGTCAGTTCACAACGGCTCGCCTGTAGGAGCAATAGTGCTCATGGCAGTCCATCAGGTGGGAAGACAGTGGAGCGGGAGGAATCTTGGCCAGGCACCGTCACGCCATTGTGGACGGTGCCTCTGGCGCTCTCCACGGCGTCGCTGCAGCCGGCAGTCTTGTGCAAGCGCGCACCAGCCCATGCCGTAGCGGCAGCCGCACGCACTCGGACCAGATCGAGGACCAGCGGGCAACTAGCCGCGCCAACGAGAATATCCCCAACCGCCACCACCGAGTAAAAACAACACCAGAATAATGATCAATAAAGTTTCCGTTGACATGCCTCACCTCGCTCACGAGCAGCTCAATCCCGCCCGTACCCGGAATGATCCAAGCTGAAAGCCATTCGGCGACCGCTCACTTCAAAAGCTAGACCGCAGAACGCCGGCCGCTGATTAGATTGAAGAGAAATACAACGGCCGCGATGACCAGCAGGGTGTGAATCAAGCCGCCGCCCACATGCATAGAAAACCCCAAAAGCCACAACACCAGTAGAATCCCAACGATGGTATACAACATGACTAATCTCCTTTTTCAAGTTCCGAATCAGAAAGTGCTACAACAGTATCGATGGCCCATTCATTGCCTCATCATCAGAAAGCGGACTTCCTGGCTACTTCGCTTGAATCCCCGCAGAGTGGCCGCTCTGCTTCAAGCTGCCATTGCAAGTCTTTTCGTGATCGCGTAGTTCAGCCTCAGAATGGACTGCTTGCCGCACTGTGGACATTGACTCGGTCCGGTCTGGTGATCGAGGATTGCGGGCTTCTTTCCTCCTTGGATCTGAACTGCCTCAACATCGCTAGCCGTGCGAGCTACCGGCCTATCGCTTTTGGCGTAGTCGGCGCTGGCCTCTGCACTGGAGGAGATATCCTGCGCTCCTGTCCGCTCCAGGATCTCCTTGGCGCGCCTCGTCCAATCCAAATTATCCGAATGCACGGAAAGAAGAATGCCGCCATCTCGGACCCGACCCTCATAGCGCTTGGCCACGTATTCGGGAATCCCCAGGCCGATGAGCGCGCCCGTGATTCCGCCGGCAGCGCCGCCCACGCCCATCCCCGCCAGAGCGGCCATGATCGGGCCGGCAGCGACAAAGGGCCCCAGGCCGGGGATTGCCAGGGCGCCAATGCCTACCAACCATCCCAAGGCACCGCCCAGCACCGCACCGGATCCAGCGCCTGTCGCAGCGCCTTCCGGGGCTTTGCTTCCCTTCTCGTGACCGAAGTCTTTCGAGCCTACGTTCTCCGGAAACAATACGGAAATATCTGTGTTGCGAAATCCAGCCTGTTTCAACGTGTCAACGCCGTTCTCCGCGCCGGAGTGATTGGGATAGAGACCGAAGACTGCTGTGTTTTTTCCTGACATGCTGCAACTCCTTCTGGCCTTAGCCTGTTTCTTCCTGCTTTATTACTGCTTCGATTGTCTGCTTGCTTCACTGGTAATTCTCCTGGGCTTGTTTTCGATCGCTTGCTTGTCTTCTTCTGGCAGGATCCGGTACGCTCTGTCTGGCATCCGCTTCCCACTGAAGAAAAGTCATCGTGCCAACATCCCGTCCAGCGGACGTCCGCCTCCCTGCAAAACTCGCTGGCATCTTGGGCCACAGTTCTTTTATACCCTGAGGAGCTTGGCGTGTCAGTTCACAGCAGCTCACACGTTTGGTCAAAATTGCTCATCGCAGTTCATGAGGAAGAAACCAGTGTGCTGCCGGTGGAAACTACCGCTAGTTGGGACCTTCGATCCTAGTCGTGCAGTACGACGCCAAGGAGTCGGCAATGACCCGTCAGTCCGCTGTTGCCGCGGTAACCCACTTCGAATCAGACCTGAATTTTGCGGATGCCGCGCGCAAAATTTGAAGCCTTTCCTAAACCAGATTCCCGAACTGAGGAACAAGATGACGCTCCTCCAAGACCTGCAGGCTGCACTCCCTGCGTTAGGAATCATTCTCCCAAAGGGCTCTTCACTCCAGACGGGAACTCTCAGTACCAATCTCAATATCCAGGGCCCTCTTCGGCAGCTCGTGACCACCGGCAACGTCGGCTTGTTTAATGCCAAGCTCGCCGGCTTCGACATGGGCTCGAAGATGGCGGCGCTCTCCGCTTTTTCAGGCATCAAAGGAAGCGGCGGCGACACTTCCATTCAGAAGCTGACATCCCAACTGCGAGTGGCTCCGGAAGGCATTCAGACTACCAACCTCGATCTGGTAGTACCCGGGATTGGTCAACTGAACGGCGGCGGGACCATCAGCTCTGCTAGTGCGCTGAACTTAAGGATGGTAGCGACGCTGAGCGCCGAGAGTGGCATCGCATCTGCTGTGGGAAGTCTCACCGGACGCCCCATGTCTAAGAATGCCCGCATTCCGTTCATGATCCAGGGCACAACATCTGATCCGAAGTTTGTGCCGGATGTCGGGGGAATGGTCGGCGGCGCGGTGGAGTCGGAATTGGGAAAGGCTTTGGGCGACAATCCAAAGACCAAGGGGCTGAGTGAGGCTCTCGGGGGGCTCTTCGGCGGCAAGAAAAAGAAAAACAAGTAGCCGTCTTCGAAGCTCAGCGGCGCTGAGCGGCTGCTTCCAGGGTGCTTCCGCAGTCTACTGTTGGTGACTTGTCCTTATCTCTGCTTGGCGAAAGCACTTGTTCCGGATTTGCAGCCAACCAACAGTGGTGACGCCAAATTCGGCGGGCACATCTCCGCAATTTAAGACTTCACCTTAGTTCTACCAACAATTGATGACGGAAGCACCGTGATGATCGCCGGGAGTCGAGCCATGTGGTTGGCCCAGCAGAGTTGATGCTTCCAGTGGTGCGTGTCACCTGTCTACCCGAAAAACCTCGTAGCCTTTGATCTCTAACAATTTGGAAACCTTGTGAAGCCGACTCGCCTCTGGTTATCTTAGGGCATGAAAACATTGAAACTCTTCTTTCTGTCGGTACTCGGATTCCTCCAATTCGGCCGACAGGTCATCCGTTATGCCCTGATCTTTCTCTCAGCCTTTTTCCGCAGCCGATCCTCATTGGATGTGAATTGGTTGCCATCCGAAGTCAGCTCACCTTCTACAAAGTATCCGGCAAAAGAGACAACCTCGCCCTCGGTTTAACCCGGCGTTTCGCCTCTTGTGGGTGTTGCTGTCAAGGGTGTGGAGTGGATGGAAGTCTGCCGCCGACCTGATGAAACCCAAGACGCGACATACTGATCAACTATCGAAAGGTGACTTTGACTCTCTCCACCCACAGCGAAGGCGGGTTGACCAAAAAGGACTTTCAGCTCGCAGGGCAGATTGAGAAAGAACGGAAGTCATTCAATGTTGCCGGTAGGGGGTAGACTTTAGAACCCAAAGAGTAATTTCCCCGACAAGCTCAAATCAAATAAGGTTCCTACCAGGTCCAATTTTGAACAGCTTCAAAACGGTTCGCACATCCCTCGTCTGCCCACGCGAAGTGAGCCCTGATTCAGGCTGCCCCAGCTTTCGATTTCGCGGCCATACCCATTCGAGAGAACCCTTAACGTCATGGTTGCCGTCTCGGTGTTCGTTTCTGGTAATGGTCGCAAAACTCGCAGTGACTGAGCTGCGATATCTTTGCTTCGGCCCCAATTGATTTTTCCGGGTGTCTACGGCCCAGGCTCCTTCCTAGTCGGGCCATCGAGGGCTCGTCGACTCGATCCGCCAGACGGGTCCTGTTATGGAGAGCGTCCCCTCGAACCTCACGAAAGCGGGCGCTTGGTTAGTGACGATCCAGGCGTGGCTGTCCGATGGCACTCGTCCAAGGAGTGTAGCGAAGAGTTTGAGCCAAGCCCCAAGCTTTGGCTTAAACACATAGTCAGTTGCGGTTTTCGCGAGTTCGCCGACCAGCACTCTGTGCTCCCCCGCCGGGACCAGTTCCAGCTGGACGATCCGGGGCTCAGGCGTGAAGGCCACCGTGTGAACGGTCTCGCTGGCGCCTTTCGGCAAGTTCTTTGCGACAGTAAGGACCATGCCGCCGTTGTAAACGTCGAGGGGCAGATCGAGCGTGCCATCGAGTACCTCTTCCTTCCCGTCCTTGTGGGCCTTGGTTTTCACGTGGTACTTTCCGGTCGCTCGCTCCAGCGAAATCTCGGTATCATCGGTGAATGCAGGTCCGCGCTGTAACAGGCGGTAGCTCTGCATGGTGAAGACACGCTGCTGAGTGAACACCACCGTCTCATCGAACAGCGACCCGTCCTTGAAGTGGAACACCATGCGGCTCTCGACCTTTCCGCCCCGACTAACCTGGAGGAGATCACCGGACGCAATAAGGACGCCGTTGAGCGTGCGTAGAACGAGGAAGCCATGGGTGAGACCCTCCAGGAAGCGAACTGGCACCGGAGCCGCCGCCAGAGGGCACGGCCATTGCAGGGCCGCCACGAGAAGCAGCAGGCTGAGCGTCGCCGCCCTCGCAGACGAGAAGGTGTTGGAGCAGAATCTGTGCGCCCGCATGGGTCGGCTTCCAGCATTATTCCACGGCTGAGTCCGAAGTCTCTTCCAGTCAAGTAGTCTCAAAGCGGTTGCACCTCGCCTGAATTCGGGTCGCTATGCCCCAAAGGGCGACGTAGCTCCTCTCCTACACGCGACGAACCAGAACACTACCGCATTAGTTGCGCAGAAACTGAACCGGCGGACAAGAGCGCCCACGTCACCCACAACATATTTCCAAGCAGGCTGAACCTCGATCCTTCAAGCGAGCTTGCCGTTGCTTCAAGGAGGTAAAACCAGCTCAAGCCTATTCCTACCCTCACTTCCTGCAACCTCAGATTCCCGGCTCCAAAGGGGTGTGGAAGCCAGTCGCTCCGCCTTTTGGCGAAAACCAATTACAGCCCACGAGCTGGCGTACCAGAGCAGAAGTCCATCGCCTACCAGGTAAATATTGGCTCTCATAGCCCGCCTCTCTGTTGGCTGTGCGCTGGATTTTCTCTGGTGCCGGCACCCGGCAGTTCCAGCGACAATTCTTATGTTATCCGGGAAGCAACTCGCATGTCGGCTCAAGACTGCTCGCACGTGTGGTCAGAATTGCTCATCCCGGCTCAGGCTTTCAGCCGGACAGTTCGCCCGGCGGTCACGGGTCAGCCGTTTCATGAACAAGTTCAGGAGGAAGCTTTGCTTCGTGGATTAAGCCGGCACCCAGTGGGGTGGGGGACGGGTCATTGCTGTATGACCAGAATCGAGGTCCCAACGAGCAATATTTTCACCGGCAGGTTTGTACCTCATGATGTGATGAGCAATTGTGACCAAACGTGTGAGCCGCAGTGAACTGACACGCGAAGCTCCTCAGGTTATAAAAGAACCCTGGCCCAAGATGCCAGCGAGTCCTGCAGGGAAGCAAACGCCCGGGGACGGGGAATCATACCTTTATTGAAATTTTACTTGTGTTTGGCTTCTGGGTTTTTCCATGCATGTGGCGGCGGTTTGATTCATGCCCTGCTGGTCATCGCAGCGGTTGTATTTATCTTCCAAGGTCAACGACAGTATCTATGGCGGGCTATCGACCAGGATGGTGACGTAATCGATATTCTCGTCCAACCCCGTCGCGATCAGCGGGCGGCGGAACGATTCTTTCGTAAGCTACTGAAAGGTCAGGAAAGGGAACCCCCGGCGACTGGTGACCGACCAGCTGAGGAGCTATGAGGCAGGGCTCCGGACCATCATGCCTTCTGTCCAGCACAACACGGAGCGCTACGCTAACAATCGGGCTGAAGTTTCGCATGAGCCGATCCGACAGCTGAGCGACAACTGCGAGGGTTCAAATCCGTTGCTCAAGCGCAACGGTTCTGGTCGGTGCAGGGAGTCATCCATCTTTTCCGAGTCGGACGCCACCTGCTGCGGTCAGCCAACCACCGGTTGTTGCGAGGCCGTTCCCAGCTTGTTTGGCATCAGGTAACGTGCGGCTGATGAAATCCGGGTGTCAGCCGCAAACCGTCCCAACTCATTCCAGCGACCCCAAGTGGACAATACCCAACCACAACTTCATGAGATTCTGGCATTGGATGCAGGCCGCTTATGCTCCATGGACAGACGAGAAGATGCTGGTTGATCCCCTGCCCTATCTCCGAAGTGGCCCGGGGACGCCCTCGACGGTCTGCCGAAGTCCCTGGTACGATAAGATGCCCGCTGTTGGCGACATCCCGATTGTGCGGCGTTTCCACTCAGAAAGGGAAGATCTGAGATTCTCTGCTGGATAAGGATAAGAGAAGATGAAACCAATCATGAAGAAAGCCATGCTGTGGCTGGCGTTGTTGTTCACCATCGGGTCAATGGCATCAGCCCAACAAACGGCGCTGCCGATCAAAGTCAGTGAGAACGGGAGATATTTTGTAGACCAGAATGGCAATCCCGTATTCTGGCTAGGCACGACGCAATGGGAACTCTTCCACGGGTTTAGCCAGGAGGATGCTAGGACCATTCTCGAAGAATCCAGGAAGAACGGCTTTACCTTTGTTCAGGTCAAGCTTATGGGCGGCGGCGACGGCACGAAACCCAACGTATACGGTCAGAAGGCTTGGATCGACAACGATTCTCTCATGCCGAACGAAGTGTATTTCAGGAATGTGGATGCCGTGATCCAGATGGCCCGCGACAACAATCTGGTCATTCTGCCGAGCATCTACCATCAATCCTATCGCAAGTACATCACCTTGGATAAGGCTCGACGTTGGGCAAAGTGGCTGGCCCAGCGGTACAAGGACGCACCCAACATCGTCTGGACGACGACGCCCGAGGCCAGGCAGGAGTTTGTGCCGATTATTCGGGAACTGGCCGCGGGTCTCGGCGAAGGAGACGGAGGTCGTCACCTGATAAGCTTCAAACCCGATCCCGCGCCCTACTCCTCCAGCTTCCTCCATTCCGAGAGCTGGCTGGATTTCAATTCGATGCAGACGTGGAACGCCGTCAAGTTGATCTATCCCATGGTGACCCACGACTACAATCTCAAGCCTGTCAAGCCGGTTCTCATGGCTGAAGGCGCTTATGAAGCGGGCTTCGAGTACAAATTCGACGTTACTCCGTTGTGGGTTCGCCGACAGGCGTACTATTCCTATCTTGCCGGGGCTCACCATACCTACGGGCATAACGCTAGTTGGCGTGTTCTTCCCACCTGGAAGGAAGCGCTAAACGCGCCCGGAGCCATTCAAATGGGCGTGCTCAAGAAGATCTTCCTGGCACGAAAAGAATGGTGGCTGCTGGTTCCCGATCAATCCCTGTTTGCATCGGGGGGGCGCGTCAGTGACTCGCCTCTTCCCAGGGTTTTTGCGACTGAGGAAGAGTGGAGCGCCTACGTCCGCGGTCTTGGGCCGTTTGATTCGGGTGGGCAGCCCAGTGGCAACGAGTTGCTTCACTTGGCCGCACGGCACAGAGATGGCAAATGGGCTATGTTCTATTTGGCCGACAAAGCTTCCTTCACCGTTAACATGAGCAAGCTGAACACAGCGAAGGTTAATGTGTCTTGGGTCAATCCAATCACCGGTGATCGGACGCCAATGGGACAGGAATCCAATACCGGTGTGAAGTCTTTCTCGACGCCCGAAGGCTGGGAAGACGCGCTACTGATCTTGGAAGCCGTCGACAGCCCCGTGCCTCCAACGCGCTAGAGGGAAAGAGGTGTGCTAGGCAAAGAATATCCATTATGGCCCCTTCTGGCTAATCGAACCCGGGTTCGACCGAGGATGTCTGCTGTCCCACTTCGCCTCCTACCAGGACTTTACGGCCCAACCTCTTGGCCTTGACTGCAAGCCGCCGGCGCTGGTCATCGTTGAATCGCATTCGGCGACTGCCGATCTGCTCCCGAAGAACTCGATTCTCCTCCAAAAGATACTCGACGACTTGTTGTTGATGCTGGTTCATCCATCCAGCAATGGCAACAACCACAAATTGAAATGGGTCCAAAACGGAGGGCATGCGTGAAGAATATCACTTGGTAGCAAAGTCACGCTCCTCCAGTGAATGAGTTCGAGTTTTTGAACACTACGGGTTGAGACTTGGATCCGATGCTTCAGGAGAGTTCCGTTTAACTCAGTAGGGGACACCGGGTTTCGCAGAAACCGCACGCGGGTTGTCGGGCACCTAACAAAAAAGCCACCCCAGGAAATCTGGGATGGCCCTTTCTTTCTTCGGGATCTGTGAGCTGCGTTACGCGGCTAATTTGAGCTGTTTGACTTCAATCTTCTTGGGAAGAAGCTTCTCGGCCGCCGGCATTCTGATCTCAAGCACACCATTGTTGAAATTCGCTTCGATCTTGTTCAGATCAACACTCTCCGGCAAGGTCCAGGTTCGCTCGATCCGGCCATAACTGAATCCTCTTAGGTGCCAGTCCTCTTCCTTGACGTCCGCGGGTCGTTGCCTCTCTGCTTTGATGGTGATGTAACGACCTTGGATTGAAACATCCACGTCCTTGGGATCTACTCCTGGAACCGCCAGGCGAAACATGAGGTTATTGTCCTTTTGGTAAGACTCCACCTCCGGGGTGAAGCTGCGAACCTTCGACTCTGGCTCGCCCTGCCCAGTGTAACTAGAGAAATCGTCGAAATTTCTATCCAACAAATCAAAGAAACTATTTCTAAGCGTCAACATAAGTCACCTCTCGGTTACCTATATAATATTGCGACCACCTGTTGTCAAAGCCGCGAGGTGAACTTAGCGTGATGGTTGCTCCGTTTGTGGGTTCCTGGCCCACGCTGAGCAGGCCGCTTGAACCGTCAAGTCGCCGTAGTCGCCGTAGTCGATAAGGGTCAGCAACTATTTCCACTGAAGGAATGTTTATTCGGATCGGGGTTTGGAGGTTCCTTGAAGATGGGCATAGCTGGCTACCTGCAGGCGAATGTGCAACGCCCGTTTTTCCACGGTATTGGGCACGGCTTTTCACGGTGTAGGTGGCGATGTTGAGCCGTTGGGCAGTTTCTTTGTTGCTCAGGCCTTCCGCAATCAGTTCAATCACCTCGCTCAAACTCCCAGACCTAGGCGATCTTTCATTCCATCGGTGCCCACCGCACCGTTGTCTACAGATCCCATAGAGCGACGACTGTCCACCAGTAATTACGACCGAAAAGCACCACTGCAGCTCGGTCTGGACTTCGCATGAGTTTTTTGACCCTACGCGGTTCCAAATCTAGGCGTAAATCCCGCGCTCGCGGGTGGTGTACGCCACACGATCAATGGCCAACATGTAAGCGGCGATCCGCATGTTGACGCTGTGGCGATCGGCATAAGAGGCAACGGTGTCAAAGCTATTTACCATGATTTCTTCCAAGCGATCATTGACGGTTCTGGGATTCCAAAAGTAGCCCTGTCGGTCTTGAACCCATTCAAAGTAGGACACCGTCACACCGCCCGCGTTGGCCAGCAGATCGGGAATGATAAAGATCCGCTTGTCATATAAGATCTCGTCGGCCTGAGCCGTGGTAGGATCGTTAGCTCCTTCACAGATGATCCTCGCTTTGATTTTGTCGGCATTCTGAATGGTAATCTGGTTCTCGGTGGCTGCAGGGAGCAAGATTTCACAGGGCTGTTCGAGGAGTTCGGCACCCGAGATGGCATCCGCACCGGGGAATCCGGTGACGGTTTTGGCCTCTTCAGCATACGCCATTAATTGGGTCACATTGATTCCCTGAGGATTATGAATTCCTCCAGTGATGTCTGAAACGCCGACTACCAAATATCCGGATTCATGCAAGATTCGGGCGGCCATCGACCCCAAATTCCCGAATCCTTGAATGATGACTCGACTATTTTCACGCTCCATCCTGAAACGAGAGACGGCTCGGTCACAGACAATCTTACACCCTCGTCCAGTGGCCTCGCGCCGGCCGACGGTTCCGCCCAGGTCTAGCGGCTTCCCGGTAACCACAGCGGTTACCGTATGGCGCACATGCATGGAATAGGTGTCCATGATCCAGGCCATGACTTTTTCATCTGTAGTGATGTCTGGGCCGGCAACGTCGCGCTCGGGACCCAGTATGTCGATCAAAGACGCCGTATATCGACGTGTAATTTTTTCTAACTCTGTGCCAGAAAGTTTTTTCGGATCGCAGACAATCCCTCCCTGGGCTCCGCCGAACGGGATTTTCATTACGGCACATTTCCAAGTCATCCCGGCCGCTAAGGCGCGAATCTGATCGAGGGTCACGTCGGGTGCGTAACGGATTCCTCCGTGGGCCGGCCCTCGCGCCAGATTGTGCTGTACGCGATAGCCTTTAAATACTGTGAGTTTTCCATTAGCCATCTGAACGGGAATGGCCAGCCCGATTTCGCGATCGGGGGTCAACAATACCTGGTAAAGACCGTTATCTAATCCCAATTTTTTGGCGGCAATGTCAAACCGTGAAACCATGAACTCAAAAGGGTTTGCCTCCACTTTTGACTCAGCTTGTTCCATTCCAGTCTCCTCATTCAGGGTCAAGACTTGGCGATTCGGAATTACAATGGAATCTAACGAATGACGTCACCGTTCGACTAGGACTCGCTTTCGAACCGTAAAGGATTCAGTCAAAATGGTGGCACCCTCCTCGAGGAGAATGCCACTCGTCGTGATTTTGCCCTGTCTCCTCATCAAAACCCAACCGTTTCCCATCGCTCCGCCGCTGGCACTACAAACGTGAGTGTGGATGACATCTGGGGCACCAGCGGTCTAGAGTCGTCTCGCTCTCAAACAAGTTTGGTCCTTTGGACGAGCAAAAGAGGTAAGGTCGTGGAGGCGCTGAAAAATGTTAAGGTGAGGAAGGGAGATTCTAAACCTTAGCAGCCTCCAAGATGTGCCGTGGAGGGGTCTTTAAGTCCCAGACGACACGGAAGAAAGACAAAAGCCGCAGGATGTAATAGGAGATGTCCAACTCCCACCAGAAGAAGCCCTGATTGACGGAGGTGGAATAATAATGATGATTGTTATGCCAGCCCTCACCCATCGTCAACAGGGCCAACAGTAGACTATTCCGGCTGGTGTCTGTAGTTTCATAACGCCGCTTTCCAAACATGTGGCACAAAGAGTTGATGGCGAACGTGCTGTGATATAAGAGGACAGTGCTTATGAAGAATCCCCAAACCAGTCCTTGCCATCCAGCCAATAGAAAGCATCCCACCGCCAGCACGAGTCCGGGAATGACATGAAAATGGTTGAGCCAGCGAAGTTCCGGATAGTTTGCAAAATCTCGAATCCTCCTGAGGTTCGTATCCTGATATTTGCTGCACAGAATCCATCCCAGGTGCGACCACCAGAATCCCAGGCGCTCAGGAGAGTGAACATCTTCGCCTTGATCTGAATGCTGATGATGATGGCGATGATGCGAGGCCCACCAGAGTGGTCCCTTCTGCAGGGCTGA
Organism: uncultured Acidimicrobiia bacterium; assembly: GCA_963752385.1. Taxonomy (GTDB): domain Bacteria; phylum Acidobacteriota; class Terriglobia; order Versatilivoradales; family Versatilivoraceae; genus CAVVYL01. Next base: position 180,013 of record CAVVYL010000048.1, on the reverse strand, counting down.
GCATCCAATCCAGGCCAAGACGAATTGAAACCATCGACTGGTTCGATAAGTTCTGTGGGCGAAGTAGCGGTGGTATCCAGCTGTGATAGCAAACATGCGAATCACATGAAGCGAAATGCAAAGCCAGAGCGCTCCCCAAGAAACACCTGTAACGATCGCTGCGAAACAAGCCAGGTGAAGCCCAAAAAAAGGTAAACTCTTAACCAAGTTGATGCGATTCTGCGAAGCAGCTTCAGGTCCTGCAAGGGCGAGACTCTCGAGCATGAATTCCCCCAATACCTTATTATTGTTTGTCCGCATTAGTCTGCGCGACGACCAACGAAGAGCGATAACTGCCTTTGAGTTAGCCCTACTCATCAAGCGACCCGCTCCGCGGGGGTGTCTAACTTCTGCTAGACCAGTGCGGCATTGGGCGTGAAAAATACTTCCTTTTCCAACGTCTCGATATAACGGTCCACAGTCACGCGCTCTTGAATCGTGCGTTCATCATATTTCTTGAAACGCGCAATAATTGGAGCCGAGACGTAGATCCAGTTCTGCGAACCACAACTGGAACAAATCAGATTCCCTGAAGAAGAAACGGCCAAAGTGCGATTGGCATCACAGTTGGCGCACAATACTATCCGGTTCTCCATAGACCGTTTTACCTTAATTGTTTTTAGATTGATCATTGTATCCTCGCTACCAACTAACCTTTAGCCATTCTGCTCTTCTCATGTGCTCAATTGAGCCTTTTGTTCCAACTGCGAGGATGTCCGCAAGTGTAGAGGGCACAGCGGTGCATCGTCATGGGACGGGATTTCTTCAACAGGTTCATGGGCCTGCTTGTACTTTCTCGACAAACGAAACCAAATCACTTCGATAAACCCGGATCACACGGTGTTGGGCATATGCTTCGAAAACTTGTGGCTGAAGACCCAGCAGCAAGAAGTTCGCTGATCTCATATTTCAGGTCGCGCGAAACCATCCGGTATGGGCCGAGTAACCGGACAGTGGCTGTGGCTTCCAAAGCCGTCTGCAGCCACATTCCACCGACATCGCCGTAAAGAAACACCATGCGCACGTCCCGCAGCCACCATGAGGGCTTCTTGGCAGGCTCGGCTTCGGTGCGGCGGAGCAAGTAAGTGTCGGTATCGACCCAGATATTCCCGCGGAGCAAATTTTTGTCTTTGCGTCTGGGGACCAGTTCCAGCAGGTAGCAGCGTTGGCCGCTGACCTCTTCCTCGCGAATGAACCGGAAATCATAATTGTCCGGCGAGATGTCGGTTGAGGCGTAATCTTTGACAACTTCCGCTTCTTTTTGCAGCATTCGGCGAACGATTCTTTCTCCTATTCCAATACCGCTGGTCTGCTGGATGGCGTACCTTTTGAAGTCCGGGGGAACGAAGGTGATATCGGCAATCACCTGGGACTTGGTTTTATCTCTTTCTTTGCCAAACAGCTTGTAGTCGCGGGTGACAATATAGGGACGAAGGCGGGCGTCGTTCTCAGCCCGGGCTTGCGCCATGCGGGCAACGATGGTTTCCACGATTGGAACTGCGCGTCCGGTCTGCGCCGAAGCGAACGCCACCATGGCCACCAGATAGAGAAAAAGCGACCACAAGGTTCGAGGCCGGGCAACGGTATAAACAAAGCTCCGTCCTGCTTTGGGGATTCCTTGATCCAGTCCACAACGATCAAGATCTTGGACTAATCTGCCGCCCTTCGAACAGGGCTCGCCTTCGAACCGGGGGGATTCCGGCAAAAACGCGCCCGCCACGGTTAGGGGGGTAGCCGTGTTGATTTTCTCTGCCATGACTTTCTCCCCGTTTGCACTCACGCTCAGGTACTGCGACCCTCTTCGCCTCAGGCCACCTTCGCCTTCCCACGCGTCAATAGCTTCTTCCATAAACAAACATTCTTCTGTGGTACTAAGAGTGGCTGAAGGTACTGGCAGAAGGGGTTCGGAGCACTTGGTTATCGTGGCCACTTGATCACCCGCGTTGAAATCGAAGAATAGTGTGGTACATCACCAAAAACATGACCGAGCTCACAACAGCAACGAACAAGCTATAAAGATTCAACTCAGTTACCCGAGGGTGTCCGAGCGCGTTGAATACGAACCCGCCGACACTTGCGCCCACAATTCCGAGTATGATATCGAGCTCAATACCCTTGCCCGTCTTATTGACAAGCTTGCTGCCGATGAACCCGGCCAAAAAGCCTATGACGATCCTAGCCAGAATTGACATGTCTGTTCTCCTTGTTATCTGGGCCCGCTGCGAAGAGCTGAAAGCTCATCGGCCTCCTCGATGGGCTTTCGATACTGAAAGAGAGTCTGCCGTCTCGGCTGTTAAGATGAGCCCAATCAAGACTGGGGCGACGGCCATACTCAACAGGATCGGCATGACACTACCTTCACCATACGAAGTCGCTAAACCCAAAAACCACAAGCAAAGCCACAAGAATTGTCCAGAGCATGTGGATTCTCCCGTCTGACGTCCGCCCCCACCAAATCCTGGCTAGTGGTCCCAAGTATCATTCTTATACTATCCATGGGCAGTTCGCATGTCAGTTCAGTAGGGCTCACACGTTCGGTCAAAATTGCTCATGGCAGCTGACGAGAGGCAACTACAGGGTAGGGCCAGGGTCGAAATTACCGCCGGGTGGGACTCTATGAAATGAAAGACCCTCTCTGCCTCTTTGAGTTGTACCAGGGGCAATGGGAATAGTTACCGCAAACGCCGTTTCATAGGAACGTGCACGTTCAGTTCATGAAAGAGGCCTGTTCGCGCCAACTGATCTATCGGCCAGCTGCGCGACCGCCAGGCTCGGACCGAGCCCTCTATGACTGGGGAACCTTTCAGCTCGTAGACAATGGTCTTACCGGGTGAGTCATAGATCTCGAAGTAAGGCTTGTGGGGGCGGAGACCGAAAGTTTGGCCAGGGTATCGCCCACGGCCTCTTTGACGACGCGATAGACTCCTCCGCGCGTAAACATCCCGCACGATTCGATATAGACGGCCCGCACCGCGTAAGAGAAAAGCATCACAGCGAAGATGAACCAAGGACGCATTTCCGACCGCTTGCTCGGCAATGCCGCCGACATAGAAAGCCGACGACCCGAGATCGTTGAGGACGATGGCCGCAGCGCGCCAGAAGGACAGAAGGAAATGAAAGAGAGCATCACCGATGTGACGACGACCACTTTGGTCGCCCGTTTGGCCGGCTGCTTCACTGGACCTCAGACTATGGGAAAACTTGAGGCCGGATTCTAACGCAGCGCTCTTCGGCACTTCCATTTGCCAGCAGAGCTTGAATGTGCCGGAAAGAGGGTGCGTTGCGCCATGGCCATAGTAGAAACGGGCAGGGCGAAAGCCCCTCGCTACCAACTGGATTGACTACTTTGTCCTGCCATTGGATGCTGAGGGCCCGAATCGATGAGAAGGAACGCGATCGCGAGGCGCGTTTTGCCGGTGAATGCATCCAGCCTCCGACTGAAGAAACACCCCCGGCACACTCGGGAGCACCTAGTCACTCCGCTCAGACGCGTTAAGAATGTGAGTTCAAATGGACTCCGAATTCAGAAATGGAGGCGGCAATTACGGCCGCCATATTCGAATGAGGTACTTCCTAAGTAGTCCATATGTTTCTGAGTTTTTGTCTTGTAGGCTGACGCCCGGCGGAGAGGCTAATAAACATACATGGGAGGACTTCAAGGCATGGTGCCTGAGCTAGTGCGCGTCTTGTGACCATACGCGTTAAGTGACTGTTCTGTTTCTGATCTAAGATAAGCGTTAGGGTCGTGATACAGCGCCCCCTTCGGAAGCCACCCCCAGAGCAGCCCCAGTTCCTTTCTAATCCGGTCTACGTAGAACTGTGGAAGTTCGCTACTCTCTTGTTCAAAAAAGCGTCGGAACTGGCGGTCAATGTCGAGCCGTCGACGTACTTCCTCATAGTAGTTGATCCGACCAAAACCGCTTGACGACAGAGCCCGCATTACATTCATCCACCGTGGAATCATGACCTTGATGGCTCTGTAGCGGTTAATAATCGAGCGCCATGAGTAACTATACTTACTCAAGTCGATCACATGATCATAGAAGTCAGGCCAGGAATAGTGCTTCGGTCTAACGTTCATGTCTTGATAGGCGTTCAAGAATTGGAACGGCACTGGCAAAACACGATTGGCGCGCTGGTACTCGACGTTGATCGGAGCGGCCTGTCCAAATGCAGACAGCAGCGAGTAGACAGGAAACGCGCCGGGAGTCATGTCCACAAATCGTTTCGTGAGTTCAAAGGGTTCTGATCCTGCATCAACGTCGAGACCGAGCACGAAGTTGGTTTGCACGTAAGGTATGTACCTCATGATCATGTTGATGTGGTCACTGACCTGCCGAACTTTATCCATCCCCGTCATCTTGCCGGTCCTCGACTTGTTGCCCAGAACGTACCACGATTCGATACCAGGCAGGAGGCCCTTGAATCCGATTTGTTTAAGCCGTCTCAGGTGCGGCTCCGACAGGAGGGATAGACTGCTTTCGGCGATGAAATCGACGCTGTCTGGAGGTACGGCTTCCTCGATGGCATCCATGGTGGCGTTAAATTGGACACCAAAGTTTGGATCGTGCCAGCCGACGCGAGGTCGCCGAAACTTTCCCAAAAGGAACCGCAGGTCTTCCTTGATCACCTCAAGTTCCAGTGGCTGATAGGGCACGATCGAATCGATACAAAAACTGCAGGTGTACGGACAACCCAGACTGCCGAGCATGGGAACGATCTTGATTAGGGGTGCTTTTTGGAGAGTCGGCTCAATGAACTTCCAGCGCTCACGTACCCCGGGAAGCGTCGTGGGCTGCTGCTTGGCCGCGAGGCACACACCCAGTGGCCGGTGCTGCGAGCAATCCTGCAAGACGTCGCGGATCACCGTCTGGTCGGTGAAGCCCACGACATAGTCGAAGTACTGGCGTGCGTCCTGCGGGTAGCTACGGGCATGGGGGCCACCGAGCGCCGTCACAGCACCCTTTGAGCGAAATAGGCTGCTCAGCGCGTATGCCAGTTGTCCCGCCTCCGTGAAGGCACCTACGAAGACGAGGTCGACTCGGTCTGGTAACTCCTCGACGAGATTCTCAAACCCGGTATAGCAGATGAAGGTCACGTCATGCCCTTGTTCCTCGCACCACGCAGCGATAACTTGAGGCATTATGCTGGCGAGATTGGCATACATGACACGTGCGTATAGTGCGCGAGTGGGGCCTTTGGTCACAAGGTCTATGACTCCGATCCGGAGCTTGCGCATAACTCCTCCCGACACCGATAAATCGAAACTTAAACTTACTTGAACCGTGTGACCGATTCTAAGCTAAGGACTCACCTACCGTGCCAGAAAATTTCCCAACGATTCGGATGTTCGAGACCTGCGCATCTGGCTAAAGCTCATACCAAGCCAGGCAATCCAATAATCTCATCCAGCAACCGATGGGTAATTATAACCTACCCGCCCACCAACCACTAGCGTACACCAGTGGTTATGGGGTTTGGACCTTTAGAATGTGGAGGCGGGCCTGCCCACACTGCCGTTGCCCCTCATTAAAGCGGCATGAGCAATTTTGACCAGGTGTGTGAGCAGCACTGAACTGACAAGCGAATGCACGACGGGTAGCATAACAACTGTCGCTCCACTTGCCAGCCAGGACCTGGTGGGGGAGCGGATGTCAGATCAGTTCGGCATCAAAGAGGAAACAGCGAACGGTAAATCATTCGGGACGGCTGCGGCTCTCGTTTAGTGAGACGCGGCTCGCCTTCGATAGACTAGAAGAAGAAATGGGGTTACCAATGCTTACGACGATCATGAGGCGCCTTCAAAGCAAATACGCCACACATCTCTTCGAAACTCCGTGATGCCTGGTCATCGAAGTGATGGGTTCGGGAGGAGGACCAACATGGAATTAGACAAAGCTTTTGAGTTTGCAGTTGTTTTGGCATGGGATGACTTGATGAAGGCTGGCCAGCCACGCTCAGTACGAGTTGAATACCAAGGTAAACCGGGGATCTCCTTGGATAACGTGAGCGTCTGGTCGGCCAAAGCCTGGGGATACCATGATCTGGTATGCGACTACTGGACGTCGGCTTCTTCGGCCCATCCAAGCGGGGTGTGCTTCAAGAACGGACACGTCTCGGATAGGTTGGCCGATACTCTTGGCTTCATCATGAAGAACCAGGATCAATTCACACGTCCCGCCGATGCGGGTCGTGGCCTGGTTCTGATCGATCCGCCCGCCGTAGCTGAACGCAGGGAAGCTGCTACCTGGATGAACCAGGTTCGTGGCAGCGACACTAACTTCGCTAGGGCCGCGGGCTAGAAATTACCGAGGATGTTGTTAACAGACGACAACCGCGGCAGCGAGTTACTGCAAGGTGGCGGGCGTGTTGTTTCTGAGCGCCCCTTACCAATGCAAGGGAGAAGGGAATGGCAGACAAAATCAACCTGGGGACTATCTTCATCGAGGAAGGTACGCCTTTGCCTAACTCCTTGAAGTTCGAGAGCGAGCCGGATTCGGATGGCTGGAGATTGGTCAAGGATCTCAACGGTTACGAGCTGGATCGAAGGATCCGCGAAGTGGGATGGACCTTTTTCTACATGGATCAAATCAAAGCCAGCGTCTTCGGTTTTGACAGAGAGAAGGCCGCACGCAGGGCACTCAACCGAGTCTTGGCGAACGCGAAACGGGACAAATTCAATTCCCTGGAAATCACGCATGTGGCTGCGAAGAGTTTCCTGGGGCTACCCTATGTGGCTATCCGCGCCCACCCGCGACATATTCAGGAAAGTATGTTTCTGTTGGACGACAAACGCCTGGCGGAACGGAACCAAGCCAAATTGCTTGCCGTCTGGACTGGGAAGGGAGGGATCGTGTCGGAGAGAAACGGTGACAAAGCCAGGTTTGGCCGAGAACGAAAGAAGAAGAATCTTCAGCGGAAGCGCAATCGAGAATTGCGGACGCTGCTGGCACCGGAAAACAAGGCAACACCAATAAGTGCCGAGTCCGGTAAAGAACACATCTTATCGTAATGGGGTGCAGTCGAGCTGACCGAGTGGGTTTGTAAGTAAAGCTGGCCCATCCGCTTGCGTGCCCCAAGAAGGAGGATTCAAATGATTAACACTCGCAATCTTGCAATTTCAGTTTGTTGGCTCGTGCTGTGGACTCCTTTGGTCTACGCGCAGGATCTTTCCAGGTACCGGGAGTTTCAACTTGGAATGAACCTGCTCGCAGTCGTGAAACAGATCGATGCCAGGCCGTCCGAAGTGAGGGTGCTCCATCAACGTCCGGCGGTAATTCAAGAATTGGAATGGCGGCCCTGGCACGCTCTTGCGTCTTCGCGCGAAGCGAACTCGGTTAACGAGGTCCTCTTCAGCTTTTACAACGGCGAGCTTTTTCGAATGGTGATTAGTTATGATCGCGACCGGACCCAAGGACTGACCGATGAGGACATGATCGAAGCTATTTCGGCAACATACGGAATCGCAACGAAGCCTGCTGCAAAGATCATTCTCTTCTCATCGTCGCATATCTATAACGACAGCGAAAAAGTCATAGCGCGTTGGGAAGACTCGCAGTACTCGTTCAACCTCTTCCGTTCCTCCTACCAGACTTTTGGAGTGCTCGTTCTTTCGAAACAGGTGGACGCTCTAGCCCAGGCGGCTATTTCCAAAGCCATCCGGCTGGACGAGCAAGAGGCTCCTCAACGAGAGATTGAGCGTCAACAGAAGGAAGGTGAGGAGACCCGCGCTGCCCAAGAAAAGGCCAGGCCAGCGAACAAAGAAAACTTTCGCCCTTAACGCGTCAGTGAGCATAGGCCCGCTTCCTCAAATGAAGCGCTCGCTTCAGCCATCGGGTGGTGGTCATCGCAGCGCAAGATCGATCCAGGTACAGGAAGTTTCAACTTGGAATGAATCTGCTCGCAGCAGCGAAACAGACGCAGTTCGAAGAGGGACAGGTTTTGTAGAAGAGCTGCTCCCATCTGGGAGCGGCAATCCAAATGAAAGGACATGACTGCAATGAAGGTAAGACCCCTGCATGATCGCATTCTGCTCAAACGGATTGAAGAAAAGGAAAGCATCAAGGGTGGAATCGTCATTCCCGACACCGCCAAGGAGAAGCCCCAGGAAGGATTGGTGGTCGCTGTCGGCAATGGCAAGATTCTGGAAAAAGGAACCCGAATCAGCTTGGAAGTCAAAGAGGGCGATCACGTTCTCTTCGGGAAGTATTCGGGAACCGAGATCAAGGTTGACGGTGAAGATTACCTGATCGTTCGCGAAGACGATGTCTTGGGAATTCTGACGGAGTCCACCAAATCAAAAGCTTCCAAATAGTTTTCATCATGTGAACGTAACTCGCTCATTTATTCAGGAGGATTAAATGGCAAAACAAATTGTTCAGGGCGCACAGTCGCGGCAGGCTATCCTCAGTGGCGTTAATCAACTGGCAGATGCCGTTAAGATCACCCTTGGACCCAAAGGCCGAAATGTAGTTCTCGACAAGAAGTTTGGCTCTCCCACCATCACCAAGGACGGCGTCACGGTGGCCAAGGAGATCGAGTTGAAAGATCCGCTGGAGAACATGGGAGCTCAGATGCTGCGTGAAGTGGCTTCCAAGACCAGTGATGTCGCCGGCGATGGCACCACCACAGCCACAGTTCTGGCCCAGGCCATTTTCCGCGAAGGCGTCAAAACCGTTGCCGCCGGCGCCAATCCAATGGCATTGAAACGCGGGATCGACCGTGCGGTTGAGCTGATTGTGGAAGAGATCAAGAAGCTCTCCAAACCGGTTAAGGGAGACATGATTGCCCAAGTGGGTACCGTGTCGGCCAACGGCGATGCCACCATTGGCAACATTATCTCCGAAGCCATGAAGAAGGTGGGCAAGGATGGTGTCATCACGGTGGAAGAGGCCAAGACGATTGAAACGACGCTTGAAGTTGTGGAAGGCATGCAGTTCGACCGCGGTTATCTTTCGCCTTACTTCGTCACAAATCCGGAGCGAATGGAGGCGGTATTGGAGGATGCCTTTGTCTTGTTGCATGAGAAGAAGATCAGCTCGATGAAGGACCTGCTTCCTTTACTTGAGCAGATTGCCAAGACCGGCAAGCCGTTCTTGATTGTGGCTGAAGAAGTGGAAGGTGAGGCTCTCGCAACCCTGGTCGTCAACAAACTGCGTGGCACCCTGAATTGTGCCGCCGTCAAAGCCCCCGGCTTCGGGGACCGCCGCAAAGCCATGCTGGAGGACATTGCTGTTTTGACCGGTGCCAAGGTGATCAGTGAAGACCTGGGAATCAAGCTGGAGAATGTTCAACTGGCTGACCTGGGCCGAGCCAAGAAGATTACGGTGGACAAAGACAACACGACGATTGTGGAAGGCGCCGGCAAACCGGCCGACATTCAAGGCCGGGTGAAGCAGTTGCGCACTCAAGTGGAAGACACCACTTCCGACTACGACCGTGAGAAGCTGCAGGAGCGGCTGGCCAAGCTAGTAGGCGGCGTGGCCATCATCAAGGTGGGAGCCGCTACGGAAACAGAACTGAAGGAGAAGAAGGCGCGCGTGGAAGATGCCATGCATGCCACCCGCGCGGCCGTGGAAGAAGGCATTGTTCCAGGCGGCGGGGTCACCTTCATTCGCGCCCTCAGCGTACTGGAGAAACTGAAGCTAGACGAGGACGAGCAGATTGGCGTCAACATCGTCCGTCGCGCGCTGGAAGAGCCTCTCCGTCAGATTGCCCAGAATGCCGGAGTCGAAGGTGCGGTGGTGCTTTCCCGGGTGCGCGCGGAAAAGGGCGAAAACCATGGCTACAATGCCGAGACCGACACCTACGGAGACCTGGTGAAGGATGGTGTCATTGATCCGGCCAAGGTGACCCGCATCGCCCTCCAGAATGCTTCATCCATCGCAGGGTTGATGTTGACCACCGAAGCGCTCATTGCTGAAATTCCGGAAAAGGAAAAGGCACCTGCCGGTCCTCATGCCGGCGATATGGGCGGCGGGATGTACTGACCTGAGGGGGTAAGCGTTTCTGCAACGGGTTGAAACTTGGATGCGACGCTTCAGGAGAGTTCCGTTTAACTCAGTAGGGGACACCGGGTTTCACAGGAAACCACACACGGGGATTGTCGGGCACCCTAACAAAAAGGCCATCCCAGGAAATCTGGGATGGCCCTTTCTTTCTTCGGGATCTGTGAGCTGCGTTACGCGGCTAATTTGAGCTGTTTGACTTCAATCTTCTTGGGAAGAAGCTTCTCGGCCGCCGGCATTCTGATCTCAAGCACACCATTGTTGAAATTCGCCTCGATCTTGTTCAGATCAACACTCTCCGGCAAGGTCCAGGTTCGCTCGATCCGGCCATAGCTGAACCCTCTTAGGTACCAGTCCTCTTCCTTAACGTCCGCGGGTCGTTGCCTCTCTGCCTTGATGGTGAGGTAACAACCTTGAATTGAAACATCCACGTCCTTGGGATCTACTCCTGGAACCGCCAGGCGAAACATGAGGTTATTGTCCTTTTGGTAGGACTCTACCTCCGGGGTGAACCCGGAAAACTTCGACTCTGGCTCGCGCAGCCCAGTGTAACCAGAGAAATCGTCAAAATTTCTATCCAACAAATCAAAGAAACCATTTCTAAGCGTCAACATAAATCACCTCTCGGTTACCTATATAATATTGAGACCACCTGTTGTCAAAGCCGCGAGGTGTGAACTTAGCGTGATGGTTGCTCCGTTTGTGGGTTCCTGGCCCATTTGACGGCGCAGTGAGCTTCACCTTCCGTTTGGTCTTCGGAGATGAAAACCTCGTTGGGTCAAAAAAGTCGTGCGTCGATCTTGCGGCGATGCAAGCCAAGCCGAGTTCATCTCCCTCGTTGGCTTTACCTGGTCGTGTTAGGTCTAAAGCCGATTCGATCACAGCCACGGCCAGCGAAACCGTGCCCCACTAACCCCCAGGCCGCTGCGCATTAACTACAGCCACAATCCTGACCAGTACAAAAAATGGCCGACCAGACTCAGAACTCCAAACAATACCAGGTGCTTCCGTCATCAATTGTTGGTAGGATTAGCGTAAGGTTTTAGGCTGCAATAGTTTACCGCAGAATTTGGCGTTACCAAATTCGGGATGGGTCCAAATCAACAAAAAGTCATCTTATAAGAAGGACATAAGAGCAAGTCACCGACAGTAGACTGCGGAAGCACCACCCTCGCACGGAACCGTCGTGTCTGGCAATGAGCTGCCGAACACCGAGACCTGACCTCTTGTTTCCCTTACTTCGTTCAAAGAGAATCAAAGCCATGTATTGCAGGCTGGTTTCCGCCTTCGTTTTCCCGTTTCTCCTGCTTAGCAACGGTGCCACGGCGCAGAGGCTGGCGCATGACATTCCCTACGTGGAGAACGGTCACAAACGCCACGTCCTCGATGTATACACGCCGGAAAACCGGCCTGGGAAGAGTTTGCCCGTCATGTTTTGGATCCACGGAGGTGGATGGCAGGCGGGGGACAAGAGCGATGTCGCATTGAAGCCCAAGGCGCTGACCGAACGAGGATTTGTCTTTGTCTCGACGAACTATCGACTTCTGCCGGAAGTGGAAATGGGCGAGCTGATTGGCGACGTCGCCAGATCCGTCGGCTGGGTGCACAGGAACATCGCCAGGTATGGCGGCGATCGCACACGGATCTTTGTGGGTGGACATTCCGCTGGCGCGCAGTTAGCGGCGTTGATCTGCATCGATGATCGTTACCTGAAGAAGGAAGGTATGTCGTTCGATGTCCTCAAGGGCTGCGTCCCAGTGGACGGCGATACCTACGACATTCCCAGAATGATCATGACGGCGGAGCACCGGCAAGCGCTCTACGGCGGCAAGATGTTTACCTTTGGTCATCGCCAGAAATTCGGAAACGACCCGGAGAAGCACGTTGATTTTTCGGCTGTGACGCATGTTGCCAAGGAGAAACGAATACCGCCGTTCCTGATCCTGTATTTTTCCGGTAATCCGGACACGCGAGCGCAAGCCGAGCGCCTTGAGAGCGTGCTGAAGGCAGCGGAGATCCCGGCCAAGTCTTACGGCAAGGGTGACAGCAACCACAGCCGCTTGAATGACGACCTCGGCAAGCCAGACGATCCGGCGACGCAGGAATTCTACAAGTTTCTCGATGCGTTAGTCGGTCCGATAGTCGGACAAAGTGGGCCGCGCTGACGGAAAGCGCTGGGCTGACCACCAGTGACGCGCCGGTTGAGACGCTAGCTAGATCCCCGCTAACGCCGCACTGTTTACGGAACCACTTGGACGGATTAAGGGCAAGTCGTAGAAGTGCGGTTTGGCAGAGGTCACGATTTTGGGCGGATGACGGGCCATCCGGAAGTTGAAACCGGGCGCAGTCCGCTAGCCACGGCCCGGAGGACCTACTGCCCTGGCACACCCGTTGAAATCCCTGGCGAGGCGTGGATTCGAGATTTGTTTTTAGCCAGTTTGGTTTTCCCCATTGGAGTATGAGCCTTTTCCTTTTTGAAACCAGTTGCAGTTTCAGCGGCTGCCTGTTCCACCAGCCGCCACTGCATTGTGCGGCGTCCTCCCAACTGGCCCGCCGAAAATGGCGGTATGCTAACGGGGAACGTCAGCTCTCCATTTCAGGCTGAACCAACACATTCCGAAGTCATAAGTTAACGCGAACATTCCTGCCATGAGCAACTCATACTATGTCGCACTCAAAGAGATAGTAATATAACAACCCAATCGAAACCTGTAATGGGAAGTGACGAGTTGACAATGGCGTTCCAGGTAGAGAACGGCTTCTTCAACAGTCTCCAAGCTTTGGAACAAATTGAGGAACCATTTCTCCCGAATCTCTTCCAGAGATTCGACATTCCTGACCCTCTCAGTTTGCAGAATCGGGCCTCCTCGCTGAAGGTTCCGTCAAGTTACAATCCACGGTGCCCGGTTGTCTCTGCGCAACAGCTTGGCAGCCTCGGCATCATCTACAATCTGCTCCTGCTGGGAATCCCATCGGATTGTCCGCCCGGTCTGGTATGAGATATTGGCTAGGTGGCTTGTCGCGGTGGAATAGTGTGTCACTTCCACATCTGAGGCTGGTTTTTTCCGGCTCTCTACGCAGTCGAGGAAGTTCCTCACGTGGGCCAAGTGCTGCTCGGAGCCCTCCCCGCGTACTGTTGCCGTCCTGCCAATCCAGATATCGCGCTCGCTGCCCCACGGGTTCGGGAGCTTACCGGCCTTTGCCTCGAGATCTCTCTTGTAAAACGGTTCCATCTTCTCAAACGTTCCACTGGTTTCAGGCAAGACATCGTAGCCAGACCGGTCCACCACCAGGGTCGCGTCTGTTCCATAAAACGCAATTCCATAAGAACGATTGTGAAGTGGGTTTGCGTTCAGAAGGCGATTCGAGTAAGTAAGCAGGAAAGTCGGATACTCGTAGGTCACTTCCAACGTGTCGGGAGTTTCCCGGTTGTCCTGGACGCAATATTTTGCGCCCAGCGCCGATACCTTCTTGGGAGCCTGCACATCCATTGCCCACTGGACTGTGTCAATGTGGTGCACTCCCCAGTCTGTCGCGTATCCCCCCGCGTAGTCCCAGAAGTAACGAAAGTTAAAGATGAACCGATTCGGGTTAAATGGTCGCTTGGGAGCTGGCCCCAGCCACATGTCGTAGTCCAGCCCTGGTGGCGGCTCTGAATCCGGGAAACTCCCCATTCCAAAGGGAGATTCGTTTTGGTAGTTCCATGCGACTACGCGGCTGACTTTGCCGAGCTTTCCGGATCTGATGAATTCAGCGACTTCGTGATAGTGTCGTCCTGATCGCTGCTGGGTGCCAGCCTGGACTACACGATTATGCTTCCGAGCGGCCTCGACCATTTTGCGGCCTTCATAGATGTTGTACGCGAGCGGTTTCTCGACATAGACGTCCTTGCCAGCTTTGCAGGCCTCGATCGCCATGTAGGCATGCCAGTGATCTGGCGTAGAAATGACCGCGACATCGATGTCCTTGCGATCCAGCACGCGACGAAAATCCAAGTACCCGGTGGCCTTGCCAGAACTGCTTTCCACTGCTCGATCGATGTAGGGTTGCCAGACATCACAAACCGCCACGACCTCCACGTTCTCACATTTGAGAAAATCTCGGAGGTTTCCGCTTCCCATGTTCCCAACCCCGATAAATCCGCATCTGATTCTCTTGTTTGCACCCATCACATTGCGCTGGACAGAACGGTGACCTGCAAATGCACCAATCACACCAGCCGTCGAGTTTTTCACGAAGTTCCTTCGATTCATCTCTCCTACCTCCTCCGGCCCCGGTACCATGTCGCTCCGGAGATGATTTCCAGTTCAGCAATCACATCAGCGCCTGATGGGCAACCAGCCCCAACACGGTCCTAACTAAGCGGTGGCTGTTTGGCTGAAGAAGCGGTGTCAGATCCTCGGCGCCGAATGAGCGGTCGATATCAACAATCGAAGAATTCGCGGTGGCACCTAGGATCAAACGGCATAAAGAAAGAAGACCCGGCGGAGAGACCTCCCGCCGAGTCTTTGAGAGCATGGGATGTGATTTACCAGTGGAACTTGAGGGCAAACTGCATTATGCGGCCTGGAATACCAAAGATGTCTTGCTCGGCTCCTCCTGCACCCGCACCATACCCTTTGGTTGTGGTAATGCGTCCAAAAGAGGAGGGATTTGAGGGATTGTTGGCTGGGGTGCTGAAGTGAGCCCTGTTGAACGCGTTAAACATTTCCCAGCGGAACTGCACGCGGTAACGTTCCTTGAAAGGGAAATTTTTGGCGATTCCCAGATCGGCCACGTTGGTCTTGTCGCCGCGCAGGAAATTTCTCGGCGAATTGCCAAAAGTCCCGGGGGCGTTTGGCCTGAAGGCATCGACGTTCACGTAATTCAACAGCCAATCCGATTTGCTTCCCTGATGCGTCGTGATCGGTTGCCCAGTCAGGTCTGCGCGGTCCCCGCCGGTGTGGGCCAGGGAGTTGTCATTCCCGAATCCACCCACGATGGAGAAAGGATCTCCCGACTGGAGGCGCCAGATTCCGCTGAACTGCCAGTCGCCCAGCACCCCCCTTATGAACTTGTTAGATGATTTCAGGCTCGGAGTCTGGTACACCCAAAAGTTAGTCCAGATGTGCGGGTAATTGAGGTTGGAAAGACCCCGGTTAAAGCGAGAATCAAATGGGTTTGGGAGCTGACCTCCGAACACACCTCCGCCAGGCTGCCCTGAATCGATATTTTTGGAGTAGGCGTAATTCGAGGTAAATTGCAGGCCACTTGAGAACCTCTTGTCAAAGGTCAGCTGCAGGGCATTGTAGGATGCGGTGCTCCAGGAGACATACTGGAGGATATTCGTGAAGTCTGGCGAGTACAGGGGTCTTGCCCCGTTGGCGCTGAAGAAGCCTGGATTGCGCTCCACAACATTCGGAAGGTGATAACCCTCGCTTCCCACG
The DNA here is from genome assembly GCA_963752385.1 of uncultured Acidimicrobiia bacterium. Taxonomy (GTDB): domain Bacteria; phylum Acidobacteriota; class Terriglobia; order Versatilivoradales; family Versatilivoraceae; genus CAVVYL01. The sequence goes on along the minus strand of CAVVYL010000048.1, from coordinate 164,541 downwards.
TAAGCCGCTCGCACAAGGATGTCGTTTCTGAACTGGTGTTCTATGGAGAAGTTCCAGCTTTGAACTTTTCCTATGCGGAAGTCAGGCGAGAAATGTTCCTGGACGAACACTGGCAGAACGAACTGGGCATCGCTGCCTGGGGCATAGTCTGACGAAGCGAACGGCGGGAATGGACTCCTGAAACCCGTGGGCGAATAGACGCTCCATGGATCTTCGAAAGGAATGGACCGACCTACTAGCGGATCCGTTGCCAGAACCTGGAAAGATGGAGCGAAGGGGGCCGTGTCCGCAACGTGGTTGTAGGTGGACAGGGCCAACGGCGATATGAACATCCCGAAGGCCGCCCGAACTGACGTATTCGGGAGCGCTTTGGGCTGCCAGGCAATCGAGAGTCTCGGCGCTAGGTTCGCAATGTCACTGGAGACACCCTTACTGGGGACTCCGGCATCGCCAGGATAGACCAAGCCAGTGGGCGCATTGGGATAACGCGTGCTCTTCTGTCCAGCCTGAAATACCGGGATTCGCCCCTTGGATACTTCATATGGGAGATACGGCTCCCAGCGCAGACCGACGCCGAGGGTGAGGTTGGGCTTCAATCGAATCGTATCCTGCACGTAGCCTGCCCACGAGGTGCCTTTAATCTGGTCGAACGAACCGGCCCCCTGCCAGAACATTGAAGCCTTACCGGTTAAGAAGTCTGAAAACCAGGACTTGGTACGGTTTCCGTCAAATTGAAAGATTTCGTCCGCCAGCCAGTCCGTGCCCAAGTCCCAGGACTGTCGCAAGATGTCGACGCCGGCCACAACCAGATGCTTGCCCTTGGTCCAGGATATTGAATCGGAAATCGAGACGTTATGCCGGTTGATATAGTTGGTGTTCTGAGCTACCGAAAATCCGCTGGTAAACAGCATGAGATTCGGTGCAGTGGTCGGGTACTCCTCCACATTGACACCGAAACACTTGAAGCAGACCGGTCCCCCATCCTTGGGTCTCAAACCCAGGTACGCTATAGGTATTGAGGCGATTGTAAGAGACCACTAGATTGTGAATCAGGTTGGGTCGAATCGTGTATAGCCAATTCCCTCCGTAATTCTGATAGCGGGCTGTCCAGGAGCGGTCCGCCAACAGGATATTTCCGCCGCCGCCTTCCTTCGGGTGCGTAAAGTCGTTGAAAAACACGCGTCCGCTAATGTGGTGCTTGGGGCTCAGATACCAGTCCGGCTTGATGGTGAACTCGTGGTAATCCCGGATTCTGACAGCGCCTGACAGCGCCAACCAGTCCCGAGGGATCATCGGTCCGTGGCAGTACTTCCATAAACTTCTTGGCGATCGGACTGTATTTGCTGGCCCATTCTGCGGGGCGTAAAGATGTTGCCAGGAACGGGCAGTTCGGTATCCGGGTCAGTTATCTGAGTGTCCGGCAGAAGATCGCTAAAGTCTCCCTGCAACATCTTGTTATTGGGAACAAAGCTAGAGCCTGCATTGACTCGCCTTCGCTCCGTGGTCCCTTGGTAGTTTCCAAAAATGAACAGTTTCTCCCCAATGATCTTTCCTCCCGCAGAAGCCCCAAACTGGTTGCGCTTGAGAGTGTCACGGTCGCGCGCAAAGAAATCCCGGGCATTCAGCGCGTCGTTGCGGATAAACTCGAACACATCGCCGTGCCACTCCTTGGAGCCGGAACGGGTCACAATGCTTACGACCGCCCCTGGGGAAAAACCATACTGCGCGTCAAAGTTGTTGGTGATAACGCGGAATTCCTGGGTCGCATCGGCGTTAGGGAAAGGCGTCGCATTATTATGGTAGTTGTCCATGTTATTGCTACCGTCGAGCATGTAGTAGGTGCTGCCCTGGCGACCGCCATTTACAGAGGCGCCGGTCTCTGTCGGAAACGTGGTGAACTCTTGACGGGTGAAGCCACCAAACTTAAACCCATCAACAGCCCCAGGCGCCAAAAACACAAGCTCGGCCGGATTGCGGCCATTGATAGGGAGCTCGACGATCGCGGTTTGCTCGACAATCTGACCGATGGCTCCGTTGGTTGTATTAATCGTTTCCGCACCCGCGGATACCTCGACGGTTTGTGTCACTTCTCCGACCGCAAGCGAAAAATCAACCGTCGCTTTCTCATCGGCCGTGATCTTTACGCCGATGCGAGTCTCAGTCTTGAATCCCGGCCGGCTGCAGGCCACGGAAAAAGTTCCCACTGGCAATAGCGGAACCACATAGGTGCCGTTTTCAGCGGTGACGACTTCTCGGGATTGTCCAGTTACGGCATCGGTAACCACGATCTTGGCATCTGGAACGACGGCACCAGTTTGTTCTGTCACCGTCCCTGCAATGGAAGCCCGCCCACTCTGGCCAAATCCGGACTGGAGTCCGAAGCCGAAGAACGCTACCAGCGCCCAAACCAAGCTGAGGGCGTAACCTCTTCGAAGAATGATAGGCATAGGTCGCGGCATACTCATGCTAACCTCCTTTTATTGAGAAGCGATAAGTGGGTTCGCCCCTGGACCGTGATTTAGCCGGACTCCTCTTTTGGCTCCCGCCCGCCGAGGATCTTTTTTCCATCGTAATAGAATGTTACTTACTTACAGCAGGCTGGATGTGATGTCAAGCTAATTTTTCGAATCGGAATGCTTTCCGCAAGCAATCACGTTGCCCAAGAATCCCGCTAAAGCCACTCTCGATTCTCCTTCAAAAACTCTACCACTCTGCGCGCCCCACAGCCCAAACGGAGCGATGGCGCAGGGTCTCGACACGATCAAAAAGAGGTCTTGAGCAATTCCCTGGAGAGACACATCCCAACACTCTCGACATGTGGAAAACAGGCTCTGCTTCCCTCGGAGGGATCAAGTCGCAAGCTCCCCTAATCTTTGCCTCCTAAGGTGTGGGAAAATCCGGGGGCTTCTCAGTCTGGGACTTCCGGGCTTGTTGCTCTGCTTCCAATCGGGCGATGATAGACTTTTCCCGGTCTCCTTCCTCCTTTTTCCTTTGCCGGTAGTAGACTCGGGCTAGCGCGACGTGCGCCGGAACCAAATCCCGCTGTTGTTGAACGACCTCTTCCAAGAGGCTTTGGGCTCTCGGGTAGTTCATTTTTTTTTCATAGCAAAAGGCAAGTTCGAGCTTGCTCTGGATGTCCTGTGGGTCAAGGAGCAGCGCTTTTTCAAGATAGGCGAGCGCTTCCTCCGTCCTGTCTTTGGTTTGCTTCCTCAGCAGCTGCGCCAGAGCGGCATAGTACGAGGCTTTCTGCGGGTTGACCTCAATGGCCCGTTTGTAGTGGCGCTCCGCCTTCTCAAATGCACCGGTGGTCTGATAGCAGTTTCCCAGGAAGAATTGGACCAAGTCTAACTCTGGATGCTCCCGTGCCAGGTTTTCAAAAATCGTGATTGCCTGCGGGATCCGGCGCAGACCGTAATATGCAACGCCCAGTTTGTACTGGTACTCCGCGAGCCCGCCAAACCGATCTTTGACCGCTGTCAGGAATTCGAGAGCCGTCGGATACTGCTTCCACAAAATCAGAATCTCAGCCAGCCGCATCGAGTACTCGGCTGAATCGGGAGACAGCTGGACGGCCCGTCCCATTTCCCGAGTTGCTTCCTCATATTGATCCTTATTGGCCAGAAGCAGGCCTAACTGGGCGTGGGCGTCGGCGGAATCAGGTGAGACCTTGACTATATGTTCAAGGACTATCTGGGCCGACTCCGGCTGCTTATCCTCGATAAGGACCTTGGCCAGCTTGAGCTGTTCGGCTGGTGTGGCATTGGGAGAATGAAGGTAGCTTTGAATTTCTCTCTCCCCTTCGTCTTTCATTCCGCCTTTCAAGTAGGATTCAATCAGGGCCACGCGCACAGAAACATCTGAGGTTCCAAGCGCCCTCAGTTTTTGCAGGAGCGGAATGGCCTCGCGAAATTTTCCCGTTTCCATCAGAAGCAGGGCGTAATTTTGGTTCGCCGCCGGATCGTCTGGGGCTAACTTCAGCCCTCGTCGATACATTTCTTGTGCCTTTTGGGAGTCGCCCTTCTGTCGGAACAACAATCCGAGGTTGAAATGCGTCTGGGCGTCGTTGGGCGCGAATGAAAGCGCTTTTTGAAAGTTGCCAATCGCGGCATCAAGGTCATTCAATTGGGCGTCAGCCATCCCCAAGTAACTCCACAAGGCCGGGTTGCGTGGTGTGTGCTCAAGGGCCTTTCGGAACTTCTCGCGCGCCTCCGAGTATCTGCCGAGCTGTAGAGCTTGCTGAGCCTCATGGACCAGTCTGTCAACTGGCGTGGTTTGCTGGGCCAGGAATAGGACCAAAATAACGTAGGCAGGCACTATTCGATCCCCTTTCCTTCCACGACGGTCAGGAACTTGTTGACGGGGAGGTCGGTGAAGTGGTCAACGCGCGTGCTGGGCTTGGGCCAACGAATGTCCAACCAGTCCACCTTGCCAGCCTTTCCGAGTCCCAGAATTTCGCGAGGATCGTGGCTGGAAAGAAAACTTCCTCCGGCGGTTTTCAGCCGGGAACGAACTTGACCATTAGCACTCCACTTGATGAGTGTGCCCACTGCCGCGGGGTTCGCCTGCGTGCCGACCAGCTTCAATCCTGCCCAGTTGTTCTTGCTCGCGTCGCTATTGTAAAGGACGAGAGGCGCCCCCCCATTAATACCCACGACGACGTCGGAGTACCCATCGTTATTCAGGTCGCCGACCGCCAGACCTCGTGCGGCATATTTTTCGCGAAATGGCTCCCCGGCAGTTTCCGAAACGTTCAGCATCTTTCCATTGCCTTCGTTATGGAAAAGCAGCAGCGGCTCCTTATAGGTGACACCTCGCATCCGTCGATCCACCAGGTCGTCCGGATGGCCATTGGCCAGAATCAAGTCCACTAAGCCGTCGTTGTCGTAATCGAAGAACCGCAGCCCCCACCCACTCAGCAAACGAGTGGCGTCGGCGATTCCGGTATCCTTGCTGCGGTCGGTAAAGATTTCATCGCCGCTGTTGTCATAAATAGAGAAGGTCTCCTGGTCTACGTTGGCCACAAATAGGTCTTGCCACCCGTCGGCGTCGAAGTCGGCGGCATCCACGCCCATCCCTGATCGTGCGACGCCATCTTCGCTGTAACCCACGCCTGCGGCAAGCCCTATCTCCTCGAAATTCTTGCCTTCGCGGTTTACGAATAGGAAATTAGCCATGGTGTCGTTGGCTTGAAAGAGGTCCATGTATCCGTCGTTGTTAATATCGGTGGCGACGACGCCGAAGCCCTTCCCCAGCGAATCCAGAATCCTGGTCTCTTTGCTGACGTCGGCAAAGTGGCCATTCCCATCATTCCGGTACAAGTGACTGGCGGTGGGCGGAAAGATCCTGGGAATGCAGTAGAAGGTCTCTGTTTCCGGAATGCCTTCTAGCTGCCCGCCGTAGGAATTTGTGATCCCACAGGATCTCAAACTGGAATAGTCCACAAATTGACAGATAAAAAGGTCCAGCCTACCGTCGTTGTTATAGTCGAACCAGACGGCGCTCGTGGACCACCCCGGAGCGTCGATCCCGCTCCCGGGAGTAACTTCTTTGAACCGTCCCTCACCGTTGTTGCGATAAAGAATCGACTTGCCATAACCGGTTAGAAATACATCCTGGAACCCATCGCTATCATAGTCTCCGATAGCCACGCCCATTCCAAAAAAGTTAGCTGTCAATCCAACTTTCTCGGCGACATCAGTGAAGGATCCATCCTGATTATTTCGGTACAGAGCAGAACGCAGCATCGTTCTAGGACGAAAAAACACCGACTCTCCGGAATTCACAAAGAGAATGTCCATCCAACCATCATTGTTGTAGTCGAAGATCGCCACGCCGGGACCGATAGTTTCGGGCAGGTAGCGTTTGTCTGAGCGTCCGTTTTCGTGCACCCACGTAATGCGACTTTCCGGGGCCGGTACTTCCCGAAAAGTCATCGGAGTCAAGGGGAGAAGTGCAGCAGCTAAGGCAGCGACGATAGATCCGATAGCCCTGGACATGTCTCCATCCTAACTCTGTTTCAAAGCCGGAGCTAGTGGGCGGTAGGACAAACGTATCCTGAATTGCTGGAGTGTGGGCGACCAACGTCGCAAGAGCGTCTGACGAGCGAGAGCCCAAGCCTTGGCTTTGCGCTCCCGCCTTGGATCAAGGGAGCTTAAGCTGTCGTTCCAAAGCCTCCTGGACAGACGACTGTCCATAAGCAGACAGCACATTATAGGGGCTGCGTGGAACTCCAACCGGACGCTGTTGGAGGGCTAGGGCCGATTTGACGCGCGACAGGAATTCCACGGGATGATCGAGAATCCGCCACCACCTGTTCAGCTTTTCGTGAATCTGGCGTGCCCGATCAAAATCTCTGTTCTGATGGGCTCGATACAATGCGACGCAGTCCTTAGGAAAGACAGCAGCCAACGCCGAAATGGCTCCTTCGGCCCCGAGAAGGAATGCCATGTAAAGAAGGTCCTCCACACCCGTGTACACCGCCAAACGTGACTTCAGGTTCAGGATGTCGGCCAGCAGATGAGCATTGCCGGCGCCCTGATGAATTCCGTCAATGAGTCCTCGGTCCGTCAGGGCCGTCATTGAAGTGAGGTCAACCTGAGCTGTTGGGATAGAATTCGCAAGCAAAACGGGAACATCTACCTGCTCTCGCACAGCAGCAAACAGTTCTATCAGGCCCTCACGGTCAGGGCAGAACAGGTAATGAGGTGGAGAGACCGACAACGCTTGAGCCCCTGCGGAGGCACAGGCACTCGCTAGTTCCAGCGCCTCAGAAGTACAGTCGGGGAAAATACCTGCGATAACCGGCTTGTTGGTGGACGAGATTACAGTCTTGCAGATCAGATGAACTTCTTCCGGCCTTGCGCCCGCAGTCTCGCTGATCATACCTCCAACGCACAAGCCATCCACGTCGGCCTGAGTTAGGAACTCCGTTTCGCGTTTTAACCAATCGCTTTCCAGCTTCCCGCTGTTGTCAAACGGTGTCACCATAGACGGAATAATTCCACGCAGAGTAAGCGTCCGTGCGTTCATCGATTCTCCCTAGAAGACTTCATCTCCTCCAAAGGTTGGATGAGCAAGACCCACCACAACTGAGCACTCCCAGGCCAGCCTGGGAGTGAGTCGTCAAGACCACAGAACGGAACAAATTCCGGAAAGCCAGACAAGAGAATCCCCTCGCTTCGCTAACGAAAAATGATATTCAAGGATATATAGGTTGCCATGACCATCACAGCCAGAAACTCCGGCGTTCGGTACCATGGTTGTTTGGTCACGGCTTCCTCAGGGGCATGACCGTGAACCAACCCCTTCAGGTTCTCCAATTTTGGCGGCTTCGTGACAAAGCTCAGAAAAACTGCTGTCACAAGCCCAGCGCCGGCGCCCCAGATCGCCAGATTCAGAGTTGAGGCCATCGGTGTTTTATAGCTGATTACGCCTGCTTGATACAGAACATACTGAAGTAGACAGCCCAAAACTCCCGCTACCATTCCATAAAAGCCTGCTGTGGCCGTGGTCCGTTTCCAAAACATGCCGAGAAAGAAGATAACGAAAAACGGCGCAATAAACATCGCCCCGATCAACTGCATGTAATCCATCAGATTGTCGAAGCGGAGTACAATATAAGCAGAAAACACGCTCAGTAAGGTCCCGAAGATCGTGGCGAGATGGGCAACCCGCAGGTAGTGGCCGTCGCTCCGTCCTTTCACCAGATAAGTCTGATAGATGTCGTAAGTCCAGACGGTGTTAAACGCAGTCACGTTTCCGGCCATCCCAGACATGAAGCTAGCCAGCAGGGCCGTCAAACCCAGGCCAAGCAGTCCGTGTGGATAATAGCGCTGCATTAGCAGCGGCAGGGCCACATTGAAATCTCCTTCCAATGCTTTGGGGGCAACCGTCATCGCGATCATGCCTGGAAGAGTCACCAAGAAGGGAAAGAACATTTTGGGGAACGCCGCAATCAAGGGAGTCTTTCGCGCCGCATCCAGACTCTTGGCCGCCAACGCTCTCTGCACCAGAAGGAAATCAGTGCACCAGTAGGACGGTCCCATGATAAACATCAGAGCCAAGACCGCCACATACCATTCCACCCCTAGCGGATTCGTTTGGACCGAACCCATTCCGGCCCAGGTATGGGAATAGATCTCTGGGAGTCGGGCAACGAGGCCACTCCAACCACCTACTTCCAGAAGACCCAACACAGCCAAGGGAAAAAATCCGAGGATGATGAGGAAGAACTGCAGGACCTCGTTATAGATCGACGAACTTAAGCCACCCAAAAAAGTGTAGATAACCACGACTCCTGCAGACAGAAAGACGCTGAAATTGAAGCTCCAACCCAGCATCTGCTGGCAAACGAGTGCCAAGGCGTACATATTGATGCCGGACATCAGGACCGTCACGAAAGAGAAGCTAATCGAGTTGAGCAGGTGCGCACGGTGATCGAAGCGCAGCTTCAAGTATTCGGGGACACTGCGAATTCCGTTCGCATAATAGAAGCGGATCATGAACACGCCGAGAAAAACCATGGCTGGAATAGCTCCGGTCCAGTACCAATGGTTCGTCATCATCCCGTATTTCGCACCCATCGCGATCATCCCGACAACCTCCAGCGACCCGAGATTGGCGGCCATGAAAGCCAGTCCGGTAACCCAGGCGGGAAGCGCCCGCCCTGCCAGTAGATACTCCTCTGAGGTGCGCATTCGGTTCTTGAGCCAGTAGCCAATGCCAATGACAAAACCCATATAGGTGATGAGAATGGCAAAGTCGATCGAACTCAATTTCATCGAATTGATCTGGGGACCAAAATCAGACCGGGTTCTTGGAGGTACGAGAAGTTGATTGCAAGAGTGGTGTTAGGATTCATCTTCCAGATTCGGAACATATACCGCATTTGACTGGAGGCTGTCAATCCTGACAGCCCGTGTTTTGGTCCGCGGCGAGATCGGCGCAAGTCCATCGGATTGTATTTTTCGAACGGTGGAAGAATGATGAATCTCGACATTTGCCTCGCGTGGTCCGGCCGTTTTCATTCGTCCGATTTACGATCGGATTGCCATTGGTAGGTTATGGTCTATTCGCAGCAGTCGTTTTCACTTTGGGCTCTCTTGCGAGATTTCAGCAGTCACGGCAAAGAGGACCAGACCCTGCTCGTGTGCCTCCAAGGGAGGCGCTATTGCATGATGAGTGTCGGGCGGAGGCGCTTGGCCTGACGTGCTCGGGGGTTTCAGCTCACAGACAATCCGACTGATCTTCTGGGGACGGGTAAGCACTGACAGGAGCCGCGCCTGGTACACTTCGCGCGTCGCATCCTTTTCGTAAATCAAGACCCGTTCCCCTTCTGCCGTCGCTGGATCAACTCGGCTGGCAACCGATATCATGTTGCTTCGGGCGACTTCCTGCCCCCACCGGAGTGGGACTTCCTGTTGGCTGCGATCTGAATAAATGATGAGATACCGGCCCACAGGATCTCCCAGTTTCCCAATCATGGGATAGCCATCCGGAAGTGTGACGTTACCCAGGAAATGCAGCCGCCTAGCAGTCAAGTCCATGGGAAGCTCTATTCTTGGGCGTCCAGGAGTCACCACGAGGGGCTTGGAGAACCCATGCAGTGCAGGCGGAGAAAACGGAACGCCTCCCACTCGCAGGTCCGGAGCGTTCCATAACCAGAAATGGCGCCCCGTTTGTTCCCAGTGCCTTCGAGTAAAAGCATGGGTTTTCCAGAACCGTTCCATCAACGATTCAAGCTCGACCCACGCTTGCTTCTGCTCTGAGCTATCAACAATTGCCTGAATGGAGACCGGAACAAACCGGCTGCTGGCGCTGATAGGAGCGACCTGAGACTGAATCAGTTCAGGGGATCTCGACATCTCAGGCCCAGGGCCAGGTAAACGCCGGAATAAGTCAGCCAAAGCCACATATACGTCCGGCCGCGGCGTTCGACTTTCGGTCACTACACCGGATTTGAGGATGCCACCCTCCATTTCACTGCCACCCCGGCTAAACTCCGGCAGGTCGGCCCAAGACCAGAAGCAATGACCTGCCAGTCGACCTTCGGCGACCAGTTTGCCGATCTCATCCATGGTTTCCTTCATGATTACTGGCGATTGCCCTACAGCACGTCCTCCCCACTCAGTAAAGACCAGCGGCTTCCCTGACAGACCGTCGGCAGCTTGCTCAAAAACATCCATGTCGTAGGTGTAGGGGTGATAGCTATAGAAGTCCAGGCCTCCCTCGTCAAAGACTGTCTTCGATCCAGCGAAACTCTTCTCGGCACTATCTATCCGGGCTGCCGATATCAGCAAGTGAGGCGCTATCTGCTTGATCCTCTGTTTTGCTTCCCGAATCACGTCCACTGTGGGCGCACTCTCGTTCGAGAGCAGCAGGGCAAATAAGGAAGGGCTGTTCCAGTCTCGCTGAGCTGTGCGCTCCAGATTCCCTAACCCAGTCTCAACGGTTTCCCGAGTCAGTTTTCGAAAGTCCACCCAGACCAAGCCCGATTCCTCGGTCACCAGCAGTCCGATGCGATCGGCAATTTCGACCACTCGTCGGTCGTGCGGGTAGTGAACCAGGCGCACAAAGTTTGCGCCCATGGCCTTGATCATCTGCATGTCTTGCTCGATCTGAGCTGAGGTGAACGTGTGGCCCTGATCCTTCCAGATATCATGACGGCAGACACCTCGGAGGATCAGACGTTGTCCGTTCAAATAAAACTGATTGCCCCGTATCTCAACTTTACGATATCCCGTCACCGCCGAGAAAGTGTCCTGCCCGCCAGGCGAATCCAGCGTCACTCTCAGTTGATAGAGATTAGGCACCTCGGGCGACCAGAACACGGGGGAGTTGGTGTTCCACGACAGTTCCAACGTGGTAGTGCCTCCCTCAACGCTAACGTCCTGGGAAACTGAGGAAGATCTACTTGCACCTTGTAGAAGCTCTGCAGTCAGTTTCCCCCTTGCGCTGGTTGAGCTCTTTACGAATACCTGGAGGGTATTCTGAGCGGCATCCATTGAGGGAGTGAATGTGTAGCGCAGGTAGGCATTTTCGATGTAGGGGTCGGGACGAAACTCAAGAAAGACGTCGCGAATGATCCCCCCGTAAGCTTCCCAGGCACCGATGGGGCCCAAAGGCACCTGCCAGTCAGAGACTTCGACCTCGACCCAATTGGCTCCCGGGCGGAGGTTCTGACTGATGTCGAATTCATAGGGCGTCCAGGGGCCCATGTGGCCCACAACATCGCTGTTCACTCGCACAGTTGCCTGATGGGCAATGCCCTCAAACCTCAGGATTGCGCGGCTTCGAAGAGGCACACTTGGCACATCCACCTGCCGCCTGAGTCGAACGACTCCAATAGGATGGTAAGACGAGGGGACTTCGACTTTATCGTGGAGCCGATCCTGAATCCATCGCTCCCATTTTCCAGTCAGTTGGACACGCTCCCTGGCTCCCGCTACCCCTGAACAAAGGAATAGTAAAACCGCTACCCAGGCGAACTTTCTAATCAGACGCCGGCACGTTCTCATGGCAGAAACCTCTCCGACTCTCTACTATCTCTTTCCCGAATTCCCGAGAAATGATTTGAATCCGCGTTCCATTCCTCGAGCTGGAAGTTCAATTCGGCCTGCCCTTCCACATTCAAAGAAGATGATTCTGTATGTCCACCGGCAGCGAGCTAGGCCTCCCCTTTTTTGATCTTCTCTGCACCCAAGTCGATAGCTGAAGTTTTCGAGAGTCGCGGCTGTGAAGGTGTCGGACTGGGAGGACGGTGCACAGGCTCGCCACGATATTCGCTCCACTGCGCCGCCAGGATCGCAAAATCGATTCCTGTGAGTTAACAGCTGTGCTCCTTCGAACGTCAGTTTTCGTTGGGATCATGGAGACCATGTTTTGCAATTGTGATGCCGGCACGCGCTGTGCTATACGTTGTCTTCATTTTCGGAACGTATACCGTATCGTAAGTACAAGTGTCAATCTTTGTACCGCAAAGCCTCTTGATGTGAGAGCAGGCCACCCGATCGCAGGCCTGATTCATTGGATACCGGCGAGCGGATATCGCTCTATCACGGGTGTCAGCTTCGGCAACCACTGGATACGGGATATTGGAGTTGTCCGAAGGTTGTTCGTTTCGCCTGCACTTCCTCTACTCACCTACTTTCTGCGGACTGTGTCCAGCTGACAGTGGCTATTGAGCAGACTACAGCTGATCTTGCTTTTCGAACCCGCCGGCGCATCGCCGTGCGCATTCTGCCTTTCGTCTTTACGCTCTACATCATTGCTTACCTCGATCGTGCAAATGTTGCCTTTGTGAAGCTTCCGATGTCGTCCGACCTGGGTTTTTCTGAAGCGGTCTTTGGATTTGGCGCCGGGATCTTCTTTCTTGGTTATTTCTTGCTCGAGATCCCGGGAGCGCTCATCGTGGAACGCTGGAGCGCTCGTCGCTGGATTGCCCGGATTCTTGTCAGTTGGGGTTTCATGACCATCCTGGTCGGGTTGGTTCGCTCATCCGGCCAATTCTACTTGGCGCGCTTTCTGCTGGGCGCTGCCGAGGCCAGCTTTTTTCCTGGAATCATTGTGTATTTGACGCACTGGTTCCGCGCTCCGGATCGAGCTCGCGCAATGGCGGGCTTCGTGATGGCTGCACCGCTGTCGCTGGCCTTGGGTGCGCCGATCTCTGGTCTCATTTTAGGAATTGATTGGTTGGGACTGCCCGGCTGGAGGTGGGTATTCATTCTCGAGGGAATTCCAGCCGTTGTTTTTGGAGTGGTGACGCTGTTTTACTTAACCGACCATCCTGAACAAGCCTCTTGGCTGGACCCGGATCAAAAGACCTGGATACGTTCTGAACTCGCGACGGAAGTTCGAAGACGGGAGCCAGAAACATCGGTATGGGTCGCTCTCAGGAATCGGAGTGTCATCACGCTTGCAGTCGCGCATTTGTTCGCAAATATCGGTGGTTATGGCTTTGTTCTTTGGCTGCCAACCTTCCTTAAGAAAGCCAGCGGGTTTTCGCCTGCCCTGTCAGCGGTCTGTTCCGCCTTGCCATTCACCTTGGCTCTCTTGTCAGTTTGGCTCGTGGGGTCTTCTTCAGACAGAACGGGCGAACGACGCTTTCACGCTGCGGTTCCATTCCTGTCGGCCTCGCTTTGTCTGTTTCTTTCAAGCCTGTCCAATCAGCCGTTTCTCCTCGCATTTCTCTGGCTAACCCTTACCGGAGCGTCGGCCTACGCCTGGGTTCCGGCCTTTTGGGTCATGCCAACTCTGATTGCCAAAGGATCCGGCGGAGCCGCTGCTATAGGCCTGATCAATTCAATTGGAAATCTTGGAGGCTTTGTCGGACCAGCTGTCGTCGGCTACCTCCTTTCAACCCAGCATTCGAATGCCGGCGCTATGGGTTTCTTGTCGGCTTGTTATGTTGTTGCGGCAGTTCTAACGCTCAGGATGAAACTGCCACGGCACGACGTCGTCGAGAGGAACCATGACTGAATGAATGGCTTTGGCTGGACCACGCCATCTCCACTTACTGCTAGTGAAGCTTCAGTCAAGGTTTTGAGAAGAGGCTCTCTTCCACTCGTTGCCAGAGGGTGGTCGAAGGTGAGGCTGGAAGAGGCTGTCTCGTTTTGACCATCTTTCTCGGGAAGCAAGCCCAATAATTGCTCGAACCAGTCGGCCGGTCGCAGAGCTGACCACAGAGGCTGGTGCAGTCTTGCTGGATCAGGAGTCCGGAAGGAGGATAACCATGGCGACAAAGTCACAGTGGGGTTTGTGTAAGAACTGCAAATGGTGGCAGATTGAACCAGAAGCCAGTGTTGGGAACACTACGCTGGGCCTGTGCATCGAAGAACAACTTCAGCCGTTTCTCTTGCGGGTTTCGGGGGACAGCGGCTGTAATCTGTACGTTCAGGGCGAGCCAGCTCGCGCGAAAGGGTCCGCGGCTGCACCGCCGACTGCGAAACCGCAACGCTGAAGCGCACGTTCAGCCCTGAAACAGATCTTAACCACCAGAAGTGAGGCCCTGGTTCCGGACAATAAGGACAAGGTTCCCATTAATTCCATTAGACGATCAGACTTGAGTCCTGCGATCTTGCGGAAGAATTTGCGCAGCTCAGATCTGGGGAAGAAGCAATCCTTCCCAAGAGCACCTACGCCAAGATTGCTGACAAGGTGATTGCGAAGCAGCAGTGACGTTTCTCAACTTTGTGATTGGCTTTGAACTTCATGCGCCGTGCTAGAATCCGAGAGATGGCAAAGAAGCCAAAGCCCACTCCAAAAGCGTTGGCAAAGTCCACGGAGAACGCGTCTGGGCAGTCCGAACCGGAATGTTTAGAGCTGCTGCATGAGTTTGTGAAGGCGTTTGAGAGCATTCCCCAGCGCTATTGTTTATTCTGTGAGGCGAACGCGGCCCTTGGCATCGAGGCGCATAAGCCCGACTGCCCCTTTCGCAGGGCATCCCAGCTCATTAAAGCAAAAGACTCCATCCGTTGGTAAACCCCGAAACCGAGAGGTAAATTCCGCCTTCCCGTTGCCCAGTCCGGTCGAAAAGCCAGAAATGTCCGCTGTTCGCGACAAGTGCTGCTGTTTCAGACTCCGAACCGCAGGTGCTTGGGGTCTGTTCCCAGTATCTTGGGACGGACGCGAAATGTTGGGAGCGGGTCTAGATTCTGCCCGAACTTCTAGCTTCTCCCCCTGTCCGTGATCTCCATGAAAAGTCGGCTCGTAGCCTTCTCCGAACCCTACCGCAACAACTTTGGTCCGGAGTTTGCAAAGATCCCAGTTGGCGAGCTCCTGGCCCGGTAGAGAGGCCAAATATCAACGAATCGCCAGATGGCGAAAGGGGACCTCAGCTTTGGCCGCCCAGGGCTCGCGTTCTCAGTGAAGAGGGTGTTTCAGATCACATGGACATTTCAAAGAAGTGAGTTAAAGCCAACGTCCTCGCTGAGGTACTGCCCAGAGAGACCGACATGAATAGCCCGGGTGGCGCGAGGCCGCCTCTGGGAGTAAGTGTAGCCAAGGGACGCGCGCTGAAGGGGAATAGGAGTGGCTAATTGAAGATTGCAGAGGCCGGGCTCAACTGCTTTCAGAGTGGAGTCTGAAACCAGTCTTGCCGCCGTGGGTTTCGCTCCACGCTGCTGCGCTCACCCTCGCCTGTTCGGGTTGGTCCCCTTAGAGACCAGAGACTAATTAGTCTCTGTGTTCAGCAAAAGATCGATGGGCCGCGCTGGCTGAAGCTTCGTCGACCACGAATGTCAACAGGGTTGCGCGATTTCCCTTTCGGCCCAAGTTCAATAAAAGGAGAAAAGGCCATGAAGAAAGCCAAAATTGCCGTGCTGTCGTTCTGTCTGGGGTTGTTGAGTGTCGCCTTCGTTCCGAAAATCAAAGCCGACGAGTGGGACAAGAAAACCACCATGGCGTTTAACCAGCCAGTCGAGATCCCAGGCAAGGTTCTTTCGGCTGGGAACTATGTCTTCAAGCTGGCGGATTCCAGTTCTGACCGCCATATTGTTCAGATCCTGAGCCCCGATGAGCGGCACGTCTACGCAACCATCCTGGCTATTGCGGACGAACGTCCGCAGCCAGCAGGTAAGACCGTGGTCACTTTTGAAGAACGTGCCGCGGGCTCACCTGAAGCAATCAAAGCCTGGTTCTACCCAGGAGATGAAACAGGGAACGAGTTTGTCTATCCGGAGCTGCAAGCGCTGCAGATTGCAAGGAACACCAACGAAAGCATACCGGCCATGACCAGTTCCGCATCTGCCAGTCAACCGGCCGAACCTACTGCCGCGGGGCCCACAGCAGCCGAGTCGCCCAGCGTCAGTTCCGAGGTGGCCGCCCTGAAGCAGGAACCAGTCAAAGCAGTTACACCCAGCGGGGGCGAGGTCGACGTGAACAAGACCCGGATCGCGCAGGCGGCTCCGTTGCCCAAGACGGCGAGTGAATGGCCGTTACTCCTGGTGCTGGGGTGCGCTTCGCTGCTTGCGGGAGTGCCCGTTCGTTATGCGCTCAAGAATCTGCAGTAGATACAATCGAAAAGCAGATGGGTACACAGGGGAGCTGCCGGAGCGCAGAAGCTGCGTCAGTCTTCGATTGCTGCGTTGGACGGAGCGTTGCTTTTGCGCTGCAGGAATCGCGGCGTTGGGGTTTGCGACATTCACCCTCCTGGAGGGCAAACTCTATCAGTCCTATCAGACCTACGCTTTCCATCAAGCATTGGTCAAGAGGCCCGCCTCCGTGTTCACCAAAAAGAAAAGGAGAAGAAGAAAATTACAAAAAAATTGGCTAGGGTGGGTGTTCTCTCGTGTATCCTCAGTGTCTCTCTCCTTTCTCCTGAAGGCCAACAGTAGATGCTTTGGGCATTTTCTTGGCACCGGTATATGGGGACAGTGTCCCGCTCCGTGGCGGGCTTCCTGATCCAATGGGAAGAGCAACTTCGTCTGAGATTTTCAGACCCCCAAACAGACTCGCCCTCAGGAAGCTGCTGAGGCCGACGCGAATTTGGAGTCTACGACTGCCGAACTTCCAAGCCCTCCCGTTTTGTCAACTTGGACTCAACTTCCTCCCCAAGACTCTTCTCTTGGTTTACTCCAAATCCCTCGTTTGAGACTCTCCGTCGTCATTCTTGAGGGCGACGACGATCGGACGCTTCGCCTTGGAGCCGGGCACCTGCGTGGCACTGCCCTCCCAGGCCAACCTGACAATTTTGCAGTAGCCGCTCATCGCGACACGTACTTTCGAGTCTTGAAAAACATTCGCAAAGATGATGCTATCCGCGTCACGACGCTTCAGGGCTCTTTTGACTATGTTGTGCAATCCACCGAGATCGTCCAGCCGAGCGACACCAAGGTCATGAGAGGTTCATCCAGGCCGTCACTAACGCTGATCACCTGTTTCCCATTTTACTTCGTCGGGCCAGCACCCCAGCGTTTTATCGTTCACGCGACTCAAGCCAGTACCGTGCGAGACTCGACGCTTGCCAATACTGGCTGAAACTACTTCCAGCCTGCCTTTGGCGAGCGACCTCGTACCACGGCGACCCAAAACGGGGAACTGAACCATCAACGATACAACGAGCGCCAAGATCTCAGCTGAGGGAGTCTTGGCAATTGCTTGGTCGGCAAATCCGGATCTGGGATCCGTGACTTGAGATTCTCCGATTCCAAAGACAGCTCGGATTTCCCCTTGTGTTCCTGGCGCTCTTGGCGGTTCAAACAAAGGAACATTCGAACCCAACCTTGAACCTCGTTGCCACCGATACAAACCTGATGGTGGTAGCTCCGCCCTTCGTAGGGTGACGGCCCCGTGTGCTCACAGCGAATGGTTCTCAACGTTTTCCATCATTCGCGGCCGTTCGGAGCTCGTCCATTGGACGAGCATGCCTGTTGGAAGACAGAAGATCTTGATGGGAAGGCAGGTTCGAACTGTCCCAGCCTCCACCTAGGGCTTTAATCAGCATGACGCTAGAAGTCATCCGTCGCTGTAGAACATCAAGTGCACTCCGCTGGTTCATCAACGCTGCGTTTTGTGCGCTGATCACCTGGAGGTAGTTGGCCACGCCGCCCTTGTACTGATTCAGAGCAATGTCCAACGATTGCTGGGCAGCCCTCACGGCGGCCTCTTGAACCTGAGCCTCTTCCGCGAGCAAGCGCAAAGCAGCGAGGTTGTCTTCGACTTCCTGGAAGGCGGTCAGCGCGCTTTCGCGATAAGCAGCTACCGTGGCATCGTAGGCTGCCTGAGCCTGGTCCGACAAAGCATGGCGCCGACCGCCATCGAGGAGCGTCTGAACCAATTCCGGACCGACAGACCAGAAATGGCTGGGCCAGGAGAACCAATCCGCAAGCCGTGTGGCTTCAAATCCTGCCGAAGCCGTCAGGGACAGCATGGGAAAATAGGCGGTTCTTGCAATACCGATCTGAGCGTTGGCGGCAGCCACCCGACGTTCAGACGAAGCAATATCGGGCCGGCGCTCGAGGAGCTGCGACGGGAGTCCAACCGGAATGGCTGGAGGAGCGACTGTGAGCGGTATCCGCGGCACGGAGAAAGTCGAGGCCGGCTGTCCACTAAGCAAGGCAATCGCATGCTCCAGTTGCGCCCGCTCCACCTCGGTATCAAGTGTCTGAGCGCGTGCAGTCTCCAGCTGGGTCTCAGCCTGTGCAACGTCTGATTTGGAAGCAACTCCTGCGTTGTAGCGGTTGGTTGTGAGTTCCAGAGCCTTTTGATAGTCAGCGACGGTGGAGTTCAGCAGCTCTTTCTCGGCATCCAAAGCCTGCAGAGCCAAATAGTCGACAGCGAGCTCCGCATGAGCGTCCAGCCGCACGGTTTCGATATCCGCTGCGGAGGCTTGAGCGTTCGCTACACTGGCTTCGACGCTATGGCGAATCCGTCCCCAAGTATCGACTTCGTAGGATCGATTGGCAGAACGTAGTCGGTGTAGGTGTTGGAAAGCGTTGAAGGTCGAAACGAGCGATTCACCGAAGCGTGTGTTCGCGTCAAAGAAGGGCTGGTGGTGATCGTAGGAGTATAGCCGGCTCGATTCTCGCGAACGATAGCCCGGGCTTGACGAAACTGTGCCTCAACGACCTTCAGGTTCTGGTTTGAAATATTGATCTGATCTTCCAGCATATTGAGCCTCGAATCGTTAAAGAGTTCCCACCACTTGCCCCTCAGGACCTGGTCGCCAGGTTCAGCAGCCTTCCAGTTGGGGCCATCAGGACTCGGGGCCGTTTCCTTGAACGCAGTGGGAACTTGCATGACTGGTTTGCTGTACTTCGGGCCCACCGCACAGGCACTCAGGAGTGTCAGTGCACTGAGGAGACCCACAGCAGTCCAGTGCCTGGCGCTCTATCAAGAACGAAGCCACTGGTTTGAAGCGGGTCCATCCACCACCTCCGTCAGCAAGCCTCAGCCGTGATGGAACACATCTCGGGCTGGCAACCTCACGTCCTACCTCCTACCTCATGGTCGGCCTTCCCAGAACGCCTATGCTTTCGACTCCAGGAATCCCCGCCGTTTCTCTTCGAGCGCGCCAGCGCTCGAACCAGAGACGCAACCGGTCCAGGTATAGGTAGACGACCGGAGTCGTGTAGAGGGTCAGCAGTTGGCTGAAAAGTAAACCACCGACAATCGTGATGCCCAGCGGCCGCCGCAACTCCGAGCCCACTCCCGTCCCCAGCGCCAACGGCAACCTGCCCAACAGCGCCGCCATCGTCGTCATCATGATCGGACGGAAATCGCAGCAGACACGCCTCATAGATCGCTGCCTCCGGCGCCCTGCCCTCCTGCCGCTCCGCTTCCAGCGCAAAGTCAATCATCATGATCGCGTTCTTCTTCACAATCCCGATCAGCAGAATGATCCCGATCAACGCAATCACACTGAGGTCCGTCCGGCACAGCAGCAGCGCCAGAATCGCTCCCACTCCGGCCGACGGCAGCGTCGACAGAATCGTGATCGGATGGATGTAACTCTCATAGAGCACACCCAGCACGATATAGACCGTCACCAGAGCGGCCAGGATCAGCAGGGGTTCGTTGGCCAGCGAAGCTTGAAAGGCTTGAGCCGTGCCCTGAAAGCCAGCCTGGATGCTGGCAGGCAGGCCGATGTCCCGTTCGGCTGTCTCGATGGCCTGAACGGCATCCCCCAGCGACGGCCCCCGGCAGCAAGGTTGAACGAGAGCGGTGACGGCAGGAAACTGTCCCTGATGATTGATGGCCAGAGCGGTGGTCCCCGGCTCGAAATGGGTGAACGCGCTCAAGGGAACCATGGCACCCGCCGTCAGAGCGTACGTAAATGTCTTTCGAGAGTCTCGGGATTCTGCCGAAACTGCGGTGCCACCTCCAGCACCACGTGGTATTGGTTCAGCTGACGTGTACATCGTCGACACCTGCCGCTGCCCGAAGGCGTCGTAGAGCGCGTCGTCGATGCATCTGCGTCGTGATCCCCAACTCGCGATGCCGTGTCGCGGTCGATCACGAGCATGGCCTGCGAGACCAGCGGTCTGCTGGTCGCTGGCCACGTCCCGCAGCTCGGGCAAGTGATCGCAGCTTGTTCGACAAATCGTGGGACCCAGACGGCCAGCTCGTCGGCATCGGCGATCCTCCAGGCTGTATTGATACTGCGTGCGGCTCACCCGCGATCTTCCACGGTCAGGTCCTGAACCGGCTGCATGAAAAGCGTGATGCCCGCCACGCTTTGGCAAGCTTCCGGCTGCAAGCCGGCGGATGATCTCCGAGGCGCGTTGCTCTGCGCTTCTTCAAGCGGGTTCAGATTGATCTGAATGCGACCGCTGTTCAGGGTGGCGATTCGTTCCATCGATGCCGATGAAGGACGACAGGCTTTCCACGGCCGGATCCTGCAGAATCACATCTGGCGAGCTGCCTGCTGTCGTTCGACCATCGCCGGGAAAGGAAATCGATCTGCGGCGCTTCCGAAATGCCCAGGATGACACCAGTGTCCTGCACCGGGAAAAAGCCCTTCGGGACGATGCATATACAGAGGACCGTCGCAAGCCAGCTGTGACGCACAGCCGACAACCAAAGTCGCGGTCTGATGACGCAGCACCCAACGTCAGCGTATTTGCCGTAACCGTCGATCACCCAGTCGAAAAACGCCGCTCCGAGGTCGCGGTAAAACCAGCCCTGTGTCTTGCTGGCCGGCATGTGCGGAGCAGCCGCGCGCACATCATCGGCGTCAGCGTCAGCGAGACGACCGCCGAAACCAGAATCGTCACGCTCGAGCGTGATCAGCGAATTCGCGGAAAAGCCGCCCGACGATGTCCCCCATGAAGAGCAGCGGGATCAGCACAGCGATCAGCGAAATGCGTCAGCGAAACGATGGTGAAGCCGATCTGCGCCAGAGCCTTTCAGAGCCGCCTGCAGCGGCGATTCGCCTTCCTCGATGTAGCGGGCGATGTTTTCGATCATAACGATCGCATCATCGACAACGAACCCGGTCGAGATCGTCAGCGCCATCAGCGTGAGGTTGTTCAGAGCTGATAGCCGAGCAGATACATCATCCCGCAAACGTGCCGACTAGCGAAAGCGGCACCGTCAACGCTCGGGATAACGGTTGCCGAGCCAGCGTTGCGCAGAAAGAGGAAAATCACCATCACCACCAGTGCCGACGGTCAGCATCAGCTCGAACTGCACGTCCGCGCACCGACGCACGGATCGTCGATGGTCCGGTCGGTCGAGAGCAGACACTTGTACCGACGCCGGCAGCGACGCGGTGCAGCTGAGGCAGCGAGTTGTCTGGATGCGGTCCACCACACTCGATGATGTTCGCGCTCCGGGCTGGCGCTGAATATTGACGATCACGGCCGGAAGGGTGCCTGTCCAGGCAGCCTGTGTGGCGTTTTCGACGCCATCGGTCACATCCGCCACATCTGAAAGCCGCACTGGACCTCCATTTCGGTAGGCCACAATGAGAGGTCGATAGGCACCGCCCGTAACGAGCTGATCGTTGGCGCTGATGGCTGCCTGCCGCAGACCATCGAAGTTGCCTTTCGCTTGATTCACATTGGCCTGGGCCAGCGCCGTACGAAGGTCTTCGAGGCCGAATCCGTAGGAAGCAAGTGCCGTGGGGTTGGCCTGAAGGCGCACGAGCCTGCTGCAGCGGGCGGACGTGCGTGCCCGCCTCCAACTTGTCCGCGCCGTCCACAACGACGACCTCCCCGGCAGAAAGGCCGGTCTCAATCGAGGCGTTGTCACCCGCTGTTGTGCCCACGGCCACTGGCCGTACGGCGACTGTCTTGTCAGCCCTCACTACGTAAAGAAAGGTCCCCTGTGGTCCCCGCTGGATGGACGCTGCAGGAACCAGATCTTCTGCCGCTCCACATTCAGGAGCAAACGCGCGTTGACAAACTGGTTTGGGAAGAGAGCGTTGTCTCGGTTCGGAAAGATAGCCTTCAGCCGGGACGTGCCCGTGCTCTGATCGATCTGGTTGTCCGTGGTCAGCAGGTATCCGCTTGCGATCTTAGTCTGGCCGCTACGATCGTAGGCTTCCGCAGACAAGCGCTCCCCGGCCCGCAGCTTCTTCAATACCGGTGGCAGGTCATCTTCAGGGATGGTGAAGAGCACGGTAATAGGCTGCACTTGAGTGATCACCAGCAGACCGTTCGCATCGCTCGCATGAACCATGTTGCCTGCATCAAGGAGCCGCAGGCCCACACGGCCACTGATTGGAGCCGTGATGCGGCAATAGGTCAATTGCAATTTGGCCGTGTCGATGAGTGCCTGGTCTGCTTTCAGCGCTCCTTCGTACTGGCTGACCAAGGCGACCTGTGTATCAAGTTGCTGCTTGGGAATGGAGTCCTGAGAGAGCAAGGTCTGATACCGGGCAAGATCCACTTTGGCGTTGTTTAGAAGCGCCTGGTCGCGGGCCATCTGACCTTCAGCCTCTTCCAGTTGCACTTGAAATGGACGGGGATCGATTTCTGCCAGCAGATCTCCCTGCTTGACGAATTGCCCTTCCTGAAAGTCCACTCGCATCAATTGGCCATCAACACGACTCTTCACGGTCACGGTACTGAAAGCTGTTACCGAGCCAAGTCCGTTGAGGTACACGGGGATGTCGCCTTTCCGCGCTGCAGCAACCGCTACAGGCACGCGCAAAGACCGGTTTGTGGCAGCCCGTTCACCAGTGAGGGCGGGCTGGCGAGCCTTCGTTGACCACAGACGGTATCCCGCCAGTGCCAGCATCGCCAACCCTAGAAAACCCAAGCCAAACACGCCTCTTGGATCGAACCGGCCTCGTTTCTTGGTGGGATTCTGGTTCCCTCATAGTTCCAAAGTGGAAGGTATGTTCATTGATCTGGAGCGCCACTAAAATCCTTTGTTTCACTAGGAATGTCGGTGCCCCATTCCTGGATGCTCACTACTCCTCCTCGTTCCTTCGTGTAGCGCCCAGTTCTGAAGTTGGTGCTCTTCCCGGAGATGCTGCTCGCGGAGAGCCTGGCGCTCTGCCTCATGCTGCTGACGTAGTGCGTCGGGGGCGATTCCTGGCTGCTCAAGCTCCTTTTGATGGCGTCTCGCCCCCAAACCCAGCCAAATTCACCGTCACAAGCCCAGCGTCCATAATGGAATGGAGCCCATCCCCATTTTCTTATCCGAGTCCGAGAACCAACCATATTCTTCCGTCATGACCCAATGACCGTCGGTGTATGGACGCCAGGACACATCCACGACAGTCGGCTGCCATACCCAACCGTAACGCCCATGTTGAATCCAGTTGCCGTAGGGAGCCAGCCGGTCATGAAAAAAACTGATGTCGACTGTGACCGCCGCATGCGCCGACTGAAGCGTAAGCAAGCTCAGGAGTGCTGCAAGCAGCACCAGCCTGGCCTCTGTCGTTTTTGTCAGATTTTCCGCCAACTGTGGTTTTCATGAGCCCTTTCTCCATCGTCACCGTTGAGTCGCTTACTGACACGCCATTTGAATCCTTCCTGAGCGCCCTTCTCAAGGTGTTGCCTGGTGGTCTGCGTACATGAGGGGCAAACTTTCTCATGCAGTCCCTAGTTCAGACACCTTCGGATGGCTTCAACACCTTGATCATGGGATATTGTTTCAGCCTTGGTTGTCCTTCGATGAGGCTGCTCAATGCCAGGTGCCTCTGAGACTACGAGTGAACTATCAAACTCGGCTCCGTGTTCGTTCACCCGGCATCCTGGGCCAAATCGAGTAACCGCGGCCTGGAAGTCAGGTGCCGAGTGGCTTGCAGCTGGGAGTTGGCCATGGTCCCCATCGCGTCCGCAACAATGAGACTCGGCCAAGGCATACTCAGCCGCTGGCAAAGCAAAGGAAGTGTTCAAGTCCGGAACGCCAGCGGAGCTTCTTAACCTGGTCCGCAAGTTGGCTCAAGGCGCGCACTGACGAGGCCAGCCCTCGGTCGGTCAGGGTCCTTCGCGCGTCCTCTCGAGCTTGAAGAAGTCCGACCGCCTGCGGTTTCCGCGGCAGTGGCTTCGGTGTCTTTCCCGTGAAACGCTCGATCAGCCAGACGGAAGTGAGCTTCAGGCGCCGCTGCAAGTGGACGCCAATGCTCAGCACCAATCAACGCCCAGCGATGCTTCATGTCCACCTGATGAGCTCGGATAAACACGGCATCGACTTGGTCTAGCGACTCCACAGCCTGTTGGTCGAGTTGTTGGGCAAACCTGTTCAGATCCGCAAGCACTGTGTCGATCTTTTGACGCTCCTCTCTCCGGAACCAGATTCAACTGCTCCGCAAGAAACGCCGCTGCTTCGCGGGTCCTGTGAGCCGCCGTTTGGAAGTCAAGTTTCAGAAAGCTTTCGCGAGCCTGTTGGAAGTCACGTCCTAGCTGATCCACTACGGGCATGTGCTGGTTGCCCGCACGACGGAGCCAGTCTTGCCAAGGGTCAGCTGCAGGACGCCTCTGACCAGTGGCCGCGCCAGTCAGTGGCTGCTCGATCTGATCCGCTCTGGACTGGCTGTAATTTGTCTGCCGCCCAACTGATCACACACCGACGATTGCAAACACAAGACACAATCTTCTCCGATTCATAGTGCTCTCCTTATATGGTGGTTGCCTTCTTCCGAGAAACTTTTCGCGCCGCCTTTCTCTCGCCGCACTGGTAAGAGGGGTGAGCCAGCTCACCGGCAGCGCTTCCCGGACTCTTAGCTATGCAAGCTCGACGCCACCTCACGAGAGCTTCCGCCTGCAAGATGTAAGGCACGAATGTGTTAGGGAGCGCTGAGAGGGCGGAGAGATTCTTGGGAGAACTGGGTCTGGTCCCAATATTTTGGGAACGTCGCATGAAGATAGAACGAGAAAAGACGCGTGCCTCTTTGCCTCTCCTGAAGGAAGTTCTCAACCAGCAAAGCAGCAAACTAGGGAAGCTTGAAAGTAGTAGCGAAACCAACCCCTGCGACGGAGCCGAATGCGACATACGGTCTCGCCAACCAGTTCCTGAATCGCTGGTTGCAAGTGCGATGGCTTCTTGGTTCGAGCGACCGAACGCCCGCGTCGCCTGCGCCAGCAAAAATCCCACGTACAGGCACCCTTGGGCTGCACGGACCAGGACGAGAAGAAGCATGGAGTCTGCATGACGGCGTGCATCACTCTCGGAAACCCGGCAGCTTTCCCATGAACCCGCATGGTCTACCTTGGCATGGCAGTTGCAGTAGAGTCTGACGATTGGCTGCTCGAAGGAAATCACTCTGGGCCTCCATTCCGGAGGCCTCAGACTAATCACATGAGCAGGCCTCAGCTAGCAGCCTCGCTGAGCGGCAAGGCAAGGAGTGACCGATGATCGAGCAACTCACTACAGATTCAGACAGGATTCTCGGCTTCCAAATACGGGGGCGCCTTCACGAGGAAGGATCACCCGGCAGTTTGTACCGGTCATTGAAGCTGCCACTAAAGCACAAGGCCAGATTCGTCTTCTGTGCTGAATTCCACGATTTTCATGGGTGGGATCTACATGCCTTGTGGGACGACGTCAAGTTTGCGATTAGACATTGTCGAGATATCGAACGCGTGGCACTTGTCGGAGAGAAAAAGAATGGAACCGGTGGATGGCCAAGGTCTGTATGCCGTTCACAATGGCCAAAGTCAAATACTTCGACACTTCAGAGATTGAGTCGGCGTGGATGTGGCTACATCTGGGTTTGTGACCATTCGCCCAGCGCCAGCGTTCAATACTGGTTTTGCTGGCAACGGAGAAGGTGCTCCATTTTGAGCCAGGGCTTAGGCAACGTTCAGGATTGGTCTGGTCGAGTCAGCTCTTTCCAGTTCAGAATTAGTGCCGTACGAGGTTTATGCTAACCGTTGGAGGAGAAGCTCTGTCCCAGAAAGACTCCCGCTGGAAACTTCAAGCTTCCCTAATTCACGGGTAAATTTTAACTAACTCCTTGTTCAATCCTTTGAAGTAATAGATCAAGCCTGACGACCAGCTGCTTCTCGTCCAAAGTAGCAAAGAGGCGTGTCCGCTGCCCGAGCTGGACCACGATCACATTGCTCAGAGGCTCAGAGATCCTCTAGACCGGCCGTCATTTTCCAATTCAATCGGGGCTGTAAACGTTCGTATGGAAGATCCGGTCATGAACACGAGTCCCCAAATCAACAGAGAAATGGCCGCGGCTGATAACTTGGGTTTCCAATTCCCAAGGAGGTGGGCTCGAATCCTTGAACCGCAGGTTGGCGATGCTGCGCCGAGACGCACTCCGTTTATCCGCTCAACCAGTTCTGCAACATCCCTAATCGCTGTGATCGTGACTCGCTGCACGATGCTGACCTCACCCCTTTCTTCGGAAACCACGATGACGGCTGCGTCAGTCTGTTCAGCCAGACCGACCGCGAACAACTACGTCGGGTGCCATATTGACGCGGGCAGCTCCTCCCGATTTGTGAGAGGCAAAGAACTCGCTCCGACTCGAACAAATACTGAATCGACGTCCAACGACCCGCTCCACTACAGCCCCATCGTGGACAGGCGACACTTTCCGGAAGATGGCCTCTAGAATCTCCTTGGAAATGGCGCCATCGAGCGGGACCCCGCCGGTCAAAAGGTTCTTCAGTGATTGCTTTCCAGAAATAACGATCAGGGCTCCACGGTGAGTCGCAGCCAATGAAAAGGCCGCTTCTCCGATAGCAAGCCAGTCTGAAGTTGTTCCCGAAGATCCGGAGCGGACCAAACGATTGAGCGGATCAAGATGAATCAAGGCATCGCCGATTTCAGAATGAAAGACGATGACCAGAAGCACAACCGAAGCAATCGCCGCAATGGTGGAGGTTCCATGCAGTAATCACCAGTTCCATCCGCCCGGCCAAACCTCCCGCGATGATCAAGGCGCCGATACCGACAAAGAGTCGAAGCACTCGGGTTTGTATGGCCCAGTTTAGGAACCAGTAAACAACGATAGCTAGGACACCCCAATCTACGACACTCCGCCAATGCAACAAGGGCCGGGTAGCATGGTCGCGCAAAAGATGGGGTCTAGGGGTCCGGTGCCGCCCATGATCGACACAGCTGCAATCCTTCGGCCACCGACTTCTTCTGCTTCGACGCGCCATTTCCAAGGCGAGGGCATGGATGAGCTCCCAAAATAACGGGATCTCCAAGAGAATGGGCTCGACTACTGCTTCGAACAAACCGGAACGATGCTGGTGCGGAATAGAAAGCATGCTGGCAGCTTATTTGAGGCCACTCATCCCTCCGGTCTGTGTTCGGCAAATAGCTTGCACTTGAGCCGGTCGTTACCGATGGGACGGGATGGGTTTCGTCAGTAAGAAGCAAGAGCCTACAGCGCCGGGCTGACACAGAGAAGCCACTCGCACGAGCGTGAGCGCAGAGCACCATCAAAGATGAATATGCCATTTCGGCGGGCCTCCACGGGCTACGCCACTCCGGCTGGGCAAGACTCGTCAGGGAGCGAGACGATCCATGGAGGCACTTCTTCTCCGGTATGGTTATCTTCGAATTTTCCTGGGTGTAGCCCTGGAAGGGGAAGTCGTGCTGCTGGCAGCGGCGGCGCTTTGTCATTCCGGCTCATTTCCCGGCCTGCGATCGTCATGGGCGTCGCGGTTGCAGCTAAATGGTATAACAGATCAGGTCTACTATCTATTAGCCCGTTCATATGGTTATGATTGGCTCGAGAAACGTTTTGGCACCCATCCTCGATACTCACCGTAGCCCTGGGCCTGATGGGCCGCTATGGCAATGCGCTTCTTCTGTTCAGCCGCTATGCGTTTGGTTTCCGGATTATCATTCCCGCCGCCTGTGGGGCTTTGGGCATGCCACCGCTCAGGTTTGGTCCGCTCAAATCTGCTGGCTGGGCTTATTTGGGTCTCGCGCCCACTGCACTCCGGGTATTCGTTGGGTGCCGTGAGCACGCATCTCTTTCGTCCGCGTAAGTCAATATCGGATTTGGCTGACGGCAGTCGGGCGTCTGGCCATCATGCTTTGGCTGGCGGCAGATCGGCAAAAAAGGTTGAGGCTGACAAGTGTCCGATGGGGCAGCGTGCATCGGCTGGTTCCTTACCTCGTCGCCTTGATGGGGGTTATCAACCTCATCCAGGCACCTCGGCCGCGTTCGGCAGCGACCTTCCGCCTTCTGAAGGGCTGGCTGCCATTCGGAATCTCACAGCAGAGCCGTCCCGTTCTCTCATGCGCCGGACTCGCCCTGCTCCAAGTTGCGAGACACTTGTTGCGGCGACAACGGCTGGCTTGGGTCGTGTCAATCCTCGCGCTTTCGGTTTCGATGTTGTCGCACCTCAACTGACGATGGACTGGCCCCATTCACTATTTGCCGGGGATCTTGTTGACTTACCTGATTCACTACCGGGGCCGCTTTTCAGCAGACAGTGACGCACCCTCACTCCGGAGGGCATTGCGCGTGGCGCCGGTTCTGTGTTTGCTTACTCTGATCTACGGCACTCTAGGACTGAATGAGTTGCGAAACGAATTCACTTGGAAGCCGGATGATCACCCTCTCAAAGCGTCGTTTCGGTCGGGGATACTTATCCTAGACCCTGCAGTCACGCCCAACACGGCTCAAGCCGCGCATTTTCTTCAATCCCTGCAGTGGGGTGGTTGGCTGGTTCGCTTTTATCTCCTGACCCTGCTGTTGAGGCCAGTGTTATTGCGACGACGGCTGCCGCCTCCGGCAGGGGCCTTGCAGCGCATCTTTGAGGCCCACGGCGAGCATTCTCTGGCTGCGTTCGCCATTGACAGCGACAAACACCATCTATTCGTGGCTGACGGCCGCGGCCTCGTTGCCTACGCCGTTCGGGGGTCAGTGGCCATGGCCTGTGGAGATCCGCTGGCACCGGAAGAGCAATTCCAACAGAGTATCGATGAATACCTGCACTACTGCCGTCAGAAAAGCTGGACACCGGTCATTTATGAAGCCAGTGAAGCGCGGCTCTTCACCTATCGGGCCATGGGTATGAAATGGTTTAAGATCGCTGAGGAGGCCATCCTTGACCTGACCGAATTCAGCTTGGCCGGCAACAAAAGAGCTAATCTGCGCGCCATGGTCAACAAGGCTAAAAAGGCAGGCATGACCGTGCAGGCCTATCACCGGAAGCATTATCCTGTTCCTTCAATTGACAGCCAGCTTGAAGCAGTTTCACAGGAGTGGCTGGCTGACAAGCGACTGGGTGAACTCGGATTCACTCTCGGCCACTTCTCGCTGGAAGCCTCTGAATGAGGTTCCAGTGTTCATCGCAGTTCTGGATAATCAGGTGCAGGCCTTCTGCTCCTGGCTCCCCTACAAGAAAGGCACGGCTGTCGCGCTTGACCTGATGCGCAAGCGAAGCGACGCCATGAACGGCACAATGGATCTCCTGTTGGCCCAATCGCTCCAACAGCTTCGGGCCACGGGAATCCTCGAGGCAAGCCTGGGCAATGCACCGCTGGCCAGCGTGACACAGCGCGAGGGCGTGCTGGACCACGCAGTGGCCTTACTGTTTGAACATTTCAATCGGTCTGATGGCTAAAAGTCTCTTTCAGTTCAAAAAGAAATTTGCGCCCCAATGGGAAGGACGCTATCTCGTCTACCCAAACGGAGCAGACCTATTGAGGATCTTCTACGCCTTAACGCGACTACATCGGGCTGCGGGACTCGGGCAATTCATCATGCGGAGGTTATCGGATGCCACGGCTTTTCTGGGCCATCATCTTTATGTTTTTAGGCTCGTCCAATGGGTTTCCTCAGACAGCAAGCACCTTGGATCTTAGAGGTAAAATGCAAACGCTTCATCTCTATGGTTCCCAAGGTCTACCGATCATCCTGTCCAGTGGAGACCTGGGTTGGGCGGGCCTGGTCACGCATGTTGCAGAGGCCCTCTCGGCGAAGGGATACCACGTCTTCGGATTCGACAGCAGGGTCTATCTTTCCTGCTTCACATCCAAGAATTCCGCTTTGAGCCCACAAGACGTCCAGCGCGACTTCAAATCACTAATCGAGTTGGTTCAACGTCAGAGCGGGTACAAACCTGTGCTGGCGGGAGTCTCTGAAGGAGCTGCGCTTTTGTGCTCGCCGCCACTGACCCCGGAGTAAAACAAGGCATCACGGGAGTTCTAGCGCTGGGACTCACGAATCAAAACGAGTTGGGCTGGCGATGGAGAGACTTCACAATTTAGACTACAAAGAAGATCCCCAACGAACCTACCTTCGCAGTGGAAGACATCATCGCTCAGGTCTCTCCGACACCGCTGGCCGAGATTCACTCCACACACGACGAGTTTTTGCCGTTGGAGAAGGCGAAGGATCTCCTGCACCACGCCCGCGAGCCAAAGAAAATGTGGCCAATTGAATCTGTGAATCATCGCTTCAGTGAGAATCGCGCGGAATTGAATCGACGGATGCTGGAGGCATTGGAATGGATCAAAAAATCAGGGAATGATTCCAAGAGTTCCACGGCAAGAGGCGCGTGAGAGTCTCTGACCCGACAACTCTTCCTTCTCGGCCAGCCACACCCAGGGAGATGCTCACAGGAGCGAACATCAACTTGGTGTCAGAAGGAGGATCTTTCAGCGGTAGGCCTGTGAATGCCGAGCTTCTTCATCCGGGCTTCAGAGTCGTTGGCTTCAAACCGAGCAACACTGCAGCTCCACCGTTGCCACTCACCTTCCATCCAGTGTGCTGGAGAGCCTTCAGGATGTGCTCTCGTTCCCGATCTTCCAACGTCGTGATTCGAGAACTTGGCAAACTGAAGGCCAGGGGTTTGGGCAGCCACTCTCCGGCTTCAAGTTCTCGACCCTGGTTGAGAATGATGCCACGCTCGATGATGTTCTCCAGTTCCCGGACATTACCGGGCCAAGGATAGGTCCGCAGCGCTTCCAAGGCCCTCGAGGAGACTCCTTGGATCGACTTACCTGACTTTTGGGCATATTTCGTGACGAAATGGTGGGCCAATAGCTCGATATCACCTTTCCGCTCGCGCAGGGGAGGCAGCTCGACGGGGAAGACATTCAGCCGGAAATACAGGTCCATGCGATATTTTTCCTCCCGAATCGCTTTCTCCAGATCGCGGTTCGTTGCGGCGATCACCCGCACGTCGGCCTTCAACGTTTGGGTGCCGCCGACCCGATCGAATTCTCCTTCTTGGAGAACGCGCAGGAGTTTGGCTTGCAGCTCGAGAGGTAGATCCCCAATCTCGTCCAGGAAGATGGTTCCGCCGTGCGCCAATTCGAAGCTGGCCAACTTGCGGGGTCAAGGCTCCCGTGAAAGCGCCTTTTTCATGGCCGAAGAGTTCGCTCTCGATCAAGCCAGCGGGTAGACCAGAACAATTGACTTTGACCATGACTTTATTCTTGCGCTGACTGAGGTTGTGAATGGCCAGGGCGACTACTTCCTTACCAGTGCCGGTTTCTCCGGTGATGAGAACCGTGGAATCGGTCTCCGCCACTCGCTGGATGTTCTCAAAGACTTTCTTCATGGCAGCAGACGCCCCGAAACGATGTCACCCGCAAACGAATCGGATCGAAGGACCTCCTTAAGCTGCACATTTTCCATCTCCAGCTTTTGCTCGGTTTGCTTGTGTTGGGTGATCTCGCGCGATAGGCTGCTGTCAGATCATCGTTTCTCTTCTGCAGCTCCGCATTCTGCTTCTCCAATTCTCTCTGCAGGGCCCAGATCTTGAGCTGACTTTCGATACGGGCCAGTACTTCTTGAGGCTGAAACGGCTTGGTGACGTAGTCCACGCCGCCCATCCGGAAAGCTTTGACCTTATCCAGCACATCGTCCAGCGCGCTGATAAAGATCACTGGGATGTCACTCGTCGACGGATCCGCTTTGAGTTCCTGGCATACTTCGTAGCCCATCCCATCCCTGGCATGCTGATATCCAGCATGATGAGATTCGGCGGAGACCTCTGCGGATCGCCTCCAGCGCCCAGCGCCCGGTTGTGGCCATTCTGATCTGATAGCCCCGCTCCCGCAGGATCCCTGCCAGCAAACTGAGATTGTCTGGATTATCGTCAATGATAAAGATCGTGCCGGCGGTCACTGAAGAGCCCTCTGTATGAGTTGCGTGATTTCTTCAAATTTGAATTTTTTCACCATGCGGCGCAATTCCTGGCCCAGGGTTCCATCCTTCTCAATAATCTGATCCACGATGCGATGGGCAGCCTGGTCATCGCCGAGAGCCGCAGCCTGGGCGAGCTGGTGACCCATTCGCTGGGCAGCAACATCAGTTGGTTTGAAGCGAGGACTGGCTTTCTGCTCTCCGAGGAAGGCTCGGTTTCAGGTTCTTCGTAAATAAACTCGACGCCGAGGTATTTGGCCAGCTTTCGAACACTGTCGAATTCTGGAAGGGTTTTGTGACGAAGTCGTCGCAACCTGCGGCCAGAATGGCCGTGCGATTATGTTCGAAGGCACTGGCGGTCAGAGCGATAATTATGCATCGTCCCGGCGGTGGGAAAGGTTTGGGTGCGCCCGCCGAGTCTTCGCGTTGGTCCTGTCCGAGTCGGTGCTGGTACTGATTCATTTCCGAGTTGCGGATCGTTCGGGTAGCTTCCATGCCATCCATGACCGGCATGCGCATGTCCATCCAGATCAAGTGCGGTGGCCAAGAGCGCCGAGACCTCCAGTGTTTCCTTGCCATCCACGGCTTCACGAACGTTGAAGCCTACTGAGGCCAGCAGTTTCACCAAAACCACTCGATTTTCCCAACGGTCGTCGGCGACCACGATCCGATAATCGGGCTGTCCAGGCAGCAAGCCCACCACCCTGCGCTCTTCGGGTCGCGCTTCAGCCTCGGTTGTTGCGGGTAGTCTCACTTCGAAGCTGAAGATGGATCCCTGCCCCTCAGTGCTTGTGACGCAAAGATTCCCTCCCATCAATTGGACGAAGTTACGACAAATGCTAAGACCCAATCCAGTTCCCTGTCTGGAATTCAAGCCACTCTGGCTTTGCATGAAAGGTTCGAAGATCGCCTTCTGATCACCTTCGCTGATGCCGACTCCAGTATCTTCAACTTCAAACGCCGCCATCTCCTGCCGCCATCTCGCGCGCAGAGTGATCCCTCCCGTTTTAGTAAACTTCACGGCATTGCCCAGAAGATTCATCAACACCTGCCGCAATTTGCCCTCGTCACCTCTCACATTCTGGGGAAGGTCCGGGCGCCAGATCGAAATCAAGGAAGAGGCCCTTAGCCTGGGTCCTGCTGCGGAAGACTTCTTCCAGAACTTGGAGCATTCTGCTGAGACCGAAGACTTCCTCATGGAGCGTCTGTTTTCCCGCCTCGATCTTGGAGATCGAGAGGACGTCATTAATCAAGCCCAGCAAATGTTCGCCACTGCGCAAGATGATATCCAGTTGCTCCTTGTCCTGTAGACTCCGGCCTCTCTCTCCCTCCATCAACTGAGCAAACCCTAGGATGGCATTGAGCGGGGTTCGTAATTCGTGACTCATGTTTGCCAGGGACACCGCTACCTTGAGCAAGGCTGCACATCCCAATTCTTGCTTTTGCTCCGACTGGATGGCTTTTTCCTTCTCTTCCTGTGCGTGCTGTTCCGAGATCTTCAGTGCCTGGATCTTCGCAGCCAATTCCTCGTTTTTCTTGTCGACTTCCACTGTTCGGGCCTGGACTCTGGTCTGTAGTTCGAGATTGTTACGGCGCAACGCCTGAGACCGAAGCTGAACCGAGAGCCAGATCACTCCGCCGAAAGCCACCGCATAAAGAAGATAGGCCCATACGGTACGAAACCAGGGCGCTTGAACCGAGAAGGCGAAAGAGGCTGCCTGGCTGAGATTCCCGTCTCCCTCCCGCGCTCGAACTTTGAAGCGATACGGCCCCTCGCGCAAATTGGTGAAATCTCTTGTCGTTTTTACTGAGAAGTCAGACCACTCGCTATCGAAGCCTTCCAAGTAGGTTTGGTACTCGTTCTTATCCCCGACAAATCGGCGCGGCGCGGCGTATTCGAAGTGAATCGAATTCCTTTTGTGGTCCAGAACAGGGTCATTCCGCTCTAAGCCGTCATGTCCGTCAAAGAGTAGTTTTCCTCCAGGCTGCGCCACACGCCTGATCAAAGTTGCCACATTCGCTTCACGCGGAGGCAGCAAGCGCAAGTCGACGCGCAAAAGACCCTCTTTAGTGCCACACCAGAGAACTTTGCTGGCCGAATCCCAGGTAAGCCCCTCGACTGTTCCCAGCACGTCATTCACCCAGACAGGGAGCGGCTTCCATGCATAATCACCACTCTGTTGCCTGTGACCACAAAGGATTTGTGGCCTCTCCAAAACCGAGGCTTCGGCGCCGCTCTTCAAGGCCAACAGCCAGACCAAATCTTCCCCGTCCGATGCAAATCCTGTGACAGAGGTAGAGCCGTCAGCGAAACGCTCTCCAAAGACTCGTTCAGGCTGAAATCGCTGTCCCATACTGTCAAAGCTATAGATCCCCCGATCCGTCGTGAAAAGCTTCGCGCCCATGGTACCGATAAATGCGGACCCATCCATAATTGGGAGGAAGTCCCTCGCCTGCGCCATACCGTCGCACTCGAGCCGGCCCGCGATCGCGAGCCGTCCCTCCTTCAAATGAGACATGCACAACTCCCGAATTCAACGTCCCCAGCCATAGCACTCCCTTTTCGGTCTCGACAATGGAACGCACTTCCACATCCACACCGGCAATCTGGCCCTCATCACGCCAGCGGTCGTTTTCATACCACCAAGAGCGCAAGCCGCCGGCTCCACCTGCAAAGAAGCGTTCTGGGTGAACCTTTGAGCGCAGGATTACGTCGACCTCGCCGACATCGTTCGAGCCTTTGGCAGGATAAATACGCTGAGTTCTTTCGTTACGAATCCAAAAGACGCCATTTGCGCCACCTGCGAGCAGCCCAGCGGATTGGCTTTCCAGCGTTGTGAAACTGTCGCGAAGTCCGTTGACGAGGTTGAAACGGGAGATGCCAACGCCATTCGGGGCTGGCGCTAAGCCGACGACCCCGGAATCTGTAGCGGCAAACAGTTGGTCGTGGTAACGGAGGACGTCATTGACCAAACTGTGCTTCAGACCCAGGTACGAGCTAAAGACACTCACAGGGGCAAAGAGTTCCACCCGGCTTATCCCATAGCCCAGGGGCAACCACAGCGAACCGAGACGATCTTGCAAAACCTGATGAACGCGATTGGTTTGCAATCCCACCGATTCATCGATGAGGGCTTGGAAGGTCCCATCGGCATGGAACACAATCATCCCGCCCAGCAAAGTCGCAATGGCCACAGAGCCGTTCTGAAGCAAGACGCCGCTGTGGGGCTGGTTAACTTTGAGAAACTCGTTGACCGCAGATGAAAACGGAACCACTGCGTTTTCGCGCAGCAAGTACAAGCCGTGGCGAAACGTGCAGACCAGGACCGAGCCGTCGGGCCTCGGTAGCATCATTGGCAAGTATCTATCTGAAGAAAAGATGGGGTCGTGGGAAACCAGTCTTAAGACATCGCCTTCCAGGCGCAGCAGTCCAACTCCAGGTTGAACGACGTATAAGTGGTTTGCGACCCAGTACGAGGACAGCCTGCCCGGCGACTTCAACCGCCAAACGCGAAACTGATTGTTGGACCACCTAAAGAGGTGTTGGCTGGCTGTGAAGTAGATTCCTTCCAATGTGGAATGGACTGCAAAGACATCTTGAAAGTCTTGATCCTCAGCTGGCAGATGGCGAAGCAGTGAAACAAATCGTCGTTCACCTCTAGCTTCAGTCTGAACGTAGCCCAGTTCGTTCACACCGCCGACATAGATTACATCGTTGCTGTCAATCGCAAGAGCTTGAACATAGGCAGCGTTAGGGACTGGAATCTTCCTCCAATTTTCTCCGTCATATTCCAGAACTAGATCCCGATTCCCAAAATAGACAAGGCCGTGAGAGTCCTGAACAGCCGCCGTGCTCTGATCGTACGCCTGATACTCAGCTGGCAGGTAGTTGCGAATCACCGGCTGCCCGTCCTCCAGTCCTCGAGCAGCGAGGTTACGACTTGAGGCCAGGGAGAGCATCAGGCAAGTGACTAGAGGAAGAAGGCTTTTTCAAAAGAGGAGGGCCGTGAGCCACGATCATGAGCAAAGCTGACTTTCATCGACCTGTGACGAATTCTTCCAAACCTGTTCTTAATCTTAGAACAACACCCAGCAGCCAGCAATTGTCATCACCCACCGAGACGTACACCATCCGCGCTGCGAGTCTTGAGCGTGCAGGCCGCTGGCATCTATTTTTGAACACTCACCCCGGGCTCCGCGATATGTAGGTTCGTCGACCGGGAAGGCCTTCTTTCGTCGTTGAAAGGAGCACACGCACCACCGCTCCAGGCACTCTGATGTACTTTCTCTAGTTGACTGGCAGGCTTGTAGTTGTGGGCTAGGGGAATTCTTGGCAGGTATATTCGAACGGATTCTCCCATTATTTTGGGAAAGTCCCAGCTTCTGCGATTCCGTGTCAAAACAAACGTGGGGGCAGCCTTGAGCTGCCGGTTTGCCAGACTTCTCCAGGTCTGGACGGAATGGAACCTGTTTCACCACACTCTCCTCGACGCCTGGTGCCGCCAGCCGCAGCTCAGGGCTTCCACAAAACCAGATGGGCCTTTGTCCCAATGGAGTGCGAGAAACCCTTTGCTCGTCCTTGTCGTCGTTCCCGTCCTTGGCGTCGCGTTACCGTGGGTGAGGGTTTGGCCTTCAATGCTGCTGCTCAAGCCGAGTATGAGCAACGAGTTTCTATAGCGCAGACGCCGCTTCTCAGGCCTTTGCGGCTTTTGCCGTTCAGGTCCTGCACCCTCGTTCTTCCGAGGGCCGCAGACCTGCACGAAACGCAGGTCTGTGCTACCAAGGCTTCCTCCGAAGCTTCTTGGTCAAAGACAATCTCCGATAGACTCCGCTACTTCTGCTCCTTATGGGCTTCCTTAACGAAACGCTTAACCAGATTCTCGACACCTTTGTCGATGGTTTTGTCCGCCTTGTTGAGGTCGATGGTGTCGGTATCGTAGCAGCAGTGTCATCAAAATGTGTTTGCTCTTCATAACTCAATCCTTTCTGGATGCTGGCAGAAGGCCTACTTGGCCTGGTGATTGCGACCTGCCAATCCCTCAGGTAGCAGATCACCCCACCAATTACTAACGGATAGGAAGCGAAAACGGCTAACGTCCGGCACAGGCAACTTCCACGGTTCACGCGCCCTGGTCAGTTTACAGTTGAGCTCGAACCGTTTCCCAACCTCGTGTGAAGTCGGCGAAATATTGGGACTGTCGGACGAGTTTGCCTCTATTCCTATTTCAACTTTGGATGGCGTACGGAGGGTGTAATTGCTCCCATTCATGTCTATGTGCCCGGAACCTAGCCTCGAGATCCAACTGAATGGCGTGCTAGCGCCAATGCTCGAACGCCCATCGAGCGCAACCCCTCGCCGTTGGTGGCCCCGCGGCAGAGTTGATGATGTGTGCCCCTGGGGATCGTCACGGGACATGGTCTGGCTGCCATCGAGGAGAAGAGCTAACGATTTTTAGCCTAACCGTGTGCTTCGGTCGTGGTTCCTAAAAACTTGAGAAATTCCCAAAATGTCGGGACATTCCCCCCGCCCGGTCAAAGATCCTGGCAAATGACCACCGGTGATTCTCGACTAAATAGGCACTTTGTTGGGCCAGGTGAAGTCGCTCGACAATTACGTGGAATGGGGCAAGGATCGTCTTCTTGAAGCGCAGGGACGTGACCGCAACGATGAGAAGGCTATCGATGCATGAGATTTGGTGAGCCAGTTGCACATTGTTTTGAAGAGAGGGTTCTCTCAAAAAAAAAGGAGGCAGATATTATGAGGAACAAGTTATCGATGGTAGCAGCTCTGGGTCTGGCGCTATCCTTGCCAGCAGTGTCGTTTGGAGGACAACAGTCTGCTGAGGGTGCCGGAAACCCTAGCAAAGCAAGCCACAAGACAAACCATAAGGTGGCGAAAGGTGAAGTAAGCGCGGTGGATCTGAGCGCCAAGACCCTGACTCTACATGGAAGGGCAGAAATCGTTAACGTTCAACTTCGACGACAAGACGCTCATCAAGCAAGCCCATCAGACCGTTCAACCTTCCGTTATCACGTCCGGTATGCAAGCCACAGTGAAGTATACGGAAAAGGATGGCAAGGACTGGGCTACGGCGTCATTCTCTATCCTGCACATCACAAAGTCTCTACCAGTTCAGCCAACAAGTAGACTGCGCCGGCTCACGCAGCTTTGAGGCGGCGCTCAGGGGGTCGGCTCCCTCGCCGGAGCCCGTCTAAAGCGGTCTGGCGAGAGCCGGCCTCCGCCAGCAACGTGCAGATACTCAGACGGAGGCGCTTCTTCGACTGCCGGGTCAGCGCCTCCTTGCTCCCCTCGATAACCGCCATTCGCTGAGTCCATATCTCGCGCTCAACTGGAAGTGCTCGCGTCTGGCTTTGTGGTCGTGGCAGACCTCTCTCCGTTCTCATCGAATCCCTCGGTCTCTCCTCTTTCAAACTCTGTGCTCCATCCGTTGGCTAAACCCCGAAACCGACGATAAATTCCTCCCTCCCGTTGCCCCGTCCGGTCGAAGAGCCAGCTAATGTCCCCTGCTCCCAACCAAGCCGAAAGACTTACGGAAAGACTAGAGCCTTGCTTCTGAGCGAACGGATTCGAAACAAGCTGGCTAGGCACTGTTGTTCGCAACTACGGCGAGATACCTGAATCTTACAGTGGACATCAAGGGAGGCTCGAAGAGCGGAGAGGGAGTAGACACCCGTGAGGGCGTGGCAACCAGTGATAAACCGATTGGAGGTCTGAAGGGCCGTTACAGTGAGGGTATCGGGGAAACGTCAATCAAATTGAGGCCGAGATCAAGGGCCGTATGAACAGTTCGGATCGCTTCTGCTTCGTCTACTTCACGGAACACCCCTCCCAGAGACGAACCACCGAAGCTCAAAACCGATACCGTCAGGCCTGTCTTGCCGAGGATCCTGTAGTCCATAGCAATTGTCCCTCCGGCCATACAGATAGGCTAGCTTCTCGTGATCTAAACCGAGAAGGTAAAGAATAGTGGCATAGAGGCCCTGAGTCTCGTATCCGATAAGCATTAACATACTCAAAAGGAAAGTCTCAGTCCAAACTGGAACTGTCTCGGGTACTGATTATCAGCAAGGCTTGTGATTGCACCAAAGTTGGACTCGCCGAGAGTCAGCTCAGGTATCCCATAGTTCATGACATTAAATAAGTTGAACGCCTCAGCCCGGAACTCAAGCCTCATCGTCTCCGACAGAAGGAATTCCTTGGCTAGTGCCAAGTCAGTGCTGTAGACAGCCTCGCTTCTAAAGGAGTTCCGCCCGACATTCCCGTAAGAGAATTGTGGAATACTGAAAGCCTCCGGGTTGACCCAGCGCTCCGTCGTGCGCTTAGCTGGATTGGGGTTACCCATGAGGTCAGGCCGCAAATAATCATCGTCTCTCCCCACGTTCGCGAGGTCACCAGGGATCTGAGGATTCCATGGCTGGCCGGAGCGGATGGACTGGATTAAGTCTAACCGCCAGTTGCCGAACGCCCCCGACAATGGTCCACTCTGCAGCCACTTTTTGCCTTTACCGAAAGGAAGTTCCCAAATCGCGCTCACCCAGAAATTATGGGGCACATCGTAGGCTGCCACACTGCGATTGGATCGAAAATCGAAGGGATTTTGGACCGCCGAATCTCCGGCCGGACCGTTTTCAGAACCGAACCAACCACTGGAACCGTTGTCGATGGTCTTCGACCAGGTGTAGTTCATTAATAACATCGTGCCTTCCGCGAAGCGGCGGTTCAGATGAAACTGCAACGCGTTATGACTGCTGCGGCCGGAATCCGTTCCGTAACCGTAAGCCGCATAGGGCATATACGGGAAAGGGCGGCGCCCGTCAACTTCTTCTGACGTCCCGGGTCCGGGCGTTAAGGCCGCGTTGATGGGGTAGCTGAGATCTGTCCGGCGATTGACGCTGCCCACATAAGCCACGGAGGCCAGGAGGTTCCCTGTGAACTCATGCTGAAACTCCAGGTGGTACTGGGCCGAATAAGGTGTCCTCTTTCTAGGATCAAAATTAACCGCAGTATCAAACCAGGGGAAGTCATCTGGCAGAGGATCGTTTCTCCCAGCTA
Source organism: uncultured Acidimicrobiia bacterium (assembly GCA_963752385.1). Lineage (GTDB taxonomy): Bacteria > Acidobacteriota > Terriglobia > Versatilivoradales > Versatilivoraceae > CAVVYL01. The sequence goes on along the minus strand of CAVVYL010000048.1, from coordinate 124,498 downwards.
CAACTGCTTCAATGGGTGTGAGAGGTTCGCCCAGGTCGTTGAGCTCCCGGCCGAAGAATGCGACACCTGGCCATCTCCCTTGAATATTGTTGCTTTGTTGATTAACACCCGCAAAAACGTCGTAAGCCAACCCGGCTCCTGCCCTAAGCACCGTCTTGGGAGCAAACTGCCAGGCCAAGCCCAATCGTGGCCCAAAATTGTTACGGTCAGGAACCCTGATATTGGGACGGTCGGCCAGACGAATGTGTTCGCCTCCTGGAATGCTGGCCAACGTCCCGTCCCCGGGAATACAGGGCGCAACCCCAACGGTTGAACAAGGAGGCGGCAATTCTCCGCCACCAATCAGAAAATTGCCGGTCCTCAGGTCGAAACTGGATGGGGCAGGTTTGAAATATTTCGTCGGGTTGTCAAACTCGTAACGCAGCCCGAAGTTCAACGTCAACTTGGGGGTTATCTTCCACTCGTCCTGCCCATAGAACGACCACGTGTACCACCGGTGGCCAAACTGTTCAAACAGACCCTCAAATCCCGAGGGTAAGCCAAGCAGTGCCGACGCGAGACCAATCCCCGACAAGATATCCCCAGACTGCGTGGGATCCGATGTCTGATCTGGGCCGAAAAACGTGGCTTGAAACGGGTTGCTGCCGCCCCAAAACTGCCGAAGCCCAAACCAGCCGAACTTGAGCTGATGATTACCCTTAAGCCAACTGAAGTCCTGAGAAAGCTGGATCTGGTCTTGAATCGTAAGGCCGTCAGGATCTCCTGGAATTCCGCTCGGTCCCATTCCCTCGATCTCCAAGATGACCTGGCCAAATCGAGGAGCGGTCAACCAGCCCAATTGCGTCAGCTCTTCTGTCGAGAAGGGATTTTCGGGACTCAAAATCCACGGCGCCGTAGTAAAGGCGGCCCTCGTGTTCAGTATAGTGGTGGGAGTAAAAATTTGGTTCCATCCCAGAGCTGCCTGCTGTCGCCTCCTTTCGCCCGTTGCGCCGTTTTGCAAAGTTATGGGGTCGAGATCGTTCTGGCGGAAATCACTGTAACGAGCGAACAGAGTGGACTTAGCGCCAAGCTGATGATCTATTCTGACCTGAAAACCGTTGGCATCATTTCGAGCCGCTCGGTTGTTAATGACGTTGTCGTAGCCTAACGACGCATTCGGTGAATCATAAAAGGCGCGAATTGAATTGACCATCATGGGCGAGAGGCGGTCGGCCCGGATCACATTGTTCGGAAAGGGATCACGAATGAGCTGCTCTGGATTATCAGGGTCCTCTCTTGTGGTCGCGGGGTCGTAAATCTGCTGCTCCCAATCTGAGAAATCCCCTGACAGTTCCTTGGGAACCGGGACGCGATAGAGCTCCTGACGGGCCTGGCGGTAGCGCCAGCCATCATAGCTGAAGAAAAAGAACGTCTTGTCTCTTCCGTCATAAAGCTTGGGAATGTAAACCGGTCCGCCCACAGTGGCGCCAAACTGATTTTGACGAAACTTGGCGGGACCTTCGAACCTGCCAGTGCCTTCATCCAGCACGACGTCAGTAAATGGATTACGCGCATTGAAAACCTCGTTGCGCAAAAACTCAAACACAGAACCATGTACCTTGTTGGTGCCGGATTTCGTCACCAGGTTGACGTTGCTACCCATGACCATGCCATATTCGCTCTTATCGTTGTGCGACTGCACCTTAAACTCCTGAACCGCATCGAGACTCGGCAGGACACTGTATCCGTTCGTCAAGTTTTCGGTGTTGATCACCCCGTCCATGAGATACAGGTTGCTGCGGTTCCATTGTCCGTTGACCGACGGCTTAATCCAGGTAGAACCGGGAAGAGCCGCAGTGGCCCCCCATTCCTGGGCACTGTTCACAGGACTGACACCCGGGGTCAGCAATATTAACTGGGTAAAATTGCGGCCGTTCAAGGGCAACCTTTGAATGGCTTCCTCCTGGATCACCGTGCCCAGTTCCGAAGTCGAAGCCTGAAGCAAGGGCGCTTCCGATTTTACATCCATGATCTCAGTAATTTCTCCCACGGCCAGGGTAAGATCTTGGGTCATTGTCTGGTTCACACTCAGCTCAAAGGCAGGTAAGCGGGCCGTTTTGAAACCTGACATTTCTGCCCTAAGGGTGTACGAGCCCGGCTGGACGTTAATAAAGGTGTAGAATCCTCTGGCATTAGAAACTGTCGAGCTTCCAATGCCGGTAGCCTGGTTGGTCAACGTTAAGGTCACTCCGGCTACGAGCCCACCGGTGCTGTCCGTGACCGTTCCGTTGATGGCTCCTGTGGCACTCTGACCATAAGCCAAGACAGCCGGCATCAACAGTAGCCAAAGAAAACTCACCATAATCCTCCCTGTCGCCGTCATATAGCCTCCTTCCGAGATTCGGTCTTTCATGATATTGGTTGGGCCAATGCTATTCGACGGGGTCTTGCTGTCAAGCCCATTTCGAACCCGTCGGCCTGGGAATTTTGAATTCGTGCAAGCAACTGCTTTGAGATGTCACGTGTTGATTTTTGATCCAGTTGAAAGTGACGGGATCTCTAGCCAGTCTTTTGGTCCGGCCAAATTAACAGTATAAAAAAGGCCTACGATGATTGGTACAGAACAAGAGGTGGAAGCGACTTCCTGCCAGAGCTAAGGCGTTAAAGGATGGCACTCGGTGCGCGACAAAGCAGTGTGCTGGCTCTCGTCATGAGACAGGGCGCCAGGCTAATCTTGACGGGACTGCTCGCTGGCTTGGCAATCGCTCTCGCATTCACACGCTTCCTCGCCGGACAACTTTATGGGATTACGGCCCATGACCCCATCACTTTAACTGGAGCAGCAGTTGCGTTGGGCGCTGTAGCGCTGTTGGCCTGCTACTTCCCTGCCCGGCGCGCGGCCAAGGTCGATCCCATCGTTGCTCTGCGATACGAATAGAAGCAGTATCATTTTGATGGGTGGCGAGTGAATGAGGCAGCGACGAGTGATGAGTGGCAAGTCATAGCGAGTAACCTGTGTCGCTGACAAGATTCCTTTCCGGCGTCAAAGCCCTGTTCCGCAGAAGTCGAAGGGATGCCGACCTTGCCGAGGAGCTGCGCTTCCACCTGGAAAAGGAGGTCGAGAAGAACCTCGGCGACTGGGATGACATCCGAAGAAGCTCGCTACGCCGCATTGCGGGGATTCGGTGGTGTCGATCAGATCAAGGAGGCATGTCGGGACATGCGAAGAGCCCGATGGATTGAAGAGTTTTGCCAGGATGTGAGATTCGGCTTGCGGATGCTCGCCAAGAATCCCGGCTTCACCGCCGTAGCGGTGCTTGACGCTCGGCCTGGGAATTGGCGTGAACACATCGATCTTCACGGTGGTGAACGCCGTCGTGCTGCGACCTCTACCTTTTAAGGCAGCTGACCGGCTTTTGTGGATCACCGAATTCTATCCGAGATCAAAGGCTTCGTACGTGCTCGCTCCGGACTTCGTCGGTTGGCGGCAGCAAAGCCAGGTTTTCGAGGAGTTAGCGGCCTACGGCAGTGGATTCTCGCCATTCGTCAACCTGGTGATACCCGGCCGTGGAGATCCCGAACGAGTCCCCAACGCTTCGGTTTCTGCCAATCTCTTTTCGCTTTTGGACATCCGCCCATCTCTGGGCCGGGCATTTCTTCCCGAAGAGGACCGCCCTGGGGGCGAACCCGTAGCCATGCTGAGCCATGCTCTCTGGAAGCGTCGCTTTGGTGCCGATCCCGCGGCGATCGGGAAACCCGTCATCCTGGATGGCAGACCTTTTACGATGGTGGGAGTGCTGCCCGCAAGTTTTCGGTTTCCCGCGGAGGCTCAAGCAGAGGTGTTCACGCCAATCGGGTTGCCTTCGGACAGCATCTGGGATGAACGAACTCTCTATCTCCTGAAGGTCATCGGCAGACTGAAGCCGGGTGTTTCCCGAGAGCAGGCCGTGTCGGATCTATCAGGGATCAGCACGCGATTGACGGCTGGCTACCCACGTGGCCAAGCGCTTATTCGGTCCGCAATGCAAATCAGGATCATGCCGCTGCACCAAAAGCTTCTCGGGGATGTTCAACCAGCTCTGTTGTTCCTGGCAGTCGCAGTGGGGTTTGTTCTATTGATTGCATGCTCGAATGTTGCCAACCTGCAATTGTCCGCGCGCAGTCTCCAGGCAAAGAGAAATTGCAGTCAGAGCGGCCCTCGGGGCCAGCCGCGCCCGATTGGTGCGCCAACTGACTGTTGAAAGCGTTCTCCTCGCGGGAATTGGCGGCGGACTTGGCCTTCTGCTCGCCAACGGGAGTATGAGTGTCTTCCGAGCGATCTCAACCGATGCTTTGGGACTCACCTATGGCTTGTTCATAGACCGGATCGTTCTCGACTGGCGGGTTCTAACCTTCGCTGCCGGCATTGCGGTGGTGGCAGGAGTTCTGTCAGCTCTAGCTCCTGCGCTCCTCATTTCAAAGGTCGACCTGAACGACACCCTGAAACACGCAGGCAGCCGTTTCACGGGAGGCCAGCGTCATCATCGAGTTCGCGGATTGTTGGTCATTTCAGAAATAGCTTTGACCTTGGTGCTGTTGGTGGGCTGGGGATTGCTGATCCGAAGTTTCATGCGGCTCATAGATGTCGATCCAGGCTTCAGAACAAGCAACATCTTTACTGCACAGATCGAGCTGCCGGACGCTACCTATTCAGACCCTGCAGACATTGCCAGGTTTTTTCAGCAACTGTTGACGAAGATTGGTCAGATTCCAGCCATTGAGTTCGCAGAAGCCACGAGTGACCTTCCCTTGATGGGTTTCTTCTCACGGGTGAGCGTTCAGTTTGAAGGCGAACCGCTTCCTCCCGCCGGTCAGGTACCGCTCGTTCCGTTGAGGAGGGTCAGTCCGGGTTGTTTCCGGGCAATGGGTATTCCGTTGATATCGGGCCGAGGATTCACAGACTTCGATAACGGTCAAGTGCCCGTTGCCATTGTTAACCAATCATTCGCGCAAACCTATCATCCTGAGAGCACTGTTCTTGGCAAGCGTGTCTACCTTGGAAGGCCGACGCCGACTGAAATCGTTGGCATCGTCCGGGATGTGAGACATGAAGGGCTCCATGCCGCTCCGTCGCCCGAGATTTTTGTTCCCTACCGGCAAGACCCCTACCCATTAATGACTCTCGTGATTCGCTCGAATCTCGGTCCGAAGAGTTTACTGACGTCGATTCAGAAGCAGGTGATCTCACTCGACAAAGGTCTGGCCATCTATAATGCTGCGACTCTGGAGGAACGACTTAAGAATTCACTATTGCCGCGTCGCACGAACCTGGTTCTCTTGGGGACGTTCGCAGCTTTGGCCTTCACGCTGGCACTGATTGGGATCTACGGAGTCATAGCCTACTCAGTCAGCCAGCGGACCCAGGAGATCGGCTTAAGGATGGCACTCGGCGCGCGACAAGCAGTGTGCTGGCTCTCGTCATGAGACAGGGCGCCAGGCTAATCCTGACGGGACTGCTCGCGGGCTTGGCAATCGCTCTCGCATTCACACGCTTCCTCGCTGGACAACTTTATGGGATTACGGCCCATGACCCCATCACTTTAACTGGAGCAGCAGTTGCGTTGGGCGCTGTCGCTCTGCTGGCTTGCTACTTCCCTGCCCGGCGCGCGACCAAGGTCGATCCCATCGTTGCTCTGCGATACGAATAGAAGCAGTGCCAGGTGATGGGTGGCGAGTGAGTGAGCAGTGGTTCGGATTGTGTTCGTAGTTAGGGGTAGTGACAAGTCGCAGTCGAGTTGCTCTCGTGCTAGCACTTGAATATTGAAGATGTCCAGAACTCTTAACTCCTTAGTTGTTCTCGTCCCGGCCCTGGCGCTTGGATCGTGGCTGTCTGCCCAGAAAATAGGGGCTCAGGAGGATCGGACCCATGACCTCAAGGTTCCTGTCGATCTGGTTGTCGTTCCAGTGACGGTGGAAGACAAAGAGGGAAAGCTGGTTTCGGGTCTCGGACAAGGAGACTTCGAGATATTCGAGGATGGAGTTGTTCAGAAGCTGAGCTATTTCTCAGTCGAACCTTCTCCTCTCTCTGTGGCGTTCTTGATTGATCGAACGATCGAAGCCCGAGCTCAAGGCGTCTTTAGACAAAATATGCTCTCGCTGGTGGAATCCTTTAGCAGCTTTGACGAGATGGCATTGTATGAGTTCTTAGAAAGCACGAAGAAGATCCAGGATTTTACTGACAAGAAAGAAGCGCTGCTGAAACCGATTGCGAAGATTGGATTCGTCCCAGCTCGAATCACTGTTCCGACCACGCTCGCTTATGCTCCGAAGCTCAATACTACTTTCCTGGACAACGCTATTCTGACCGCAGCTTATGACTTGCAGCGAAGAGCCAGGAATCGGCGGAAGGTCATTTTCGTAGTCTCCAATGGCATAAGTTCTCCTGCAGAAAGAGCGGCCTATCCAGAAACCAAGAAGGTCCTCCTGAAGAACGGCATTGTGGTTTACGGGATAGGTCAAGGGAACTCGTTTCTTTTCCGGAAGGTTGATCCGCTGAAAAAGTACGCTGAGCCGACGGGTGGAGAAGTGTTCTATCCGTGGAAAACGAGAGCTTTCAGCGAAGCATACCAGAGGGTTTCACAAGCAGCTCGTAATCAGTATGTTTTGGGTTACGTCCCGCATGGTCTGACCGAGGAAGAAACCTACCGAACCATCACGGTTCGGGTCATTCAGAAGGACTTTGAAGGCAGAGTCAAGCATCGCAAGGGTTACTACGCCTCTTTGCATCCGTAGCTGAGGGATGCGCGATTCACGCCCGCTGCCCCTCCCCCTCGCCGAGCAAGCCTGTGACGACGATGTCAGAAGTCATAGGCGGGAGTCGCAGGCAGAACTCGAATGCAGGATCCAGCCTCTGAGAACCTCCAGGATCTTGTCCCTCAGAATCTCCTTCTGGATCACCGGTTCAGATGAAACATCCATTGGCACAAGTGTCCTCAAAATTTGTTGACATCATTTCAGTCGACCATTATGCTGTCCGCATAAAGGAAGACATTTTCTAAACTAGTCCAGGAACTAACAGCACGACTGCAGGCCTCCCCTGGGAGGTAATGCATCGCGGGCTGCGATAATTCAAGCGGAATAACTGAACAGGATTCCCGTTTATAGCCGGCATCGCCGGATGGTGGCGCCTATCGCGAGTGCCTCCTTTTGAGGTGCGATCCTCGCAAGGGCCTGGATAACAATGTCCAGCCCGGTTTCGCGGATAGACATACGCGAATCCCAACTGATTTGCCGCACCTTCATCCGGCAGAAATGGTATGCACCAGTCTTTGTACAGCAACGATCCGTGTTCCAGAACCACCACCGTTCCATCTTCAACAGCCTTGCCCTCAGCCACTAACTTGTAGTCTCTTGCCAAGGAGAATCTGCATGGATAGGACGCGTCGTACCTTCACCAGAAACATACTGGCTCTGGCAGTTGCGAGCCGGTTCTGCCCTTTTGAAACAAAGTTAGAATCGTTGCCTCTCCCGATTGCCTCATCCAAGGCCAAGTTCAAATTAGGGATTGGGACTTATACCTTTCGCTCCCTCACTCCTGCGGAAATGGTGAGCTGGTTGAAACAAATGAAAGTAGAATACATCGAACTTTCACATCCTCAATTCATGCTGCCTCAAGCCAAACGGGAAGACTTTCCTGGCCTGGCGGGGCTTCTTAAGGGCGGAGGTATCAACTTGATTTCCTGGTACTGCGGGGATCTCAAGAAGCCCGATGAAGTCCAAAGCGTCGTGGAAATGGCGAAGATGCTTGAAGTCAAGCACCTGTCAGGAAGCGCTTCTGGCAATATTCTTAAGACTGTGGATGAGACCTTCCAGAAAAATGGTCTGTATTTTGGGATCCATAATCATTGGTTCGAAAACCGCAAATTTGAGTATCAGAGCCCAGCAGATATCCTCGCGGCTCTCTCTAAAACTTCTACCCACGTGGGCGCTACTTTGGATACCGGCCATATGGTGTCTTGCGGTTACGATCCGATTGACGCATTTTTAAAACTCAAAGATCGAATTCGTGTGATGCATCTGAAAGATATCGAAGCCCCCGGAGATGACCAGAACGTCATCTTCGGCACCGGCAAAGGCAAAACCGATGAGGTATTGAAGACAATAGTAAAGGAAGGCTATGCAGGTCTGGTTGCCATCGAGTACGAGAAAGAAGGGCCCCATCTGCGGGCAGACGTCAAACGGTGCGTTGATTTTGTGATGGAACGGATCTAACGCCTCGAACCTCTGCAGGATGTGTGGGCAACGGTTCAGCCCTCTGGTCTGGCGAGCTCAGGGGCCTGAGCTTGTCAAACAGGGATTGAGTGGGCCACCTCGTTTAGCGAGTGGAACAAGGAGGTATAAGTCCATGAAGACTAACAATACCGATATCCTGGGTTTCAAACCGACAATGAAGCTAAGTCGGTGGGGACTGTTGTGGCTGACTCTCGGGCTGTCATTGTGGGCCGGGTTGCAAACCGGCTACGGCCAGGGACTGCCCGGGACTGTCACCGGCACAGTGGTTGATCAATCGCAGGCCATTGTCCCAGGCGCGACAGTCCTTCTGCAAGACGAAGCAAGCGGAGCCCTTCGGCGCACCGTGTCCAACACTCAAGGATTCTTCAGCATCACGGCCATTCCCGCGGGGACCTATACGGTCACCATCGAGTCGACCGGTTTGGTCAAATGGCAACGAACTGGGGTCGTGATTCACCCCGGAGACCGAGTCAACCTGCGAGACATTGCCTTGAAGGTGGGAGCAGTCACAGAACAGGTCACTGTGCAGGCATCCCCAGAGGCTGTCATCCCGTTAGACAGCGGTGAGAAATCTGAAGTCATTACCGCCAAGCAGATTCAGAACCTTTCGATTGTCGGTCGCAATGCCGTAGAGTTGCTGAAGATTCTGCCTGGGGTGGTGAATAGTGGCGGAGACACGGGCGAAGTCACCATGTTCGGCGGCGGTGTTGGCTCTTACAACGTAGCGGGCACTCGCGGGGACTCGCTCGACGTCGTCTCCGATGGTGCCAACGTCATCGATCCATTCTCCCACGACAGTTTAATGGTGACGCCCAACGTGGAAATGGTGCAGGAAGTGAAAGTCCAAACAGCCAACTTCAGCGCCGAGAATGCCAAGGGACCGGTCGTTTTCCAGAGCGTCACCAAGTCGGGAAGCTCGGCGTTTCATGGCGATGCTTACTTCAACCTGCGCCACAACAAGCTCAATGCCACGGACTGGCTGGTCAACCGCACCGGCACCGCCAAGCCCAAGGACACCTTTTACTATCCCGGCTTCAACATCGGCGGCCCGCTCACTAAAGGCCGTGACAAGCTATTTTTCTTCTTCGGCGCTGAATGGATGCGACAAAACGTGGCCCTGGATGTCATCCCGACCACGGTGCCCACGGAGGCCATGCGGCGTGGCGATTTCAGTGACGTGGCCTACATCAACTCTTTGAACGGCTATGACGTTAATACCCAGCCCTTGAGCGACGAGGAGGGTGGGGAGGCGAACGGGATCGGACCTCCATTGACCTCGGGAATACTCAGCGGAGGGAGGATCAACCCGGCCTTCTTCGATAAAGGCGGCGAGATCTTGCTGAACCAATACCCGCTGCCGAACCTTGATCCAGCTCAAAACAACGGCTTCAACTTCGTTTCCAGCATCTTGAACCCGCAGCATCGCAATCAGCAGCGTTTCCGCCTTGATTACCACATCTCTGATAACACCAAGCTCTACACAGTGTTTAACCACGAGGGCGAGAAACAACCCTCGCCCTACCATTTGTGGTGGGCGCAACCGACCGCGGTGCCCTACCCGACCCCGGTTATCGGCCAGAACCGCTCGTACTCCACTTCCACTAGCCTGGTTAATGTGTTCAACCCGACCACGACCAACGAGGTGGTGTTCGCGGCCACTTTCTTGGTTCAGCCGCAAGAGCTGGAGGATCGCATGAAGGTGTCGCGGCAGGCGCTGGGCTATCCTTACCAGGGGGTGTTCAAGAACAACCAGGACCTCGTTCCCAACGTCACCGACTGGGGCGGCGGGGTAGCGGACATGATTCAGGCAGGTGGATTCGACCCTGTTATGTTTGGCGACAGGACGATCATCAGCGCTGCCGATAACTTCACCAAGGTTCAAGGCAAGCACACGCTAAAACTCGGCGGCTATTTCCAGTTCACCACCAACAACGGCGCCAGCTTCAATAGCGACATGGGCGACTTAACACTCGGCAACTGGGGCGGTAACTCCACCGGCAACGGCTGGGCGGACCTGCTGCTAGGGCGCATCGCCGAATACTCGGAGACTACGCCGAACCCAGTGGGCCGGAAGCGCTGGCGCGAATTCTCCTTCTACGTCCAGGACAGTTGGAAGGCCACTCCCCGGCTGACCTGGGAACTAGGCGCCCGCTTCTATCACTTGGGCTTTATGTACGAGACGCACGGCTGGCTGGCTGGGTTCGATCCGAACAAGTATGATCCCACTGCCCCTATCGACGCTTACTCGGGCCTGGTCGCGCCTTACAGGGGCGATGACGTTCCCAGGTCCATCTTCCGGACGCCTTTCCTGCGCGTCGGGCCACGGATCGGCTTTGCCTATGACCTGACCGGCAAGGGTAACACCGTCATCCGCGGTGGAGCGGGCTCCTTTCTTTACCGCGATGCCGGGGTCCTGCAGGAGAACACTCACGCCAACCCGCCGTTGCAGCGCAATGTCAGCCTTTGCTGCGGGATGCTCCTCTCCGAAATCGATCAAATCGACCCGCAGGCCAACGTGCCGACGCCAACACTCAATCAGGTGCTGGACCCCTACGACGACCACGTGCCGACCACCTACTCCTGGAGCTTGACCCTATCGCACCGACTTCCCGGCCAGACGATCTTGGAGGCTTCCTACGTGGGCACCTCTGGTCGGAACCAGTTGAACTCCCAAGTAGGCAGCATCAACGCGGTTCCAGAGGGAGCGATGCTGGCCTACCCATTGGACGAGGTGGAGGATCTTGAAGGTCTGGCCAACAGTCTCCGTCCCTACCAGAACTATTCCGAAATTAGTCTGCGCAAGCACGAACTTAACCAGAACTACCACTCATTTCAGCTTACCGCCAACCGCTGGACCGGGCGCTTCAATTACTCCGCCGCTTACACCTTCAGCAAGGCGCTGGGGATCGCTGGCGCTACCCAGGTAGGCGGCGTGGATCCGTTCGATATGCGGGGACGCAGCTATGGCCCGCTCGACTATGATCGGACCCACAGGTTGAGTTTTGCCTACAACCTCCTGCTGCCCAATGCCGTGCGCAACCCGTTTCTAGGCCAGGTGCTCAACGGCTGGCAGGTTTCCGGCATCACGCAGCTCCAGAGCGGCAGCCCGCTCCAGCAATTTGGGCATTTTGCAGGCACTTTCCAAATCAACGGTACCATGGCCAATGGCCAGCCCATGGGTGGCGACCTCGGCGCCATTTTCGTGGCTGGAACGCCGGATACCAGCCTGCAGCCTCTCCTCACCTGCGATCCACGCAACGGCCGGGACCAGGACCAGTATGCCAATCCCAACTGCTTCGCGTCACCGTCGCCGGGACAGAACGGCAACTACCAGTTTCCGTACCTGAGAAGACCAGCCTTCCAGAACCACGACCTTTCCCTCTTCAAAAACTTTCCGCTCGGCAAGGAGAACCGAAAACTCCAGTTCCGGTTCTCCATGTTCAACTTTGTCAACCATCCTCTGTGGGTCTTCGAGGAAGGAGACCCAGGCTACGCACTGAACTTTGACAACGGTGCGCTCACTCCCGACTCGATCGAAAACTTCGGCAGGCCGATTAAGAAAAGGGGGAGAAGACTAATACAGTTGGGGCTCAGATTTTCGTTCTGATGGCAAAGCTGCTTTCTCTATCTAGGCAAGTCTGTATAACCTGGCTGTGTCTGTCGGTTTCTCTTTACGCGGCCGATTGGGTGACGTTTGGTTCTGACCCACAACGTTCCGGATCTCCTTTCAATGAAAGAATACTCACCGTTAAGAACGTAGGGGGACTAGAGCTGAAGTGGAAGGTAAAGGTCAACAATGCGCCCAAATCGCTTACGGCCTTGACCGCTCCTACGGTCGCGGGTGATGTCATCACGGCGCAGGGAATCAAGACGCTCGTGTACGTAGCGGCGAGCTCGAACCATCTCTTCGCCCTGGATGCTGAAAGCGGGAAGATCATTTGGAGCAAGACATTTGACACCCATGTGGCTGCTAAAGAGGAAGACTCTTGGCTTTGTCCTCAAGGTATTAATGCAACGCCGACGATCGACAAAGACAAGGGAATTATCTATGCCATTGCCATGGATGGAAGACTCTATGGCTTGGATCTGGGCACGGGCCGAATCCGATTCGGACCCATTCAGTTCGTTCCTCCATTCTCAAAGAACTGGAGCCTGAATCTTCACGAGGAGGTCATTTACACCACGTTATCTCAGAATTGTGGTGGCGCCCAGTCTGGGATTTATGCCATGGAGGTGAAGGATCCGCTCCGTCCGGTCGTCCGAAACTTGCTGGTTTCCGATGGACTCAAAGGCGGGCCGTCGGGAATCTGGGGTCGCGGAGGGCCGGTGATCGGCAAAGACAATCGCATTTATGTCGCAGTCGGGGATGGCCCCTACGATCCCTCAAGAGGACGATGGGGTAGTTCGATCATTGCCGCTTCCCTACCCCATCTGAAAGTTGTCGACTATTACACGCCGGTCAATTGGGAGGAGATCAATGAAGCTGACTGGGACTTGGGCGCTACCAGTCCGGTGTGGTTTGCGGACAAAGATTACAACCTGCTTGCTGTCGGCGCTAAAGAAGGAGTTGTCTATCTGATGGATGCCGAGTCGCTCGGAGGTAAGGACCATCAGACTCCCTTATACATCACGCCGCGTCTGGCCAACGATGAAGATACTTTTCAAGGGAAGGGGGTTTGGGGAGGCCTCTCGGCATGGAAGGATGACCAGGGACAGACCTGGGTTTACGTGCCGATCTGGGGACCTGTCTCCCAACATGCTCCCAAGTTTCCCAAGACCAACGGACCGAATCCCAATGGGAGCATCATGGCTTTTAAGGTGGCCACCAACGGGACCACAAGAAGACCTGTTCTCGAACCGGTCTGGATTTCGGGAGATTTTAGAGTTCCCGAACCGGTTGTCATTACCAATGGAGTGGTACTGGCTTTATCCAACGGCGAGAATGTTCAGCAGACCAAAGGAGAGGACTACACGCTGCTGACCGATGCTGAGAGAAAGGCTAACACCCATCACGTTATTCTTTATGTTCTCGACGCAAAAACGGGCAAGGTCCTCTTTGAGAGCGGTACGGCCATCGATGATTGGGCCCATTTCAGCGGTTTGGCCTTGGCCAACGGTCGGATTTACGTCGTGGACCACAGTTCTCAAGTTTATTGTTTTGGGCTTAAGGACTCGGAGACGAAACAAAGACGCAACTAAGGATAGACCGTCAGGATAACTTCGTCCTCCAAGACCCCCCGGTGAATTTTTGGATCTTGATCCAAGCCAACAGTTCGCAGTTGCCATAAACATCTCTTGACGTCTCCACTATCCTTCGAGATTCATGGGCGGTGTCTCCGTTTGAAATTGACTTCTTCTTAGCAGTCTCTTCTGGCCAACAAAAGGGTACACCGTCCTTCCGTCGTTAGCACACTCTTTGGGTCATATCTGCATGATGAAAGCGCAAGCCTTAAGCAGACAGACCTGGGCAGGCTTACTATCCACGGTGTCTCTAACTCTGATGCATGCTCGCCCGGGCTTCGGTCACGTTCTCCCAAGGAAGAGAGGCTGAGGGATGGGGGCAGCGTCGAAACAGGGCTTCTCATGTGGGACCACTTATGTTGCTAGTTATGGTGACAACGGCGGGACTTTGTACTCCACAACCTTCTCTTGCGCAGGCGAAAAAGACTGGAAATCCCGAAAGAGACCTGCCTCGCCAACATCACCCAGTTAACGGGATTCGGAGAGCGAGCCTCCTGGTCGCCCGATGGTCAACGCATCGCTTTCATGGGCAAGAGTTTTGGAGATGCGTTTGAAATCGACCTCCAAACCAAGCTGACCCGGCTGCTCACCGGCCATTTCCAGCATCAGGGTTTTCTACGAATTCAGTATTTGCCCAACGGGGACTTCTTCTTGATCGGCGCCAGGAAGTTCACCGACATCCGCACGACACGCTCCCGAGACCAGGAGATGTGGGTCATGAAGGCGGATGCCAAGTCGCCGCCAGTCCCTCTGAACCACAAGATCTCTGAAGGTGTGGCCATCTCGCGAAAGCGGATGAAAATCGCCTGGTCCAATACTCATGAGCAGTACACCGATCAGTTAGCTCAGGAAGAATCGCTCATGTACACGGCAGACATTGTGTACAAAGAGGGTCTCCCTACTCTGGTCAACAAGCAAGAGGTGATCAGAGCCAAGGGTCCTGAATGTTTCCTCGAGGCCCAGGACTTTCGCAACAACGACACGGAGTTGACCTACACCTGTTACCGTCTTCCCTATGCGGATGTGTTCGGAGTTGAGCTCAACGGCGGGAAGATTCATACCTACAGAAAGATTGCAGGCGAGTACAACGAGGTTGAAGGAATCTTCCCTGACGGGCATTACACGCTGGTGGAATCGAGCCGTGATCAGGGTGGGCCGGAACGGCAGAACTCCCAATACATTGATCTTTGGAAGCTGACACTGGAACCGAATAGCACCGATTTTGTCCGTTTGACCCGCTGGGGTGACTATGAAGGCTACAAAGCTTCGAATCCGGTTGTTAGTCCGGACGGCCAGTGGATTGCGTTCCAATCGGCCCGTAACGACGAGCCAGCGGGAGTGGGCCACGGGATCTTTCTTTTGAAGTTAAAGGAGTGAAGCATTGCTGCGGCTTCCTCGTCATCACTTTACTTACACGTCGTCAACTACTCTGTGACATTAGCCAAACCTGACTTGCAGAGTGGTTGATGACTTCGGTAGACGACTTGTCAAAGTTACGTAGCGAAGAGGCGGCCGTTCACGTGTTTCCTGGCGTCAAGGGCGTCATCGACATTCAACAACACGAAGTTCTCACCGAGGAGGTTCCATGAACGACAAAAGCAGCTGCCGTATTTCAGCCGGCTTCGTTTTAGCGATGTTGGCTCTTGGGTTGGCGGCTTTCATACCGGCGGCAGGTTGGGCACAGGGTCATGGGGGCGTTAGCGGGTTAGTGACCGACCCCAGCCAAGCCGTGGTTCCTGGTGCTTCGGTCACGTTGACGCATGTTGAAACAAAAGTGGAAAGAGAGGATGTGACGGACGCAAACGGTCTCTACTCCTTTCCCGACATTCCGACGGGGAATTACTCGATCGTCATTCAAGCCGCCGGCTTTCGACTGGCGAGCACAACGATTTCCATTCGCGTCAATCAGCAGGTGCGCTTTGACATGGAGCTGGAGGTGGGTGCCACCGCGGAAACAGTGGCGGTAACCGCCACCGCAGCTTCCATCAATTTCGACGATGCGACCCAGCAGGCAGGCATTGGCCCCGAAGTCTTGCTAGAACTTCCCTTGCTGGTGGGCGGTGGGCCACGCCGGGCTACGGACTTCGTCTTGCTCGTTCCTGGCGCCAACACAGGCGGAACGGCTGATGCCTTCGGTACACGCTTCAACGGTGGCCAGCAGGGCGGAGAAGAGGCCGTAATGGACGGCGTCAGTATGGTGGAGGGAACGATCGGCAACAACGGGATGGTCTCGTTCGCGGATCTGGCAGTCAGTCCTGAAATGGTGAGCGAGGTGCGCGTACTCACGGCTAACTATGAGCCGCAATATGGAACGACCAACTCCGCGCACGTGATCGTCAACAGCCGTTCCGGGACGAGCGAATACCACGGAAGCCTCTTCGAGTATCACCGCAACACGGTGCTCAATGCCCGGCAGTTCGGCGCTGACGAGCGGCCGAAGGACATCGAAAACAACTTCGGCGGTTCTGTCGGGGGTCCGGTTCCCGGCTTGAACCGCGGGCAGATGAAGACGTTCTTTTTCTATTTGAATGAGCAGTTCCGAATCCGCGGAGGAGTAAACCGCCCCACGATCTCCATCCCTTCGCTCAAGCAGCGAATTGGTGATTTCACCGACTGGGTGGACGGCTCGGGCAACCTCATTCCCGTGTTTGATCCCGCGACCACGCGGACAGATGCGAACGGCAACATCGTGCGCGACCAGTTCGCGTGCAACGGGGTTCTGAACGTGATTTGCCCTGAGCGCATTCAGAACTCTCTGGCTCGCCAGTGGTTCAACATCTGCCGAATCCGACCAACAGTGGCCCTTTGAACAACTACCTCGTCCCCACTGCCCAGGCGGGTGGTACCAATATCGGTGACCGCATTGCAGATGATCAAGATCGACCATCATCCCAGTAACAACGATCATTTTGCTTTCATGCTGCGTCTCCAGCGAACTCCCGATTTCGAGCCCGAACGGCGCTGCCGCGCATCATCTCCAGCGAAGAATTTGGGCCACCTGAACTCATCAAACGAAACCTGCTGCGTGTCAATTGGGACCACACCTTTAGCCCGACGCTTTTGAACACCTTTAATTTCGGAACCCTCGACTGGGACTTTGCCGACGCGTCGGCCTCAGGTGCCGAATTTGCCAATCAACTTCCCCAGATCCCTGGCGTCGGACACGACGTTCCCCCAACAATCCGATTCTCGGACGGATTTGAAGGTTTTGGCAACGACAACGGATCGGGGGAAAACCATCAGTTTCTAACACAGAACTACATTTTCAACAACCTGACTACCTGGGTCAGGGGCAAGCACACGATCAAGTTCGGCGGTGAATTCCGGTGGTTGGGAGAGAGCTTTCCCTTGGCCGACAACTTGAATGGCACCTTCAATTTCGGCCGCGAAGCCACCGGCCTGCTGGACCTGAACAGCGGCAACCCCATCGCCAGCTTTCTGCTGGAGAGTGTAGAGTCGGCCAGCGCGTTCTTCCGCTCGACCGATCGCGTCGACAAAGTTATGGATGCGTACATCCTGCACGTTGGGGACACCTGGAAAGTGACGCCTAAGGTTACATTGAACCTAGGCATTCGGTGGGATTTGCATCGTCCGAGTTGGACAACTGAGGAGGTGAATTCTTTCTTTGACCCGAACGGTCCCAATCCGGGCGCTGCCGGCCGGCTTGGGGCGCTTGGCGTTTGCCGGCAACGATCATGGCGCAGCCAGTTTTGGACGCCGTTATCCCGAGCATCTCTACAAAAAGGCCTTTTCTCCCCGCATCGGGCTTGCCTATGCCTTAGACAACCGGACAGTCGTTCGGCGGGCTATGGCATCTTCTTCTCCCAGCCGTTCTATCCCGGTTGGGAAGGAGGCATCTCCACTGCCGGGTTGACCAAGGATCAAGTGTTTGACAGTACGCTCGGTGGTCTGGAACCGGCGTTTATCTTGAGCCAAGGCTTTCCTCAGAACTTCGAGCCGCCACCGTTTATCGATCCCAGCTTTCAGAACGGACAGGACATCCTGTACCGGGACTTCAACGGTAACCATCTGCCCTATGCGCAGCAGTGGAATCTGACGGTGGAGCGCCAATTGGCTGCAGATGCTCACATCAGCTTGGCCTACGTGGCGAACAAGGGGACGCGTCTGAACTCCTCGCTCGGGGCGATCAACGTGCTCGATCCCGGTTTGCTTTCGATGGGCAGCCGCCTGTTTGACGAATTTCAACCCGGCCAAGCCTCGCTCCATGGAGTGCCCTTGCCCTACCCGGGATGGGTCGAGCAGATGGAAGGCTGCGCTCCTTCGGTGGCGCAGGCACTTGTGCCCTACCCTCAATACTGCTCTTCACTCCAGGCTCTGAACGAAGCCGCCGGAAATTCGACCTATCACTCCTTCCAGCTCAAATTGGAGAAGCGTTTTTCCGCAGGCACGTTTCTATTAGCCTCTTACACCCTTTCAAAGCTGATCGGGACAAATCACTCGGTGCAAACGACGTCGACAGACAGCCTAACAGCCGTCTTCTCGCCCTTTGAGCGCCATCGCGCCAAGTCGATTTCGCACGACGATGTGCCTCACGTGCTTTCGGTCGCGTTCGTCTATGATCTGCCCTTCGGCCCGGGCAAGCGCTTCCAGAGCGGCAACACGGTGCTGAATAAGATTCTGGAGGGTTGGTCGGTCAGCAGCACCGTTCGCGCCTCCTCAGGTCTTCCGCAGTTTTTCCGCTCCAGCCAGTGCAACGTGCCTTCCCAGTTCCGGGCTGGCTGTGTCCCTGCCTTGCGCGAGGGGGCGGATCCGTTTGCCACGAGCCTAGGCGATTTTGATCCCGGTGATGGCTGAGCCGCTGCTGAACAGGGATGCATTCGAGCCGGTCGAGTCGTTCAACTTCTACACCGGAGCGGGACCGCGCGTCTCGAACGTACGGCTTTACCCTTACACAAACACTAATCTCTCCCTGTACAAAACCACACGAATCGCAGAAAAGGTGCGGTTCGAATTGCGATTTGAATTCTTCAATCTCTGGAATCAGCACATCTTCACGGACAGTGGGCAGTTCGGTTCAAGCGCTTTCGTAAACGACATCGCTGCCCCAGACTTCGGCTTCTGGAATGGTGCTGTGACCAATCCTCGTAACATCCAGATTGGCGCGCGGCTGGAGTTTTAGAGGGAACGAATCCTGCCGCCCGTCGGCACCGAAAAGCCGGAACCGATAGACGGCAACCCAGTTTGTGTGGCCGATGGGTCCAGAGTGTATCCGCTTCGCGACCCAACCGTTGGCACGGTGAGTAGTCCACATGAATGAACTCCGTCAGGTGATTTTCCAGAAGCGTCCGGCAAGATTGCGACGGTGGACCGGCGGATCGAGTCTTTGGTAACCACAGCCTCATCGAGCAATGCTAAATAAAAAGAGCAGAACAGTCACCAATCCGCAGGACACCTCTCAGGGAGTGCAAGACCGTGCCTGGAAGCCGCCCCAGTAAGTGGAGGGAATTTTCGGATGGAGTCAACTCATGAGCGGTCCCTGAACAAACTATTCCATAGTTGGAGCTTCGAGTAACGTTCGCCATACGGGAGGGCAAATGGTAAAGGTCTATGACGCATTGATTGTCGGATCCGGAGCTTCGGGTGGCATGGCCGCCAAGGAGCTCACGGAAAGAGGCCTTGAAGTGTTGGTCCTGGAAGCTGGCCCACCGGTCGATCCCGCGCGCGATTTTACCCAGCACAAATGGCCCTATGAAATGCCCTATCGTGGATTTGGCAAGCCGGGTGAAATCGCTGCAACTCAGTGGAACCAACAACCCTACGTGAATGAATTCAATTCTCATTTATTCATTAAAGAAAAAGAACATCCGTATAGCACGGATCCTGGAAAACCCTTTGCCTGGGTACGGGCCAGGATTGTCGGAGGCAAAACCCTTCACTGGTCGCGACTCTCCTGGCGTTTGAGTAACTATGACTTCAAGGCGGCATCGCGGGATGGTTTCGGTGAAGATTGGCCTATCAGTTACGAGGAACTGGCACCCTATTACGACAAAGCGGAAGAGTTTATTGGTGTCAGTGGATCCCACGAAAATCTTCCTCATCTTCCCGACGGTAAATTTCTCCCGCCTATGCCACTGAACTGTGGCGAGCACATACTACGCAAGAGCACTAAGAAGATGGGGCTTCACTTGATTCCAGGTAGGGTGGCCATGCTCACGAAGTCTATCCATGGCCGGGCTAAATGCCATTTCTGCGGCCATTGCGACAGAGGATGTGACGTGGGAGCGATGTTTAACTCAGTAGCTTCTACCCTCCCGGTGGCCGCGGCCACAGGACGATTGACCTTAAGACCAAACTCTGTCGTGCGGCATATCTTGGTTGACAAAGACGGAAAGGCGGAAGGTGTCGGTTATTTCGATCGCCTAAGCAAGCAGTACTATGAAGCTCGCGCCAAGGTGATTGTATTGGGAGCGGCTGCTTTGGAGTCGACTCGGATTATGCTCAATTCAGTCTCTGAGAAGTACCCCCAGGGAATTGGCAACAGCAGCGGCGTGCTGGGTCATTACTTGATGGACCACTTTGGTGGACCGGGAGCCTATGGGTTTATCCCGGCTTTGAAGAGTGCCCGGGTCAAGAATGAAGACGGCAAAGCCAGCGGCTTCTATGTCACGCGCTTTCGCAACCTCGAAGAGCGCCACCCTAATTTTCTCCGGGGTTATGGGTTTGAAGGCAGTTCAGGCGCTCGCCTGTTTCCAGGTTATGCCAAAGGCCTGCCGGGTTTCGGTTCGGAATTCAAGAATGCGGTTCGAAGACATTATACAAGTCCGATTGGGCTTGGAACTCGCGCAGAGATGCTGCCCCGCTGGGAAAACTACGTCGAGATCGACAAAGACAAGGTGGATGCGTGGGGCATTCCCGTACTAAAGATTCACATCCAGCATAGCGATAACGAGCGCGAAATGGCCAAGGATGCTGCCGGCATGGCAGAAGAAATTCTGCGCAAGGCAGGAGTAGAAATACAGCGGACGTCCAGTGATTTGACAACTCCTGGACGGGTGATTCACGAAATGGGAACCTGTCGGATGGGAAATGACCCCAAGAAGAGCGTTCTGAATAGGTTCAACCAATGCCACGACGTGAAAAATCTGTTTGTGATGGACGGGGGAGCATTTACTTCAGGCGCCTGCCAGAATCCAACGCTGACCATTCTGGCTCTCACCATACGAGCATCTGAGTATCTGGCGGAGGCATTCAAGAGGGGTGAATTGTAAACCGTCACGGCTGCGAAAGAATCGCGGCTTGCCGAGCTTCTACACGGCGCCTTGGCATCGGAGCAAAAAGGTGAAGTCCATCCCAAGAAAATCAGTTGCGTGAAGACAAAAGTTGGAAGGATAGATCTGCGTCGGTACAGGTGCTAACGTAGTCGAGGCGAATATTCACTACACAGACCTCTGTACTCAAGCACAATGCAGATAGCAGAAGAGGTTTTTCAGATCGGCGCGGAAATTCATCATGAATAACGTGGTCTATGGATTGCCGGATAATCTCGACTGGTCCAAGTCTTCATCAACCGGGTCTGCGCCAGTTGCTTCGCCACGCCGTTTCTTATCCAGAGCCTCCAGCCTGGCAAACTCAGCCGTGCACGCGCTGCCTCGGCAGGTCGCTTGGCTCGAGTATAAGCCCGCGCTAAAACAAACTGGACGTTGGAGGAATAAGGCGCCAACGAAGCTGCCTTTTCCAAAGAAATAACAGCTTTGGAAACCTCGTTCAACTCCAAGTAGATTCGGCCCAAGGCATAGTAAGCGGCAAAATTGTCGGGCTCTATCTCAACCGCCTGCTTAGCATCTTGTAGCCCCTCCTCGAACTTGCCCGCATTGATGCCCTGAAAGACGATCTGCAACATGGCAGGCACATGCTTCGGATTTCTTTCCAATTCCTTTTGGAAATAGGTCACAGCCCGTTGCGACTCTCTTTGCTTCAAAAGTAACATGCCATAAGCATAGGCGACATTCGGTCGGCCCTGATATCGAGCTTCCAATTCGTCGTACAATTTGCGCGATTCGGACATCTTACGTTCTCCCGCCAAGAAAGCAGCTTTACCAAATTGCCTGATCATCTCTCGCTCTTCCGAGGTCAAACTCTCGATCGGGCCAGCGATACGTAAGACTGCCATTCCCAATCCATCCAGTATCGAATCGCTTTCTCGGTGTTCGACGGCAAATCCGTTCAGCAAGGTCTGGGCTGCCTCAAAGCGTTTGACGCGCGTCAGGAGGATCGCCTGGTGATAACGCACGACCCTCGCCAGCTCTTGATTATCTCCAAGTCCCAGAGAGCGCCCCTTAGCCAGATGCTCAAGCGAAGCAACATATTCCTTGGTCTGATACTCGCAGAGACCCAGCATCGCCCAGCCCCAGCTATTTTTTGGCTCGAGAGCCACCAATCGCTCAAAGGCGCTTACACCAGACGCGTACTGGTCGCTTTCGTAGTAAAGCGTCCCTAAGTACCACCAGCCTTCGGCCCATCGTGGCTTGATTCTCAAAAGTTGGTTGAATAGATCAATCGCTTCAGGAACTTGATTGGATTTCTTGGCATCATCGGCTTTGGCCTTCAGACGATCGAAATCAAGCTCTGAGGATTGTTGTACACCGGGTAACCCAATTTTCCTGGAGTTATCGGATGTGTCTGGCGTCTGGCGCGGTGCTGATTTCGTCCCCTCCGCAGTAAGAGTTTCTATCACTACCAATGAGAGCATCAGGCACCAAAGGACTCTCATGGTTTTGGCCCCACATTTTCCAACTCTTTGCCGCTGACTGGATTCGTATTTGGCTCGCCCGCTTTTTGTGAGCCTGGCTCTCGTTTTTGTTGTTCCGCCCGAAGTCTTTCGACGATCTGTCGAATACGGTCCCCTTCGGCTTTCATTTTCTTCTTGTAGTAAACTCGCGCCAGGCTCACATGGGCCTGGATAAACTCAGGGAAACGCTTGACGACCTCTTCCAGGATGACTTGAGCCTGATCTAACTCCCCTCTCTCAAGATGGATCAGGCTAACCTCGAAAGCCGCAGACGCATCCCCTGGACGAAGCTGCAGCGCTTTTAGAAGAAATGGCAGAGCTTCTTCGATCTGCCTGTTGAGCCGCCGCAGCAACCCAACATGGAGATTGGCCGTGTAGTCATTAGGATTGATCTTCAGTTCGGCTTCAAATTCCGCTAAGGCTCGCTCATCATCACCAAATCTCAGAAGGGCCAGACCCCAGACTTGAATGTGCCAGAGGTATGTTGGGGTTGATTTGAATGGCGCGTTCGAATTCCGCTTTGGCCGACTTATGGTCGTAAGCTTCGGCAAACGCGGTTCCCATCATCAAGTGTGCTTCAGCGGAGTCGCCATCACGCAAAATACGATCCACCAGCTGCTGCCCTTTTTCTATTTGCTTGTCCCGGATATAGGCAGTGCCGAGCAGATAGGCAATGGATAAGTCGTTGGGGTACGTTTCCGAAATAGCCCCCAGCAGCTCAATGACTCTCTTATATTCGGCAAGCCGGAAGTAACAGTCGGCAAGCAAGGTCCGCGACTGCAAGTTTTCAGGTTGTGCCTTCTGGACCTGTTCAAAGAGAATTGCGGCCTTCTGGATATTTCCAGTCTTATAGTACGCGAGGCCAAGATTCAACGTAATAACAGGTTGGCTTGGGGCCAACTGCAGGGCCTGTTCATACCTGGAAATCGCCTCCTCGTACCGTCCTAGTCGGGCATAGGCTGCTCCCAGGTTAGCCAACACCGGAAAGCGTTGGCCCGATTTGAGTGAAAGTTCGTATTCTTCGATTGCTTGTTCAACTCTTCCCGCATTTTGGAGTTCAACCCCCCGCGCAAAATGCGGGTCCTCCACGGAAGACCTCGATCCTGCCTGCAGGACTGTAATGAGTAAGACCCAAAGGAAAGAGCACATCATCATTTGCAACGAATTTCTCGTGCTGTTTTCAGGGAAGAAGAAGCAGATGGGCTATCAATCCGCAATTGAGCACTGGAGATCGAGAATGCCGATTTCGATCATCACTGTGGTGCTGCGGCTTCACAATGGCGCAAGAGCTACACTAGAATTACCAGTCTACAAGACGGGTAATTCTGGTGCAAAGAAAATCCCGAGGTCATTGTTGCGATTGACAATGCCAGTCATCTAGGTTGTCTTTATAGACGATTGGCTGTCACTCCTTGAAGAGAGTGAAGTGAATGATCATGTCTGCCGCGCCCCTATCCCTTTAGACCGACTCGCCGCTGGTTAACTCGATCAAATAGGGTTCCAGCACTGCCTGCGCAGCGTATTCAAGGTCAACCAACCGATCCTACTATGCCGGACGGATAGAGACTGGTGTACAATCGGTATCGTTCTCGAAGCCAAGGAAATTCGGTGGCCAATGTCGATACTGCTTGGCCATGCCCATGAATAAGAGGACCCTTATTAAGCGCTTCGCTGCGTTGCTGGCAAACCCCATTATCTCGCCCCTGTTCGCCTGGACCTCAGGTAACAAGCTGACAAACTGGGCGGGCAACATCGAGTACGGTACCGAAAGCCTGTATCCTGCCGCTTCCCTCCAACAGGTGCGGAATTTTGTCAAGAAGCGGAGCAAACTGAAGGTACTGGGCACACGCCACTGCTTCAACAACATTGCAGATAGCACGCATGACTTCCTGTCCTTGAAGTCGATGGACGAGGTGGTTGCGCTGGATCCGGTAGCGCGCACCGTCACTGTCGATGCTGGCATCACCTATGGCCGACTCGCCCCGTACCTCCATAGCAAGGGGTTTGCGCTCCATAACCTCGCGTCGTTGCCCCATATTTCGGTAGCAGGGGCGTGCAGCACCGCCACACATGGGTCCGGCAAGAAAAATGGCAACCTTGCAACGGCCGTCTCTGGCGTTGCAGATTGTCACCGCAGCGGGCGATGTGGTTAAGCTGTCCCGAGAGCAGGACGGGGAAACCTTTCGCGGGGCCGTCGTAGGGCTTGGTGCCCTTGGTGTGATCACGCAGATCACCCTCGATGTTCAGCCAACCTTCATGATGCGGCAGTATGTCTATGAAAACCTGCCGCTCACTGAACTGAAGGAGCATTTTGATGCTATCGAATCCAGCGCCTACAGCGTCAGCCTCTTTACGGACTGGCAAAACCAGCGCATCAACGAAGTTTGGATAAAAAGCCGCGTTGAGGAAGGTCGGGCGTTTGACGCAACTCCGGAATTCTTCGGGGCGAGGCGCGCGACGAAGAATCTACACCCCATTGCTGAGCTTTCCGCGGAGAACTGCACAGAGCAGCTGGGCGTGCCAGGCCCCTGGCATGAGCGGCTGCCGCACTTTCGGATGGGCTTCACACCCAGTGCCGGAAAGGAGCTGCAATCGGAATACTTTGTGCCTCGTCAGCAGGCAGTAGAAGCCATTCTGGCGGTTGAGCGACTCCGCGATCAGATTACTCCGCACTTACTGATTTCAGAAATCCGCACGGTTGCCGCCGACAACTTGTGGTTAAGCCCTTGCTATGAACAACCCTGTGTCGCGATTCACTTTACCTGGAAACAGGACTGGCCAGCAGTCAGGAAGCTGATTCCCATGATTGAAAAGGAACTGGCTCCATTTCGCGCGCGACCGCACTGGGGAAAACTGTTTACGATGTCTCCGGCGCACCTGAGGTCGATCTACAAGAAGTTGCCCGAGTTTGTTCAATTGAGCAAGAAGTACGACCCGCAAGGCAAATTCCGGAATGAATTCCTGAACACAAACATCTTCACCAGCTAAGGGCTTCACTGACCGTTCCCTCGTGAGCCCTCAACGAAAGTGCAGTGGTCCATCTCGCGATCCTGGAGGAGCCAGTTTGATCGCCATTTCAGCGAGGCAGAGGGCTGGCTTTCAATAGCCCTTTTCCCTCCTGGATAAAGAGCCGTTGATTGGGTGCCACACGCTGGATTCGCTGTACCGCCCCACTCGGCCAGCGAACAATGACCTCATCGACCAGCTTGGCCTCACCGAGGCCGAAGTGTAAAGAAAGATCACTTTGAGAAAGGTAGCTGCCGCCACTCCTGACTTCGTCGATCTGATTTCGTTGACCTGACCGGACCGAAACTCGAGCACCGATTCCGTCTCGGTTCGAGCGCGTTCCTGAGAGCTTGACCTGCAGAAATGCTCTCCCATTGCCGCCGTCGTTCCTTAACAGAGTGGGCAAGTCATTCTGGTTGTTGACCACAATTTCGAGGTCACCATCACTGTCAATATCTCCAAAGGCCACTCCCCGACCCGAGCGCTTTAGCTCTAGGCCCGCGCCCGATATGTGGCTGACATCGTCAAAGGTTCCGTTGCCGAGATTGAGATAGAGCAGATTCTGTTGCCGGTAAGACCCTCCCAGCCCTCGTGCTTCGGGTTCGGGGTAAACATGGCCATTGGCAATGAAGAGATCGCGCCAGCCATCATTGTCAAAATCAAAGAAGCCGCCTCCCCAGCTCAGATACCGGAGCCGGAACCCGAGTTTTGCATCATAGGTCTCGAAGCTGAATGTCCCGTCGCCGTTATTGCGATAGAGGTCGGGAACGTCATCCTCAAAATTAGTCTTGAAAATGTCCAGCTGACCGTCGGCATCGTAATCTCCGACCGAAACTCCCATGCCTGCCTGAACGAAGCCATCTGGGTTGTAGGCAACTCCGCTCTCGGCCCCGATTTCACGAAAGGTACCATCACCGTTGTTGTGATAGAGCAAACTGGGAGTGGAATCGCAAGCCACGTAGAGGTCTGGCAGGCCACGGTTCCTGAAGTCGGAAGCAATCACCGCCATGCCGTAGCAATCGGCAGTAGCCTGGATTCCGGCCTTCAAAGAGACGTCAGTGAACGTACCGTTGCGATTGTTCCGATAGAGGTGGTTCTTGGCAGCCGCCAACCCTCGCGGCCCGCAAAAAACAGGGACTCCTTTCCACAGGCAGTATTTATTGTCCCCGGGAAGCGGCGTGCTGTTTAGGTCCAAGTCCACATAGCCTGCCGCAAAAAGATCCAGAAAGCCGTCGTTGTCGTAGTCAACGAATGCGCAGCCGGTGGTCCAATTGCGCTTTGCACCAGCCACAGCGGCTTTCGAGGTGACGTCGACAAAGCGCCCTTTGCCGTTGTTTTGATAAAGCACATTGGAACTGCCATAGTAGGTGACGTACAGGTCACTGTTTCCGTCGTTATCGAAATCGCCACTACACACTCCCTGCCCCCAGCCGGACCGCACCAGGCCGGCTTCCCCAGTCACGTCCACGAATGTCCCATTTCCCTGGTTGCGATAAAGATGATTTGTTGGTTCTTCGCCCGGTGGAAATCCTTCCAGCCGTGAGCCGTTCACCACAAAGATGTCCGAACGGTCGTCTCCATCGTAGTCAAGGACTGCGACACCACTGCCAGTACTTTCGAAGACATACTTCTTGGTCTTCTCTCCGCCATTCACCACGCGGTCTCGAATCCCAGCCGGCTCGGCGATATCAATGAATTTGACATTAGGGCCCGTTAGAGGTGCTGGCTGATGCTGGCCCCACAAGATGAGGACTAGATAAAGCAGGGTTGAGAGGAACAACAGCGAAAATGATCTGATACAGAACATGAAATTCTTTGGGCAGGGCGGATGGTCCCATCCCGCCTGCCGTCTCCGGAGAAAGCGGTCAATGCAGAGCACTAGCTCTACCTGTCCGAATCGATGCCGGCGTTTCTGTCCAAGCGTCCCTGCAAACATCGTCTCTCGCCCGACCTTGTCCTCAGCGTATAATGCCTCGCGTGATCCGTCTTACCAAAATAGGTCCGTCGCTTTCTCTTCTCCTCCTGCTTCCACTCATTGCGCCGCTGCGAGGCGGAGAACCCGCCGGCGAATTCGCTACTGAGATTAGCAAATTGCTGAGCTCCGGGAAGCTGGCACAAGCCGATGCTCTTGTGGAGCGCCATCTTTCTCAGCAGCCCCCCTCATCCGAAGCGTTCCTGGAAGTCGGTCGCCTCTATTTTGAGCATGATCAGTGGCAACGTGCGGCGACTTTCTTGCGCAAATCGCTCGAACTCCAAAACCAGAATGACGTGGCTCACCTGATGCTAGGCCTGTCACTTGCCGAGTTGCAGCGACCGGAAGAATCCGAGAAAGAACTGCAAATAGCGGTTCAACAGAATCCAAGTAGCGATATTAACTGGTATTTTGCAGGATGGCGTTTGCTGTTGCGAGGAAAATACGAAGCTTCACTGCCCTACTTTTACAAAGCGGTGGCATTGAATCCCAAGAATCCCAATGCGCACCGCGCATTGGCGTCTGCCTTGGCGCGCACTGGCAGTTACGGGCTGGCAGAAGACTACTACAAGAAGGCTATCCAGCTGATCGAGCAGACACAGGAGCAAAATCCCGAACCTTATCTCGATCTCGCTTATGTCTTGCTCTTTAGCAACCAGAAGGAATCGGCGGCCCGTGCACTCGAGTGCATCCGCAAAGCGATGGCGATCAACCCGAAAATGGCCGAAGCGTACTATCTAAGCGGTAAAGCTCTATTCAAACTGGATCGCTATTCGGAAGCTCGAGGCGAACTCGTGAAAGCTTCTGAACTCAACCCCAAAGATGCCCGTCCCCACTTCCTTCTCGCTCAGGTCTATGATCGCCTGGGCCAAGTCCAGCAAGCCAAAGTTAGCCGCCAAACGTTTAGCAAGCTGACCCAAAAGCGTACCGACGAATCGCCAGGAATGAGCAATACTCGTCCGTGATCAGGGAGTGCAGACTCTAACGGCTGTGGTACTTACCAAATAATCTTCAACCCGAACTGAATGTCTCTCGGTTCTCCGGCGCCGAAGATTTTTCCGAAGTCTGGGCTCGTCACATCTCTCTCCGGGTCCTCGAAATGCGCCTGGTTAAAGGCATTGAAAAATTCGGCGCGGAACTGGACCTTCATGCCCTCCCTCACCGGGAAATCCTTGATGAGACCGAAATCCCAATTCTGAAAACCTGGCCCATCAATGATACTTCTGCCGGAATTGCCAAATCTGGGGGTTCCCGCATCAAGCAGCGCAATCAAAGTCTCGTTGGTAAAGCATTTGGTATCAAACCAATGATCGACCGTCCGCTGATCGGTCGGAAGTGCCCCATTACAAATGCGGTCGGGCCGCCAAGAGCAGAATCCGGTTCCAACGTTGGCTACGTCGAAGCCTGCGCTCGGGGTGATGGGAAAGCCCGTCTGGAATGAGATAATGGAGGTCACCTCCCAACCTCCCAAGATTGCGTTTGCTGCCCCTCCCCGGTTCATCCATCGCTTCCCTTTCCGAAAGGCAATTCATAAATGGAACTAAGGACTAAGCGTTGCCGGGCGTCGTTGACTCCACGGCCGTAATCCGCCGTTCGGTTATTGTCATTTTGACCCAGGCCGCCATCGACGTAACCGCCTTCCTCGGCCTCATGGTCAGTGAGCGACTTCCCCCACGTATATCCAGCCAGGAAACTGAGGCCATTGGCCATTCTTCGCGTCAACTGGACTTGCAGGCTATTGTAGTTCGAGTTGGATCCCGAAGCGACCTCGGCAGTGAAACCGAGGTCGGGGTAGAGCCGGCGAGGCTGGATCTCGCCTGGACCCGGGATCGCCTGATTGCCGAAGAAGTGGAAGTAGCTCATTTGAACAGCCGACATGCCCAAGTAGCGGACTTCCAGAGCCGTGTTGGGGGAGAGTTCACTTTGAATATTGAAAGTCCACTGGTTGATATACGGCTGCTTGAAGTAAGGACTCACATTGAGGGAGAGAAAGGAATCCTTCAAAGGTATGGCTCCGCCCGAACTAAAGGCTGTCTGTGTGGTGAATGGAGGTGTCACACCCGACTCAAAGAAATTGAATTGGCTGGGGGCCTGGATCGGATTGTTAAATCCATAATGGAAGCCGTTGCCCTGTGAGAATTCAAAAAACAAGCCGTATCCACCACGCACGACCAGCCGGTCAGAACAGTGGGTTTCCAAGCAAACCCAAAGCGCGGAGCCCAGTTGAAACGGTCCGGGAACCAGAGCGACCTCTCCGCACGCCCTGTGAAGCCCAACTCCTTCATGAGGTCCGAGCACGCAACAAGGTGTCGTTCTGTGGGCAAACCTTCGTCGGCAATAAATTGCGGCTGGTTGCAGAGCTCATCCGCCTGCTCATAACCAGGAACCATCAACACTGCGTTCCCCGGCTGCTGCCACGGTTTGCCGGGCAGCGGAACTAGAGCGGCACCCGTGTTCCGTCGATCCGTTGGCAACTGGTGGTACTCCCAGCGGAGCCCCAGATTTAACGTCAAATTTTGGGTCACACGCCAGTCGTCCTGGAAAAAGGCATTCCAAAACCTGCCATCATGATACGTGACTCGCTTAGCGAGGCTACGACCGGCCTAGGACGGATAACCCAATAGAAAGTCCGCCATCGTGTGGTTAGAGTACAGATTGCCAAATCCAAACTGGCCATGGGGCGAAAAGGGAGCCTGGTTGCGCAATGACTGGTAAGGCTGAATGTCAAAACCCATCGCCATGGTGTGTTTCCCTTTGGTGATGGTCAAAGTGTCGTTGAATTTTTCGAACATGTCGTTGCTCTCGACAGGGCGGTAGTTCGAGTCTCCAATCCCGAAATAACCCTGGCTCAAAGTCAAAAAAGGGAAACCCTTCGTCTTCGGCCCGAGAGCGCCTTCAAATTTGCAATACCGAAGCTTTCGATAAACCCTGGTTCCCTCGGGCAGTTTTCGCAGGTCCCAATATCCATGTTGCGGGTGAACCCGAAGCGAAATTCATTGAGCATGGTCGGGCTGAAGGTGTGGCTCCAACTCAGCGCAAGATTCTGGCCTCGAAAGCGGATCTTGTCGCCAAACCCTGGTAACTCTGTATAAGCCTGCTCAGGAGTATAAGTCACCGAGTGGCCCAGGATGTAGCGGACGTAGATGTTGTCTTTAGGTCCAAAGGTGTGATCTACCTTCACCTGGACCTGATGATCACTCCTTCTCAGCTTGGGGTTGACCGACATAATTGGCGTCGCCCGACGAATTAGGCTGCGGGAAGAAGGGGGCCACTTTCTTAGCGACAGAATCGATGCGGTCAGCGGGAATAATGTTTCCGGTAAACGCCTGACAGGTCTCCCCGAATGGCGGGTTTGGACAGGATAAGGGATCGATAATCGGGATGTCAGGCAGGAACTCTGAGAAGTCGCCCGTCAGCATTGCAGGGGTTGGCACCAAGCCTGCGTAGGTCAACCCTTTGCGCGCTTGCAAGCCTTCGTAGCTGGCAAACCAAAAAGTCCTATTCTTGACAATGGGGCCGCCCACAGCTGCACCAAACTGATTGCGACGGAACGCCGGCTTCTCCAGAGCAAAGAAATTGCGGGCATCGAAAACATCGTTGCGCAAGAATTCAAAGGCACTTCCGTGAAGTTCATTCGTACCCGACTTGGTCACGAGATTAATCGTCGAGCCTGCATTCTTGCCGAACACCGCTGAAAACGACTGCGTCTGAACTTTGAATTCCTGCACCGAATCCGGCGATGGCTGGACAGAAAAGCCACCAGTAAAGAGGTTCTTGGAGTCCACCCCGTCGATCAAGACGTTATTCCCGGAGCCCCGTGCTCCGTTGGCGGCATAAGTTGTCTCGCTGAAAGGTGAGCCAAAAATATTCGAAGAAAACCCGCCCCGATCCGGCACAGTGCCAGGGAACAAGCAAGGGCAAACTTCCGAAGCGCCGGATGTTGAGAGGAAGTTCTGTCACCTGGCGCGTGTCCACAACGCCGCCGACACTGGCCGTGCCGGATTCAACGAGAGGAGCCGCACCCGTCACTTCCACAGTCGTGGTAACTTCCCCTACCTCTAGCTGTACGTCCAGTCGCGCCTTCTGGAACACCACCAGGGTAATGCCTGTCTGGACGGATTTCTTGAAACCCGTGTTTTCGACCGTTAGCGAGTAGGCACCGGGTGTGAGCGCTGAAAAGACATAGGTCCCATCAGCTTGAGTCTTCATCGAGGCCGTTTTGCCGGTATCAGGGCTGGTGACGGTGACGCTGGCACCCGGGACGGTCGCCCCGGCCGGGTCAGTAACTGTCCCGAACAAAGTGGCTCCCACTTCCTGGCCTAGCAGAGTAGGAACACCCGCAAATGAGCAAACAACCAGGAGCGATATGGTTGTGTAAACAGGCATCCAACTTTGGAATCTCCTTACCGAGAGTCTCATTGGCAACCTCCATTAGGGCGGCCATCCGCCTTCAAGTCAGATTTCCTTGCGGGCAAGCTTGGTTGATGCGACCGGCTAAGACCTCACCATGTTCCGAAGAGAGGCTCCCATAAGGCAATCAGCTCGCGCCGAAAGAGAGAGGAGACTACAACCCGATACATGGCGTCGTTAGCTCTGTCGCATCTGACCAGGCCTTTGGCCGCTCTCTCCAACAGGGAAGGGGCCAAGGGTGAAGGGGCAATCAGAGGGCAGCGATACGCATGCGAAACTACTCAAGGCGCCATGCATAACAACGAACTGGAAACAGAAGTACTTTCTGGCAGCTAGGGTAGTTCAGCATGACAATGATGTCAACGGGAAAACAACGGCAAAAAGGAGGGTAAGAGAAGTAAAGAAGGTCTCAGGTTTCAAGTGTCGGCGGTTACTACCATTGCCACAGCAGACGGACCAAGCGCTCCGCGCTCTGAGAATCGGCCCTCACACTGATTCCCACACCACATGCTTTCGGCTCTCAGTTCCTTTCCGGGTTCACTTTTTGTCGGTTAGCGAGAGTCCTAAGCTCCGAGTGGGGTCGCCCCGCTGGCCGCTGGCCTTCAACAGACTTTCTTGTTCCTCCAGTCTCTGCTTCTGAAGCCTCTGGGCGGTATCGAACTCGCGCCGGGAGTCTTCTGTCCGTCTCAACTTCTGGTAAACGCGGGCTAGCTGGTAGTGGGCTTCAGCGCGATTGGCGTCCAGACGTAAAGCCGCTTGAAACGCTGGCACTGCCTCTTGGTTGCGATTTAGCTTTTCAAAAGCCTTCCCGAGGTTGACGTGTACGCGAACGTTAGCAGGATCGCTCTTCGCCAACGCTTCCAGAATCGGCAATGCCTTTTCCGGCTTTTGATCGGTGAGATAGGTGTCGGCTAGATAAAACTTGGCCTCTTCGAAACGAGAGTCCAGTTTCAAGGCCTCCAAGAGTTCCACCTCGGCTTCTGCGTAGCGCCGGACTTTCCAGTACATGAATCCCAGCGAGAACCGCACGGTGGCGTCAGCCGGCTGCAGTCTTCTTGCGGTTTCGAACTCCTCAATGGCATTGCTGTACTGACTGAGACCGTCATAGGCTTGTCCCCTCAAGACGCGCACCCAAACCGAATCCGGGTCGAGCCTCTCGATCTCCCGGAAGGCAGTCAGCGCTTGTTGGTACTGTTTCGCTTGCAAATAGGCACGATTCAGCAAATAGCTAATTCCCAGATCTTGGGGACTCATTCTAGCCAGTTGCTCGAGATGAGGAATGGCCGCCACGTAGTCGTCCTGACCAATCAGAGCCACGGCCAACAACTGTCTTGCCTGCAGACTGGAAGGCTGGGAGGCGACAGCCCTTTTCAGCGGTGCGGCGGCAGCCTGATACTTCTGAATTTTGATGTAAGCGATGCCGAGGTTAAGGTTGGTTCCGAACTCATGACGATCCAGTTTCAGGGCTTGCTGGTAATACTCGATACCCTCCAGGTACTTCTGCTGATTAATGTGCAACGCCCCAAGACGATTCAATGCCGGGACAGAACGAGGATCGATTCTTAGAACTTGAAGATAGGCTCCGGCCGCCTGTTCCCATTTCCCCTCGCTTTCGAATTGTTCCGCCCGAGCGACCAGTGATTCAATTGAGTCTCCGAAAAGGACCAGAACGATGAGCGGTTCCCGGGTCAGTGTCACCGCGAGAGCGATAGCAGCCCACAGCTCTGCGCTACGAACAAGTTGTCTGATCATACTTCCCGGCAACAGAGGATTCATCTTCCTGCTGAGTCTACCAAAAGAAATCTTGGTTGCTCAGTAGAAAAGGAAGATTTGGTCGATGTACCTGTTTGCCTTATCTGCTATTCTCCCAGCACTGTTTGCATACCGGATCAGGGTCTGTGCCTACTTTCTGCTTGCCACGTTGCTCCCTTTTGCCGGAAGCTTCCAAGATGTGTTCAGCAAACGGAATTGCACGCCAGGAAGAGCCCCATGCCTAGCTCTCGGATCTTCTTGCCACTGTTGCTTTGCTTGTCGTTGCCAGCAACCCTTGGCGCTGGGAATTCAACTTCCCCGTCGCTGATCTTGATCTCGGTGGACACCCTGCGCGCGGACCGCCTTAGCTGTTACGGCTATCGGGCGCTTCGGACGCCGAACATCGATGCCATCAGCAAAGGAGGAACCCTGTTTTCCAGCGCAAGCTCCCAGGTCCCATTGACCTTGCCTTCGCATGTGTCAATGCTCACTTCCACCCATCCATTTTCAAACGGAATTGAGGACAACGGTCAACCGCTGGGGGCCAGTGCGCCGACACTAGCCACAATTCTGAAATCGCGCGGATATCGGACTGCCGCATTTGTAGGCGGGTTCGTGCTGGATCGACGCTTTGGCTTGCATAAAGGTTTCGATGTTTACGATAGCCCGTTTTCGCTGAGTCGCAAGCAAACAACCGACCCAGGAGACGTCAAGCGATTCGGAGAAGACGTCATTCGTTCGGCCACGAGCTGGCTGCAGGAAAACGGCAACTTGCCGTTTTTCATTTTTATCCATCTCTACGACCTGCACGCGCCCTATCGGGTTCCTGCGTCGTGGCGCGGGGCCGTCGCAAAGAATGCTTACGACGCCGCCTTAGCCTACGAAGATGACGCCGTGGGCCGTTTTTGGAATTTCCTAGCCCGCCAGGGCCTGGTGGGGAAGTCCTTGATCGTATTCACCTCCGACCATGGAGAGAGTCTTGGTGAGCACGGCGAGACGACGCATGGATACTTTATTTACGAAAGCACCCTTCGGGTCCCTTTGATCATTCATTGGCCCAGTGCAACAAAGATATTCCCACCACGGATCGATGAACCAGTGAGCCTGCTCGATCTGGCTCCTACCATTCTCCAATTCCTCGGCATGCCCATTCCATCCACATTCCAGGGACGAAGCCTTCTAGGATTGGTAAACCACAAAACTCCGAGCAGTCCTTCAGAGATCTACAGTGAAAGTCTGTATGCCCGCAATCACTTCGGCTGCAGTTCCCTGCGAAGTCTGCGCTGGGGTGAGTACAAGTACATCGAGGCGCCGCAGCCTGAGTTCTACAATCTTGCGCAGGATCCGAGCGAAGCGCGGAACCTCTATGCCCAGCAAAGGTCGCTAGCGCAGGGCTACCGTGAGCGCCTCAAGGCATTACGCTCGCGCTATGCAAACGCCGGTTCGGCCCGGCCCCAGGCCCTCAACCCCGAGGCTGTTTCCGCGCTAAAATCCCTGGGTTACATGGCGGGCGGCAATAGCAGGGTCGAGAACGAGGATTCGGGCCCAGATCCCAAGGACCGCATTGCCGACTCGGAAAGTTACAGCCGTGCGCTAGCTCTCGCATCTGCGGGTCGGGTGGCAGAAGCGCAAGCACGCCTACAGCAGCTGTCCTCAAAGTTCCCGGAGGTTTCCGATATACGAATCAGCCTGGGGCTTAACCAGCAAAGGTCACGCCAGCACCGCGAGGCCGTCGATAGCTTTCTGCAGGTCCTCAAGTTGGATCCAGCCAATGTGCTGGCTCATTTCAATTTGGCGGTGAGCTATTTCGAGTTAAAGCAGCTGGACCTCTCCCTTAGGGAACTGCAGGCGGTCCTGTCCATTGCACCTTATTACTCCAGGGCTGAAGAGTTGATGGGGACGCTCTGGCTTCACAAGAGGGATTACGGCAAGGCGCGCACTCATTTTGAGAAGCTGCTATCCCTAGAGCCCGACAATTATTCGGGACATTACAACTTGGGTGTTCTGGCAACGAAGGAAGAAAGATGGGAAGAGGGCGAACGTCACCTGGTCGCCGCGCTGAAAGCGGAGCCCCGCTCCACCGAGGGCCACAATGCGCTTGGCAGTCTTTATCTCCGCCGCGGAAATCTGGAACATGCCCGCCAGGCTTTTGAGGACGCGTTACGCCTGGAGCCTAACTTCGCGGCAGCACACTATAACCTCGGATTAGTCTATCGCCGGCAAAAGAAAGATGCACAGGCTGCTCAAGCCTTCCGCCGGGCTCTGGCAGCAGATCCACAGTTCCGTCCAGCGCGCGAAGCCTTGAACCGCCTTGAGAGCTCATCCAGGTAATTTCTGTCGCAAAACTCAGGAAGTGCGGCCAGGATTGTCGTCGTTCTCCTCCTCGTCGTCGGCCTGAGTTTGTTCAATTGAGCAAGAAGTACGACCCGCAAGGCAAATTCCGGAATCAATTCCTGAACACAAACATCTTCACCAGCTAACGCAGGCTCGCGTTGGGAGAGCGAAGAATAACCACGCTCTGAAAACCCTCGATCAACGACCGTTTGCTCGGTTTTGTGCAGGAAGCTGCCTCCGCGAAGGTAACGTTCCCGGGGAAGCTTCATGCTGGTTGAAGCCCCTTGCCGCGCATGAGATCCCGCATCGAATCGAGCCCGCTGCTGCTCCGCGGCTTTGGCGGATCCTGGCCGACTCTGCAAGCGGGCCTTCCCATCATTCTTCCGCGAAGAACTTGATAATGCCGATCTCGAATTGGTACTACCCATACGGCCACAGGAACTCGTCTCCAAAAAAAATCATCAGACTGCCATCGCAATGCAATCGGGGAGGATCCGAAGCGACTTGGTGGTGAGCGGGAAGCGGATACATATTGGACTGTCCGGTTCCACACTGGGTCGGCATGTAACCCAGTCTTGAGCCAAGCCACATTGAGGAATGGGTCATTTCTTGACACGAGAGCACTCTTTGATGAATTATTCATTGAGTGAATAAACGGGGGCCCATGCGCAAGATCAGTCTTGAGAACACCAATGCAGCGGGCAAGCAGACCATCAAGGAAATCAACGAGAAGCTGATTCTCAACTTGATTCGGGAGCACCAGCCCATTTCGAGGGCTGAGATCGCCGAAAAAACGCGTCTCCAGCGAAGCACCGTCACCATCATTACCACTCGCCTGCTCCAGGAGAATTGGATTTACGAAGGTGAGAATGGATCGGTAGGTGTGGGGCGTAAACCGACCAATCTCTACCTCAATGCGCGAAAATTCCAAAGCCTGGGCATCCAGGTCGGCCGTCAGGAGACAGTTCTGGCTTTGGCCGACCTGAATGGAAAGATTTTGACTCAGAAAACTCTTGAGACTGACCCTGACGCTTCAAAATTCTTTCCAGGGCTGGCTCAGGAAATCAGCCGTCTGGGAGGTAGTTCGAGGCAGGGCGGCACCAAAGTCGCTGGAGTCGGCGTCAGCTTGCCTGGATATGTTGAGAAGGCCAAAGGACGGATCATTGCTGCCGAGAACTTCGGTTGGATGGACGTTCCGGCTGGCGAATGGCTCCGGCAACATCTGGACGTCCCCGTCTATTTTGAGAACAACGCCAAACTTTCTGCTTTCGCCGAAATTTGGTTTAGCGACAATCGAAATCGTCATCCCCAAAACTTCATATGCGTGACAAGCCGCGACGGTATTGGAACAGGAATCATCATCAACGGAGAGATTTATAACGGCGCCCGCGATGGAGCCGCGGAATTCGGCCATTTTTCTCTTTTTCCTTATGGCGAGCGGTGCCCGTGCGGCAACTATGGCTGCTGGGAGCTTTACGCGTCCGATATGGCAACGGTGAAGCGATATCTTCAGGCAAGGAAACTGACGCAATCCGCAAAGCGTCAGACTGAAGGAATCACGGTTGACGAAATCATCAGCCGTGCTCATCAGGGGGAAGCGGCCGCTCGGGCCGCTCTGCAAACCACTGGCAAGTATTTGGGCCTGGGAATTGCAAATCTGGTTTACGGATTTAACCCTGAAATGGTCATCGTGGGCGACAGTTTGAAGGATGCCTGGGACTTCATCGCAGATACCATCATTTCAACAGTACGGAGACGTGTGCCCGGCTACTACCTCGAGGGGCTGCGGATCGTTCCTTCCTCGCACAAAGAGAATCCCAGTTTGTTGGGGGCTATTGCACTGGTGCTGGCGCACCAGTTTACGATCGCCGGGATCTTTTGAAGATTGGCCACTCGAGGCCACCTGACAAATCCAACTTGCCGTGGTCTGAGGTGCTTCTTGAACGCAACGAGTAGACGTCCCGCATGGGACCATCCCACAAGTTGGAACCGACTCCGTCCCAGGAGAGGCGATTCGGCTACTCTGAACTCACCTCCCCCGAATTCACTGCGCTGCCACGGCAACGTTCAGCGCACAGTTCGCCGGCAATTCTGCAGTGCCGCAGTAGTAGTCACTCTACTGGCTTGCGTCGGGCCGGTTCTAGCTCAGCAGAATGCGGCTGCCCGCCATCAGCAGTTCCTTGAGTTTTTGAAAAAAAACGCGGCCGCAATTTCCGCTCAGTCCCTTTCGGCGTTTGACAATCTGGAACGGTGGAAACAGCAGCGTCCGGTGATGAAGCGCCAGATGCTATACATGCTTGGTCTGGACCCGATGCCAAAGCGTACCCCGCTGCACGCCCAGATCACTGGGGTCCTCCAGCGGCCCAAGTATCGGATCGAAAAAGTGGTTTTCCAGAGTCTCCCCGGACTCTATGTGACGGCCAACATGTATGTCCCTCATCAGCGGGCAGGTCCGTTACCGGCCATCCTCTACGTCTGCGGCCACTCACCGCACCCGAAGGGAGCCAAGTCGGACTACCAAGACCGCGCCATCTGGTTCGCTTCGAATGGATTCGCGGTCCTGGTGCTGGACACTCTGGAGTTTGGCGAAGTGGCCGGGCTTCATCACGGGATTCATGATTTGAACTTATGGTACTGGCTTTCCCTGGGTTACACCCCCATTGGTGTTGAAGTGTGGAACGCAGTGCGGGCCTTGGACTACCTGGAGACACGCCCTGAGGTTGACAAGCAGCAGCTTCGGAATGACTGGGATTTCGGGCGGGGGAGCCACTACGTGGTATACGGCGGCTATCGACGAGCGAATTGCAGCCGCCGCGCCGGTCTGTTCCACCTTCACCTTCGGTTCGCAAGCGGCGCATTGGGTTGCATCCGGGCAATGCGACTGCATCTATTTTCACAACACTTACCTCGAAGACCTGCCTCTGGCGGGCGCGCTCATCGCGCCGCGCCCCTTGTTCATATTCAGCGGGCAACGCGACGGGGATTTCCCGCCCGATGGCTACCACGCCGTCTTCAACAAGGTGAAGCAGGTGTACGACCTCTACGGGGGCAGCGAAGGACAACAAGCACGTGTACGAGAACTGGATGAGGACGTGGGCCATACAGATGCGCCTGCGTTTCTCAGGGGTGCGCGCGAGTGGATGACGCAATGGCTCAAGAAGAATCAAGAACCCTACCAGGAAGTCGAGGCAGTCAAAGAATCCCCCGATGACTTGGCTGTCCTGAGCCAACTTCCTTCAGATGCGATCAACTATCGGATTCATAACCAATTCATCCCAACCGCAGCGCTGCAAGAGTGGCACTCCAAGTCACAGTGGGACAGGCGGCGGGAGGAATTGATTCAGGAGCTCAAGGACAAGGTCTTTCGCTGGTTTCCGCAACAGAAAACCTCATTCGAAACCACCATCCTTTCCAGGAACGGCGGTTGGGGTTCTCGTTACGCCGACTATCGGGAAATCCTCTTTGACTCCGAACCCGGACTTAAAATTCGAGCGCAGCTATTTACTCCCAAAGCGAATGCCGCGAAGGCACCTGTTCTTCTGTACGTCAAGCGCCCGGGCGATTCCATCTACCCACTTGATCTCGATGAACTCCTCCCAGTATTGGGCCGTTACACCGTGCTGGTCTTAAATCCGCGAATGACGGAACATTCCGTAAGCGCTTTCGAATATGCCGAAATCGAACGGACGGCTTCCTGGATCGGGCGTACCGTTGCCTCCATGCAAGTTTGGGATATCTTGCGTGCGGTAGAATGGCTGGCACAGGATTCACAAGTCCCCGCCTCTTCTATATCCGTCTACGGCAAAGGAGACATGGGAATCCTGGCACTGTATGCGGGCCTTTTTGACGAGCGCATTCAGCAGATCATCCTGAGTGATCCCCCGGCCTCTCACTGGAAAGGACCTGCTCTTCTGAATGTTCTGCGTGTCACCGATACTGCCGAAGTGGCAGGCGCATTCGCTCCGAGACGGCTGATTTCGCTCACAGACTTCCCTCACTCTTTTGGGTATGCGCGGAAAATCTACCAACTACATTCCCGCTCCGCCAACTTGACCCGAGCCGGCAGCCTTCCCGAAGCTCTCGAGGTCTCGAGGTATTAGGCTCACGTTGAACCGAAATCAACAAGAGTTCTTGTCCTTCAAGCCGGCTCATCTCCTTTTTTCAAGGACGTTTCCGATTTTGTGTTCGATGGCTATCGCGTTCTTTCCGCTAGCCGGCTCTGCTGAGGATCAGACCAGTTCACAAACGGCGGCACAAGCCGTGCAACAACCGTCTGACGTCGCTGCTCTGATGGGCGTTCTCGAGACCCAACTGAAGAACAAGCAAAGCGCGGGCGCTCAGCAATCGGTGCAAAGGCTCACCAGCTTGCTCAGCCCCAAGGATCCGCGCTTCTTTCAGCTGGCAAGCCTGTGCGCTATCCACGAAGACTACTCCACGGCCATCCCACTCATGGAGAAATTGAGAGAGACGTTCCCTCAGTCGTACGATGTGAACTACAATTTATCTCTAGCCTATTTTCGCAACAAGAGCTACGCAAAGGCTGCTGAAACCTTGCAGACCCTGCTAAGGAATCAACCCAAGGCCGAAGCCTACAATCTCCTGGCCACGGTCGAGGAACAGCGAAAGCGCTACCTCGAAGCGGTGCGTGCCTTTCAGAAGGCCGCTGAATTGGAGCCAGGCAACGAAGACTATCGCTATGACTACGCCTTCGAGCTCTTGAAGCACAAGACTGACCGCGCAGCTATTGCGATTTTTGCCTCAGGCGTACGGGACTTTCCGAGATCAGTGAAGCTGCGACTGGGGCTGGGATGTGCCTACTACGTTGTCGGCAAGCAGGAAGAAGCGGCTCGAATTTTATTGGAAGCTATCAAGATCGAACCGCGTCACAAGCTCGCATACTTATTCTTAGGGAAGACGTATGAACAGGCAGGACCGTTGCAACCGGAGGTCGCCGAAGCGTTTCGAGCATACCTGGAACAAGGCCGGCAGGACCCTTGGGCGCACTACCACTATGGGAGGATCCTGTATCTGGTTGCCCAGTCTGCTCCCAATCCTGACTTCCAGGCTGCCAAGTCCTATCTGCAGCGTGCGGTCAGTCTCAATCCTCAGCTAGCGGAAGCCTACGTTCAGCTCGCCATTGTGCTACAGACAGAAGATCAGAACAAAGAGAGCTTGCCGTTCCTGAATCGCGCGGTTCAATCTAATCCCAAACTGGCTTCGGCACACTATCGATTGGGGCTTGCCTACAGGCGCTTGGGGGAAAGAGACAAGGCAGCAGCCGAATTTGCACTCTCTGAGAAACTGAATGCCGAGGATCAAGCCGGCCGGGAGAAACGCACGGTGATTCAATTTCTGGTCGAACAAGAAAGACCATAGTAGCTCCAAGAGCTACCTTTGATACCGTAATATGTCTCCATCAGACCCGCAATGAACAGGTAACTGCCACTAGTGCCGAATTCGTCCACATGAACCCGCGTATCCTTTCGGATTGTCTGCGCTACGCCAAGTTTCCCCCTACTAACTTGTAGGGACACGTCCAAGCTCAAATCAAGGCAGGTCGGTTTCAAAGGTTGTAACCTGACAAAAAACTGCTACGACGCGTCGGCCGCTGCCCGGCATGCTATTGCACGTCGATGCCAGCACTCATGCTTGGCTGGGGGCCCGGCGAGGGAAGCAGGACTTAATCGTTGTCTTCGATGATGCCACCAGCCAAGTCTACTATGCCCGATTGGTCGAACAGGAGAGCACCGAAACGGTGATGGCCGCCCTCAAGGCGGTGGTGGCTCAGCAGGGAGTTTTTGTGCCTTGTACTGTGACCGAGGCAGCCACTTTGCTTTTACTCCGCTGGCCGGAGCAGAGCCGGATCGCCACCAGAAGACGCAGATTGGCCGAGCCTCAGAGCAGCTGAACATCGAATTGATTCTGGCCCACTCTCCACAGGCGCGGGGACGCTGTGAGCGGCTGTTTGGGACCTGTCAAGGGCGGCTGCTGGCCGAACTCCGTCGCCGCCAGATCACCACACCCGAGACGGCCAATCACTTCTTGGAGCGGACTTGGATCGGCTATCACAATCGCACCTTTAGCGTGCCGGCTGACAAATGGAAACGGGAAGAGTAATTCTTTGTGGCAATAATTCACTGATTGAACTAATCGCCCTGAGTTCAATAGCGGATAACACGTACGTAACCGTAATACTCTACAACTTATTCCTTTCCCTTTGACCGCTTCGGTCAGAATTGAATTAACAAGGAGACAGATTTATGAAGAGTCTAGCAAAGCTTTGGCTCGCGTTCTTAATCGCCGCTGTCACGGTTGTGCTGGTGGCTGAGGTGCAAGGCCAAGGCACTCAGAGTACCATTCTGGGGACAGTGACCGATCCAACTGGAGCAGTTGTCACAGGGGCAACCGTGACGGTGAAGAACGAAGGCACGAACTTTGAGCGAACCATGGTCACTGACGAGTCCGGCGACTATCGTATCGCCGGACTTGAGTTGGGCAACTATCAGGTTAGTGTGACCACTCCCGGCTTCAAGACGTTTGTGCGCATCGGGGTCGATCTCAACTCAAGCCAAATCAAACGTGTCGACGCCCCATTGGAAGTGGGAGAAACAACCAGTACCGTGACAGTTGAAGGAGGCGTCGGGCAACTTGAGACCGAAACCGCCACTCTTTCGAATGTCAAGCCGGCTCGAGACTTCGTCGAATTGCCTCTCAGCCAGTTTGGCCGGGGGGATATCAATGTGCTATACGTTACGGCCGGGGTGAACATGCTGGGTTGTTGCGATGTCGTCATCAACGGGGCCCGCGGGGGCGGCGTTAACTTCACGGCCGACGGTGCAGCTGTTAATAACCAAGCCTACAGCGGACGGACAGCTAATGGTACCTCCATGACGGTCGAAGCGTTCAAGGAAGCCAAGATTATTACTTCGAATGCTCCTGCTGAATACGGGCAAGTCTCACAGGTTGCGATAGTAAGCAAGTCCGGGGAAAACTCGCTACACGGAAGCGCCTACTGGGGCAACACCAACTCTATAACGTATGCCCGCTCTTTCTATGACAGTGAAAAACCGTCGTTCGTCAATTACAATATGTTCAATATTAACAATGGCGGTCCGGTCTATATTCCGGGTCTTTATGATGGACGGGACAAGACCTTTTACTTTTTCGACTATGGGGGGGCCCGTTACCGCGTTGGTAATCGGATACGCACCTCCGTTCCAACACCGGCCTTCCGTCAAGGCGATTTCTCAGCCCTTCTTGGTCAGATAACAATCGTTGATCCACTCACTGGGATTCCATTCAATAACAATCGGATTCCAGACAACCGCATCAGTTCAGTTGCCAGAAATTTCCAGGACATAGTCTACCCAGATCCCAACCAGACGGGGATCGGCGATTTCGGTCTCACGAACAATTTCTACGCCGACCCCGGCTCGCAGTACAACGCTGACAACTACTCGGTCCGCGTGGATCACAAAGTCTCTGACAGCAACACCTTGTTTGCTCGTGTTGCCATAACCAAAAGTAACGACGATATCATTGCGGGCGCCTTGAAGCAGGGTTACGGAGGCTTCAACTATCATGGGCATCATCCGGGCGCAACCGTAGTCCTCTCCGATACCCACACCTTCAGTCCGACGTTACTGAACGAGCTCAAGATCGCTTTTGCGAGGGATTCGGTCGACTCCCACGACATAAACTTCGGCCAGCAGGTCGATCTCGGGATTCAGGGCATC
The DNA here is from genome assembly GCA_963752385.1 of uncultured Acidimicrobiia bacterium. Taxonomy (GTDB): domain Bacteria; phylum Acidobacteriota; class Terriglobia; order Versatilivoradales; family Versatilivoraceae; genus CAVVYL01. The sequence goes on along the minus strand of CAVVYL010000048.1, from coordinate 81,048 downwards.
GATAATCCTGGGAACGATCCCGCTATCGGCGGAATGCCCGATTTTGGCTTCGGTGGCGCCATCCCGTTTGAGGGAGTGGGCTCTTGGCCGAACTCGAATCGCGACGCCCAGAATACCTATGAGTTGATCGACAACCTGTCCTGGTATCGGGGTCGTCACTCCTTCAAGATGGGCGTGGATATTCGCCGCTACCAGGACAACAACGAAAATAAGCCACCGGAACTGCGAGGCTCGTATTCTTTTGACGACCAGTTGAGCGGGTTGGCCTACGCCAATTTTCTGCTCGGTTTGCCTACGCAAGCCAGGCGGACCACCCCACGCCCTAATGCTTATGCCCGCGGTTGGCATTATGCCTTCTATTTCCAGGACGACCTCAAGATCAACCAACGAGTGACCTTTAACTTCGGTCTCCGCTATGAAAATCAGACACCATGGGTAGAAAAGTTTGACCGATTGTACGGCTTCGATCCCGCGACCGGTAACATGATCACGGCTGGGACTACCCTCCCAACGGATTTGGTTCCTGCCGTTGCCTCGACCCTAACCATTGTTCCCGCTTCCCAAGCTGGTTATCCCACTCGAAGTCTGATGGAGAAGGACAGGAATAACTGGAATCCTCGTTTGGGTTTGGCCGTTCGTCCCTTTTCCGATGCAACCACTGTGGTCCGTTTGGGCTTTGGGGTGTATAACCAGGTATGGCCCGGCAACTTGGCGTTGAATGCCACTGGCGGACCCTGGACGGCAACCCAGAGTTACTTTGTTGAGGGAAATGTCCCCAGCGTCCAGTTCCCGACGCCCTTCGCTACTACTGGGGAGTCTTCGGGCCTATTTGACATAGCAGGGGTAAGTCCTATATTTCCTGCCGAGCGCACGTACCAATGGAATGCATCAATCGGACGGCAGTTCTGGGGCACCGCCATTGATGTCGGTTATGTCGGCACCCGCGCCCTGAACATCCCCTATACGGACGATCTCAATCTTCTGCGCCCGAGCACAACCCCCTACGATTCCGCATTAAGGCCCTATCAACGGTACAACACGGCCGCTCTCACTCAGACGGGAGGATCCTCGATCTACCACGGGTTCAATATTCAGGCTGACCGAAGACTGTCGAAAGGACTGTCTTTCAACGCCAACTACACGTGGGCCAAGGCGCTCACGGATACTTCCCTGGGTGGCTTTTCGTTTTCTCCTGGGCAGAATCAATATGAGCGCTTTCTGGAGCGGGGAGATGACCCCATCATTCACAGGCATGTGCTCAGGTTCAGCTACGTGTATCAATTGCCCTTTGGCCGTGGCCAGCACTTCTTGGGAAATTTGAGTGGCGTTGCAAATCACATTATCGGCGGCTGGCAACTCTCAGGTATTACGACCATGGCGACGGGACAGCGAATGAGCGCCTCCTTCTCCGGCACGGATCCTGCCAATACCAACCAGTTCGGAGGGCGCCCAGACCGCATCGGGGATGGCAACCTTGACTCCGGTGAGATGCGGGACCGAATCAAGGCCGGATTGCCGGTTTTTGACGCGAGTGCCTTTGTTCAACCTATAAGCGGTCGAGGTTTCTACGGGAACTCCGCCCGCAATATCCTCACCGGGCCGGGACAGCAGGTTTGGAATATGGTCTTGGCGAAGAATTTCATGATTAAGGAAAGCGCAAGAATTCAGTTCCGCTGGGAAATGTTTAATGCTTTCAACCGAGCGAATTTCGGGAACCCTGACACCAACATCAGCGGCGGATCCTTCGGTTTAGTGGGCGGCGCGAACAGTGGCAGGGCGATGTTGTTCGGCCTGCGGATCGACTATTAGGCAAACCAAGCCCAAGGGATGTCTCAAGGGAGGCTAGGTCGGATCGACCCAGCTTCCCTCCCGTTTTGAGATGCCAGGCCCACCCGATCGATGAGATGCACAACGGTGGCTGCGTGAGTTGAATTCCTGAATTCTCTCCAGCAATCTGCCATCCTTTCGTCGTCAGTGACCAAACTCCCATCACTGGAAACCAAAGCTATGGTTCCCTCGCAAGACTCGGAGAGGCTGTGGTTGGTTCCACGTCGGCTTCCACCCGAAGGCCTATCGCCTCAGCTTTGCGGAGGCGGGACGACCGAGGACGAAAGCACCCGTAGCGGCGGAACTCACACACGCTGTTTCGAGAGCAAGCATCGTCGCAATCTTCTCAGCCCACGGCCCGCTGCGATCCTCGGTCTGGACAAAGTGGTGGTCGCCTTCATGGCCTGAGCCACTTCCGGAGGCAGCAGCGAGTCAAACAGATAGGCGCTACGCGCAACGTGAAATTGGCCAACCGCAGAGTGACAACTCCCGCCGTCACATGAAGGTCTGATTTGCGATAGCCGGTGGCCACCCGATGGAAACCTAGCATATCCTGATCGATAACCAACCCAGGAGCTTCCATCACGGGGGCCTGGCGATAAACCGAAATTTTGTTTCGTAAGGAGTCGGTCATGGAACCGAAGCGCCGATTGCCCGGCAGGAGGCATACCATCCATCCGATCACAGGAATGTTGCTGGTCTTCAGTCTGAGTAACTGCTTGTTTCCATCGGCAGCCTGTGCCGACGAAGAGCGAATGTCGGCAGCAGAAGTTCAGAGAATGCCCAAGATTGACGTGCACGCCCATATTTCTGACTCTGTGGGCAAAGAGCAGTTCATTGCCTTGTTGGAAAAACACAATTTCAAATGGCTAGATATTTGTGTCGTCGGAACAGAATGGGAGAAGCTTAAAAGGAAAGTCAGCTTAGCCGAGCAGTTCCACAAAGCTTACCCTGGCCGCGTTGCCTGGGCGACTTCGTTTAACTTGACAAACTGGGGGAAGCCAGACTGGCAGGAATCGGCCCTGGGCATGATCGAAGACGGCTTTAGGCGGGGCGCGGTAGCAGTAAAATTCTGGAAAGAGATCGGCATGGTCGTCAAAGATCCCAATGGTCAGTATGTGATGTTTGACGACCCGAGGTTCGATCCCGTCTTTAATCTGATTCAAAAAAGCGGCAAGACTGCCATAGCACACATCGGCGAACCGTATAACTGCTGGCTTCCTCTAGAGTCGATGACGGTGGATGGTGATCGCCATTACTTCAAGGAACACCCCCAGTATCATGGATATTTGCATCCTGAAGTTCCCGGTTACTGGAAACAAATCGAAGCGCGCGACCATGTCCTCGCCAGACACCCTAACCTCCGGGTCATTGGCTGTCACCTGGGAAGCCTGGAGTTTGATGTTGACGAGCTAGCCAAACGCCTGGACCGATATCCTAATTTTGCAGTCGATCTGGCGGCTCGAATCGTCCATTTTCAGGTGCAGGACCAAAAAAAAGTTAGGGAGTTTATCCTGAAATACCAGGACAGGCTCCTCTATGGCACTGACAACAACGTGGGCGAAAACAAGACCGATCTGCAATCGAAGCTGCTGCAATGCGAACAAGTCTACGATTTGGACTATCGCTATTTCGCCACAGATCAGGAAATCGCAGTCCCTAGGATTAAGGCTGACTTCAAGGTCGTTGGACTGGCCCTGCCCGCGCCGGTACTTAGGAAGATCTACTATCAAAATGCGCTCAAGTGGTTTCCAGGGATTTGAGAGCGACCGGATGAAAAAGTGTGGTTTGTCGAAGTCACGGACGGTGGAAGTGGTCGTCCCCATACCTGGCCTGGCGCGAGGGCATTGTAAACGCTAGAACTCGACTGCCCTCCCCAACGCGGGGAAACCATGCAAACGGGCACCAAGTCACCCGAGAACCCATATAAGAAAGCTTTTCAAGCCTTCCTGACATGCCAGTGGAGATATGCTGGCTTCGCTTTCGCGGCGATCGCTCTGGGCATCGTCCTGGTGTCGGATTCACTGTTGTCGCGACCTGCCCCTCAGGTAGAAGTCCTGGACGACTTCGAAGCGGACGCCTCGCTCACTCATTGGCAAGGTTCTGTAAGGGTCTCGACAACCCATCCAGCCCATGGCAGAAACTGCCTGGAGGTTCGGTTTGACTCCCAGTCTGGAATTCTCACTACTCCGTTTCAAGAAGGGAACTGGACTGGCTACGATCGTCTACTCTTTGATGTCTACAACCCTGAGACGACGCCCGTCATACTCTCATTCCGTCTTTATGACGCGGTTGGCGGAGATGGCCCCGACGTGGCCCCGCACAACTTGTATCGGGCGGATCGCAAGCTCTTCCTTGGTTCTGGATGGAGTCATGTCGAAGTAGTCCTTAAGAGTCTTGAGACGAGCTCAGAGGAACGTTACCTAGCCCTGGACCAGATTCGGCGACTGACCATTCTCACAGATACCAGAACCCATCCCTTGACCCTTTTCGTTGATAACTTCCGTCTGGTTGCAGGGATCGAGGGCGATTCGACGGCGTCGGCGAAGGCGCCACAAGACCTTATAACCCGTTTGGATGGACGATGGGTAAGCATTCTCCAGCTAGGTCCGCCAGACAAGATCGCGGAGAGCGCGACTGTTCAGAATCTACGTCACGAAGCTCAGCGCGAGCACCAAGCCCTCAAGTTAGCAATTGAAACCGCCAAGCAGATGGGTATTGACACCATCTATTCTGAGGCAGAATCAACTGTCGCCGAATTGGGCTTGTACTTTCGCCCGATGCTGGGTTGGTTCAACAACGACCGTGAGAAGGAGAGAATGTTTCGCCATGTGGCTGAAGCCTGCCGCAGAGAACGCGAGCAGGTTGAAAAACACCTCACCGGCGAAGTTCGTTTGCCTGATCGTGATGACACTCAAGCTGCGAAGCCCTTGGTAATGCCCTATCCTCACCTGCGTGGACTTCCAGCCAAAGATGGCTTCTTTACAGAGGACGACCGGCCGTTGTTTGTCACTTCTGTCCACGGACCAAGCCAAGGCTTGCTGAAATTCTTTGCGACTCCCATGCAGCATATCGAAAGCTATTCTGTGGGCGGGGGTTCGCGCTGGACTGTTCGATCGTCCCCGGTCTACGAAGTCTTTCAGAAGTTTCCTGATACTCGTCGTGTCGGTTGGGACGGTTGGTGTGGTCATTTGATTCGCGATTTTAATGCCACCGGCGGAAAGAAAGAGAATGTGGTCATTTGTCTGGAAAGTCCGCACATTCGAGAAGCGGTAGAGCGCTATATCGAGCGTGAAGTTAAGGGGTGGCTGAAAAATCCCGACCTGCTTTACAACATCATGGCTTACGAGCTGCAATACATCTGCTATTGCGACCGCTCGCAACAAATGTTTCGCGCTTGGCTGGAGCGCAAGCACGGAAGTGTGCCCCAACTGAACAAAGCCTGGGGAACTCGCTACGACGCTTTCAGCGAAATCGTCGCCCCTCCTACAAAGCAGGCCCGGCCACTGCCTGGAACCAATCGGGCGCAGTGGTATGACTGGGCTCTGTTCAACCAGGATCGATTCTGCGATTACCTCGTATGGGTCAAGAGTATCATTCGCCGCTTCGATCCTGTCACGCCTCTAGCCGCCGGCGGCAGCTACAGCATGCTGGTGGGAAGCAATGGGACGTCCGGCATTGACGAAGAACAGATCATCAATCGGGTGGACGATGTCATCATCCACGAAGGCAGCGGATCTCCGATGGGCGTGGATTTGCAATTGGCCCTTTCGGAAAGGCCCAAGCCACTGTGCGACCCTGAAATGAATCTGGGCCAGGTCCGCTACCTGCTCCCCCACATGCTACATGGAAAATCGGTCATTCAACTCTGGCATTGGCCCGCTCAACCACCTGCCGAGCACCCCCATCATATTGATCACTCACTTGCCCATGGCTGGAAGTTTTCGCTTGCGGACTTGTCAGCGTTATTCCGGTCCGTGCTGGACAGTCGTCGGTTTTCGAAAGAGATCGCAGCTTTCTCGACCGTGCCAAGCGAGATAGCACTCCTCTATTCGAAAACCTCCATGCTGCAAATTCCTCCAGAAATGCTGACATGGAGGACCACGCCCTATCTGCGGGAACTGGAGAACAGTTATGAAGCCAGCCGTTTTCTGGATGCGCGGACTACCTTTGTTTCGGAAAACCAGATCTTGCAGGGGAAGCTATCGAAAATCAAAGTCTTGATTGTTCCGGCGGTCTCTCACCTGCGCGCTGAAGTCGTCGGTGCGATCTATCGTTTCGTGGAGCAAGGTGGCACGCTGCTCATGCTTCCTTCATCGTTCCTCAGTGATGAGTACAATCGCGCGGCTGACTATCTTACTCAAATTGGAATCAAGGTTCGCCGCATTGAGCAACCGATAGCCGATCGCACAGGGGAAGTCGAGCAAGCCTATGATCAGAGCTTTCATGAACGAGTAGTCTATCGTTCCCAGGAGATCATCGACCTTAGGACGACGTCGGCCGGCCTATTTGCCAAGGGCGCGCCATCGCTTAAGGCTCACGGAACCCGGCAGGAGATTGCGGTGTCGGGGTTGCATCAAACACTGGCCACCTTCCCTGAGGGCGCACCGGCTCTGGTCTCACTGAAGCGGGGCCAGGGCGCCATCTATTACTCAGCGACCAGCTTTTCAAGGCAGAGTTTAAGTACCTTACTGGATCAGATCTTTGACGCCGCTGGAGTGAGTCGTCCTGTCCGAATTCGGTCAGCACAGGGAGAATCCCTTGAGGATGTGGAAGCCCGCTCCACGTTGGACAGCGGCGGCAGGCTCCTCTACATCTCCAACTTCAACGATCATCCAATCAAAGGGAAGGTCGAAGTGAACGGGCGACCGGCACAGGAGTTGTTCGAATTGCGCGGTCAAGTGAAGCTCGCCGACGCGAGCGTTGGCGTGCCCGCTGGCGAGACGTTGATTTTCAGAGTGGCCAGCGACGCCGGGATTGGTTCCTCAGTGTCCGCAGCCAAGTTAGAAAGCCGAGAGAGATAGTAGGAATCCGATCTCGTACTGAGGTTGACTCATGAGCAGAAGGTCGAGTGGATACTGCTGCACAATCGCTCGAAACTGTTGGCTTTTCGGTATTCTTTTCCTGCTGGCCACCTTCGTCTGGAGTCGACACAAAGACCCCCAAGCCCAGGCAGCAAGCACCGTGTCACCTTCCCAACTGGATGTCCTTGACGATGGAAAACAGCTCAAGCTGCTTGTGCGCCATCGGGAGATTGGACCCGTTTGTGAGTTGTGGTGCTATGAAGGGGGGCCTTTCCGTTACGGGACCGCATCCAAACGCGAGGATGGAAGCGTAGTCTTTGTCCACACTTCCGGAAAACTCATCGCCACGACCACATTCACCCCGAGTGGGGAAGATCGCATATTGATGGACATTCTCCTCGACGGTCCAGCCGAGGAGATGAAGGAAGTCACCTACATGGGGCCCTGCATGCAGTTCTGGCATTCGGACGGCTTCAAGCAGGAGGGAAATCTGGTTGAGTTTGCGCGACGCTGTTTCCTCTACACCATGCGCGGTCCGGTGGGACTGATGGACACTGCGCGCGGTCCGATGAAAGGCTTCAAACCGGATGCCCCTGAAAACAACCCACCTTACACGCAATGGTATGTGCCCACAGAGAGGCCTCATCCTGGTGACATCTGGGCCTTTGGGGCCTCGGGAGACCGGCCTCTGTACGGCACCATCGGAGTGGAGTCCAGGGATGGCCGATGGCTGGCAGCCATTGGATGCGCGTATAGCCGAACGCTGGGACAGGGCTGGCACGACTGCATTCACATTGTGCCAGGCATCCAGGGATATGCTGACAAACACGGAAACCAGCTCCGGCATCGTAGTGTGTTGTACGTAATGCCCAACGACAAGCGCAAGCTGCTGGAGAATTTTCGTGAGGACTTTCCCAGTCAAGAGGACCTGGCTCAGATAGAAGTCTCGGCAGGAGAGGCAGGAACGTTGACCGTTCAATCTCGCTTGCAGAAATATGCCTGGCCTGAAAGTGTCGATGGATGTGCAGGGCGGCGCCATTCGGAAGGAGGACCAGCTGACAGCCTGGAAGGATTCGCCCTGGGGTGGCTTCGTGCGGCGAGGAAACGCCTGGCAGATGTGGGCCTGGCCACACGGTGACATGTTGGATGTCTGGGTCACTCTGGCCCAGCGTCCAGGATCGGCCTGGATTCGAAGCGGCGCTGGGTGGGCAGGGCTGGCAACCCGTTGGCAATCCCGAGGGGGTTCCTGCCCTAGTGCGGCGTTCCTCAGATGGGACAGCAATCGCGGCGCTGATTTGGGAACGGAGTGAAACCGGCAACCCGGCTAGAGGAGTCGCTGCTTCGGGGCAACAACAAGACGTGACTTCCGTTCGCGGACGACTCTATTTTATCCGCGGAGGGGTTGAGTCAGTCCATGAACGTTGGGTTCAATCGAAAGAAGAATGGAAACATTCGCTTCCCTATCGTATGCCTCTGGACGATTCCGCAGGAGCGGCCCGGGCCGAGGGAGTTCGCTTTGCGCCCAATGCCGAGGAGGAAATGAATTACGGTCTCACGATTGTCCCGCCCTGGAAAGACGGAGGAACCTTACATGCCAACTTCCCGGAACATTTCGAGCACGGGGAGAATGGGAATGGGATACTTCGCTATTCTGATAAACGAAATAATCCCTGGACGATTGCCTCAGACAGCCGCTCAGCGAGCTTTGACGTCGAGAGTCTGGAATTGCCGGGTGTGATGGTTCATGCCTCTGCCATGGCACGGCGTGATCGCGCGATGCTGACCTTTAAGATCTTCAATGGAGGAAAGAAACGATTGGAGCGCATCAAGCCGCTCTTGTGCTTCTGGTACGCTAAATTAACCGGATTCCCGACGAAGTTGTCCGACAATTTTGAGAATACCTACGTCATCAAAGCCGGCCAGCTTTTGAGCTTGCGCAGTATTCCGACGGCCAATCCTCAAGCCACCGCCAAAGTTGCCTACGTCAGAGGCTGCAGTCAGCACGATTGCGATCAATTTGCATTGCGCCGAGGTGGGCTGATTGAGGGAGATGTCGACAAGGCTCTAATCGCTGTCACTGATAGAATGGGCGCTCGCAAGATCGCGATTGCATTCACTCCGGGGAAGAGCATCCTCTCTAACGCGGTCATTCCCTGCGCGCATGCCGACCCTTATTTGGGAGCGCTTGCTCCAGGCGAATCGGCTGAGGCAAGGGGAGTGGTCGTGTTTGGTGAGACACCACTCGACAAAATCCTCGCAAGTCTCCAATAGGACCAGTACGGAAAGGAAAGGCCCAACGCACGATCGCTCCGGATAGTTGGGCTCCGGATTTGCGACGCCGTTAGGTCACGACGGGACAGTACTTCATCATGAAACAGCAAACCAAGCTTTTCGCGCAGAGGCTTTCTCCGGACCGTTAGTGGGTCTCTGCCTACATTGACCCTCATCAGTCACCAGGGAGGCCTGGCAACTCATGATGTTGCCACGGTGTCTGGGGAAAACAAATTTACGCCCCTTAACCTCACCGCCTGCTTTACTGCCTCATCGACGGATTTCGGACCCCGCGACGAGGCAAAAGGATTGAATCCTCAGTCGGCCAGAGACGGTTTGATCCGGATGCCTTCGGGAAAGCAGACATTTCGTGGAGTACCGCTTCTATTGGGACCCGAGGACACGCGAGCAAAATCATGGATTGTTCTCGATCAGAAGAGAGACCCATGGTCGACTGTTAGCTGTGAGATCGCCCTTCACCACAAGGCAGGTTTCATCTGCCTGGCCCAGTTCTGTGATTGGGACCCGAACGAGAGCCCACCTCCCAATGCAGATGCTATCGAGCAGGTCGGCCAACAACTGGGTGAAGCTGTCCTGGTGTATCAAGACGGCCAGGAAACTTCCCTGCCCTTGCGGCGCCGGTTCGAAGTCAATTCGCCTTCGGTATCCTGGGGCCATCTGAGTTTTGCCGCTGTGCCTCATCGGCAGGACGGCACTCGAAGTCTAGGCGATCCCTTGAGGAGCGGCTTTGGCTGGGGCGATCTGCAGATCGGCATCTGGGACAGCTCTTACCCGAGCAATCCCGACTCAGCCTCACATGAAACTCTGTGGCTCTGTGCTCTAGCCAATCCCTTTCCAGAGCGAACGTTAAAAGCTCTGCGGTTACGGGCTACCAGCCGTGATCCCCTCATTATCTGCGCCCTCACTTTGTTCCATGGGAAAGAAAACCCTCTTCGCTATGAGCCTGTCACGTTGTACCGGATCAAGCTGCCTGAGGCCTCTGCACAGGAGAGCGGTCGATGGAAGGTCGATGTCGACCTAGGGGTCGTCATACGGACTCACTCGAGCATACCGTTTGAGCCGGAGAAATGGCTTTCAACACCGCGGGCAGGCTTAGGCGAACGTCGCAGGGAAACGCGCCCGTCGCAGGACCTGTACGTCGAGCTGACAGCCAGCCGCGAAGCAACGCTGTCGCTTCGCGATACCAAGAGTGGAAGGCAGTACCGGTTCAATCTCGGCGAAGCAGAACCCGGAAAGGAGCTGTGGGCACAGGGCCGCACGACCTCGATTGAAGTCCTTGAACCAGACAAGGTCTTTCTGCAGGGGCAAGTACTTGATGCTTCCACTCGCCGTCCGACACCGGTGCGCTTGGCATTCTACTCAACGGATGGTCGATATATTCCTCCCTACGGCCATCGAAGAGACGTCAACAACGCCTTTTTTCAAGACTACGGGGCCGACATCAAATTGATGGACAGTTCCTTCGCCTACGTTGATGGGACGTTCCAAATCGAGCTGCCAGTCGGCGAAGTTCTTCTGGAAATGACGAAGGGGTTCGAATACGAGGGAGTTCGTCAGAAGCTGCGAATTGAGCCGGGGCAGCGGCAACTGAATCTCGAGATTTCTCGATTCACCGATTTGCGCTCCCAAGGTTGGGTCAGTGCCGATACCCACGTTCACTTCCTTTCCCCTACGACAGCCATCCTGGAGGGACAAGCGGAAGGCTTGAACCTTATCAATCTGCTGGCTGCACAGTGGGGCGAGCTCTTTACAAATGTGGGCGACTTTTCCCATGGCCCGGTGACTTCTCAGGACGGAGAGATGATGGTCTGGATGGGCACGGAAAACCGTCAGCACATCCTGGGTCATCTGGGGCTCCTGGGCGGACACGGCCAGCCCGTGTTCCCCATGTCAGCAGGAGGTGCGGAGGAGAGCCGCATCGGTGAACCCGTGTGGAAAAGTCTCTCAGAGTGGGCTGACGCCTGCCGTCGACGCGAGGGGGTTGTGGTTGCGGTGCATTTCCCATATCCGACAGGCGAGCTCGCTGCCGACATCGTCCTGGATAAGATCGATGCAGTGGAATTATCGCCGATGAATCTCGGCGAACACTTCAACAATCTTCGCTTTCTGGACTGGTATCGCTATCTGAACTGCGGCTACCGATTGCCTTGTGTCGGAGGCACAGACAAGATGGGAGCGTGGATCCCTGCCGGTGCCAGTCGCGCCTATGCCTATCTCGGGGGTGAAGAATTCAACTTCCCCAACTGGGCCAAAGCGATTCGCGCAGGGAACACATTCATGACTTCAGGCCCGCTGATCTTCTTTCAAGCGGACGGAAAGACTCCTGGTAGCGAAATCACTCTGAAAGCCGGTGGCGCCAGCATTGAAGTTCGCGCTGAAGTCAGAAGCTATGTTCCCGTCCATCGTCTTGATGTCATGCTAAATGGCCAGGTCGTCAGTTCGCGCGAAGAATCGTCGGGAGCGAAGACGCTGACGCTAAATGACAAGATTCAGGTTCCTGGCCCGGGTTGGTTGGCGGCTCGCTGTGCCTCACGCTTGGACCTGACTGGGTCACTGCGAATTGCGGCTCACACTTCCCCCGTCTATCTTCGAGTCCCTGATCAAGACCTCTTCTCTCCAAGCGCTGCGGCCTACATGCTGACCCTGATCGAAGGCGCAGAGACTTGGGTGAAGAACCTGGCCACTCGGCCGGAGCCCGAACAGCTAGCAAGGATCTCGAGAGTCTTCACAGAGGCACGTGACCGCCTGCACCACCGGATGCATCAACACGGGGTGAAACACTAACCTTGCTTTGCGGCAGGAACTGATTGTGCAAGCGATTTGATGGGTGGTCTTCGATCAGGAGGGCCATGGCAAGGCCAGGTGTCTCACGGAAGAGCCATTGGTGAGAACAGAACCATAGTCGAGCTAAGATATGTCCAATCCCCTCTTGTCTCGCGTTGCTCTTGGAACCTCAACCATCCTTCTCCTTTTGCTGACCTACCGGATAGCTGGCTCTGATCGCTTGGAAGCTCAAATTGTCGACGACAAGACGGGCCGCCCGATTGCGGCTACAGCCGTGATTACTGATGGAGAAGGGAAGGTTATCGAAGTCGAAGGTAAGCACCCGCACGTGGGGTACCTGGGAAAACGCCGATGTTATGTGGACGGCGCCTTTTCACTCTCCTCTCGTTCCACTCGCCTGACAGTCGACCTCCGCCGCGGTCTGGAAACCTTGCCTCTCCGGGCTGAAGTGGACTTGGCCCAGAAAAGATCTGAACCCTTGACCTTTCGACTCCAGCGATGGATCGAGATGCGCGATCAGGGCTATCTGAGCGGCGACACCCACGTCCACATGTTGACTCAGTCAGAGTCGCATTTTCAGATGAGGGCCGAGGACTTAGATGTCTTGAACCTCCTCGTGACCGACATGACCCACGATCTCGAGAAGTTCACCGGGAAGCTCGATCCCGTCTCGACGCCAGGACACTCGGTGTACGTGGGCCAGGAATTCAGGGACTGGCAGCAAGGGCATCTCGTCTTAATGCGAATCAAACAGATCATTCAGCCTTTCGAACCGTTTGGTGGCACCTTCATGGGACGGAGCGAACCCAATTTCGTGCTGGCAAGAGCGCTGCGCGAGACCCGGCGCCAGGGTGGCGTCGCCACCTGGGCCCACTTCTGTAACCTGCCTGGAACTGAGTCTCCCATCGACATTGCTCTGGGCCTGATCGATGCTGTTGATCTGATCACTTATGACGATCCCACCCAACTCCCTAGCCACTGGGGGCCGTGGAAAACCTCCGGTATGTCTCAAGCTGAGTTCACCGTGATGCGGGCTATGGATCTCTACTACCAGTACCTGAATGCCGGCTTCCGCTTGCCCATTGCTGCGGGTACCGACAAGATGGGCGAGGGGATTCCAGTTGGCAGCAATCGTCTCTACGCCCGGTTCACAGACACCCCCAGCTACGACGCCTGGCTGGCAGGTCTGAAGGCAGGAAATGGCTTCGTCACCAACGGTCCTATGCTGACCTTTGAAGTTGAGGGGCACACGGCAGGCGAAGTGGTTGAGTTTACCGGCAGCCGAACAGTGAAAGCGCGCGCAACCGCTCGATCGATTCTACCGTTTGCAAGTCTAGAGATCGTGGTCAATGGGGAGTCTGTAGCGATCCAGGAATCTTCAGGCCGCGATGATCGCCCAGCTGGCGGTGTGTACCAGATGGAAGTCGAGGCGACCGTAGACCTCCAGCGAAGCAGTTGGCTGGCTGCGCGTGTTGCAGAAGAGCCAGGTATGCACGAGCGCATTCTTCCGCGCGGCCTCACCGTATTCGCCCACACCAATCCGCTCTACTATCTGCGTGGTGGAGCCAAAGTTCGTGAAGCTGCTTCGATTGCCTACCTTCAAAAGTACGTTAAGGGAACTATTCATTGGCTGAACACCGGAGCACGTTTTGCCACCGCCGGGGAGAAGGAAGAGGCGTTACGCCTGGCTGAGCAAGCTCAGCGGATCTATGCGGGATTGTAAGACTATTCTCATGCAAACCAAACCAAGCGATCGTCCTTGTCTGCCGCCAACCATGACTGGTTCAGGGTGGCCAGAAGGCTACTTGGAAAAAACTGGGCTGGCCGGTGACGGTAAGAGACCTGAGGTTTGAGAACACCATTGAACAATAAGATCCTATTGTCGATCGTCTTGCTGCTCCTGGTTTGGCGCGTTTCTGCCTCAAATGTCGCCGCAAAGATCGAAAGCTCGTCACGGGTCAAGGTTCTGGACGATTTCGAATCCGCCGCTTCGACCCGCCTCTGGAAAGGAACCTACGAACTGTCCAAAGAAACTGCCAGCCAGGGTCAGCAGTCCCTCAAAGTAACGTTGGCGCGCGGAACGCAAAAGGGATTGAGCTCAGAAGAATTGCTAAAAGACTGGAGCGGCTTCGACTGGCTCGCGATGGAAATCATCAGCCCAAAGAAGGAACCTCAAATACTAAGCTTGAGGATTTACGACGCACTGGCTGACGACGAACGTGCAGACGTTTGGAGTGAGGCTTTCCTGGGAGCGCGAAAACTATTCCTCAATCCGGGTAGAAACCACATTCGCGTTTTGGTCAAGGGAATGCGGACCTCTAGCGACACTCGGGCAATGGCGGTGGACAAGATCCGCCGAGTCCTTCTGTCGAACGATCACTCGGGCGAAAGTTCGACGATCTTCATCGATAACCTCCGATTGGTTCAGGGCGATCCACAGCAGGACCGCTCGAGTGCCACAAAACCCGAGGATACGGTCGTTACGATCCGTAACCGATTTGTGGAAATCAGCCAAGTCGGGCCTCGTGAGCTCATTCCTGAAAATGCCAGCGTCCAGGAGAAGCGAAGGCAGGCGCAAAGCGAGCTAAAGGCCCTGCTCGATACGATTGAGTCCGCCCGAACCCAGGGGTTGGAAACCATCTATGCGGAAATTCCTCTTGTCATTGCCGAACTGGGCCTGAGCACCAGGCCACTACTGCCCTGGTTCAACAACGATGAAAGGAAAAGCGAACTCTTTCAATATGTGGCTCGCTCCTGCAAGGAGGCGAGACTTCGCCTGGAGGATCGAATCACAGGCCGCGACCGGCTTCCCGACACCGATGATACCCAGGTTGCGGAGTCTCAAGTCCCGGAGCTTCCGCCTCTAAGAGGCTTGCCAATAAGGGATGGCTTCTTTGTAAATTCCAAGGGTGATCCGCTATGCATCCTTTCAGTCCACTCACCCAGCCTGAAGTTGACTCGCTTTTTCGCCTCGCCCTACCAGCACATTGAGAGCTACACGGCCGGCGGAGGTTCTCGCTGGACAGTGGATGATTCGCCGGTATACCAGGCCTTTCACCAATTTGGCGACGCGAAGAGAGTGGGGTGGGACGGCTGGTGCGGCCATTTGATTCGCGATCGGCATTCGATGGGGGGCAAGAAGGAGGAAGTAGTTATCTGCCTGGAGAATCCGCATATTCGGGAAGCGATCGCGCAGTTTATTCGCCGGGAAACCTCGAAATGGTTGAAGAATCCGAATCTTCTTTACAACATTCTGGCCTATGAGCTTTCCTACATTTGCTACTGTGAGCCCAGTCAGCAGATGTTTCGCGACTGGCTTCAGCGCAAGCACCAGAGCATCGAAACGCTAAACGAGCGTTGGAAGACAAGCCACGAGAGCTTCCAGAAAATCACGGCTCCGCCCGTGAAATCTTCGGTGCCGTTGCCGGGCACAAACCGAGCCCAGTGGTTCGATTGGGCCGTCTTCAATCAAGAGCGGTTTACAAATCACTTGGCTTGGGTAAAGGGTCTGGTAAAGCAGCTTGACCCTTCCACTCCGATCACTGCCGGCGGAAGCCACAGCATGCTTGTTGGAAGCAACGGCACTTCGGGGATCGACGAAGAACTCATTATCAATCAAGTCGGTGATGTCATATTGCATGAGGGCGGCGGGTCGACTCTCGGGATGGATTTGCAGCTCGCTTTGTCCCAAGAAAGGAAACCACTCTGCGATCCGGAACTCTCTATCGAGCTTAAAGATCTGTGGCCCCATCTGCTTCACGGAAAATCCGTGGTGCAGCTCTGGCATTGGCCAGCCCAACCTCCTTCCGAGTACCCTCACGCTATCGAGTCCTCCTATGCACACAGCTGGACGATTCCCTTGAGTGAAGTGGAAGAGTTGTTGCGGACGGCGCTCGATGTCCGGCGGTTAAATAGAGAGATTGCAGCCTTCAGTTCCGTCCAACCAGAAGCCGCCATCCTCTACTCGAAGACGTCGGTCGTTCAGATTCCCCCACACTGGATGCGGTCCACTGGCACCTCTTACTTGACGGAACTCAAGAACAGCTACGACGCGGCTCTCTACCTGGATACAAAAACCACTCTGATCTCCGAAAGTCAAATTCGAGACGGCTGGGCCTCGCGATACAAGGTCATCCTGATCCCTTCAGCCAGGCATGTTCCACCGCGGGTCGCTGAAAAACTGCTTGAGTTTGTCGCAGCAGGTGGAACCCTGGTTCTCTCACCCGATTCCCTCGTGGCCAGCGAGTATTTGGAGCCTCTCGATTTTCATCAAAAGCTGGGAATCAGCGTGCAGGAAAGCACGGGAGTCAGCAGCGAAAAGCAAGGCGAGTTGATCCAGGAATACGACCAGACCCTCAGACGCGAACGTCAAATCGAGGAATCTCCCGAGCTGAAGATCCAAACGCTATCCCACGACCTCTTTGCCAAGGATCAGCCTGTGTTGCAGGGCAAAGGTGTGGTTGAAACTCTGAACCTCGGAGCTGGCAGCGTCGTTCTGGGGAAGTTTTCGGATGGACGGCCAGCCATTATCCAGCTCTCCTATGGCAAGGGGACGGTGTACCGGCTGGCAATCCCGCTACCCTCGGAGCACTACGCCGAAGTGCTCGACCGTATTTACCAGAAAGCTCGAGTTCATCGTCCCATAAGGGCTCAAAACCTGTCGGGTCGTCATGTATGGGGAATTGAAATGAGGAGCGTGGAACGGCGATCAGACCGGCTCGTATATATCGTCAATCACAGCGGAAATGAGCAAGCTATTCAGCTGCGCTGCGCAGATGGCCCGGAAACCGGAACCGAACTTCGCAGCGGGCGATTCGTGTCTCTGAGCAAGATCGAACTAAAGCCCTTTGAGACTCAAATCTTCCGCGTGGAGTCTGCCCGATGACCTTTGGGAACCGTACAGCCGTTGCGGTCGGTGCCTGCGAAACACGAAGTCGTGAGCATTCCTCTGAATGTTCCAGGAGCGATTAGTCAAATGGAAATGGTTCCTGCAGATTCGGTAGAAACTCAGAGTCCAGGAAGCAGGACTGCTTCCTCACCCCCCCAGGCGAACGGCGGATTCAGGCGAGTCCTGTCCCTATGGGACCTGATTCTCTTTGGAATCGCCTTCGTCACTCCGACTGCACCCTACGCCATGTTTGGAGTGGCCACCGTAAAGTCCCTGGGGCATCTTCCCCTGGTTTACCTGATCGCCATGGTGGCCATGAGCTTCACGGCAATCAGCTATGGACGAATGGCTGCGGCGTTTCCCGAGTCCGGCTCGACCTATGCCTATGCGACGCGGTCGTTCAACCCGACGATTGGCTACTTCGCAGGTTGGGGCATGATCCTCGATTACATCCTCGTCCCTATGCTGAGCATGATCTTCCTTGGCCTGACGGCCCAAAAACTGGTGCCTCAAGTTCCTTACTTTGTTTGGGTTCTTTTCAGTGCCGCCGCGATCACGGCGCTCAACTTGCGCGGCATTGAGATGACGGCGCGGGCCAACATCATCATGAACGCCCTGATGGGAGCCTCATTGGTTTGGTTCGTTCTGATGGCCGTCCGCGCCCTGTTGAATGGCGTGGGTGCAGGATCTCTGATTTCTCTCGACCCGTTCTACAACGCCGGCAGCTATTCCTTTCCTGCGATCATGGGAGCTACGTCAATCGCAGTTTTTTCCTTCATCGGGTTTGATGGGGTTTCAACCCTCTCGGAAGATGCAAAGAACCCGGAAACAGACATCTGGCGGGCAACCGTGCTGGTCTGCTTGATCTGCGGAGCGCTGTTTGTACTTCAGAGTTATTTGGCACAGATGGTGTGGCCCGACTACACCGCGTTTTCCCCAGTTGAAACCGCCTTTATGGACGTAGGCCGGCGAGTTGGAGGAGCCTCGTTGTTTTACTTCATTTCCTTCGTTCTGGTAGTCGCCGGAGTCTCCAGCGCCGTCACCGGCCAGGCCAGTGCATCGCGGCTGCTCTACGGCATGGGAAGGGATCGGCTCTTACCGCACCGCATTTTCGGTTACCTTCATCCCAGGCTCAGAACTCCCATCTACAGCGTCTTGCTCATGGGTGGCATTCAGCTCCTAGGCGCACTTTGGCTCAACTTCGAGAAAGCTGCCGAGATGGTGAATTTCGGTGCCTTCATTGGTTTCATGATGGTCAATCTGTCGGTTGTCAGATATTACTTCATGCAACGCCGAGAGCGAACCGGCCTTCAATTCCTCTACAACCTGGTTTCGCCAGCTTTGGGCTTTGGATTTTGCCTCTACATCTGGCTGAACCTCTCTCACTTCTCAATGAGACTGGGGACGTTCTGGATGATTGCTGGCTGTCTCTATCTCGTTTTCTTGACCCGAGGATTCCGCCGAAAGTTAGCGGAGCTCAAATGGTAACAACAGGCGCCTTCTAGACGGAATTGGAAGTCAGTGATCATGCCATCCAATACCGTACGCTCAGTCTGTTTCCACGCTTGCTCGAGCGATCTACGCAACAGGAGCTTACCAAGCTGATGATCTATGTCCTGATTTGGTTCGATGTTGAAGATTACTTCTCACCCGAGAGCGATGATGCCGATATGCAGGCGGCCGAGCTGGCATCTAGAGCGGGAGTGCCCGTCACCATGAAGGTCGTTGGCGAAAAAGCCAGGTCACTGGAACGGAACAACCGCCAGGATGTGATTCAGGCTTTGGCACGGCACGCCATCGGCTATCACAGCGACTGGCACAGCCGTCCGCCTACGATCGCGGCCTATCTCTCGGACCTGAGCTGGGAGCATGGAGTCAATGAGTTCGAGCAGCGTGAGCGTCAAGGTTTCGAAGATCTCAGTCGGATTTTCGGGCAGAATCCAATCTGTTTTGGGCAACCGGGCATGTCCTGGGCGCCGCAGATCTATCCCGCTCTTAAGAAGTGGGGAATTCCGCTCTACCTGGATGAAGCCGGGCATGTCGGGCTGCCAGATGAACAACCCTTCTGGTTCCAGGGAATGCTTCACGTTTTCAACTTGCGGCGCAACGCGATCAAGATGGAGTTCGGGAGCGCGGCCGATTTTCAGCAGACCTGCGCCCTCTTTCAGTCGGCCCACGAGCGTCTGTCCAGCGGAGGTGGCGGCCTGGTCAGCCTCTACTATCACCCTCAAGAATTCATCTACCGCGAGTTTAGAGACGTAGTGAATTTTGGCGGAGGAGCCAACCCGACTCCGCGCCACTGGAGAACATGCGAGCGGCGCACGCCTGCCGAGGTCCGTGCGGGGCATCATTCCTACGCGCGCCTGCTCAGCTTCATTCGTTCCTTCGACGACACTCGCTTCATTGACGCGCGTCAGGTCTCGAATTTGTACCGAGAGCCTGCGCTTGCTGAGAATCTCCCTATTCAACTTATCTCGGAGTTGGCGCACAAGGTTCAGAGCGAGATCACCTTTCATCAAGTTCGAGATCACTTCTTCTCGGCCGCCGAGGCCTTCAGCGTGCTCGTTCGGTGGCTCCTAATGCATTTAGGGTTGACAGCTGAGGGCGTCGCGAGCGCCAGTCGCTCGGTACTTGGTCCGACACAAGAAAGTCGTCCTGTTCAACCAATTCAGCAAGCCATTCGCTGGTCCGACTTTCAGAGCGCTGTCCAGTGCACTGCCCACTTCTTGGACGAGCACGCCGAGATTCCGCCTGCCATTCGTGTCGGCGATCACATCTCCTCCCCCGAAGACTTCCTGGCCAATCTCGGAAGGGTAGTCCTCTGCCTGACTAAGGATCTGCCTCCACCTTCGAGTTTGTCGTGGCAGGCTGGAAACTTCACAGCCGCTCAGTATGCAGCTGAAGACTCGCCCGAGTTGTGGGCTTGGCCCATATTCCCAAGGGGCTTTCGGGCCCCCAACTTGATGCGTCTGGCCCGCCTCCAGACCTGGACGATCAAGCCCGCCAAGCTTCAGCACGAAATGGAGACTGTTTCCAGGAAAGCGTGAGGCGGAGATTCTCAGACAAAGCGGAGATCGCTTGGGGTCTTGGTTCTTCATCTCTTTTATAGATTTCCCATCGCACTGCCCCAGCTGCTGCCAGCTTCCCTGCCTGTGCATCTCACTCAGTAGCGCTTTTCCTTGGGGATCAATCAGGGCGTCGAGATTGATCATAGTGCACCGGCACTGTCCTACACGAATTGCTGCTTTCCAACACTTTCGCAACTCCTCCACCTACGACCCCATCAACTTTCTCTGAATCAGAAAGCTCGTCGCTGAAGCTTCATTAGAAATGGTTATGCAGTGCTTGGTTAGTGTGCCGATTGAAATCCAAGAAGTAAGAAAAACTACCCGTTCAGGGAATGACAACTGGACCGACGGGTTCTTCAATGAAACGTTTTTGCCAAGTGATCCATTTAAGGATGAAGGTGAGGCCATGTCTGAGGATAGTCAGGCTTGGTTGATCTTGCCTCTGAGGTAATTCCGCTCCACCAGCCCTGTCCCTCTGCGAGGCAGTGCAGGTAATCACAACCCGCTTCTGACCGGTGGGGCGCTGCTCGAGGTAAGTACCTGCATTGGAGTCTGGGTTTGGCTCTCGATGCGGCGTAAACTCACTGCTTCCGTAGGAGGGAGCTATGTTGGCTATTAAAAATCTGGCCGCCGTTCCGAATGCCGGACAGACTCCGTAGGCTCCACTGACTCAAGGCATCACTGCAGAAGCCTTGCTGGAGTCTTAGGCAGCAGCGTGGAGGCCCAGGAGAACGCCAATGGAATTGCGGATGTGCCGTCAGGCTTCATCGATTGTACTGATCTTCCTGAGCCTTGTGTCATACGCCCCGGCAAGCAACTCGGCCTCTAATCCAGAAACCAAGGGTCCCTCGGCTGTTTCACAGCCGGCTGTTCAATTTGCCAACGCCGTGCGCCTAGTGGAAATTGGGAAACTCCCCGAGGCGGAGGGCTTGGTGGAAGCAGGTCTGACGACGGAGCCGAGGTCAGTACGCTGGCATTTACTCAAGGCTGACCTGCTGGCCCGCCAGGGTCGTCTTTTCAAATTGCATGAAGCTCTGGAAACTGCCTACCTCGCGGCCCCGGAAAATATCGAAGTGTTAACCCGCTTGGCGAACTGCCGTGACCTTTATGGACAAGGCGCTGCCCACCTCTACGAAGAACTCGCCACTCGCCTGGAAGCCCAGTCGGTCCCCGTCACGCAGGTGATCCAGGCACTTGAACGCGGGTTGCTGACAGGACTGAGAGACGGAGACTCGGAGCCAGCCGCTCGAATAGAGGCAAAACTGCGAAGCTTGGGTCAGCTTCAGGCATCACGAACGCCACCGGATTCAGCCGGGGCGCCGGTCTCCACGGTCCGAATCCCTGGAGGAATTCAAACCCTTGCTGTCGTTGCCCGCATGCCCGAGGCCCGAGCACCTCGGACGTTTGTGAGGCAATACGCAGACCGGTTGGTTCGCTGGACTCAGGGCCAAAACAATCCATCCGGAAAACAACTCGTCACAGAACTGAAAGAATATTTTCAGACACTCGCAAAGCTGCAGGCCCTGATGGAAGGCAGCGAAGACTCCTTTAAGCTGTGGCTCAACCTGAAAGACAAGAGAAGTGAGGAAGTCCTGCGCCTGCTAGGCTGGCGCCTGAAACAATCGGACCGGAGACCCTTTCTTGAGCTGGGTACGGATCCTTCCGACTCGCGCCGGCAGGGATTTGCCTTGGCCCTGGGCCTTGACCAGGCAGCCATGAAGATGCAGCTAGAGTCGGGGCTGCCCTTCTCGCTGACCATCAAATCCGAGCGGGCTGCCGTCATTCCCGACAACGCATTCTGGTATAAAAAGATCTTGAACGACGCCCCAACTTCTGGGGATCTTCTCGAGGCGTTTCTGGATCATCTTCCGGCAGCGCGCCTTTATGTGGCGTTGAGTGGTTTGACGGAAGAGACCCGGCGGCAGGTACTGCTGGCGTCTGATGCCAACGCGCTTCTCAACCGTTACGCGGATTTGCTCTATGCCTATGGTTCGGCGCTGCTGGTCCAAAACGGAGAGCTAGTTGTTCCAGGCGGCATCCCGGCGCTGTCGCTTTGGGGAGAGCTGGCCGGCGCCAGCCCGCGCCAGCCGGCTCAATTCATAGGCGCCGCGTTGGCCAAGGATGGCGGCAAATTGCTGGCTTACTTTCACCTGATGGTCCACTTGCCGCCGCCCAATCAGCAGTTCTTGACTCGAAGCTCCGTTCGCTTCAACGCATTCTATAGAGTATTTCCCTTCGCCGACCGGCGGGCACTGAAGGCCCATACCTTTGCACGTTACGATGCGCATTTTGAGGACCTGCTCAAGGAGCTGCCGCTGGACGCTCAGGGACGCATCGAGTTTCCCGGGGGAGCTGACGCCTGGAGAGGTTCCAAAGCCACTTTGGGCCCCAGCCTGCCGAAGCAAGGCTCCACACGAACGCTCTCTCTGGACGAGGAAGATGAGCTTCTCTTCATGTTGCTGGCCGACCGTGACAAAGGGAATATTCAAGAGCCCACCCTCGCCGAGACCTTTCTGGCCGTGACCCGCATACAACGGCATCGACGCCAACCCCTGGACAAAGGCCTGGCTGTCCTGCTATCGCAGAAACACGCCAAGTACCGAGAGATCTTCCCGTACCTGGCATCCTTGCCCGATCTGACTGCCTCCGAGATCGCTTTGTTTTTTGAGGCCGCCAGCCACCTGGAAGATCTGAGTGGCACGAGGCTAAACCTTGCTTTGGGCGAATTCCACAGCTTGATTCAGTGGCTCATTCTGCTGTCTGGCAATGACACATTGCGAAGTGAGGATGCGGGAAGACTTTTCGCCTTGTTGTGCCAGGGTTTTGCGAACGCTAGAACAGATGGCGACTTTGCGGCTCATAGTTGTGACATGGTGCTCCAGATCGCTTCTGCCGTTCACAAGGCATCCTCGCGCGAGGATGAAGGGAGGCTCGTCCCTTTCGATTCCAAAGCGGGATCGCCAAGTAGCGGCGTTCTGCCCACTGGCTCGCCTTTTTTGGCGCCAGCAGAGCCCACTGGGGCGGGGAGCAGGTTGGGATTACCAGCAAGCGCTGACACCGAAGACTCCTTTTTCCGAGCCTTTGCCGGAGCACCTCGCGAGGCGGAGTTGGTTGTGGGTAATCGCCGGTTCCGATTGAATTATCCGGCCTGGCGGAAACAAAGGATGCAGGAAATCCTTGAGCTTCAGACCGTCCCCTCCCTCAATGCCTTGCTAGCCATTTATCAGAATGCGAAGGCCCTGGCGCGCGGTGAGGGATCTGCCGATCAGGCCCTATCACATATCGAGGTCCTGCTGCCCAAGCTACGGGAGCCCGACCAAGCAAATTGGAAAAGGCTCAGACGGAAGCAACGCGCCGCCCTCGTGTCTGAAACGGGCAAGCGAGATATTATTGAATCACTCGCCGAGATCCGGAAACTGCTGAACCGCGGAGGTTCTCAAGACATTCCCAAGCTCGCCATGCAACTCATTGGCTGCCTGAATCCCTATGTACAAACCACATTGCTGGGCTGGGTTTACGCCTCCTATTTTTCCCCACGCGACCTGATCATGGAGGGAGATCCCTGGTTCCTTCGCAAGCATGAGTTTTCGGTGACATTTCACAAAAGGGATACATGGCCTGCCACGCGGGTCCGGTCGGGCGGTTCTGAGGTGGGCAGCTATCTCACTGGCGGCCTGGCACAAATCGCAGCGGCAGCCGGCGCAGTGGGGTTGATTGGCGTGGAAGCCAGTGAAAGCGCGGGTAATGATATCGCCGCTTCGAAAGTAGCCGCTATGCAACTGGCTTCCCTGCGCGCGATGTCCTGGGCAAGGCTGGATGAGCATGACCTGCGGCTGCTGGCCTTGAAGGTTCTTCTGGGACGCGAAGTGCTGGCGAAAGCCGCTCTTCGTCCCGAAATCCAGGAAGAGCTGGCTGAACCCCTTCTGGACCTGGTTGGCCTGCGCCGCCGGGCCGAGCTTCTTCAATTCCTGTCCAACCGCGATCTGACTAGTGTTTTCAGCCTGCTCAGTGCCTCGGACCTCTACTTCCTGGCAGACTGGTACTGGCAGCGCTTCAAGGTCAGCGGATGGAAGGCCGACCCCCTGGAGCAGGCTCTTGAACGAGAAACCCGACGGAAGGGCAACCTGCAGGTCTCTTTGCCAGGCGGTTACCAGCCCAAGTTGGATGGCTGCATCCGCCCACACCTGGTCCATCTGGGACCCTATGAAGGCTATGAGGGGTTTCTTCTCGGAGACCGCATGGCAGAGCGGTTGAGTCCTATCCTCCTGGACCTGGCCGCACCGGCAGACCGCCTTGGCCTTCCTGTGGACGCACTGGGCGTCCTGGCGGAGAAGGCAGTTCAGCGCACCGCCCGGAGGGCTCTCATGGCTGATAGCGACGACTGGGAGGCCGCTCTCCAAGCGATGCGATCATTGCGGCTGGAGCCTTTGCTCGAATTGCTGGAGGAAACACCATGATCCTGCTATTCACACTTCCGGGACTTGTGATGTTCTGTCAGACAGCCTTGGCCCAGAGTGTGCTTGCGGATGCTTCCACTCTTTCTGTCAACGTCCGCATGGTGGAAGTTTACGCCTCAGTCTCAGACGGCCACGGCAAGCCGGTCAGAGGGCTCAACGCCGAGCACTTCGATATCGTCGAAGACGGGAAGCCTCAGCGCATTGCTTTGTTTGAACCTCAAACCGCCGCCCTCACCATGGCACTTCTGATCGACACAACCGGCAGCATGACCAGGCGGTTGCCTCACGTCAAGAACGCAGTGGCTCGTCTGCTGGGAGACATGAAACACGAGGACACGGTCGGCCTGTTCTCGTTCACCAATCAACTGACGATGCTCCATCCCTTCAGTCGCGATCGTTCCGCTGCGCTGCGCAGGCTTTTCGAAGCACGAGCGGCAGGGCGCACGGCGCTGTATGACTCGCTGGTGCAACTCGCGCGCGCCATGTCCAGCATGTCGGGGAAAAAGGCAATCCTACTGTTCACCGACGGCGACGACAATGCCAGCCTGCTCCCCATAGATGCGGTTCTCACCACCACTAGGCAGGTGGGCATTCCCGTTTACACTATCGCGCAGGATCCATCGCCAGCCAATTCGACCTTGTCGAGACGCCTTCAGGACCTCTCCCGAAACACTGGAGGAATCGCGTTCACGGTCAGCACTTCCAATGATGTTGCCCGGGCCTTTGGCGAGATTACCCGTGATATGCAGTGCCTCTACCTCTTGGGCTATTACTCTGAGCCCAACCGCGATTCCCGCTGGCACCGCATCAGTGTTAGCCTGCCGCAGCGGAGTGGCCTTAAAGTGCGAGCCAAAGAGGGCTACCGCCAATAGGAACCGTGGCATGCGAACTTGAGCCACAGAGCAAGGCAGCTACTTTGACCAAGGTCCGAGAGCGGACGGAGTGAGGCCTCTCTTTACCAGACGTTGTGCTCCGCCTGACAATTCCGACTCATGCTGACGAATGCCAGACGGGAACAAGACGAAGGCGGAGCATGTCCTTCGCCTGGATGAGGCACAAGTTGTTGACCTGGGCATTCTTCGCGTTCTAGGCGGTTCCTTCGACCGGTACTGTGCGGATATGAGGCGGCACTGCCGCTAAGCCTAGCTGATCGCGCCCGGCTCTTGGCCGTGCTCCATATCACCGCCGACGCGATCATCGTCTCCTGAGATTCCAAGCATTTCTACAACTTCTGGCGGCCCGTGACAGCCATCCGCGCCGACGATACGGATGACAACAACGCAACAGAGCCAGATTTTGGCTGGCTGCCACTGGTACCGACACATCATCCAGAGTATCCGGCGGCGCACGGGCGGTCAGCACGACCTACGCTGAGGCTCTGAGACACCCTGGGGGTGTGTCCATTTTTCGGAGATGGTAAAATTACCTTGATGACATTTGAGCAAGGAATCGGAGGACGAAGATGAAAAAGTGTTCTTATTGCGCGGAAGAAATTCAGGATGAAGCCATCAAGTGCAGGCACTGCGGTTCAAACTTGAGAGTTTCTGAGTGGACCGGCAAAAGACTCTACCGTTCGCGAAACGACAGACAACTGGCGGGAATTTGCGGCGGACTGGGTGACTACTTTGATTGCGACTCGACCCTGATTCGAGTGGCTTGGGTCATAGGCACGTTCCTATCTGCAGGACTTGCCTTGCTGGCCTACATCGTGTTGATCCTTATCATTCCCAACGAGGATCGGCTTCGACAGCGCACCAAGCCGGTGCACATTTGACGCGAAATCCGAAGAGAGTAAACAAAATTATCCCCGCTTCACTTCGGAGATGATCGCGCTTGTGGCTGTTTGGCCTTGCGAAGTCGGCGTCTGCGAATCAGTGCTGGCGCGACCTTGAATCTCGCACCGAACGACTTGACGAAACCTGTCCTCATCCGGTTGCGTCATGACTGAGAACTGTATAGAGTAGTAGCTTGTGTCCGATCTGTATTGAGGTCCTGAGTCGATGAGGTTTAAGGCTTACCCCTCCTTATTCCAGGTCGCGTTACTCCTGTCAATTGGTGCTGTCTTGTCTGCCAGGGCCGGACAGGAAAAATCCTGGGCAGGCGAATGCCGCACTCTCACCCGAGGGCGTGGAGTTCTTCGAGAAAAAGATTCGGCCGGTACTCGCGACCCAATGCTATGTGTGCCACAGCACCGATGCGGACCCGGTGCAAGGCGGCCTGTACGTGGACTCCAAGGAGGGATTACTCCGCGGCGGCAAATCCGGCGCACCCGCTGTTGTCCCGGGTAAACCCGAGCAGAGTCTGCTGGTCACAGCCCTTCAGCACACCAATAAGGATTTGAAAATGCCGCCGGCAGAAGCGCTGCCTGCCGAACAGGTCGAAGACTTTGTCGAATGGATACGGATTGGGGCTCCAGATCCTCGAGCTGGCAAACAGATTGTTGAGACTCCGGCCTACAATTGGGACGAAGCGCGAAAGCACTGGGCTTTTCAGCCGGTTCAAGATCCCTTGCCCCCGGCGATCGCTGATCCCGAATGGCGCGCAAACCCCATTGATCGTTTCATCAAAGCCAAGCTTGACCAGAAAGGCTTGAAGCCGCTCGGCCGGGCTTCGAAGCGTGTGCTGGCTCGGCGTGTCAGTTTCGACCTGACTGGGCTTCCGCCATCGCCGGAAGTGATCCGGGGGTTTCTAACTGATGCTTCGCCCCATGCCTTCGAAAAGCTGGTTGAGCACCTGCTCGGAACGCCCCAGTACGGGGAACGCTGGGGCCGCCACTGGCTTGACGTGGTGAGATATGCCGATACGGCGGGAGACGCTTCTGACTATCCGGTGCATGAGATGTATCGTTACCGGAATTATGTGATCGAGTCCTTTTGCCAAGACAAGCCCTTCGACGAGTTTCTACGCGAGCAGATTGCCGGCGACCTTTTGACGCATCGAAACGCTGAAGATCGGCAGGAGAAGATCATCGCCACCGGCTACATTGCCAATTCGCGGCGGTTCGGCCAGATCGACCGCGAGTTCTACCTGACTCTCGACGACACTCTGGACAATCTTGGCAAGTCGATGCTGGGCCTCAGCCTGGCTTGCGCCCGCTGTCACGACCACAAGTTCGATCCGATTCCTACCAAGGACTATTACGCGCTCTACGGCATCTTTCAGAGCACCAACTACGCGTTTGCAGGAATGGAACATCAGCAGTACCCGAACAACTACACTCCGCTCGATTCGAAGAGCATCGAAAAATTCAAGGAGACAGAAAAGACCTTTGTTGAGCTTTCAGACAAACTAAAGAAGCTTGGGCTCAGAGGCTAACAAGAAGGATGCATCGGTTGAAACCAAGTTGGCTGTTGCGGACGCACGACAGGAAATCGAAAAGCTAAAGCGCGATTACCCACACGTACCTGTCGCTTACGGGGCTTTCGACGGAAATCCGCGAAACGCCAAGATCCTTGTTAAAGGTGATCCCAAGACCGAGGGCCCTGAGGTGCCCCGCGGATTCCTGGAGATTCTGGGTGGCGAGAAAGTGCCGTCCAGTCATTCCGGGAGCGGACGTGATCTGCTTGCCAATTGGATCACTGATCCAAAGAATCCGCTCACGGCGCGGGTGATTGTGAACCGGGTCTGGCAGTGGCATTTTGGCAAGGGCATTGTGGCATCTCCTAACGATTTTGGTGTGCGAGGTGAACGACCGACCCACCCGGAACTGCTGGACTACCTGACTCGCCGATTTATCGAAGGCGGCTGGTCCATCAAGAAACTGCACCGGCTCATCCTTTTGTCGCGGGTCTACCAAACCGCCAGCGGTCACGACTCCCGCAACGCCGCTCGGGACGCTCGCAACGACTTCTACTGGCGGTTCGACCGGCGGCGGCTTTCTGCTGAAGAAATTCGCGATGCCACGCTGCTGGTGAGC
Source organism: uncultured Acidimicrobiia bacterium (assembly GCA_963752385.1). GTDB lineage: Bacteria > Acidobacteriota > Terriglobia > Versatilivoradales > Versatilivoraceae > CAVVYL01. The sequence goes on along the minus strand of CAVVYL010000048.1, from coordinate 52,792 downwards.
GGCCGACTTGACCCATCCAAGGGCGAGGCACATCCATTTCCCGAGAAGCCGGTCACCGGCTACACTCAGCACCGCCCGTTCGTGGCTGAAGCCGCCTCTTATGATACAAACCGTCGCAGCGTCTATCTGATGCAGCAACGAATCCGGCGCCATTCCTACTTCGATCTCTTTGACGGCGCCGATACGAATGGCAGCACCGATGTGCGACCTGTCAGTATTACCTCTCTGCAGGCGTTGTATTTGATGAACAACGAATTCGTTCACGAGCAAGCCGATCATCTGGCCGTGCGGGTGGGGATGGCCTATTCGGAGCCCTCGGCACGAGTGGGCCATGCGTACCGCTTGCTTTTCGGACGTGAGGTCACACCTGAAGAGACCACTTGGGCTCTGCAGTTTCTGCGCCAGGCGCGTCTGGAGCTCGACAAGACCGAGATCCCGCTCGACCAGCGCAATCGCCATGCCTGGGCAAGTCTGATGCGGGTATTGCTCAGCAGTAACGAGTTTTTCTTCGTTGATTGATGGAGGAATGGACATGAAGAGCGAAAACAACCTTTGGAACCGACGCGAGCTGATTCGGTCCCTGGTCGCCGGCTCCACGCTCTTTCCGGCGATCATTGCAGACCTGCTGGCAACCGAGAACGGGTCGGACCCTGCCAACCCGTTGGCCCCTAAGGCACCCCATGTTCCAGGCAAGGCCAAACGAATGATCTTTCTCTACATGACCGGCGGCGTTTCTCACATCGACACCTTTGATCCAAAGCCTGCTCTGATGCAGGCCGCCGACCAGAATAAGAAAGGCCCCAAGGACCGGGAATACTTGCCATCACCGTGGGGCTTCAAGCCGCGCGGAAAGAGTGGCATTGAAGTCACTGACCTTTTCCCTCACATCTCTGAGGTGATCGATGATATCTGCGTTATCCGCTCGATGACCGGAGATCACAACGACCATTTTCAGGCTGCCATGGGGATTCACACGGGCTCGGTAACGCTGAAGCGTCCCAGCCTGGGCTCCTGGGTCAGCTACGGCCTCGGAACGGAGAATCGTAACTTGCCTTCGTTCGTGGTGATCGCTCCCTACTTGCCTTATGCGGGCAGCCAGATTTGGTCTTCGGACTTTTTGCCAGGCGCGCACGCGGGCACGCGCATCGTCGGTGGCTCCGAGCCGGTGGCAGATCTACGGCGGCGGGCTCCATCACTCCATCTGCAGGAACTTGAGCTCAGCCTGCTGGATCGCTTCAACCGCCGCCACCTTGGTGCGCGGCCCGGCGACGCGTCGCTGGCGGCTCGCATCAAGTCGTTTGAAATCGCTTTCGGGATGCAGAGTGAGATGCCAGGAGTGCTCGACCTGTCCAAGGAAACGGACACGACACTCAAGCTTTACGGCTTGGAGCGCGGCTCCAACTCGGGTTTTGCGTGGCAGTGCCTCATTGCCCGGCGTCTAGCCGAACGGGGTGTCCGTTTCATTGAGTTGATCGACACTGGATCTACGAAAAACTGGGATTCGCACTCGGAAATCGAACAACACGAGCCGCTCGCTCGCGGTGTGGACCAGCCTATTGCAGCCTTGCTGAAAGACCTCAAATCGCGTGGTATGTTTGAAGATACGCTGCTGGTCTGGACCACAGAATTCGGACGCACGCCCTGGCTCGAACCTAAGCGCGGACGCGGCCACTACAACAAAGCCTTCGCAACATGGCTGGCAGGGGGCGGCATCAAAGGCGGCATCGCCTACGGGAAGACCGACCAGTACGGGATCGACATCGTCGAAAAGCAGGTGCATGTTCATGATCTGCACGCCACGATTCTGCACTGCCTCGGCTTCGATCATACTCGACTTACCTTCCGCCACGCCGGACGCGACTTTCGTCTGACAGATGTTCACGGCAGCGTCGTTCACGACATTCTGGCGTGAGAGCAGAACCGGGATAGCTTACGATTTCTGGTTGCACACCCAATCGTGTGGACGCAAACCTCATTCGGTTGATGCATTTCACCTCAGGGTCCACGAAGACACACCGTTTTGCCCCTCTCAGTTTCATCTGATATGAATCGAGAAGACCCAGCGTTTGCCTCCGACCCCGACGACCATCTCTTTCCCGCAAGATCCTTCGCAACGTAAGGCTCGTTGAGCTCAATCTATGTTCGGCATCCTTGCCTCGTCTAGCTACCCATAGCTAGGATCCAGGGCGAGCCTGCGCAAGATCCGCGAACCTGTCTGTGGCCGTGAATGGCGCTCACTCGGAGATCGCACCTGGTTGCGACAGCAACCACCTGCACCTTTTAACCGCATCCCTTGGCTCATCAGGCCGACTGTCCATTGCCCTCACAGGACACTGGAAGGCGGCGGTGTCCTGCCGGTTCTCACTCAAGAAATGTCAAACGGCAAGGAAACCCGCCTGCTGGAAGCCCCCGCGGCGACTGAAGCGGGTGCCGCTTCACTCCGGCGTGCTGACCACCATCGGGATGGATACATGAGACGGATAGCGCGCCGACCGGTAGATGCGGTGGGTTGCGGCGCGGAAGTCAGGCTCCTTCGCCTCAAAGATGTTCGGCACGAAGACCTGAGGATTGCGGTCGACAAGGGGGAACCACGTGCTCTGCACTTGGACCATCATGCGGTGCCCTTTCAAAAAGCTGTAGTTCTGAGTGTGCAGGCTGAAGGAATACTCGAGCACTTGGTCTGGTGTGATCGGCGCCGGCTTCTCGAAGCTGGTGCGGTAGCGTCCTCGAAAGACCTCGTTCGACACCATGAGCTGATAGCCGGCCAGATTCCAGTTCTCAGGGTAATTCTCCGGGTAGACATCGATCAGCTTGACGATCCAATCAGCATCACTGCCTGTTGTGGCGGCAAATAGGTGCGCGACGACTTCGCCAGCAATGTTAACGTCTCGATCCAGAGGCGTTGTTTCCCAGCTCAGGACGTCGGCGCGGTCATCCACGAAACGTTGGTCCTCCACCAGCCAGTCGGGCCACTTCGACCCACCGGGGAAGTAGGTCGTCTGGATCGGGCGATGCCGGTACGGTACGGGATGGGCCGGATCCGAGACATAACTGTCGAATAGGAGCTCGCTCCCTGCTTTGGGGCTCTCCCACGAGAGCGTTTCATTGGGCCCGAAGTACAGCCGGCGCTCCTCGGTTTCTTCCTTGGGTGGCCAGGCTTTCCAGCGCCGCCAGCGGTTTGTTCCTGTCTCGAAAGTCAGTGCCTCCGGCAGATCCAGTTTACCTTTGTCCTTGAGAAAGTAAGCAAACCACGGTGCCTGGACGTTTTCCCGGAAGTGCTTGGCGGTGGCACTGTCAAAAGGAATCGGCCCAAGGCGGTCGCCCGGCTGCCCTCTCCATCCCCCGTGGTTCCACGGGCCGACAACCAGGTAGTTGACCCGCTTCGTGTCGTGACGTTCGAGTGCCTCGTAGATGCGCAGAGGGCCGTAGAAGTCCTCCTGATCCCACCAGCCCGCCACATTCAGTGTCGGAACCTTCACGTCGCGAATGTGCGGAATAAGTGTTTGCCGCTTCCAGAAGTCGTCATAGTCGGGGTGAGCAACGAAGTCGTTCCAGGTTGGGATCTTGCTATGAAAGTAGCGCGCATTGACGTTCGATAGAGGGCCGAGCGACAAATACCAATCAAAGGTATCGTATCGGTCGAAAGGAAAATGTTGCAGGTCCTTGGCGCTCTCGAGTTCGTAGGCGTACTCGAACCCATAGCTCAAGCGGAATGCGCCGTTGTGGTGGAAGTCGTCGCCAAGCCACATGTCGGCCGGCGAAGCCTGCGGCGATATTGCTTTCAGTGCTGGGTGCGGTTCCAGGGCCCCCATGATGGTTGTCCAGCCAAGATAGGAGACCCCGAGCATCCCGGCCCGCCCGTTGTTGCGTGGCACGTTTTTGAGTAGCCATTCAATGGTGTCATAGGTGTCGGTTCCTTCGTCCAGGGTCGTCGTGTCACCTTGCTTGCGGGGCGGCCGCTGCATAACGAACACGCCTTCGGACTCAAACTTGCCACGAATGTCCTGAAACACGAAAATATAGCCTTCGTCGGCCATGGCCTTCAAGTACGTGATGAAATTCTCGGCGGCATTCTTCGTGCCATAAGGCGTTCGCGCCAGAATGAACGGGAGTGGGTCCGACTGATCCTTTGGGACGAATATCCTTGAATGGAGGCGGACGCCGTCCCTCATAGGAATCATGGTGTCGCTCACGACGAAGCGTTCATCCTGCACTTCCTGTTGCTGAGGCAGGGCTCTCTGAGGCCCTAAGCCAGGCAGCACAGCAAGAACAACTACAATACGGATATAAGTTCGGAGTCTCACGAAAATGAATATTGTGGAACGGCGACGGTTTCAATGGCCACTACAATCGCTACCCGCCGACTGTTTCGGAGGAAGGCTCTACGATAGTAGGCTCTATCGGCTTTTTCAGACGCGTCGGACTACTGGCGAACCAGATACGCTTCAGCCAGATGGCAAAATCATCAAAGAGCGTGTAATACGTGGGGAGGACGATCAGCGTCAACACCGTTGAAGCGATGAGCCCGCCCATGACGGTCCGTGCTAAAGGGAAGTAGCGAAGATTGAAAACACCACTCGTGCCGATGGCCAGCGGAAGCAAACCAACGACTGTCGTGCAAGCCGTCATGAGAATCGGGCGGAACCGCTCTCGACAGCCTTGAAGAATGGCCTGGCGACGAGGCATTCCGTGTCTGCGCAGATTATTGACATGGTCCAACATCACGATTCCATTGTTGACCACAATCCCCAACAGCACCATCAACCCTATCATGGCCATCAGGTTCAGCGGAGTCCCCGTCAGATAAAGCGTCCAAGCCACGCCAACGAGGGCAAACGGGAGAGAGGTCATGATGGCGAAGGGGTGGACGAGAGATTCAAACAGGGACGCCATCACAAAATAGACCATGAACAGGGCCAACAACAGATTGAAATAGAACTCCTGGTCCTCTTTCTCCTGTCGTTGCGTCCAAAAGCCAAAATTCCAACCATAGCCGGAAGGATAGTCGAGACCATTCATCACTTCCGTAACCAGGTTCTTGCCTTCGTCCTTCTTTTCCCCCCTGTAGTTCGCGAACATCCAGCTGGAAGTGCGGCGATCTTCGCGCTGGATCACGCCCGGCGTCTTGACCAGGTCGAGTTGGGCTACCTGCATCAACAGAATCTCTTCACCGTTGGGTCCGGTGCCAACCACCATCGACTTCAGGTCCTCGAGGTCCTCCCGGTCTGACGCTTGGAGTCGAACCCAGATGTCGACTTCACCTTCCGACGTCCGAAAGCCGCGCAGTCGCTGACCACGGACGACAATGCCCAGCACGCGCGAAACCGACTCGGGCGAGACGTTGTACTTTCTGGCGAGTTCCCTATTGAGCCTGATTTGCACTTCCTCACGGCCGCGGTCCAGGTCGTTATAGATTTCTGAGAACTTACCGGTCCTTCGCAATCGGTTTCGAGCCTCCCGCGCTAGCGTCTGAAGCGTGGCGCTATCTTCTCCGTAAAGGTTCAGGCCGATAAAGGTCTGGGCTTCAGCGCCCTCCTGTCCTCCCAGGTTGATCTCGGCGCCTGGAATCACAGGAAGCTCTTTTGAGATCTGCTCGCGGATTTGCATCAGTTCTTCCAGTGTGATTCTCTCTTTGTCGAAGTGCACCAGCGTGTTGGCTTCGTTGTTCCGATAGAGGCTGTTGACGTTTTTGATTTTGAACCGCTCTTTGTTGGTCAGCAGAAACTTCTCGACGGGATTCACATAGACCTGTTCGATCTTGGCGTAATGATAGTTCTCAGAGAACTCGTATTGAATGCTCAGATTCTGGAGGTCCTGAGCCTCGGGGGAATTGTCAGGAACCTTCTTCAGCACGAAGGCAGAAACACCAACAATCACGGGTACCAGCAGCAATCCACAGACGAACCGATGCCTTAGGCACCAATCGACCATCAGCAGATAGTGGTCTGTGCTTCGCTTGCGCTGGACCGCTCCGCTGGGTTCGCTTCGGCCCGAATCCCCCTCTTTCCGAAGGGGTAGGCTCAAAACCCGTCCCTGCTTGGCAATCGGGGACTTGAGGTTGCTGGCCACTCGCTAGATCCAGCGTCTCGGTGCCACCAGACGTCCTGCCGTGCCTCGAGATTCGGGCTGATAACGCTCGCATGGGCGGTGCAACATGGTTCTCGACCCACAACTGCCACTTCGATTTTTTGGAAACATCAATCCGAATCCACTTGCCGACTCCCAGCGGGATCAGCGTGAGGGAAATGAAGAGAGAGCAGAGTAAGGCGATGATGATCGAAGTGCCCGTGTCAGCCAGCCAGACGGAGTAACTGGTCTGTCTGCCGAAAACCAAGGGGACAAAAATGATGATGGAGGTCAAGGTGGCGGCGGTTACGGCCGTGATCACTTCCTGAGTTCCAACGCGCGCTGCCGTAACGCGATCCTTGCCTTTTTCGAGATTCTGAAAGATGGATTCCAGGACGACGACCGCATTGTCCACCAGCATCCCGGTGGCGAGCATGAGGCCCATCATGGACAGCACATTCAGTGTCTTGCCCAGCAGGAATAGAAATCCCACCGTGGCAATGATCGAGAACGGAATAGCGAAGCCGATGGCGAAGGTGGCACCGAGCTTACGAAGAAAAAAGAACAAAACAATCACGGCCAGCAGAGCTCCGATCGTGCCAGAATCCAGCAGACCAGACAAAGCGTTCGTGATCTCTGTGCCCGCGTCAAACCAGACGAGTACCTGGATTCCCTTCAGTGAGGGATCCTGGTTCAGCTCTTCAATGCGGTTCATGACTCTCCGGACAGTGTCGACGGTATTCGCCTGCGAGTTTTTCCGCACCGCAAAACCGATTGCATGCTGGCCGTTGAGGTGTCGTCCGGAGTTCTCCACAGGATTGTCAACTTCGATGTTTGCGATGTCTCCCAGCCTGATGCCGCGATCATTCACTGGGAAGTCGCGGATGGCTTCCAGTGAATTCATAGCGCCTTGAGTGACTGTCCCGTAGCGCATCCCACCGTCTACAACCCGGCCGAGGGACAGGTTCAGGTTGGAGTTATCCAGGCGGCGGAATAGCCTGGTCACATCGACGCGGTGGCGCTTCACGTCGTCCAGCCGCAGGTAGATCTCAATTTCTTTACGCTCGACGCCCCAGATCTGCACCTCGGCCACGCCCGGTAGCCGCTCCAGCGGCTTCTTGATTTTCAGATCGATGAAATCATAGGCGTTGCGTAAATCACGCCCCGAGGAAATCTGGCCATCGACGATAGGTTGGTCGTTGGTGCTCCAGTTTCTGACGAGGATTTGATCGACATCTTCCGGCAGATCCCGCCGGATCTGGTCTACCTTCTCGCGAACCTCAGAGCGGAGCCAGTCCACATCTTGCCCCCAATCGAAGCTCATTCCAATAAAGGTCTCTTCGTCGCTGGAGCGAGTGATCAGGCGTTGGACATGAGGCACCGTGCTGACCGCTTCTTCAAGTGGCTTGGCGATCGACTCTTGAACCTGTCCGGGAGTGGCGTTGGGATAGGGGACCACGATCCCGATAAAGGGGAAATTGATATCAGGTGTGAGAACCAGGGGAATCTTGGTGAGCGACACGAGCCCCAGGACAATGAACGAAATGAAGACCATGCAGATGGTCACCGGGTAGCGGATGGAAAACCCGGCCAGACGGTATCCTGCCTGGGTTTTGTTGGCTCGCTCGGGTTCGATCTCTGGTGAAGGCATGGTTCTTAGGTGTAGGTCTCGGGTGATACCCGAGGCCGGGCGCTTGATTCCTGCCGACCCGCGACAGGTGTTTCGAACTGCGCAACGGAAACTTCGGCCACGGTATCCCCGGCGTATACCTTGCGGTCTATCATTTCGTAGATGACTGGGATTAACAACAACGTCAAGAGGGTACAGAACGATAACCCGCCCATCACTGTAATGGCCATGGGTGCACGCACCTCCGCACCTTCTCCCCAGCCCAGCGCCATCGGGATCAAACCCAGCACCGTGGTCAGGGTGGTCATGAGGATGGGGCGCAGACGCACCTCGCCAGCTTTCACCAGAGCCTCTCGTTTGGACAGGCCTCGTTGCCGGAGCTGGTTGGCGTAGTCGATCAAGACGATGGCATTGTCTACCACAATTCCAGCCAGGATAATAATCCCTAGAAATACCATCACGTTGAAAGTGGTTTGGGTGATCAAGAGAGTGAACACCACGCCGACCAGCCCAAGCGGCACGGTGAACATGATGATGAGCGGATGGAGCAACGACTCGAACTGGCAGGCCATTACCAAGTACACCAGGAACACTGCCAGTGCCAGTGCCAAAAGCAGTGTCTTGTAGGAAGCTTCCAACTCTTCATTCTGGCCACCGAGGCCAATGGTGGTATTTTCGGGGATCTCACTGCGCAATTGCTGGAGTTCCCGCCGAATTTCATTCGATACGCTCGTCAAATCACGGCCACTCAAATTGGCAGAAACCACGGCGGCGCGCTGCGACCGAATGCGGCGAACTTCGCTGGGACCACGCGCGATGACCACATCGGCTACCGATCCAAGTCGGATAGGTACCACGGAGGGTGAAGGGACTGAGCTGCGAGTCGGTCCGGCCAATTCCTCCTCGCGCAAATCCTGCTCGTCTCGCCGCAGCGGCCGGCCGCCTTGACTGCTGTTGAGTGCAGCCATCCGGTCGGCGACACTCATGCGTGGATTCGTAGGGATCGTCACGCCCATGTTAATGACCAGGTTCTTGATGCTTTCAATCGTGTTGCGATCCGATTCATGAGCCCGCACCAGAATCTCAATCTGCTTGTCTTCTTCGCGGTAGCGCGACGCGACGTCACCCCGGATCTTGTTGCGCAGGATATTGGCAACTTGACTCTCTTCTAGACCCAAGCGCGCCAGGCGATCGCGGTCGAAAAGAATATGCAGTTCCGGACTGCCCTGTTCGGTACTGGTCTTGATGTCGCTGAGACCAGCAATTTGACGCATGCGCGAGGCTACCTTTTCAGCCGTGGAATGCAGACTGCCCAGATCATACGTGTAGATTTCCACCTCGATTGGCGTCTTGAAACTAAACAGAGTTGGCCGATTGAACGTAAAAGTCACTTCCGGGTACTCCTCCAGCTGACCACGGATACGGTTGATGAGGGAACTCTCGGCGCCTTTGTCTCGCTTGTTCTTCATCACCACAAACAACTGACCCACGTTTTCTTCATGAGATTCCCGGGCAAACTGGTTCTTGTTACTTCCACCAACACTAGAGAAGACCGTTTGCACCTGCGGATAGGCCGCCACCTTTCCTTCGATGTCCCTGATGAGCCGATCGGTCTCTTGCAGGGGCTTACCTTCTGGCAGACGAATCTCAAACGCGAACTCACCCTGCGTCAGCGGCGGAATGAGCTCTGCGCCGACTTGGAAGCATAGAATCCCGGCAACTGCGGAAAGAAACAAGCAGAAACCGATAACCGCTGCCTTGTTGTTCAAGGCCCACAGCAAACGCCTGGGGTAAGCGCTACTCAGTCTGTTGTAGGCGCGCTCCCAACGGTCCAGAATCGGATTGAGAGGCTTCAACAGGAGGACTCCCAACAATCGAAGAAGTCGCCGTAGATCGGTGACGATAACGACAACCAACTCGGAGAGAAAACGTCCCGTACCCTTGGTCGTGGTGGACAAGAGATTCAGCGTGCGACGGAAGCGGCCGGGCGTGTCAGGCAAGGACAAATTGCTGGCAGCTGTCTGGCTTGGTGGCTCGTTCTCGCTCACGAGTGCCGGCTTCTTCGCCTGCAAAGACAGGATCATGGGCAGCAACGTGAGTGCGACCAGCATCGAGATCATCAGTGAATAGGTGATTGTCAAGGCTTGATCCTTGAATAACTGTCCGGCGATTCCCTCGACAAAGATCATGGGCAGAAAAACAACCACCGTCGTCAGGGTTGAAGCGCTGACTGCCATTCCAACTTCTTTGGTCCCGTTGTAAACAGCTTCAAACAGCGTTTTGGCCGAAGTCCGGTGCCGTTGCACTGACTCCAGCACCACGATGGAGTTATCTACCAGTGTTCCTACTCCGAGCGCGATTCCTCCTAGTGACATGATGTTCAGCGCGATGTTCGTCTGGTACATCAGCGCAAAGGTCGCCATGATAGAGATGGGAATGGAAAGGCCAATCGTTAGGGTACTGCGAAGATCACGGAGGAAGACGTAGAGCACAATGATGGCCAGGAGACCGCCTAGGATGGCAGAAGACTGAACATCATCGACTGCATTCTTGATGAACTCTGCCTGGTTAAAAACGACCTGGTAGTCGACACCCCCGGGAAACCGGCTGGCTTTTTTCAACGAATCAAGACGCTGCGAAACAGCTTGGGCGACCGTAACGGTATTGGCGTCGCCCTCTTTGTAGATTGCCATCTCGACGCTTTCTTTGCCGTTGAGGCGGGCAATGATTTCGCGGTCTTTGCTGCCTCGCCACACTTTTGCGACCTCGCCCAAAACGACTTTGCGGCCTTCCTGGTTGCGGATGATAATTTGCTGGATCTCCTCCACCGACCGGAACTGGTTGAGCATGCGAACCAGGTAGTTGGCATCCATGTCATAGAGGCTGCCGCTAGCCTGATTGAGGTTCTCCTGGGCCAGGATCTGAGTGACTTGAGTGATCGGAATCTGGAGCTCTGCCAGGCGTTTCTCGTCAATTTCAATTCGAATCTGCTCTTCGAGTCCGCCGATGACCTTGATCGCAGCGACGCCCTCGGTGGACTCGAGGTTCTTTTTGATCTCCTTTTCGGCCGCATATCGGAGCCGGCTCAAGCTGAGATCGCCGTACAACTGCAGCCGCATGATGGGATCGTAGCTGGGATCGAACCGAAGGATGACAGGACGCTCCACGTCACGCGGGAGATTCACGACGTCCAGCTTTTCTCGGACGTCCAGCGCAACCAAGTCCATATTGGTTTTCCAGGCAAACTCGAGCACCACTTCGGATTGCCCGGAACGGGAGACCGAACTCAACCGGGCGAGCCCGGGCACGACGCCGACAGATTCTTCAATAGGACGTGTAATCAGGCTCTCTACTTCCTCGGGAGCTGCGTCAGGGTAATCGGTTTGGATGGTCAGTGAGGGATAGGAGATATCAGGCAGAAGGTTCAGGGCCAGACGGTCCAGAGAGACGATCCCAAACAGGATCGTCGCTACAAAGAACATGAAGACCGTTACAGGCCGGCTCATCGCGAACTTGATCATGGCGGCCTCCTTAGCTCTGGATCACCCTAATCTTCCCACCATCTTTGAGGCTGCCTTGGCCAGCAACCACGACCTTCTGACCGGCTGAAACGCCCTGACGAATTTCAACCTGCCCGGTCCATTCGTATCCGAGCGAGACCTTGACGCGTTTTGCGGTCTCGCCATTGGCTACAAAAACGTAGTGCTCGCCGTCTTCTTCAAGCACAGCTTTCTTCGGGATTAGAATGGCATCCCCACGGGTATCGGTTTGGATATTCACGCGAACGAATGCACCCGGCTTAAGCCCGCTTCCGCCAGCTGCCAATTCCACCGTGACTTTGACGGTGCCACTGGATTGGTCTACCACTGGACTAAGACGGGCGACGCGTCCCTGACGCTGAACAGACTCATCCACTCCCAGTATGATTGTTGCTACCTGGCTTGGTTTGACCTGGTGGGCTTCGCGTTCCGAGAGGTGAACGTCGGCATAAAGTGGCGAAAAAGCTCCGAGCTTGAACAAGGGATCAAGATTTCGAATGGTACGGCCTAATTCAACGGATCGCTGCGTAACGTGTCCGCCGAAGGGTGCTCGCACCTGCGTCCGCCAGATCTCCAACTCAGCCTGCTTGATTTCTGCCTCCAGCTCTTCAACCCGATGCGTAAGTTCAGTTGTCTCTGAAGAAGATACCCTTTCGTCCTGTTCAAACTCTTCAAGGCGGTATTTGGTTTGATCCAGTTCCCGTGCGCTGATCAGCTGCTCATCAAACGCCTTCTGGAGCCTGACAACTTCTTTGCGGCTATTGTCGATTTGGACTTGCGTCTTGGCTTGACGCCTTTTCGCCCTTTCGAGTTGGAATTTTGCCTGAGCCAGTCTTTCCTTAGCAAGCTGCAACCGAAGCTGGAGTTCTGTATCGTCGACCTGGCAAAGTACTTGGCCTTCTTTGACGAGGTCTCCCTCCTCAACCATGACCGCCTTAACGACGCCCTCGGTCTGGGAAGACACATCCACTTCCCGCAAGGCTCGCAAGTTGGCTGAGGACGTCAAGTATGCGGAAATCCTATCGCGGCTGGCTGTTGCCAGCTGGACGGGAGCAGTATCCTTGGCATCACCCGCTTTGTCCTTGTCGCCTTTGTTGGAGTTGTTGGCCTTCGCAGCCGCTTGGGCAGCCATGTATTGCCAGACGAAATAGCCGCCTCCACCGAGTAGCGCCAGGAGCAGCAGGAATCCGTATACCTTTGTCCGTGGATTCATGCGTTTCTGGAGCATACGACCTCACTTGCAGGGATTGAAGCCAGCAACAGCTGGCAGGGGACGATTAGTGTAATGGGTGCATTAACTTGCCTTTTGGTTGCAACCGGCAAGCAAAAGAAGTCCGAAAATGCGGAAGGCCATAGTAATAGACGCCAAAACAAGCCGATTAGTTCACGAAAAATCAGGTTCCTCAACACAAAAAGACGGAAATGGGGATTAGACGACGGCGTAGCGACCGCATGGTTGCCGCCAGAATGAAACTCATGTAAGCGCCTGCGTTTGGCTCTGGTTCACGGGTACAATGATGGCCGCGACGTTCTTCGCTCCTATCTTGGTGGCTGAACCGTGGAAGACTACTTCATCGTCGGTTCGAACGACCGGTCGAATAGGTTAGGCGATTCCAATAGCCTTTCAGCCAACTAGTCAAGGGCTGCCGCCCTTGATATCCCTGGTGGAACGCGCGCGTGGGACCGCTGTCCCCCGTCGCGCGTTGAGATAGCGTGCGCAGGAGCGCCCGCTCCACCAAAACGAGACCAAAATTCTCGTTTCACCGCACATAACGGGCTAAGAAACAGCCTGTCGCCTGCCTAGGGCGTTCATGCTTATCCAGCGGTCTCATTTCGCGAGTAGACCTACTCCCAAACCACTGACCGTTGAAGAAAATCACCATACCGCCGGGCGGCCACGGCGATGGCTCGGTTTTCAGCTTTCGTCAAGCGATTGAAGAGCTTGGTCTCAATGACGACTCTATCCTTGCTGAACGTGCGCTTCCAAGTACCCACGATTTGACCATCGACCACAATAACATAGCTCAGGGCGTTGCCTAGCGCGCTCAACTGCGCGCCGACGTCGGCTTCACCCATGGCTCTGCGATCCTTGTAGCCTGAAATATATTCGTCATAAATGGATAACAAGCAGGCAGTTGGAGATGCATCGTTTGCAGATGATGTCGATCTCGAAAGCCAGTACACCTGACCATCGACTACCTCCTGTCGCAGTTGGTGCCCGACAGCTTCGAGACCCCGCTTGGCGTCGGTGATGGTCAATCCTGACCACTTCGCAAAATCCTGCACCGTGGCGGGCCCGCGGCTCATGAAATAACGACCAGCCAGTTCCGCTAGAGCCTCCTCCCGCTCCAGGGTCTTGGCGCGTGGGGCGCGGTCATCCACCAACGCATAGGTGAATTGTTTCCCACGCCGTGCGCCGCTGCAAACAAGCCCGTCCAATTCGGCTCGCATCATGAGATAACCCATGCGCAACTCGCCATCGGTCACAATGCCAGCTTTTTGAAGCACACGTCGTAGTTCACTGCGAGTCAGTTGTTTACCGCCCTGCAATGCTTTGGCCAGCGCGGCGTTACTACGTTTGAAGATGGCGCTATCCAATTCCAGCTTGCGATACATGTAGGCATTGACCGCGTGGACGCGCGGCCCCGTGAGCGCCAGCAGCCAGCCGATGTCGAGCGGTGTAACAAAATGCCAAGTGGGCCGCATCAGATGTGTGCGCAGGATGGATCCAGCCGCGAAGGCTTGATCGACATCGTCGTCAGTCACACCTAGCAAACGCAGTCCCAGGGCCCATTTTGCGCCGGCATAGTCCTGGGCCTGGACAGCGCCCAGCCAACCCACCACATCACCAGGCTGTTTGAAGGTAGCCTGGGCAATGTGTTGGTTAACGAGTCGCTGGTGCGCAATATCCAGGCTTGTCATGATAATGATAAGCAGCAGATTGAGCGGCCTCACGGCGCGCGACAGAGGCTGGCGAAGCCGACAGCATGGCAGCTTCATTGAACCGATAGACGGCAGTGACCCAGCCGTCGCCTCCAGGCCATGGTCAGATCATGCCTCGGCGGGAGCTCCGAGGCACTCCCAGTACCCACTTCGCTCCCCTTCGATCCGGCCCTCTGCCCCCTGGGCACGCATACCTACTCCCACATCAGGCTACGGCGACGCGTGTTCCGCCCACACCGCAAAATCTGCCACGCTCTCAAACAGGACGTGTGGCTGACGCGCGGCTAAGGCTGCCGCATTGGAGCTTGCGGCCCAAGCGGCAGCTACAGATATGACCCCCGCGTGCTTAGCCGCGTCGACGTCATACGGGGCATCGCCCACATACGCGACTGTCTCGGGTGCCACGGCCCATCGCGCGAGGAAGGCACGAATCCCTGCCGGCTTGACCGGACCCTCCGCCGAGCCCGCTTCAATCCCTTCGAAGTAGGCGTCCAATCCCAGCACGCGGGCCGAAATCCTGGCACTGCGGAGCCCCTTGCCGGTGACGATGCCCAATCGCAGCCCACGCCTATGCAAGCCGGACAGGAGTGTGGTTAGCCCGGAAAAGGGAGCCGGACAAGTGACATGTGCCCGTTCGTATTCCGTAAGATATACTTCGAGTGCCTCACGCCAAGTCTGTGGCAAGTGGCGTTGGAGCATGCCTTCTTCGCTGGGGCCAAACATGGCGACGACCTCTGGGGCCGTCAAAGTCTGCCCCAGGTAGTGATGCACGGTTTGCTGGAAGGCCTGAATACAGATGGGAACAGTCTCCCCCAGCGTCCCATCCAAATCAAAGATCATCCCACACAGCCTCATGGTTCTCCCTGCCCCTTTTCTTGGTTGCGGTCTAACGCCCTTTACGGGACCTTTCATTCTGCCGGTAAGTTTTGCATTGGTGCAAGGCCAATCGCCTTGGCCAAAGGTTAGCTGTTGGGGGTCATTCTGAGCACGACTGTCAGGGAAGGCGTTAGAGGACTCGATGGCTTCTGCCTTATGAGGGTAGGTCACGCGGCTGGCTGTGGCCGACTTGTCCAACCTCCAGCGACATTATGAGCATTTCGTTTCCTGAACGACATTGATATCAATCCCGGCAAGCGTCTAGGATGGAGTTCGTCTGGCCTGGTTCATGGGCCAGGCGCCGTCTTTGTCAGTTGGCGACCGATCCGCGTGCTGATCACCATGATCCCGCGAACTGGCAAAAATAGAGATCGTTTCCGTCTTGATCGCCAAAGAAGGCGAGCGCAATTCCTGCCTTCTCGTCTCGAACGATCGGACCCTTGAAGCGAACCCCTTGTGAGGACAGCCGCTGAACCATTTCTTCGAGCGGTTCGTCGACCGTAAGTCCGATTGAAATGGCTCCCCTTGACCCAGGCGCCGGAGCGTTTTCAGATTTCGGATGAAGCCCGATTACGAGATCAGACCCCACTCGAATCTCTGCCCAATGTCCATCGAACCGCTCCTGGAGCTTCAACCCGAGTGTTCCGACGTAGAACGCCACAGCACGATCCATGTCGGACACGTAGACCGTCACGTTCCCACCAGTAATCATCTAGCCTCCTTTGTTCTATGCAAACATTCTTCGCCAACATTCTTCCCGCATATCAACTCGACGCTCGGCCAATTTCTTCTTCATTCCCGCCCGACCTTTCTCCGTCACTTTCGAAGCTTGCTTTCGAAGGTGCGGGCGCGCTACCTTGCATCAGCGGCCGGCGGGAGTGTTGTCTGCTGCGTGTCGTTTCTGGAGTTCCTGAGTCACTCCCGGGCCGTCACGGCCGTGGGCCCCAAAGGATCAAGGCGGCACCGAGGAGGCAGATCGCTGCTCCTGCTGTGTCCCAACGGTCGGGCCGCATGCCTTCGACGCTCCAGAGCCACAGAAGCGAGGCGACGATGTAGACACCTCCGTACGCCGCGAATGCCCTGCCGGCATAAGCGGAGTCCACTCGAGTCAGGCACATGGCGAAGAGCACCAAACTTCCAACCCCCACCAAGGTCCACCAGGGCGAGCGGCCCAGGCGGAGACAAACCCAAAAAGCAAAACAACCAGCGATCTCGAAGAAGGCGGCAAGCAGGTAGAAGCCAGCGGTGGGGAGAAGCATTTGTCACCCGCTATTGGAGCTTCCGGGCGTGGTGTCGAGGAGCGCAGACAGGAAGTCGTCGGTCCCTTCTGGACCGCTCACTTCGAGCCACACCGGCCCGTTCCCCGGTTCGACGAGCAGAACGAAACGCAGGAATGGGCAGCACCGGTGTTCAGCATCGATGACGGCGGCGACCTCCTTCACCAAGTCGGCCTGGGGTTCAAGACGCCAGCGAAAGCCTCCGGGGATGGGTTCTTTCGCGCTGGCCCGAGCCAGGAGTCCTGGCAGCAGTCCGTTGCGCCTTGCCACAAGTTCAGCTGGCGTCAGCGTGCACGCAACCGGAGGACTCACCGTCTCTTCATGCTGTTGGTTCATCTCCAGTCCTTGTCGGCCCAACGACCCGGTTCACCGCCTCGGCGACCGGTGAGACGTTGAACCCAGCCAACTGTCGCCGTGGTCAGGCAGCGCCAACGCTTGTGAAACTGAAATTCTTGGCTATGCGCTCATGCCAGCTCAATAACCTACAACATCAAGAGGTCGGAGAATAGAGCTTTCACACAGTCTGGCGCCTGGTTCGGCCTCTTGCCTGATCGAACCGGAGAGCCTCTCGGGTACCACCATCGGAGAGGGTGTGTGTCAGCAAAGGACCTCGACCATGAACCCGCCCGGGGCGCGTACATAGAACGTCCAGGCATGCGATCTTTGAGGCGGCTTCACGTCGAACCCATCGTCCTTGAGGCGTCGATTGATCTCGTTCACCTTCTCTTCGCTCTCCTGCATGAAGCCGATATGGAAGGTGGCGTGGATATTTGATGTCGCCCGCCTTGCCCTTCATCAAGGTGAGCACCAGCCCGGCGTCGTCAAACAACACGGCAAAACCGCCGCGATCCCCACTACCCTCGATGCTCTCGCCACTGTAGGGGTTGATGCTCCCTTGGAGTCCAAAGTACTTCTCCAGGAACCTCCTGGTCTCGGAAACATCGGTGACGGTGAGATTGACATGGTTCAGCTTCATGATGGCTTTCCCTCCCGGGTGAACTCCCGCTTCGTCACATCATGAGCTAGCAGTGCGCCGGAGCGCGTACCCCACCCAAAAACGGAAACAAAATTTTCGTTTCAACCAACGTAGGCGGCTAACGTTAGGTGAACCGTCTAGGTGCCAAGCCTCACCTGATCACCGCGGCGAATCGTGCCACCCCGCACAACAGCAGCGTAAACACCGACATGGGCCTGATTGTGCTGGGCCGCTGCACGCAAGATCCCCGGATCCCTGGGGAGATCGCCCTGGGGCAGGGTGGTCATTACACAGCGGGCACAGGGACCTGTGACACTCAGGCGAACCTCACCGCCGATGTCCAGCGTGTGACCGATCCAGGAAGTCTCAATGAAGCTCTTCTCACCGGACGCGGGCTCCATCACGATGTTGGGACGGAACCGCCGCACCTCGAAGCGCCCTTGCGGATAGAGTTCTCGGAGCCGGTCGAGCGTAGCCGTCGTCAGCAGATGGACGGTGGCACAATCGAAAAATGTACCCTCCGGTAGAGCGAAATTGGTAACCGTGTCTCTGTAGTCGAGGCCTTCCATATCCGGCCAGTACGCCTCGGCATTGACCGGCCCCACATGGCCGCCCTCGGTCGCATTCAGTGTCACCTTACGATTGAGCGTGTTGGAGATGATTTGGTTGAGGTCACTCTGCTGGGTCGTTGCTATAGTGCCGTCCGGCAGGGTGATTCGTACCGGAGGCAGGTTCGCACTGAGGCGCGGAGGCTCGATGAAGCCAGCCCGGAAATCGAAGAGAGTTGGCCATTTTCTGGGGTTTTTGGCGGTCGCGACCTTCCCATCGGAGCTGTCGACCAGCGCGTAAGCACGATCTCCGAGCAGTCCGCGTTCCGAAATCGCAGTGGCGTTCAGTTCTTCTCCCATCAGCGATTTGACAGGGTATCGCCATAGAGAAATTACCGCCCCAACCTCGGATTGCGTTGCGCTTGACATAGTCCATCTCCTTCGCCTTCGATTTGCCGGTTAGTAGGCTCATCAAAACCTAACTGTGAATTGCAACTGAACTTATGCCCTGCCGAGACCAAGGGCGGAGCAAAGCCGAGTTGCGCCAGCGACGTGAGCGGATAGGCGGGGCTCGTCGCGAACCGATCCCTTGCTCAGGAGCCACAGCTTCCTTAAGCGCTCGTTGTTCTCGCTTGCCCGGCTGTCGCCCCACCCTTACAGTCCCTTTCGACGAATGCCCCCAAGAGTGCCAGCGGCCCACCACCTTTCAGGCTGGCTGGAGCCCGGTTAGGCGTGTCTCAGTCCAGGGTATAGGAGTCATGGCTTCCGGGCAATGACTAGATCCCGCGGAGCGTCGAGTCGAACGACTTCGAGATCTCGAAACCCTGCTTCTTCCAGAAGTGCTCGATATTCAGCTTCGCTCCTTTCCCTTGCCCCAGACTCACAAACAACCAGCATATGCAACGACAGCAACACCCCAAACGGTGTTCCAGAGTGATCGTTGTTGAGCACGCTCTCGCTAAGCAGCAGGGCACCCTTCGAGGGCAATGCTTCAAAACAATTCCGGAGGATCTTGCTGCAGTTTTCATCGTTCCAGTCGTGAAGAATCCAGCTCAGCGTGATCACGTCTGCGCCGGGCGGGTACGGACCGGTCAAGAGATTGGCTGTCTGTGTAGTGAACCGGTCCGACAAGCCGCTGGCCTGAATGCGCTCTTCAGCCACCTTGCACACCGGAGGCAAATCCATAATGATCCCGCGCAGGCGTGGATACTTGCGCCCAACTTGGATCGCGAGTCCGCCTGGTCCCCCAGCCACATCCAGCACGCATCGGTGGGAAGCGAAATCGAACCGCTCCGCAATTTTGTCCCCGATGGGAATACTGAAGGCATCCATTAGCTGGCAAAATCGGCGCAGGCGGATGGGGTCTTCGTACAAGGCGGCGAAGGTTTCCTCAGCGGTAGTGCCGAGAGCCTGTTGCCAGCGCGGGCTCAACTCCCTGAGCGCATCGAGCAAGAACTCCCACATGTGAGGCCAAGGACTGCCCCACATTGAGAGTGGTTCAAGTGGAACCGGAGACTTCGAGGTGAGAAAATCACCTAGTTCGGAGTTTCTGTAGCGATCGTTGGTCCACTCCACCAATCCCAGTTGCCTCAAGGCTGCCAAGAGTCGCCGACACCCGTCGGGATGAACGCTTAGCTTTCTGGCTAGGTCGTCGGTCGTGCTGGGTCCTCGACTGAGCTCCTCGAAGACGCCCAAGTTGCAAGCGGCAGAAAACGCTTGCGTGACCATGAAGCTGCACGCTATTTCGTTCAAACGATTCAACGCTTCAACAGGCTTCATATCTGTCTATGTCTCCCTTTTCTGATCCCTTTCGAGCCATGACGCTTAACGGTGCGATCTGCCCTCACTTAGGCGCTCAATTCCTGCCTCAAGGTATCCATCGGTCTCGAAGAATGTTCTCAGCGGTACGAGCGCCGCTTATCGTTCCAGTTGAGCGGGCCAGTTGAGCGGGCGCCGACGAGCGAAGCGAGGAGGGCGCCCAACACCGGGCCCGCTGTTGGGCGCTCCGCTCGAACAGGTTGTTGGGTGTCATCAGACGGATCTCTCTACTTGACTTCGCCACCGTTGTTAATGAGAAGCCCACGGAGTATCGACCGATGGCAGCGAGCCTCGTTCTCGCAGTAGCAGCCCACCGAGAAGTTTGTGTGGTGCGACAGCTTAGCAAGCAACTCAAGTGCGCGATTGGCCTCGGGTTTGGCCATTTCAGTCAGATACCGCTTCACGAAGGTTGCCCATTGGGCCGGTGTCTTGGCCTCCTGAGCGAGTTTCATAGTTCCAACGCTCGGCGCCAGGATTGGAAACCACACGTCGTACCAGTTCTTCGAAGCAAAGTTAGCTTTTGGAACCCCACGGGGCGGGCGACGTACCGTTCCGATACGTACCCCTTCGCCTTTGCTTCGGGGCGTTCCAAGCCTCACAACACGGACGACCATACTACCTCCTGGTTATGCTCAACGACTCCAACGTAACCGGCCCGACTGACGTTTGATCGTCCAATCAACACGGAGAGGTGCCACAAGAACTCGCTTGGCTCTTGTCGAGAGCCACTGGCTCATGCTGCGGAGTTTCCCCAGCGAGGCAGCTCATTGGGCCGCGCTCGCACCGAACCGAACTGTTTCCTTCCGGGGGCTTCCCTAGCATCAGCTTCGGTTATGTGCGTGTAGCCCATGGAGCAAGTTCGTGCCGGATTAGCCACCGCCCCATCCACATTATTTCGCCCCGGCTGCCTCCAGTATCTTCACAATATCGGCGTAGCCGCGCTGTCTGGCATGGTGCAGAGGCGAGACGCCGTCTTTGTCAGCCAAGTTGACGTTGGCTTTGGCTTTGACCAAGAGGCGCACGATCTCTTGATGCTTCGGTCCGCCTTCGCTCAGAATGATTGCTTCGAGCAACGCCGTCCATCCCAGACGGTTGATGTGATTAATATCAATGTCGGTCTTGATCAATTCCTTCACCACCTCAACGTGGCCGCGCTCGCAGGCAGGTATGAGCGCCGTACCACCGTAGCGGTTGTAAACCTTGAAGTTGGGCTTGGCCTTCAGAATCAGTCGCAGTATCTCGAGTCTTCCTTCAGCACCCGCAAACAGCAGTGGGCTGTCCTGCATCCTGTCCTGCGCGTTCACGTCGGCGCCGGCCTCGATCAGCAACCGCGCCGCTTCGACCTGATTGTGATGGACGGCCAAGAGCAGGGGCGTTCTGCCGTGATCGTCTCTGACATCAACTTTCACTCCCTGCTTCAGCAATCGCCTTACGGTCTCCGAGTCGTTCCTGGCAGCGACCAATAGGGCTTTTTCGTTGTCGTCTGCCATCTGCTTTGTCGTCCCGGAACACCCTAGCAAGGTGATCAGGAAAAGAATGTGCGAACTCATTGATTTGATCTGGCCAGCGGCTTCAGGCGCCTACCTCGAGCGGAAGGAAGTCAGTCTACTTCGAGGCAGCTCGGGCCCTCCCTGTGCGTCCGGCTGCCGAACGATTCCGGTTCAGCCTCCCGCCCTGTTGGGGTTGGTTGCCACCGTTGCTAGCGAACCTTCACCTTGGCCCCTTCGCCCAGCAGCGGCACAAAACGTACCGGAATTCCTTCCTGTTGTGAGACCCGGCCCCGGGCATCCTTCTCCAGCACCTGCAAGGTTTGAGGCTGCGATTGCGCCCCGACTGGAATGACCAGGCGCCCGCCCGGCTTCAGTTGATCAATGAGCGGCTGAGGAACGTGCTCGCTGGCTGCCGTCACCAGAATGGCGTCAAAGGGTTGATGCTCCGGCCAACCCTGGTAACCATCTCCGAACTTGACCTCAACGTTGTCATACTTCAAATCCTTGAGCCGCTGGCGGGCACTGGTCGCCAATTGTTCAATGTACTCGATCGTATACACCCGCGCAACCAGCACTGAAAGCACGGCAGCCTGATAGCCTGAGCCGGTGCCGATCTCCAAGACCTTGTCACCGGGTTCCACTCGTGCCAATTCGGTCATCAGCGCGACGATGTAGGGCTGGGATATCGTCTGTCCCGCTCCAATCGGCAGGGGATGATCTCCGTAAGCCAAATACTGAACTTGGGCCGGCACAAACAGATGACGTGGGACTTTCCGCATGGCTTCCAGTACACGCGCATCCTTGATTCCCCGTTGGGCGATTTGATCCTCAACCATTTGCTTGCGTTCTTCCTCGAAAGACTTTTGAGTGGCCGATGTGCCGCTGCAGCCCACAGCCAATGTCGCAAAGACGATGAGCAACATAAGATGACATTTCGAGGCCCTTTGATTCTTCATCGTTTTCTTCCATGTCACGTCTGCCGGACGATGGGGAGAGTGGTGGCCATTAAAGTGCGCCGTCACGACCGTCTTTAGGTCACGTCCAAGATTGGTTCCGCCTTGCCAACCTATATTTTACCGCCCCAACCAGTCCGGTAAAGCCGTCGTGAGCGCAGGGAGGTAGGTAATGCACAAAACCCCTACGAACAACACCACCAGAATTGGGACAACGGAACGGTAGACTTCGGATAGCGGCTTGGAGAATCGGTACGAAGACAGGAAGAGGTTCATTCCGACTGGCGGTGTCAGGTAGCCCAATTCCAGGTTAGCCAGGAACACGATGCCCAGATGAACCGGATCGACGCCAAAGGCCTGCCCCATCGGAACTATCAGCGGAACGACAACGACAATGGCAGAGAAAATATCCATCAAACAACCTACGACCAAGAGAAACAGATTCAGCAAAAGCAAAAAAACCCAGCGCGAGTGGATGGAGCCGGTCACCCAATCGACTGCGCGTGACGGGATCTGGGCATCCACGAGGTAGTTGGTAAATCCCAGCGCGACACCCAAAATCAGGAGCACGCCGCCCACCAGTAATCCGCACTCAGTCATGACCCTTAGCACATCGCGCCGGATCTTCAGATCGCGATACACGAGCGTTTCGACTACGAAGGCGTAGAACGCAGTCAGAGCGGCGGCTTCCACAGGGGTGGCAAATCCGCCAAACAATCCCGCAAACGCTACTGCAGGCAGCAAGAGCTCCCATTTCGCGCGCCAGACCGCTTCTTTCGCCTCCGCGAGATCAAAGGTAGCCCGAGACTTGGTCGCCTTCGGTCCGGCCTGGATGCCCCACCAGGCTGTCATCGCCACCATTAGAATGCCGGGAAGAATGCCACCCAGGAACATCTCTTCGATGGTGATGCGAGCCACGATGGCATACAGGATTAAGGGCAGACAGGGCGGGAAGAGCAGACCCAGCGAACCCGCTCCCGTGAGCAGTCCCAGCGACGATTTCTGCGTGTATCCGGCTGTCAGGAGTACTGGCATGAGCAGCCCGCCCAGAGCCAGGATGGTGACACCCGAGGCCCCGGTAAAAGAGGTGAAGAAGGCACAAACCAACGCCGTCACGATAGCCGGCCCGCCGCGAAACTGACCGACCAGCGCCTGAAAGACCCGCACCAGGCGCTTCGAGGCGCCTCCTTCGGCGAGAAAATAACCCGCGAGCGTGAAGAGGGGAACAGTAGGCAAGGAGGGATTGATGACCAAACGATAATGGTCCAGCGGTATCGACGCAATGGGCAGGTCATCTCCCCAGAAAAGAATCAGCGCTGCTCCTCCCAGAGTGCAAAAGACAGGGGTACCTAAAGCAGTCGCAACCAGCAGTACCAAGATTGCCGGAAGCACCATTTCCGAGGGCGGCAGGGGCGGCCAAAGTCCCAGCATGATCAAAGCTGCCGCCAAAGTCACCGCGCCAATCCGCAGCCGCCAGCTTTCTCCAGCGTGATACAGAAGCCTCAGCCCAACCAGGGCAAAACCCGCAGGCATGACCAGTTGAACAACCCAGACAGGAATGCCGTATGCCAACGTCCTTGCAGCTTCTCGCTCGGTCTGCAAAAACTGAATGCTGGCGACACACAGGAAAAAAGAGATCATTGCGCCGAAGGCACTACTGAACAAGATTGCGGATCGTTGCAACCGGCCTTTCAGGAACACGCTTGCCGCGGAAAGACTCAGCAGCCGGTTCTCACGCGCCGCAATGGCACCGCCTAGAATTCCGATGATCAAAGTTAAGTGCTGGACGAGGGGATTGGCTCCGGAGATTCCAATCTTGAGGGTGGCCCGCAGAACAATTTCTGCCAGAGGTACGAGGACCATCGCTGCCAAGGCACAGCAGATGAGCAGGTTCTCCAACCGCTGAACCCGTCCGGTTTCAGCGCTGGCTTGTGCTGTACCAGGTTCCCAATGGCCGCTAGCGGAGGCAGAGCGATTGGTCATTGGCTGGAGGCCTTCGGGCGTGTGCCCGAGCTTCGAAACTCTTGCAGCAGGCGGCGCACCTCATCGAACATGTCGGCTGGAACAATAGTCCCACGAATCTTGGGATAGACATCCTCCGCCACTCGGCGCCAAGCAACTTCAATTTCCGGTGTCACCGGATGAACCGTTAGACCGCGTTTCTTCATGGTCTCCACGGACTGGTCGCTTTCGGCGCGACTCTTGGCCTTAATCTGGCGACCGGCCTCCCGCGCCGCTTTGAGCATGATCTCCCGGGTGGCCGCAGGGATGCCGTCCCATGTCCTCTTCAGCACGACCGTACCGCCCACCAATGGGGCCCAATTCAACTCTAGCATGTGAGGTGCCGGTCCATAGAACTGCCCGACGAGCGCGTAAAGCGGTATTGAGGGCACGGCATTGATCAATCCGGTCTGCAGGCTGGGAAGAATGTCGTTCGTTTCCAATGGAATGGGCTGATAGCCCCCAGCCTTCATGATGTCCAATTGATGCACATCGCCTGACCAGGCGAACACTTTCATCTTCTTGAGATCGGACGGATGGGTAACGGGTTCTTTGGAAAAAAACCGTACCCACCCGGAATCGCCCCAGAACAGGACGACAAAACCTTTCTCCAGCAGGCGCTGTTCCAGCGTTGGAGTCAGCTGTTGCTGGACGTAGTCCACTTCATCCAGAGAACGGAACATCATGGGCATGTTTTGCAAGGCACTCACCGAGGGATCGATCTCGGCCAGCCCGACTACGGTCAGCATGCCGGCCTGAATCTGTCCAATCCGCATGCGGCGCACCATGTCGGCCTCGCCACCCATGGAGCCGTCGGTAAAGATAGTGAGTGTCGCTCCACCGCCGGGCGCCTGGCGCCACTTCTCAGCCATAGCCAGCAGAATCTGGTGATACGAGGAACCTTTCGGGGCGAGCGTCGCCATGCGGATCCGGGTAGGAGTTTGACCAAGGACACTGGAATCAGTGGCTACGAAACTCGTCAGCGCCGCCAACGCAACAGCCAGCCATCGGGAAAAACTCGTAAGCTCGCGAATCATGTACACCCCTTTTCATTCAACAAAGAGCTCATCCGCGCGCGACAGCAGCCAGCGCGCTCTCCGTTGCGTGACCAGGTTAGACAGGCGCCATTCTGGCCTGGCATTCAGGTCGATTTCGATGGCGCGGTTCAAGAGGGATTCAAACTCCTGGCGGTTCTGCTTTCCGACCGACACTGCTTCCGCCAGTGCCACCAGGGGTGAAGCCAGCTGAGCCCCAGAAAGAGCCATGGCCCGGTCAAAATGCTGGCGTGAGCGCTCGGCAGGATCGCCTTTGCCGCCCTGCCGACTGGTTTCATAGGAAATCAAAAGGCTGTGGATGGCGCCATGGTCATAATCTTCGTCGAGCTGAAGCGCGCGATCAATGAGAGCTTCCACGATTGGCAAATCGGCGACCAACTCGGGATCGTCCTTAGACAGTGCAACTGCTGAACCCCAGGCGGCAGAGGTCCAGTACAACCAAGGCACGTCCGCCGCCGAAGCCAAACCAACCGTGGTTTTCGGGTCGCTTCGCAGGGCCTTTCCAAAATCCCGATACTTCACTTCCAGTCCACGGATACCATAATTCCGAGCACGCAAGTAGAGATTGCGTGCTCTCCGCTGGAGCGCCTGAGACGCTGCCAGATCGCGTGATTCCATCTCATCGGCGTCTTGCTGAACGAACGCATAACTGAACTGGGTGAACCCACTGCAGGCAGCCAACAAAAGTC
Organism: uncultured Acidimicrobiia bacterium; assembly: GCA_963752385.1. Lineage (GTDB taxonomy): Bacteria > Acidobacteriota > Terriglobia > Versatilivoradales > Versatilivoraceae > CAVVYL01. The sequence continues at coordinate 26,931 of CAVVYL010000048.1, read as the reverse complement.
CTTCGTGACGTGGACTCTCGCTTAGCAGACTCTCGACCAATTTTAGACTGAAGGGCAGCGCACCGCGAATCAGTTCGGGATCGTCATCGGAAGCGAAAGTCGCACTGCTGTGTGCCAGTGCGTCGCCAAGCTGGTTGATCGCATACTTGCGAATGGAACAGGCGGCACTCGCAAAGAACAGTATCAAGATCAGCGGCAGTGTGAGTCGAGACGCAACCGACCGGTCAACCAAACCCGATACGCCCTGAAACGAGTTCAAGCTATTGTCGACGCCGATCCTCTCCAAATGACCTCCACGTCACCTTCCCGGTCATGTGGCCTCATCGTCTTAGGTGGTACCACAACTCTCCGGTAACTGTAAAGATCAGGCCTGACGCCAATGGGCCCGTGCTGAAGGTCGAGTTGTGGCAAGGGACCTCTGAGAGGCGGTACGTCTCTGTTGCTTGGTGACCCTGACGTGGCCTCTCTCCCGATGAGCCGGAGATAGGACGACTAAATTCTGACCAATTCTTGAACTTCGTTCGGGGCAGGTGAACCTGGTCAAAAGTACCCAGTCGCGAAAGAGCCATACTAGGGCTCGGATACGGGTTATTTTGTGCTTGCTGGCTTTCAGGATCTATGCGAAAAAAGGGCCGACGCAGCCTAAAGCACGGGATCGAACCTATGAACGGCTCTCTAGCAGCGATTGATATCGGTACCAACTCGTTTCACCTGGTGGTAGCGAAGCTGACGGATTCGGATCGATTCGAAATCCTCACGCAGGAAAGGGAAGTCGTTCGCCTGGGGTCCGGATCCAGGGACATGAAGTATCTTCAGGATGACGCCATGGATCGGGGCATCGCGACACTCAACCGCTTTCGCCAGATCGCTGAGATTTCCCAAGCAGAAATTCGGGCGGTGGCGACTAGTGCGGTACGTGAAGCCTTGAACAGAGATGTCTTTCTGGAACGCGCCAAGCAGGACGCTGGAATTGAAGTTGAAGTCATTTCTGGCTTCGAAGAGGCCCGCTTGATCTACCTGGGAGTTCTTCAGACGTTGCCGATTTTTGAAAAACAGATCCTGATGATTGATATCGGGGGAGGCAGCACTGAGTTTCTCGTGGGAAGGTCCGGCGAGGTCATCGAAGCCAACAGCTTGAAACTCGGAGCCATCCGTCTGACCGACCGGTTTTTCACTGCTGATCCGATCGATCCTAAGAGCGTGAGCAGGTGCCGCGAGCACGTGAAGGCCTACATCAACCCAATGGCAAGGCGAGTTCGGACACATGGGTTCGAAGTGGCAGTGGGCAGCTCCGGTACAGTGCTGAATATTGCCCAGATGATTCAAGCGCTCCGAGGACAGGAGCCTACCCGTTATCTGAGCAATTTCGTCTTTTCCCGCTTCGAATTGGGAGAAGTCGTCAAGATGCTGGTAAAGGCAGACACTGTTAAGAAGCGCCAGAAGATTGAAGGGCTGGACCCGAAACGGGTGGATATTATTCTGGGCGGGGCAATCATTCTCGAACAGGCATTCGAAGAAATGCGGATCAACGCCATGACCGTCTCGGGGTTTGCCTTGCGCGAGGGCGTCATTTTCGATGCCTTGCAGAAGGCACGAGGCCGCACGTTCCATCACCTGACAGACATTCGCTATAAGGGCGTTTTGCACCTCGCCGAAAGCTGTCACTACGAAAGGGAGCATTCCGACCAGGTCACGACGCTGGCACTTCGGCTCTACGACCAGCTGCGCGATCTGCATAATCTGGACGACGTCAACCGCGAATATCTCGAGGCGGCTGGCATTCTGCATAACGTCGGCTTCTTCATCTCCCACGCCCAGCACCATCGCCACTCCTATTACATCATTCGGAACTCGGAGTATTTGACCGGATTCAACAACCGTGAAATCGAAATCATCGCCCAGGTTGCCCGCTATCATCGCAAGAGTGCTCCGAAGCCTAAGCATGAGGAGTTTGCCCGCCTGCTGCCCAGGGACCAGCTCATTGTGAAGAAGCTGGCTGGAATCTTGCGTCTTGCTGATGCACTCAATCGCACCGGCGGCAATCTTGTCAAGAGCTTGAGTTGCGAGTTGGCCGGTTCCGTTTTGCGAATCTATCTCGAAACCGACCCCGGCATCAACCCGTCGCTCGAGATCTATACTGCCGAGACCCGCAAAGGCCTGTTGGAAGAGGTTTTCAATGTAAAGGTCGAATTCACGGTCAGAAACCAGGCGGGTCAGCCCGACTCGCTGGTCGCAAAGAGCTGAAAGAGACCGGTCAGCGACTGGGCCAGTTACGTTGATGCAGCGTGCTCAAGCGGTCAGCCGGCCAGCTGACGGAGGCCCAAAGGTCAGGAGCATCTCGATTTCCGAATTTCCTCCAGGAATCCGGCTCCTGTCGGACGGGCACCCAATTGCAAGAGTAGCCCGTTGGCAGGATGATCGAGCGTCCAGACTGGCCTTCCCTGATTCACCAAAGCGCGGGCCTGCAACTCAGTTTTGCTTCTTGGAGAGGCGTGCGGGATTAGGAAGCCGCTGGCCAGTGCGGCAACGCATTCATTCCGAACTCGTGCAGACTCCGTGGTAGGTCGCCTTAGCGATCCAGGAAAGGGAGACAGAATCAGCAGTCTGCCTTCTACCAGCGGGTGTTGCCAGTGGGAAGGAACCCGGGCCGCAACAAGCGTCCGCGCCAGACAAATCAGTGCCTGCTGATCTGTTTTCAGCAACAAATCCAGGCAACGTCGTTCTAAGGGCGCGTGGAACCCCCCGACAAACGTGATGTTTGCCTCGGACAGTGGCCGCATCAAGCTGAGCAGCCGGTCAAGCATCGGCATCGGAGACCTCACTGAGGCGATCAACGCCAATGAACTGGCTGTCCCGGAGTCGACGCGCTCCAGGATATCCGGGTTACCAGCGACCCAAATGACTGCCGGAGCTTGGTCCCCAAGAAAGGTTGCTAGCCTGGACGGATAGTTGGGAAGTCCGCGGTAGATCGTCGTTCGGCCAACACCCAGTTCCTCCAGGGCAATGAATTTCATAAGAGGGCCTGAAAACGAGTAGAGCTGTTTGCATTCTACTTGCGAGAATGCGCCGGAGCAAGACAAGGGAAGTCGACAATTGTACTGCCTTTCGGAGGTGTGAAACCCACGGAATGTTCGTACTTGCTCCTCACTGGCCTTCGGCACCCAACGCATTCCGTCGCCTTTAGCCTCTTTAAATCCGCTCTAGCCAAACGGACCAAAAGACGTGTATGATACCTCGATTCAGGCAGGTCCTGCCTGAATTCCACCTCATCCCTTTAAGGAGTAAAGATGTCGATCAACCGGAAATGCGTATTCCTAATGGCTGGTTTTAGCCTGATGATGCCCTATTGCTTGTTTGCCCAGGCAGGCGCCCACAAGATTGGCCTTTTGAATGTTTTCAAAGCTATCTCGGAGTGTACTGAAGGGAAACTGGCTCTCGGTGAGTTTCAGAAGAAGGTCGATGCCAAGCGAGAGGAACTGGAAAAGAAGAACAATGAAATCCAGGAACTTCAAAAGCAATTGCAGAGCCAGGCTCGAACCTTGAACGATGAGTCCCGCGCAGCCCTCACGAAGAGCATCGATTCCAAGACTACAGAACTGCAGCGCTCCCAGGACGATGCTCAGAAGGAATTCGGTCAGATGCAAAACGAGATCCTTGGTCGCATTGGCAACCGGGTAGGGCCACTGGTGCAGCAGTACGCCAAGGAGAATAGCTTCACTCTGATTGTCGACTCTTCAAATCAGAACTCTCAGGTTATCTACTTCGATCCCGCCATCGACATCACGGAGGTCATCATTAAGCGCGTCGACGCGGCGGCCCAGCCAGCTGCCGCACCCGCACCCGCACCGGCAGCCAACAAGCCCAAATAGCTCGGGACTTCTGGTCGTCGCCCCCTGCCTCATGTCGGGTCAGGTCCTCTTGTCGCGAGTTATCACTTATGCCCTCGCCATCAACAGCACCTTCGCGTGACCCAACTCCGTGGGTTTCCACGGAGATTCGCGTTCGCTACGCCGAAACGGACCAGATGGGCCTTGTCTACTACGCCAACTACCTGGTCTGGTTTGAAGTGGGGCGAGCAGAATTCTGCCGACAGCGAGGATTTGCCTATCGCGACCTCGAACGGGAAAATGGTGCTTACCTCGCAGTGGCAGAGGTCCAGTGCAGGTATCACGCTCCCGCCCGCTATGACGACGTGCTGGCCGTCAAAACTCGGATCGAAGCATTCCGCAAACGTACGGTTCAGTTCCAGTACGAGATTGTTCGAGAGCAACCTGAAGCTCTGATTGCCAGCGGTTACACGCTGCATGTTGTTCTCGACGCTCAGGGCCGACCAAGATCTTTTCCCGCAGCTTACCACCAGCTCTTCCGATGAGGACATCCCGGGACTCCGGGCTTCGAGTCAAGCAAAAGCATCAGGATTACTGATGGGTCTCAATGGGTGAAGAAGGGGAGACTCGAGAACACCTTCATCCGGCTGAACTGGCCCGAGATCGACCCCGCGCCTGCAGATCGGCCGCGAAGAGAGCTCTCACTGCTCCAGGCAGTATCCCATCAGCAAGTGGTACTCTGCCGACGCGATCGCTTGAATCAGCACCAAGTCTCCAAATTGGCCTCTGGCCGCCTGCTCCACTAGGTCGACAAACTGGAACGGATCCCAGTCTGGCCCAGCCAGTAAGGACTTCATCGCCCGAGCTGCTTCAGCGCCCCGGACGTCGATCTTGCCGACTGCTTCTCTCAACTCCGAAAAAATGGCATGTTTGCCAACCCGTCGATACCAGTATTTTGAGTTGCTGAAGTCAGGTTCGCTGCGATGCATCAGCGCATGCCAATAGGAACCTTCGGCACTGCCTATGCTCTGCGAGATGACATGCGACTCCTCGAGAAACCCGTGCAGCCAGAGAGCCCCGGCAACGATCGGTTCCGGCGCTTGGACTCCCGGGAACTTCTTTGCATCCAAATTCCGCAGCTGCTGAAGAACTGCTGGGCTGCCGCGCGGAGGGCTCACTGGGACGGGAAGTCCTGACGGCGCAGGATAGAAAAGATCGGTATTCATGCGACTCGTCGTATCAATCGCTACTTGCTACTGAAGGCATAGTTCATGACTCGCGGATCGGACCTTCCGGGCTGCGTGCTGTGTTATGATGCGCAGCTTCGGCTTGCCCTAGGTCTGTGATGAGCACGCACACTAGTATAGACGATCTGCTCCCGACTTAACCTGGAATCCCCGCGAGGTCTTCCGATCAATGAACAAGCTCTTTGCGCCGGAGAATTGGCTGCAGTGGCTTCTCGTCTTTCTTCCGGTGGCCGTCCTGCTGGAATTTACCCACGCATCGCCCGTTTGGATCTTTGTCACGTCTTGTCTGGCCATCATTCCCTTGGCCGGATTGATGGGCAAGGCGACCGAACACCTGGCGGAAAAGATGGGTGCTGGCATTGGCGGTCTGATGAATGCCACGTTTGGGAATGCCGCAGAACTCATCATTGCGGCTTTAGCCCTCTACAAAGGGCTCCACGGCATTGTCAAGGCCTCCATCACCGGCTCCATCATTGGTAACATTCTTCTTGTCCTGGGTTTGAGTATCCTGACGGGAGGAATGAAATTTACCCGGCAGAAATTTAACCCTACCGCCGCCGGACTCGGCTCAACCCTTCTAGCCCTAAGCGTCTTTGCCCTACTGGTTCCAGCTCTTTTCCACTCGGTGGCGGAAGACAGACTCCGAAGTGGCTCCATTACGCAAGCCCAGGAAGCGATGCTCGAACACAGCTTGAGCCTCGAGATCTCGGTGGTCCTTTTCCTAGTCTACGTGCTGAGCCTCATCTTTTCGCTCAAGACACATAGAACCCTCTTTCTGGGAGATGAAGGAGAACATCAAGCGCATGAAGAATTCAAGGTGGGCTGGAGCACGGGGAAGTCCGTTGGGGTGCTTCTGCTGGCAACCGCTGGCGTCGCGGTCGTCAGTGAGTTCCTAGTGGGCGCTGTGGAGGCTACAGCTCATGCCTGGGGCCTGACTGAGGTGTTCGTCGGAGTAATCGTCGTTGCAGTGATCGGAAATGCGGCGGAGCACAGCACAGCCGTGCTGGTCGCCATGAAGAACAAGATGGACCTCGCCATGAACATTGCCATCGGATCGAGCCTCCAAGTGGCTTTGTTCGTCGCCCCCGTTTTGGTGTTCCTGAGCTACGCCTTTGGCAAGCCCATGGATCTTCGCTTCACGCTCTTTGAAGTACTGGCCGTGGCCGCTGCCGTCGGAATCGTCAACATGGTGGCTCAAGACGGGGAATCTCATTGGATGGAAGGCGTTCTGCTTCTGGCTGTGTATGTGGTGACTGGAATCGCCTTCTACTTCTTGCCTGCGTAGGGAGCCACCTCGTACCCTCCACGGAAAGTTATGTCTCAGTGGGACAGGCCTTTACCTGGCAAGGGCTGCGGACCCTGCTGCCAGCAATGGGCGGGTCGCAGAGTCCCTGCGCGCCGAATCAGGGACACGACGTCCCGCTGAGAGACAGCCAAAACTACCCCCTAATCAAGGGTTCGTAGCGACGCACACGCGTTCCTGTCATGTAATCGTGAACAAATCTGTTACCACTCACCCCTTAGTCGTAATACCGTTATCGCATGAAAATTCAATACCTTAGGTGATTGCCAAAGTCTACTCAGGCATCTAAACTCTCCTTGACGCTACGCCAATAAGGAGGAAGGGATGGCCACGAACGGAACCTCAGGCAACTCCGAAATCATTGTGAGCGGTAAAGACATGTTTGGTGCCACTTTCAGCGAAAAGACTCAGCTTCTGAACCGGGATGACGAGGAATGCTCTTTCTCTCTCTTCCGTCCGGTCACTGAAAATCAACATATCCATGTGGATTTTCGACCAGCCGAGACAGTCGGGAACGCCCCCGATCATTGCATTGACGGACTCATTGTCAACGTCAAGAATCGGCTCGATGGGATGCAGACCGTCGAAGTCAGGGTCGGCAATGGGAATCGGCCAACCAATGGCAACTCGCATCTACGTCGGCTATCGTACCGATAGTTCAAGGTTTACGAAGCCGACACGATTCGTTCGACCTGGTCGACACTTATTCGCGGTCGTGTTATCTCACCCAGAATCGGCTCTCCTCACACCGGCGACTTGATCTACCTCCGTTGCTGGTGCCCCTCTCTCTCGAACCCACTCAAAAAACCGCAAGGCCTGCTCCTGAGCCCAAAAACGGGGCTGCCGGCGCGAAAGAAAGGCAACGTGTCCGCCAGAGCGCGGCGTCAAGAGGGACAAACTCGGATTCTCACGAAACGCCGCGCTGTCAAAGATTGCAAAAGGAATAAACGGATCATCCTGAGCCTGGATGACCAGTGCTGGCAGTCGAATGTTCCACAGGTGGCAGTTGGAACTGGCATGGGCATAGTAATCGAAAGCATCACGGAATCCGAAGGCTGGTGCCGTATAGACGTTATCAAAGTCAATGAGCGTGCGGATTCTTGAAAACGGTTCCAAAGAGTAGTCCACGGCCATTACCGCTTTCTTTCGACTCAACGTTTGCTGCAAATGGCGCAGGAAGCGCGACTCATAGACGTGGTTTCGCGGTTCCGCTATTCTCAATGCACAAGCGCCAAGATCTACCGGCGGGGAAACGGCACAGACGGCCTTGACCTGAGGGGGAAAGCCTGTGCCCCATTCGCCAGCAAGCTTCAGAGCCATGTTACCGCCCATTGAAAAACCAACGATGTAAAGTGGCGTCTGCCAGAGCTGCTCGGCGACAGAACGCAAGTCGGTGGTGAGTCCCGAGTGATAGAGAGTTGGTCCTAGATGTTCGGTGCCTCCGCAATTGCGAACATTCATTCGAACGACTTGAAAACCAGCCTTCAGTGCGCGTGCGGCCATTCTGACGACATAAGGTGAAGCACTGGACCCTTCGAGGCCATGAATGATGAGGACAGTACCGTTCGAACGAAAGCCCCTTGCGCGATCGCACTGAGCGACGATTCGAACTCCGGGCTCGGTCTCAAAGAGGCGCGCTTCGGATGCATAGCGCCGAAGATCAAGCCGGGCGGGCCAGAAGTGAGCAAGGATGGTTTGCCAATCACCGCTTCGAATCAGCGGATCGAAGGCCTCAGAGCGATCGAGAACCTCCAAAGCGTTTTCTGGCGGTAGGTCGTCTCCCGATTGTCTGAACAGGGACGGTTTCACTCGTGCCCCTTCACCCTTGCGCCACTCACCGCGAGGCTCGCATCTCCTCACTGCTCCGCTCCCGCCCCTTTCTCTCCATAGCTGCTCAAGGCTTTCAATTGGACTGCAAGACAGACACGGTTTTCCCCTTCTTCAGAGTAGTGAGAAACGACAGCAGATCCACCAGCTGCTGTTCGGTCATCGTTCCGGCCAAGTCTTCGGCCATCATGGAAAGCCGGCTTCGCCGACGTGACATCACCTCCGACGGTCTGAATCGCAACTCCGTTGTCGCATCCGTCAACACGGTCACTCGCTGGGGCGTGTCTTCAGCAATGACCCCAATGACGTCTCCCTCAGTCTTAGTCTTCAGGCGCCACACGTAATACTCCGGTGCGATCCCGGCACTTGGGTTGAGAATGGCATCCAACAGAGCTTCCTTTCCCAACTTATCCCCGATAGCCGCTAGGTTCGGCCCCAGGGACTTTCGAGACTCCTCGAGACTATGGCATGACTTGCATTTCGGCCCAGCGACTGCGTTGAACACCTTCCTTCCCCGCTCCGGATCGCCTTCACGTGCCAGCATCTCACGAATGGGCGGCAGGGGTTTCTTGTTCTTGCTGACGACAGGGGGCAGCAACCGTTGGGCCCGACTTCTGATCAGGCGATTGCGATTCGCATTCGTCACACCGGAAGCAACATTTCGAAGCTCTGAAGGCAACTCGCCTGACTGCTCTAGATCGAGCAGAAGCTTGCAACCAGTATCGGTACGGCCCAGAACGCGAACAGCCTCGGACCGGACTTCATTCGGCGCTTGACTGAGGACGAGCTTCCGCATCTGGCTCTCAAGTGTCTTGGGTTTCAAACTGGCCAGCCCACGAACGGCCATGACCCGCAATCCGATTTCGCCGCTCTGCACCATCTGCTCCAGTTCAGGGACATAGGTTTCATCGCGAGTTCTTCCGAGGCCCAAAATGGCTCCGGCTCGTATCTCTTCCGAGTTTGCCGACTGCTTCGCCATCGCCAGCAGATCCGGACCAAACTCGGGATCCTCGAGATCGCTTGCCAATTCCAGCGCTTGAGCCTGCAACGACGGTGACTGCAATCCCTTTTTGATCGCTGCCACAACCGTCGGATCCTTCCGCAGTTCCGTCCATTCGCTGAAGAGCTGCTTACCTAGCCGCTCGAAGGCCTTCTCAACCAATTCCTTCGGCTGTTCCGCAGAGCGGACGAACTCTGCGACGGCCAACCCCGCCTCTGGCGTGGCTTGTGCCGACAAAGCCTGCAACGCTTCGAGCCGCCCTCCAGCAGACAATCCTTCGTCCTTGAACCAGGAAATCAGGTCTGGCAGCGCCTGGGAAGGACGAAACTCCCACAGCAACTGCCCCAGGCGAGAATTCCACTCTGATGGAAAGGCTTCGCGCAATAGCGGATACAACAAGTTTTCCTTGCCTCGAGCCGCAATGCCTAAAGCCTCCAGCATCCAGCGATCCTTGCCATCATACTTGCGGCAGAGGGCCACCAAAGGACCCAAAGCCTGCTCTGCCGGCATTTCGCGCAGCGCGACGGCGACTTCGCGGCGAACCTGAGGTGACGGATCCTTCACCAGCAGCTTGATGGCAGCCGACAGGTCGGCGTCGTAGCGTCGCAGAATACGCAAAGCCAGCATGCGGAAATTCGAGTCAACATCCTCAAGCGCCGCTCGGACGGCAGCTTCCCCGTCGCCGGAAATCCCACCCATCAACCAGAGAGCCCGCGCCTTCAAAATAGGGTCATTCGAGCTCGACAAACCCTTCAAGACAGGCAAAGCCGCTGTGCCTTGCTCTTTGAGCCGCACGTAAGCCAGATGACGCACGGACTGCGCTGGCGACGCGATCGCTTCTGCCAGTCCGGACGGGCTGCTCAAGTCGACGACCGGCTTCTGCGTCTTCTGACCCACCGGAGCTAACCGGTAGAGGCGTCCTCGCTTCGTGTCGACCATGTGATGGCCGCCGACCCCTGGGTCGTACCAGTCGCTGATGAACACCGAGCCGTCTGGGGCCACGCAAACATCCGAGGGCCGAAACCAGGCGTCTGCCGCGCTGACGGTCGTCTCAACTTTGGCGCTGTACCCTGCCCCTTCGGGTTGGATGAAATAAGTATTAATCCAACGCCCGCCCGCTTCAGCGTGAATCAGATGGCCACGATACCGCTGAGGCAGCAGTTTGCCTTCGTAGACGATCAGTCCGCATGGTGCCCCCGCACCGAGCCGCAAGACGTTGGGCATGACGCCGGGCAATTCCGAATGAAAGTGGGTGCCGCGATCCTCGCGCCAGCTGCGTCCGCCCGGTCCCCAGTACCCAAAGTTGCCTCCCTCCATCACGTAATTCAAGCGCACCCAGGCGTTGCCGTCGTCATCGTTATCGGTTTGCCAGATGTTTCCGAACGAGTCGAGCGCCAGCTCGTACGGATTGCGGAAATTGTGACCCAGTACTGCCAAGTCGGTCCCATCGGGATTCATTCGCAGAGCCGTCCCCGCATAGAAAGGCCCACTCCGAGCGCTCACGAAACGTTTGCCGCTCTTGTCCGTGACATCGAACCCCTGGTCGCCGCTGTTAAAGTAATAGCGGCCATCCGGGCCGAAAGTGATCGCGTGCAGGCCATGATCGTGATCCACACCGTGCCAGCCCGTCAGGAGAATTTCTTTCTTGATGATGTTATCTTGTTCGTCTTTGGTGAAAACAATCAGGTGGGGAGATTGCGAAACGTAGACTCTGTCGCCCAAGACGGCAATCCCCAAAGGCGAGCGCAGGCTCAAGTCTTGCGCAAAAACCTTGGCTTTGTCAGCCCTTCCGTCGCCGTCGGTATCCTCCAGAATTGTGATCCGGTCGCCCGTAGGACGGTAGTCCTTACCGCTCCCTGCCAGGCAAAGTAACCCGATAGTTGACTCCTTCGAGAACCCAGACGCGACCGTGAGAATCGATATCAATATTCGTTGGGTTGATTACGTCTGGCTCAGCCGCCCACAGCGTGACTTCCAAGCCTTCGGCTGCCGTCAGTCCCTGGGTCGTCTGCCGGGCAGTCTGCTGCGACCACAACGGTTGACTGAGGAGAGCGGTGCACACTGCCCACGAGCCGATGAGCAACCCAGCCGACTTCTGAGGGCTGTACCGTTGATTCTTAAGCATAAGCCGTTTTGAACCTGCCCAGTCCGATCCTACCGGCCGCCGTCTTTGCAGTTCAGGTCAGACGGAGCAACGGCAGCCTTTACGCTAGAGGCACGACACAAACCGGAAGTACCTCTTCTAAACACCCTCTCAGCGACCCGTTTGCATGGTACCTGCGGCCTAGCCTTAAACGGATGAAAATGGATCAGTGGACTGTCTCGGCCCGCTGGCCCTGCAAGCGGCTGGACAGAGCGCAGTGAGGCCACCGCATTCTATCCAATGCGCCTCCCCTAACGCAGGCTTATCCCGCAAGGCACAAGAAGGCTGATCATAAGAAACGGTAGGCGGTTTTGTCTAGCGTGAAGTCAGATTGAGAAATGCACTGAGGAAGAACGGGGAACGTAACGCGCTTGCAGGGTGCGTCGGTAGTCTGGCGCACCCTTCAGCGAAAGCGGCATGCGATTGAATCAGACTGCTAGGTACTCTTGTTGGTCTTATACCAATCAGCGTTGATCTGGGTGAAGTTTGCCCATTTCTCCGGCAGATCTTCCAGCGCGAAAATAGCTGATACCGGGCAGGCGGGAACGCAGGCGCCACAATCGATGCATTCATCAGGTTCGATATAAAGTTGCTGTACCTGATCGAAGTTGGGTTCGTCCTTTTTGGGGTGAATGCAATCCACCGGGCAAACATCGACGCACGCCGTGTCTTTGGTTCCAATGCACGGTTCCGCAATCACATAAACCATAGCAGACGCCTCCTTATTGAAGTGAAACAGCAGAAGATGAAAGACTTTCAGATCGGCGGTAAGCCGCTTACCTGGTCGTGAATTCTTCCTCCGAAATGATTCTAACAGCTTGCAGTGGCGAAGAAAAACTGCCGCATCAGGCGCCAAACCTAGCGGCTCACAGCTGGGAGTTGCCTCGTTAAGTGCTGGATACTAGCATGTCTTTTTTTTGCAATCAACCAAGGGCCAAACTTTTTGAACTCTTTTGCAGCCGAAAACAAAGCGCCGCTCAACTGCGCTTGGGAGGATACCGCGCTTCAATAGTGCTCTTCATCCCGCCGCGAACGGTAAACTCGCCGCGCACCACCGCCCAGACCGGGTGGCAGGCCGCGACAATGTCCCTCAAGATGCGGTTGATCGCGTTCTCATAAAAAATGCCCAGGTTACGATAGCCCAGGATGTAGTATTTCAGCGCTTTGAGCTCAAGACACACCTTGTCCGGCAAATACTGAATGGTTACCTTGCCGAAGTCCGGTAGTTTCGTTTTCGGGCAGATGGAAGTGAACTCCGGCATCTCAATGGTGATTTCGTATCCGCTGAACTGATTCGGCCAGACCTCGATCGGTGGAAGCTCAGCGTCAATTCCTGACCTGGCGTGATCTTCAGTGTATTCGCTCATGCACAATGGATCCCTTCGTGCAAACAAGGTGGTGAAACACTGAAACTGAAACACTCTTAAAGATGATTTCAGAGCTTACTGCACACTCCCTTTAGTACTGAATCTGAGGACGGCTGTCAATTCCAACCTGTTCGAATTCTTGGCGCTCGGCCAGAAACTTTGCATCAGGTTCCTGGGAGTGCCACGTTTGTCGTTGTGTTGCCTGGCCGCTTAGCTATATTCTGCGAGCGGTTTCAAAGGAGAGACGACATGAACTCTAACAAACTCAAGGCCTTGGTCACTGGCGCCAGCAGCGGAATTGGGGCAGCCACAGCTGTGGAATTGTCCCGGCGTGGTTTTGCCGTAGCCGTTCATTACTTCAGCAATGAAGAGGGCGGGCGCAAGACGGTCCAATCAATTCGTAGCTCTGGCGGCCAAGCCATCGGCGTGAAGGCTGACGTTCGCAAGAAAAATGATGTCGAAGAGCTAGTAGCAGCGGTAGTGAAAGAGTTCGGCACCATCGATGTGCTGGTGAACAACGCCGGCTCCCTACTGGGTCGCGTTCCCTTTCTGGAAATGACTGAGGAGCACTGGAACGAGGTCTTCAGGCTGAACGTCGCCAGTGTCTTTTACTGCACGCAGGCCGTCGTCAAGCACATGGTCAAACAGAAAAGCGGCGTCGTCATCAATGTTTCGTCCATCGCCGCACGCCACGGGGGCGGTCCTGGCGCCGTTAGCTATGCTGCCGCCAAAGGTGCCGTACTCACTCTCACCAAAGGGCTGGCCAAGGAACTGGCACCCTACGGTATTCGGGTCAACGGTGTTAATCCCGGTGTTATTCTTACGCCATTCCATGAACGATTCAGTACTGAAGAGCAAATGAAAGGAATGGTGAGCACGATCCTGATGCAGCGTGCCGGCAGTTCCGAGGAGATCGCTACGGTCATTGCTTTTCTCGCCTCTCCCGATGCGGGTTACATCACTGGCGAGACCATCGAAGTCAACGGTGGACAACTGATGGATTGATAAATGGAGATTCTGGACTACGGCTTGAGGAAGGTGGAGTGCAAAGTGCGGACTGAAAAATCTGACTCGAACCGCTTCACTACCGAATGAAACTCCGTACGCACTTGATGGCAAACCTCAGCTCTGAAATCTTCAATCAGGAATTCCGCAATCCGCATTCCGCAATCGGAAATCGCCCTCCCGTCCGCAATCCGAAACTCCCTGTGGTGCTTTGTCTCGGTGAACTCCTCGTCGACCTGGTTCCCGAGCCATCCGGAGCAGCACTGGCCAGAAGCCAATGTCTGAAGCTTGCTCCTGGAGGTGCCCCGGCCAACGTGGCCGTCGCCTTGCAGCGCCTTGGTGTTCGGAGCGGCTTCATCGGCAAAGTGGGTAACGATCCCTTTGGACGCTTACTGAGAGAAGTGCTCGCGAAGGAAGGACTGCATTTGGATTATCTGGGGCTCACGCCAGACTCCCAGACGCGACTGGCCTGTGTAACCAACGACGCCAACGAGCAGCAGCGGTTCATTTTCTACGGAAGCCCCGGCGCCGATGTGCTGTTGCACCCTCGCGACATCCAGTCAAGATATCTGAAGCAGGCTCGCTTTCTTCACTTCGGTTCAATCTCTCTAATCCACGACCCCGCGCGCTCGGCCACGCTGAAGGCGCTCGCCCTGGCCAGAAAACATGGGCTCGTGATTTCGTTCGATCCGAATCTGCGTCCTGCGCTTTGGCCCGATCTCAAGAGGGCCCGCACGGAAATCTTGCGAGCTTTGCACTGGTGCGACATCCTCAAAATGAATGAGTCGGAGTGGGAATTCCTCTTTCCAGGTCGAAATCTCGAAGCATGCTTCACGATCTCGGGACTCCGATCTCTTCGGCTCGTCGCGGTTACCTTGGGCAAGTCCGGCTCGTTTCTGGCCAGCTCAGCCGCCACAATTCGAGCGAAGGGAATTCATGTGCGAGTCGCTGACACTACCGGAGCCGGCGATGGGTTCATGGCAGGAATTCTTTGCTTGCTGGCGAGGGCGGGACTCGAGAAGGTTCTTGATGTGGATTTTCTTCGACAAATGGGCTACTTCGCGAACACAGTCGCCGCACTGAGTTGCACCAAGGCGGGCGCTATTCCAGCGTTCCCGTCACTGAAGGAGGTTTCAAGCGCAGTCAGAGGCAGTTGCAGCGCCCTTCTCTTGCCAAGACTTCGCGACGGGAGCATCAAGCGATGATCTTTGTTATCGGTCCGTGGCCCGGTTCTACCAGACGCACTGGACGATTATTGACAACGGTGGTGAGATCTTCGTGATGCAGCCCCATTTGGTGGAGAATCGTAGCCAGCAGGTCGCTGACATAGGCACGATCCTCGACTGCATGAAAGCCGACATCGTCGGTGCTTCCATGAATGACACCATTCTTGATTCCCCCACCCGCCATCCAACTGCAGAACCCCCGAGGATTGTGATCGCGCCCGGTCGTGTTCTGAGACCAGGGCGTGCGTCCAAACTCGGTCGTCCAGACCACCAGCGTTGAATCGAGCAGGCTGCGCTGTTTCAGATCCTTGAGGAGCCCTGAAATGGGTTTGTCGGTCTGCCGGCAAAGGGGCTCGTGCGATTTCATGTCGCCGTGCGCATCCCAGTCCCCGTTGCCGCCCCCGCCATGACAAATCTGGATGAATCGCACCCCTCGCTCGGAGAGCCGCCTGGCAAATAGCAATTGCCGTCCGAAGGAATCGGTCTCCTTCTCGCCAATACCGTAAAGCTCCCGTACATGCTCTGGTTCCTGGTTCAAGTCCACGATTTCGGGCACCGAAAGCTGCATGCGAGCAGCCAGTTCGTAGCTCTTCAATCGAGCCGCAATCTCCATTTCTGTGTCGTATTGCCGCCGCAATTCGGAGTTGAGCCGATACAACAACTCCATATCTCTTTCGCGTTGAGCCGGTGAAATGGACTGGGGTATCTTCAGATTCTCAACCGGGACCTCGCCAACACCAAATGGTGTGGCAGCTTCTGTTGTCCCCAAATAGCCGCCTGTGAGCTGGACGGGCGACGAGGGGCGTCCAATGTTGATAAACGCGGGCAGATTCTTGTTGGCAGTGCCTAACGCATAGGAAATCCAGCCGCCGAGGCTGGGGTGATTGAACTGTCTGCCCCGGTGGCCCGTGATCATTTCGATGACTGCAGGAAAGTGATTCACTTCCTCCGTGTACAAGGATCGGATCACCGCGATGTCGTCCACGCAGCCACCGACGTGCGGGAACCAGTCAGACACAGGAATCCCAGACTTTCCATATCGTGTGTAGGTCCGGAGAATCGGTATGACTGGCCTTTGCATCTTGGCTTGGTTGTCGCCAAAACCGACAGCATCGATCAGCTTCCCCGCATGCTGGTTGTCCTTGGGGTCGAACGTATCGATGTGGCTAACTCCGCCGCACATGAAGAGCATGATCACCGATTTCGCCTTGATCGGCAGGCGTGGCTCGATGCGGCCGCCCGAGCCAGCCTCTGTTTCGGAAGCAAGACTGATTAGCAGGCCATCGTCTTTCCAAAGATAGCCGATCGCGGCTCCCAGCAGGCCGGACCCGAACTGTTGAAAGAAGTAGCGCCTGTTGACTCCCAGCGCTGAGTGGCGAGCTACGAGTGATGAGTGAGTCCGCGGCCGGTTGTATTCCTTTTGATTTGCGCTCATCTGCGTACTGCGTCCCCCAGGGATGCCTCCGTGACCATTACCTCACAAAGAAGAACTCATCCAGGTTCATTAGGAACCATCCCAGTTTTTCAAACCTACGATTATCAGGATCGCAATCCTGGCAAACTTTCAGGTGTTCGCAGAGGGCCTGCCTTTCAGCCTGAGTGGGCGGCCTCCCAAGAGCGAGCGTGTAGCCCAACTCGACCGCGTTCTCCAGGTCATCCTTCGACTCTCTCATCAACCGCTTCCCAAAATCCTTTGCGGCTTCTTCCACCAAGGGACTGTTCATGAGCGTCAGCGCTTGTAGAGCCGTGATGCTGCGATTTCTCGCCGGGTTGGGTAGTTTGCCGTTGTCCGCGTCGAAGACGTGCAAAAAGTTGGGCATCATCTCGGCCGTGGAGTTGTAGCCGCGAACCATGTAAACGGCGCGCCGATTCGTTTCGCGGTTCAGGTTTCCAATCACCACTCTTGATCCGACAAAGTACTGGTCGGGCAGCTCAGTGAAAGACTTGCCACCCAACTTGAGATCCAGCGTGCCAGCCAGCGCAAGGATCGAGTCACGCAGCTCCTCCGCCGTGAGCCGCCGCACTGGCATGTGCCAGAGCATCAGGTTGTCGGGATCGATTAGCCTGATTCTTGCTATCGGAAGCCGAAGCCAGCTGATAGGTACGTGAATTCAGGATCAGGCGATGGATCACTTTCATGCTGTAGCCGCTCTCAGCAAACCGGGCAGCCAGCCAATCCAGCAGTTCCGGGTGAGTGGGGGGCTCGCTCAAGGCGCCAAAATCGCTGGGCGTTTTCACCAGACCAGTGCCAAAGTGCCACTGCCAAAGCCGGTTCACGGCTACACGAGCGAACAGGGGGTTCTTCGAGTCCAGCATCCAGTCGACGAAGCGCTGCCGGCCTCCTGTCGTGTACCGCTTTCCCTCGCAAGGCAGTGAAGCCACTTCGAACCCGCTCTCCCCAATATGAAACATCCGGCCGACTTCGTCTTTCGGGCGATCCGGCTCTCCCGTGTCCAGGATGAAGCTCTTTTGCTTTGCCAGCTCTTCTTCCTCATGGACGGTCCAGACGTTGTCCAGCTCCTGGGGTTTGGCCAGATCTTCAAGCGGCTTGCGCAGGCCGTCGTAGGTGCGGATCTGTTCCGGTGTCATGATCTCTTTGTACTTGGGCGGGTCAATTCGAATGATGGGTGCATAGTCGTCGGCGAGTTTCTTCTGTTCGGGTGTACGCTTGTCTTCCGGCGCTTTCAGAGCCTCCTGAACATTCGGAGGAAAAGCGCGAATTCGCTCGGCCTGAAGTTTTTCGCGGAACGGCGCGAGAAACTCATCCAAGGGTTGTTGAAGCTCCTTCTGGCGCTTCTCATAGTTGTCCGACGCCGCTTTGTACAGAGCCTGTTCTTCCGCTCCCGCCAGCACGCGCTTCTCGATGACGACCGGATCGAAAATGGCCTTTAGACCATAGTAGTCGGCCTGGCGGATCGGATCGAACATATGGTCATGACACTTGGCACAACCGACGGTTGCCCCGAGGAAGGCGGCAGTCGCCGTTTCCACGGCCGCAAAAGCCAGAGATCGCTTCTCGTCCTTTTCGACTTCAGCACCCCGCGCGAGAAATCCGGTGGCAAACATCGCCGTCGGATCGTCCATCAGGTCCCCCATTAACTGCATCCTCACGAATTGGTCATAGGGGAGATCGCGATTGAGCGAATGAATCATCCACTCACGCCAGCGGAAGATGCCGCTCTGCGCCGGCATGTGTTCGTCAACGTCCGCATAGCGAAGAACGTCCATCCAGTGCCGGGCGTAGTTCACCCCGTGTTGCTCGTTTCCAAGCAGCCGGTCCACCACTTTCGCATAGGCGTCGGGAGTGGCGTCGTGGAGGAACAGTGCGAGTTCTTCCGGCGAAGGAGGTAGGCCAATGAGGCCGTAGGTCGCGCGCCTGAGCAGAGTGGATCGATCCGCCAGAGCAACCGGCCGGAGCTTTCTTTTCTCGTATGAGGCGACGACGAACGCATCAATCTCGTTCGCTACCCACTCAGGATGCTCCACCCGCGGAATGGCGGGCTTTGTAATGGGACGATACGCCCAATGGAGGCTGGCTTTTTTGTTGGGCCACACTGCGCCAGCGTCAATCCACTTACGGATGATTTCAATATCCGTGTCCTGCAGAGCGCCCGTTGGAGGCATTTTCAGCTCACCCTTCCGCGTCACCGCCTGAAACAGAAGACTCTCCTGCGACTTCCAGGGCACCACTGCCGGACCACGCTTTCCGCCTTTCCGAACCGTTTCCCCACTGGCCATGGACAGCCCGCCCATGGGCGATTTCACAGATGGCCCGTGGCAGACGTAGCAGTTCTTTGACAAGACACTGACTATGTCTTGTGCCTGCAATGATGGTCTAGGCCCTGCTAGGCCAAACAACACGGTGATAAGGCAAGAAAATCCAGGGACCTCCACAAGACGCTGCCGTCGCGAAAGTCCACAGAAAAAGAGATTCATCCTCGGCTCCGGCCCTGGGTTAAGACACCGCAACTACCGTCTGCGGCTTTATTTACTATCGCTCAAATACTAGGAACGACTCGAAAGCCTGTCAATGCAAATGTCTGGACTGAATTCGGTCGATATGGATGTGCAGCTTACTAGGGGAAATACGTCTTCGAATGCGGCCATCGAAGATCAGTGAATGAGTTCAATCAAAAGTTTAAGTTATGCCATCTAAACTACTTTAAATATTGATGATGATATTCATGTCTAGAGTCACAGGTGTCCCGGCACCCGCTATGTTTGCTCCTATGCTTTCGTCGGCTGGACAACAAGGGAGTTGGCCTCTTTCGAACCGCCTTCTTTGATAGTCAAGATCTGGTTTGCCTTGATGCCGCGAAAAACTTCTTCTGACCCGCAAGGCCACCGAATCTTCAATTCCTCGGCTGTCTTCGAGCTGCCCAACCCGAAGTGAACGCGTATGGGAATTGGGTGCCGAAGGCGGGGCGAAGCGCCAAACGAATCGACCTCGAAGGTTGCCTCTGAGTCCTGCTAACGTCAATGTATGCCGACTCACAGTTCGCCCTTCCGCAACTGCTCCACCGCATAGTTGGCAGCACGAGCTGTGAAGGCCATGTAGGTGATAGACGGATTCTGACAAGCAGACGACACCATGAAGGAGCCATCGGTCACAAAGAGGTTTTTGATATCGTGAGACTGATTCCATTTGTTCAGTACTGACGCCTTCGGATCATTGCCCATGCGGGCAGTCCCCATTTCGTGAATCCCTTTGCCCGGGGCACCTGGTCTGGCATCTCCCCAGGTTGTCACGTTCTTGCATCCGCAGGCCTCCAGCATTTCCGCGGCTGCGTGACGGATCTCGCCGTACATGGCCAATTCATTCTCATACCACGTCATGGTGACGTGAGGCACGGGTATTCCCCACTTATCCACGACCTGCTTGTTGATTTCCACTCGATTCTCATAATACGGCAAACATTCGCCAGCGCCACCGAAGCTCATCTGCCATGGCCCTAGCTGCTTCATGGCCTCTTTGAACTGGACACCAAAACCGGCGGGGTACTGGCCTCCCAACGTGGCCAACTGAAAGCCACCCAACAGTCCGAGGCGAGTACTCCCTCCTTGAAAATAATATCCGCGCAGGTATTTTGGGTTCTGGGTTTTGACATTCTGAAAACGGGCAATGTAGACCCCGTTGGGCCGCCTCCCAATGTCACGCACGTGTTCCAACCCGTCATAGGTTCCGGTGGCGCCCGAACCGGGAATGTGATCCATCAGATAATGCCCCAGCACGCCGCTGGAATTAGCAAGACCTTTGGGATAGCGCATATTGGCAGAATTGAGCAGAATGCGTGTCGATTCTAGTGTGGACGCACAGAGAAAAATGAGCTTCGCCTTGAACTCCAATTCTTCCATAGTGACGGCATCGACCACGCTGGCTCCGGTTACTCGATTCGACCCGGGATCATACAAAAGTTCCCGAACGACGCTGTTTGGCCGCAGAGTGAGTTTACCAGTGGCTTGAGCTGCTGGAAGCGTCGAGTTGAGCGTACTGAAATAGGATCGCGTAATGCACCCATGTTCGCAAGGACCACAATAGTGGCAAGCTGCCCTGCCTTTGTGGGCCGTTGTTAGAATGGCACAGCGACCAATCGTCAGGACCCGCTCGCCCTTCCAGTGCTTCAAAAGCCTTTCTCGCATCAAGATTTCGCCGGCGCTCATCTGCATCGGCGGTAAGAATCTCCCGTCCGGGAGCTGGGGGAGATTCTCTTTGGCGCCGCTCACTCCTATGAACTCCTCGACATAGTCATACCATGGTGCGATATCCTTGTAGCTGACCGGCCACGGAATCGAAATACCTTCCCTTTCGTTAGCCTCAAAGTCGAGCTCGCTCCAACGGTAGACCTGGCGACCCCATACGATGGAACGTCCTCCTACCTGACGACCACGCAGGTATAGGAAAGGTTTGTCTGGCGGCGTGGTGTACGGATTCTCCTTGTCATTGACGAAGAAGTGGTGGTTGTATTCGCGACAGGCGTAACACTGTTTCTGAATCGGGTAGTTCTCATCCATGAATTTCTTGTCGCCCAAGCCCCGGAACCTGACGTCGTAAGGGGCCATATGCTCTGAGTAATCGAGCTTCGGGTCAATGTTGCGTCCCGCTTCGAGGAGCAGCACGTCTAGCCCTTTTTCGGTCAATTCCTTTGCTGCCCAGCCGCCCGTGATGCCGGAACCAATCACCATTGCGTCATAGATTTTCGTCGCCATAGGACGTGGCCCCCAAAAATCAAGGGGACTTACGGTCAGCCAATTGATTTGACTTTCGGCCTAGCGCAGTTCGATGACATAGGGATTTGCGGGGACAATTCCTAGAGTTCGCTCCGCCCTTTCGAACCCTGGTCCACGGGAACAGAACCTTCGTAGCTGCCGATACCCATGGGACCGGCGTAGCCGAGTTCTTGCTCCAAACCTTCCTTGGAAGTGTAGTACCCAAACACTGTTAGAGTTTTGAGCCGCTGGAAAAAAACCTGTCCGAGGGCATCCTCGGAGGAATCTGGCGAACTGATGCGATTCAGAAGATCAATTTGTTGTTCTGAACTTGCGCTCGACAAAATCGCTGCCAAAGAGTTCTGTGCTGCGCCGGTCGAGCCATCTTAGGCCGGCAGTCATTTGCCGCCTGCATCTGAGTTTCACGCTCCGCCAACAAGAGATCGATGAATTGGGGCACTTTAGCGGCACGGGCGCCAGGCGTGTTTGTTTGAGGAATAATGATTTCACAAATGCTATCGACCGTTTTGAATTGGTGAGGATTGAGGAATAGCCGCGCCTCGGAGCTCGATGCCAGAGCTGCCGTCGAGTCAAAAGCCACATGCCGGTGGATGTCTGAAGCTTGCGCTAGCAAGGCCTCTGAAGAAAGTCCATTGAGCCACGGGAAAGTCCAGAATTCTCCGAGAATCAGAGAGAGCTGCTTTAGCGCACAGCGCCGGCTCAGATCGGTTGATTGTTGAGATTCCATCAATGTAAAGTACCGCAGATCTCCCAAAAAAGAATTGCCACCAAAGCCAATGGCCGTGGTGGCAATGATTTTCTCACAAATCCAACTCTCGGCCCCGCAGCGAAAACTCAATTGCAGCGACGGGCAGCCCGATCACGGGCTATGGAGGTCAGTTCAGTAGTTGACCTTCAAGCCGAACTGGATCGTACGAGGAATGTTTGTCTGCGCCGAAACTCTCCCGAAGGTTGCGGGATCGCTTAAGTTAGCGTTAGCAACTGCGGCAAACTGGTTGCCGCCGACGTCACTTCCGAAGACCACGCGGTTGAACGCATTAATAAAATCTGCACGGAATTCTATGCTGACACGTTCTTTGATGGACGTGCGCTTGATGATCGAGAAATCCTCGCTCAAATAGGCGAACTTCCGCAAGTCACCGAACCAGCGTGGAGCATTGCCCAACGTGTAAGGTGCGGGGATAGAAAATGCCGCCGCATTGATATAGACGTCCTTCTCTGGATCAAAATCTGCGGCGGACACGCTGCTCCGCTTCTGGGCACCCGCAACCAAGTTGGGACGCAAGAAGTCGCCACCGATACCCGGAAGGGTATTGTTTAGCACGACCCGCAATGGCGCACCACTCTGGTATTGATGAATCCCATTGAACCTCCAGCCACCCAGCAACTTACCAGCGACGCCTCCCTGGTTGACATATTTCCTCCCAGGCCCGAAGGGTAATTCGTAGCTATAGCTCATGACCAAATTGTGCGGGTAGTCGTTCTGGCTGATGGATTTTTCCGCGCTACGATTGAACTTGTCTTGGGCCTGCACAGAGAACGGAACGGCAATCTGGGCTTCCGTATCCGTGAGGATCTTGGAAGCGGTGTAAGATACCAGGAATGCCAGCCCCTGAGAGAACCTCTTATCTACCTTCAACTGGAAGGCATGGTAAGTAGAGTTTCCTGAGTTCTCGCCCGGCCGGTTGACGTTTGCGAACTGCGGAAACGGCTTTAAGGCCTGAGCAACTGAACCAACGAATCCAGGATAAGGCAACGGAATCCCTGCCGCCTGAGCTTCTGCGGAAGTAACGTCAGCACGCAAGAGATCCCCCAGTCTGAGTGCCTCCGGGGGGAGCTGGTTCGTTGGCAGGAGGTTGCTGATCAAGCGCGTTCCTTTGCTTCCCACGTAAGCCGCATCGACGAGGATCTGCCCGGGCAGTTGTCTCTGGAGGTTAACATTCCAGTGCTGCATGTAAGGACTGTGGCCATCTTCTCTGGCCATGTAGGCCGGGGTGCTTCCATTCATCACTGAGGGATCGATGAATGGAGGACTGGGAAAGCGCTCCACCGGGAACCCTTGATCCAGATAGAATGCCGGCGTGATACCTCCATCCGTACTGACCAGCCGGTTAGGCGAATTGTATCCCATCGTGAAAGGGAAAACCTGGCCGTTGTCCAGAACGACTCCGCCCGATGTGTAGTAAATTCCATAGCCGCCACGGAACACTGTCTTACTGTCAAGGCTATAGGCCAATCCAAATCGAGGTCCCAATTGCCTCCAATCCGTGTCTGCGAAAGTGCGTTCATCATCAGTCGCAAATCGAATGGCGCCAAGCCGTCCACCCGCCCCAGGGTTCGGAAGCGTTGGATCAAAAGTGGCAATTCGATCTAGCACCTCATAACGAGGCTTCTGAATGTCATATCTCAATCCCAAATTGAGGGTTAGTTTCGGGCTGACTTTATAGTCATCCTGGCCGAAGAAAGCATAATACCTGGAGCGATTTCCAATTCTGGGATCCGTCATACACCCAGGCTTCGCCGGAATCCGCCGCTCCTAACAGGAAACTGGCATAGCCAGCCCCTGTAGTGGCACTGCCAGGAAACGCCGTCTCCAGCGCGTTGAAATCGAAGTACCCCGCGTCCCGGTTATTACTGAAGGCGTTATCCTGAACTGCTCGGATATCAAAGCCGAACTTGAAGGTGTGTTTGCCACTAATCCAGGTGACGTTATCGACAAAGTTCCAGCCGTTTTCCGGAACGTCGCTAAGCCCGCCCGGACCATATTGACCAAAGCTCGAGATGTTTATTACGGGACAAATCGAGTCCTGAGCCACGCCTCTCAGACCAATCTGTGCCGGGCAGCCACGCAGCGGATCCGATGGCTCGAATACGGCATGGTTGCGGTTAAAGGCAACCGTCCCATGATTGATGATGTTGGGACGAATGAACCAGTCATCACTGAGGCGGGTGACCTAGATGTGTCTGATGCTCAGGCCACCCGCTGCCAGGGGACCCGTAAAGGCTGGGAGATCCCTTGTCCTCATAGAAAGAGTGAGCCAACGAGAAGTTCAGCTTGTTGCTGTTCTGAGAATGCGTGATCAACCTTGAAGCCCCACTGGTCAGTCGAAGTTCCGGTGCTGCCTGTGGCTGTGTAGTTCAGGAAGTTTCCGGCTCCATTCGGCAAAGGAAGAAACGCCTGGAGGCTTTAGCGACCGAACTGATTCGATCGGCCGGAATAATGTTTCCCTGGAATGGCTCTCTAATAAACCCTCCTTGGCCGTCCGATTGGGTCGTTGCTGGATCATAGATCTGGATCAAATTCCCGGCGGTGTCTCTCAGGCTGGAAAAATCACCATTCCGAAAGGCTTCTGTCGGAAGTGAAATCACGGCGCTTGCCGCTCCGGCACGGTAGCGGAAGCCATTGAAATAACCAAAAGCAAAGGTCTGGTCCTTTTTGATGGGCCCGCCAATGGTGAACCCGTATTCGTTTTGCTTGTTCACTTGCCGCTTGGGCTGGAAGAATCCTCGCGCATTCAGCACGTCGTTTCGAAAGTATTCATACACCGATCCATGGATATCATTCGTGCCCGATTTCAGGGTAAAGCTTGTCACTCCACCGCCGGTTCGACCCAGCTCTGCCGGAAGTTGTTCGTGTACATCTTAAACTCCTGCACTGCATCCACTGGGAAACCCAGAATCCGAAGGTCACCTGGGAGGTTACTTCCCAAAATTGCGGCTCCATCCAACTGGATCTCGTTACTGAGTGTCTGGCCTCCATTGATCGACGTTGAAAAGTCGCCTCGGGGTTGCTGTAACTGCTGCTCCCACGACCAACGACACCAGGCACCAGCCGAATAAAAGTGGCGGGGTTTCGCTGCTCGCCCGTTAAGGAGAGGGGGAAGTCAACGATCTGTTGATTGCTGATCGTGGTCCCAAGCTCAGATGTATCCGGCTTGAGAAGGGGAGCCTCAGCTTGGACCTCGATCGACTGTGAAGTCTCGCCCAGTTGCAAACTTGCGTTTACGCGAACTGTCTGCCCCAAAGGGACAGTCAGTCCTTCTTGGACGAACCTTTTAAAACCGGACTGCTCAACAGCGACTCTGTAGACACCCACGGTCAATTGTGGGATTGTAAAGACACCGGCTCCGCTGGTGCTCGTTTCAGTCGATATCCCAGTTGCTGTGTTTGTTGCGGTTACCTTGGCGCCGACGATCACGGCACCCGAAGCGTCCGTAACAGTTCCAGTTATAGTTCCCCGGTCAGTCTGGGCCAGCATTAACACCGAACCTAGACCCAGCAGAGCGCTTGTAATCAGGATTCGGCGCAGCGTCTCCTTCATTTCTCCTCCTCTTCCATGCTTTCTTAAGCATCGAGAATGCTGAAAGCCCTTATTTCGAAGCTGTCTAAAGGACCAAGAATCACACAAATCTAGCCGGAGCGAACCGTGTTGTCAATATCTTTCCGGAAGCTAGTCCGCTATACGGAAGGAGCCCTGGGACGCCTATCGCTTTCCAACGAGTGCAGCGCCATGCTATCTTTTGTAGCTGGTGATCACGATCACGCACCTCACGCCTGTATCATCAAAGCTTCCCAAGCCTGGCCGCTCTGCTTATGAGTCCCTGCTTGCGATGGACGATTGGGATTCGCAGAGCTCTCTGAAGCGTATGTTCATCGGACA
Organism: uncultured Acidimicrobiia bacterium; assembly: GCA_963752385.1. Lineage (GTDB taxonomy): Bacteria > Acidobacteriota > Terriglobia > Versatilivoradales > Versatilivoraceae > CAVVYL01. Next base: position 1,098 of record CAVVYL010000048.1, on the reverse strand, counting down.
CTCCCTAAAGGCAATATTGCTTGCAAGCCGAAGAGGTCTGCCTCTACTTTTTCTGCTGCTCTCCGACTCGGCAAGCGCGGCGTTCGAGACTCCTCGGAGTCTCGACGAGTACTTCAATCAAGCCCGAGAGCTCGAAACCCGGCAAGATTTCGCAGGAGCAGAAAAAATCTATCAGGCGGCGATGGCTGCGTTTCCCAACCAGCCCGAGATCCTCAAGCGTCTCGGCGTCGTCTACCAGACAGAACTCAAGTTTCAGGAGTCCATTGAGACCTTTCAAACGATTTTGCAGCAGGTTCCCGAATATCCGGAAGTCAATTTCTTCGTGGGCCTCTCTTACTTTGGCCTGAACCAGTTCGAAAGAGCGATTGAGTCATTCCAAAAGGAACTCGCCATCAACCCCAGGTACCGACGAGCTCGCTACTACGCGGGTCTGGCTTACCAATCGACAGATCAGATTCCCGAAGCAATTCAGCAATTCGATGCGCTGGTCAAGGAAGATTCAAACGACACAAAGGCGTTATACCAATTGGCTCGGATTCATCGAGCAGCCTCTATTGCTGCAATCAAACAACTCTCCCAGGTAGATCCGGACTCAATTCTATTCCACGCTTTGCGGGCGGAGTCTTACAGTGAGGACGAGAAATATCCAGAGGCAATAAAGGAATACCAACGGGTGCTAAGCGAGGATCCGAGTTTCCCAGGAGTCCATTTTGGCCTGGGAGAGATCTACCACAAGACGGGTAATACAGGCGAGGCCGAGAAGGAATTTCGCCTCGCTCTTCAAGAAGATCCCAACCATCCGATGGCCAACTACTACGTGGCCGAGCTTCTGTTAAGAGACCCAGAAGTACGAAGAAGCCATACCGCTGCTGAAAATTTCGATCGCAGCCGATCCGAAGTTTGTCGCTGCCTACTTTCAACTGGGAAAGTGCTATGTGGCAACGGGCAAACCTCAAGAAGCTCTCAGCGTCCTGCTCAAGGCGGAAGACTTGAATCCGAACTCGAAAATGACCCATTATCAACTCGCTCAGGTTTATGGTCGATTGAACGACGATGCGAAGAGAAAGCATCATTTGGAAGTCTTCGAGCGGCTTACGC
>CAVVYL010000047.1:0-78258 GCA_963752385.1 uncultured Acidimicrobiia bacterium | reverse complement strand
CAGCCTTGAGAATCGCGAGCAGGGGAAATATTGCAGTGCGATCCTAAGGTCAAGTCTGCTAGGAACCGGTTTCGTGGCAGGCTTCCTCGCCGGATTGGAGACCGATTTCGAAACTACTCAGGCCCTGGCAGCGGGGTGCCGTTGCCCGTGACTGGCGCAGGGGGGGCAACTTCCCGGGCAAGAGCCTCGACAACCACGAACCCACGATACTGATCAAGCGGGCTCGAAACGACTCGTCGCCTTTCGGAATCACCTGTTCCTTAAAGAAGGCGTAAGCCTTGGTCGCTCTTTCAGCAATTAGAACGAACCGCCAAGAACGCCGAAGCCAATCGCTCACTTCGTTGAGCTTCACACTGTCATCGTCTGGCTTGGGGACTTCCGCGGCCAAATCAACACAACCAGCTGCAAGCTGTCTTGCAGCAATTCGAGCTCGAGTTGAGTGTCCCTTCCCCTTCGACGTCTTCACAGTTCACTAGTGGCAACGGATCTGAGGTGCTTACATCTCGTGCCGCCCGCTGCACTCTCCGCACCTTTAACAGTCCCACGCTTTCAGCGCAATGTAAGCATTTTGTCACTCCATTGTCAGACGTCTGTAAAGACTTTCTTCTCACCTGACTCATTAACGTCTTCCCGACAGAAGAAATGACGCCTCAGAAAGGCAGCGTCAGGATTGACGACTCTCTTTTGCCAACTACACGACTCACGTCAGGAGGTTCCAATGCAGCAGCATCGCTATCGCTTTGCGCTTCTCTGTGTCTTGGCTGGCTTCTTGTCAACCGTTTTACATCCGAGCCCCATGTGGGCACGTTCGAACATCGTCAAACTTCAAGGACAGGGCGTTCGGCCCATTTCTTTAGCGGCGACTCATCAGGCTGTATCGCTACAGACGTTTTCGTGCAATTTGGTCAGTTCGCCACCAGCAGCCCGCCTAAGGAAACAGACGAGGTCTGGGTCGCCACGATGTTCATAAGCCAGTTTGACTACTGCACGGGTACCCAGTTGCTTTTGGCATTTCCACAAGGTGACATCCCGTTGCCCACCCAAGCCGCTCAAATCTCCAGGAAGCTTGATTCAGCGTTTCTGAGCGCCACAGTGGAGCTTCTCGATGTTGTCTCCGGGCAGAACATCAGTCCACAGGTGGAGTTGATGTGGACTGCGACCAATGATCCGCCCAACCGCACCCACAGTCATTTTCATTTTCACGGGAGCGGCTCCGTCGCGAACTTTCGCTCTAAAAGTATTTCACGGACTGCGCAGGCAAATGGCAGCGTGTTGCTAAACTCCATCAACATCACGCCTCAGCCAACCATGGGAACGCTGGAGTCGGCAAGGTCGGGAGAGGTTTTTATCTTTCACCCGTGATCCCTCTACCAAGCCGGGCCGAACAAGCACTGATCGACAGGATCTTCAACCCGAAGAAGGAGCGGCGAACTGGGCCCGGACGATGCGCCTTGCGGAGGCCGCGAGTTTCGCCAAGGCGCCGTGGCTCCCGGAGATGTCAAACACTTCGGCACCGGCTATACTGCCCATCCGATGGCTCGAATAGTTGACTCAGTAATCAAAAGGAGAATGAATCCAAATGAAAAGTCGCTTGATTCTCTGCAGCATGCTGATGTTCTTCACCTGCCAATGGGCTCAGGGTCAGCAATCGGGGACAAAAAACGTTGAGTCGCATCGATATCGCACCCTTCTTACCCTCGCGGGTGGAGGAGGCGGCTTCGCTGGCGGGCTGTTTGCTGGTCTCGCTGCCTTCGACGATGCCACTAACTCCGACCGTAAGGTCTGGACAACGGCCGCGCTTTCTGGCGTCGGGGGCGCCGTAGCTGGCTACTTTATTGGACGAGCCCTGGACAAGCGCCCGAAGAAAACGACGGTCACTCAGATGCGTGAAGAACTCGAAAGAAATTCAATACAGTCTCGGTGGTTGGCTCCGGCGTGGAATAGGTCCGCGAACGGCTCAGCAGCTTCCGGGCGCATCGGCCTCACTGACAGACTCTCGTTCGACTGTTGGCCTAGCCTCAATCCGACTGGAACAGCGCCTTCTACCAAGGATCTCGGTTACCTTTATTCGTTTCCCCCCTTTGCTCAATCAGCCGAGTCCCGGAGAGCGAGAGCGCCGTCAACCTGGCGCAACCTTAGGCCTCTTTTCTACTCCTGATGACGGTTTATGGAGCAGACCAAGGACGTGTCATGGGTGTGGTCCGCGCCTGCAATGGGGTTCCATCTGGTCTTGGGTGTTGAGGAGCCAATCTTGGGCTTGCCGCCATAAGGGATTCTTGCACCTGCTGCCTGTTTCTTCGGGCACCCCAACAGCGACCACTCCGCATTCGCGCCACTTATCAGTGGAACCATTGTTGCCTCACGCTGATTGAGATCTCACCGGACAACGAAAGGCGAGGTCCAAAGTCGGATCAGGAGGAAAAAATGAAAACACTCGGCGTGGTGACATGCCTGCTGGCTGTCATTTGCATGTCGACCCGAGCTGCCGCCCAAAGCAGCGAGACCGCACCAAAGCGGGGTTATGGTTATGCTCTCTTTACACCGGGAGCCACTTTAGGCGATGGTGCAGCAGCAACACTGACCCTGGGCGCCGGCGCCGAGGGGCTCATAAAGGGCGGATTCGGGGCAGGTGCGGATCTCAGCTACTTGTTCTACCCGCAAGCCGGATTCGCGCAAGGCTTCGGCCTCTTCTCACCCGGGGTCTTCTACCAGTTCAACCTGGGTCGCAAAACGGTCCCGTTTCTGACGGGCGGCTACTCTCTCGCCTTTCGCGATGGAACGATCAACCTCATCCACTATGGCGGAGGTTTCAACCGCTGGTTTGACAGCCATTGGGGAATGCGCTTTGAAGTCCGCGATCACATAGAGACTCGTTCATTGGAATATCACCTGGTTCAATTCCGGGTGGCGCTTCTGTTTCGGTAGGTGCGATGTTTTCACCAGCAAACTAAACAAATTCAATGACCGACTTCCACTTGACAGGTATGTCAACAAGGTACTCGCCAACCAGTTCGTCCTGCTAGAGTATTCGAACTGCAGCTGGAGCTTCTGCCCGCAGACTACGGGCGCGTCGTTTCACAACCAAGGCTCGCTCGTACTCCTTCTCCAAGAACCCAGCTCCCAACATGTTTGCGACCTCATGAATAGTACCGACGACCCTCTCGATCAGGGCATTTATAGATTTCGCGTTCATTGGCGTTCATTCGCGGCTGCCTTCCTTCGCGTTGTTCCCGTCCTGGCGGTTGGTTTCCCTGCCGGAGGTTTCGCCGTCGGCAGTGTAATAGACCATCTCGACTCGGTCTTTCCCGAGCGCCACCCGGTCGCCCGACTGCAGCTCGTGCTGCTTCACCTGCTGACCGTTCACAAACGTTCCGTGAGTACTGTCGAGATCAACAATCGTAAAGCCTTGCGACCCCTTGGCGAGCCTCGCGTGGTGTCGTGAGACATAGGGATTATTGAGAACCAGGTCAGCATCCGACTTTCGACCGATCAGGATCTCCTCGTCTTTTAGCAGCCGGGTCTCTTCCTGACCTTCAGAGTTGATCCACCGCAGATAGGGAGTGGTCTCAACCCGCTTTCGCGCCTTGGCAACAAATCGATACCCACGCCGTGGCACGGTCTGGATGTACGGCTCACCGCGCCCGTTAGATAGTGCCTTGCGCAAGGCCGAGATGTTCCGGGTGAGCCCACCCTCTTCCACAAAAGCATCGGGCCAGACCTGCCGCATGAGTTCTTCCTTCGCAACCAGCTCCCCGCTGTTTTCTACCAGGATTCGCAACGTCTGGTAGGCCTTGGGTGTCAACGGCACGGGTTTCTCCTCTCGCAGCAGTTGCCGCTCCTCAGTGTCGAGGCGAAAGGGACCAAAATCGTAAAGCTGCTTGCATTGTCGGGTCACGCTGCCACCCCCACTTTCGTATGGCTGTTAGCACATTGTCAGCCATTTGTCAGGGTTTTGCCAGGCGCCTGCAAAGACTTCTTGAAGGGTTGCCCACTAACTTCTTAGCTGAGAGAGCGCTCCCGCGAGTGCCCAGGATCGAACGAGAAAAGTTGGCAGCGATTTTAGTCCATGCCGGCGCCAATAGCAACACACGAAGACACGTCTGTGGTAAGCAAATGAAGTGTCCGGTGATTGTAGCAAATGAAATGTCCGGTCTAGGGTGGCCGTGGATAACGGTTCCTCCAAGGAGGAACGATGGGACTCTATCCAGTGGCCGCTGCGGAGCGGGCAATGAAAGTACAGGAAGTGATCTTGCGAGCGATCAGTGGGAAGATCTTGTGGATGCAGGCGGCCGAGATACTGGGGATTTCGGATCGCAGCATGAGGCGGTGGAAGCAGCGGTATGAAGAAGGTGGCTATGATGGTCTGTTTGACCGGCGAAAGCAGCGACCCAGTCCCAAGCGGGTGCCGCTCGAGACGGTGGAGAAAGTGTTACGGCTGTATCGGGAGCAGTATTTTGATCACAATGTACGGCACTTTGTGCAGAATCTGAGAGAAGAGCACGGGATAAAACTCAGCTACACGTGGATTAAGACGGCCTTGCAAACGGCGGGACTGGTGGCTCGAAGCCGGAAGCGAGGCGCACACCGCAAGAGACGACCGCGTCGGCCGCTGCCCGGCATGCTATTGCACGTCGATGCCAGCACTCATGCTTGGCTGGGGGCCGGGCGGGGGAAGCAGGACTTAATCGTTGTCTTCGATGATGCCACCAGCCAAGTCTACTATGCCCGATTGGTCGAACAGGAGAGCACCGAAACGGTGATGGCCGCCCTCAAGGCGGTGGTGGCTCAGCAGGGAGTGTTTTGTGCCTTGTACTGTGACCGAGGCAGCCACTTTGCTTTTACTCCGCTGGCCGGAGCAGAGCCGGATCGCCACCAGAAGACGCAGATTGGCCGAGCCTCAGAGCAGCTGAACATCGAATTGATTCTGGCCCACTCTCCACAGGCGCGGGGACGCTGTGAGCGGCTGTTTGGGACCTGGCAAGGGCGGCTGGTGGCCGAACTCCGTCGCCGCCAGATCACCACACCCGAGGCGGCCAATCGCTTCTTGGAGCGGACTTGGATCGGCTATCACAACCGCACCTTTAGCGTGCCGGCCCAACAAAGCGGGACGGCCTTTGTCCCCTACCCGGGAGGCGACCTCGACAAGATCTTCTCCCTGCAACAGGAACGGGTCGTCGGTAATGACAACACGGTGCGCTATGACAATCTCAGCTTGCAGATTGAGTCGCAGACCTTCCGCTATAGCCTGGCTCGCTGCCGAGTACTGGTCTGCCGCCACCTGGACGGCACCTTGAGCCTGTATTACGGCCAACATCAAGTGGGCCGCTATGATGGCAGCGGCCAAGCGTTGGCGGCTGCCTCCCAGCGGCGAGTACGAAAAACCGCCTAACTCGCGCAGTGGCTGCCACTGCGGCCCTGCGGGCTCACGAATCCAGAGGGACCCTGCCCTCTGGATTCGTGCATCTTTGGGTTGTCTTTCTTTTAGCTCAAAAGCCGGGGAAAAGGAGCTCAGGCCCAGTCCTCGCTACGCTCGGGGGCCTGAGAGACCATTACTCTAATATCCATTAAACCGGACACTTCACTTGCTATAAAACCCGGACATCTTGATTTGCTAACAACAGCAACGACCGAAGTCAAGCAACGACGAGAAATGACGAGCACCGCTTAGATACTTTGACGTCCGCGTTATGAGCATATTCGTCTGTACGTCGATCACCTCGTGCCATAGCCTCTTTTCGCCAGCGAAAAATGGACATTCGCATTGGCTCAGACCCCAATGGAACCAATCAGCAATCCCGCCTGAACTCATATCCCTGCTCCATTCGCTCTCTTTCTGACTTCGAACTCGTGACCTGCCTTACAGCCGGAACCGAACCCGAGGGAGCACGGCGAACTACAAGGAAGGTATTGTTTGGTTCGGCAGGCCGGCGCGGAGGGGGGCCCAGGTCATTCGGGGTACTCAGCAGGCGAGCCTTCGGTATTCTTGAAAACCATCCTGAGAACGTGCTCCAAAGCATGCGCGAACCCGGAAATCTCAGTAGGCGATACTCTTGGTCGCAAGAGTCTGGTACCATATGTGGTTCAGCGAGCCATGCGGGGGAAAGACACAGAAACCAAGGCAACGGAAACTCAATTGAAAGGCCTAAGCCGAGCGGTCTGTTGCGCGGCTTCGTCTCGCGCCCGATTCGGGGTCAGCTACTGGATCGCTCTCATGATGTTGTCCTTGGTTCCGACCATCGGCTGCGACGTCAATTCCGCCTTGGATCGGGTGTCGCAGGCGCGTCACATTTCTGCAGATCTTCTCGTCCAATTTACCAAAGCTGCTGATGCCGCTAACAGGGCTGTGATGGCGGACACTGACGAAGCGTCCATAGCGTTTGCTCGTGAAGCCGAGCAGGCAAAGGAGAAGCTCCAGACAGACATCGACACGTTGAGACCCCTCCTCGCCGGCCTAAACTACGCCGACGAAGGCCGTTTGCTACAGGAATTCGTCAATCGATTTGCGGAATATCGTGAGCTGGACCGTCGCATTCTCGACCTGGCTGTAGAAAACACGAACCTCAAGGCTCAGCGGCTCTCCTTTGGTCCCGCTCAGGAGGCAGCTGATTCCTTCCGCGATTCCCTCAGGTCAGTTGCGCCCCTGGTCCCTGCCGATAAGTGGCGCGTCGAAGCTCTTGTCGCAACTGCCGTCGCAACGGTGCGGGAGATTCAGGTGCTCCAGGCGCCCCATATTGCAGATGCCGACGAGGCGGTAATGACGCGCATGGAGAAGAGCATGGCGACATCGGAGGCAGCCGCACGGAACGCACTCAAGACCCTCTCATCCCTCGTCGAACCCAAGTCCCAAGCACGGATCGCTGCTGCCACGGGAGCCCTGGACCGATTCATGGCTGTCAACCAACAGATCATTTCCCTCTCACGACGCAACACCAATGTGCGTTCACTGGCGCTGTCGTTGAACGAAAAAAGAAAGGTCACTGGGGAGTGCGAGACTTCTTTGCACGCACTCCGAGACGCTCTATCGAAGCGTGGGTTCACCGGCACCAGATAGAATTCCCTAGTCAAGCTGGTCGAGAAAAACCAACATGAGGAGATCCCGTTTTAGTCGTCGCGGAAACGGGCGTTCACTTAACCCTGTCGACGACTGTCTATCCACTTCGCGCAACAAGATCACGAGACATGGCTATAAACGGATCCTGGCACCCTAGAAAGGCCAGCGTCTTTTGGAGGTCGAACGTAGGGGCAGGTTCCGTTTTGAGTAGCAGGGCGGCCTCCGGCCAGGCCTGAGACAGCTCATGCAGGACATTCAGCGGATGGTATGGCGGGCCGCGATCATCGTTGCGAGGCGAGCAGTGGAGGCTCCTTCTGCCACGGATAGCCGCGCCGCGCCTGCTGATAGGCGTAGTCGAACAAGGCGTTCATGTAACCCCTGTCGAAGTATCCGGGTTTCGGCGCCGAGAAGTCGCTACCGATGTAAGCGAGATTGTAATCGACGCCGTCACGCTGCGAGATGAAATAGATCCGCAGCAAATCGTTCGAGCCGCCGGAATGAATCATCGAGACAATCGCTCGGCCAGCGATGGTCAGGGTCCGAGGTTCCACATCGGCCCACTGCGGATCCTCGCGGGCATTGCGGATCAAGTAGACCCTTCGCTCCCGGTGCGCAATATCTTGGATGTGAATGCTTGACGGATAAAGGAACATCTGCGCGATCGCGCCGCCATCGACGTGCAGCTCCTGATACGCCTTGCCATCGAGCTCCACGTCGATCATTACCGGCTGGAACATGGCAGGCACAGCAGACGACGCGCGCAGGATCTTGCGGACGAGATCGAGGGCGCCCGGATGACCACTAGCGGCGATTGCACCGATGTTCCAGATGTTGGCGCGCTCGGCATCCAGATCCGTGGTGCCGATCAGGAGCAGCCGGCCCTGCTGATATTCGCGGGCGATGGCCGCCAGCAGCGGCGCGTCGGCGAGGCGGGATATCAGCCTCCAGAGCGGCGTCGTGTCGGCCATCGCATCATCGAAGTAGCCACCGAGCAAACCTCGATTCCTGAAGATGTCCTTGGCCGAGATCGTCGTGTAGAAGTCACGGAGCTGCCGATCGTAATCGGGCCCGAGGAACGCGAACGGAGCCATCAGGGCCCCGGTGCTGACCCCCGTGACGACCTGAAACTGGGGTCGATCGCCCGCTTTGCTCCACCCGACCAAGAGGCCCGCAGCGAACGCGCCATTATCGCCGCCGCCAGAAATGGCGAGAAACTGTCCGATGGGTAGGTGGGCATCGGGCGCCAGTCCCAGCGCTTTCCTCTGGCGCTGGAGGGACTGCTTCCATTCCGCGATGAACTCAGCGCGTTCCTGGAGGGGAAAGAAGCGGGCATTTGCGAGGCCGAGGGGCCGGGCCCTGGCCGTGTCCCCGACGGGAACGGGTGGCAACCGTCTGGGCGACGCGCAGCCAGCGACCGTGAGAACGAAGAACGCGGCAAACCACGCTCTTGCCCGCAGCGACAGACGACAGGCGTGAAAGCGAAAGCCACGTGCGGCTGCGTTCCACTCGCTCTTTCTTTGATCGATTGCCATGGGTTAACTCCGTTGTGCAGGTCGAGCTGAGCCGCCGCTGTCTGCATCAACCCTGGCACTTCCGCCGTCAAATGGTTTCGCGGCCAGCGGCCGCGGCAAGCATCCAGACGGCAAATTTGCCACCCATAGTCCCCATGCTGGCCAAACCTGCAACGACGTCCAATTCAGGGAGAGGATCCGACGATCAAACCGATGGCACAATTTCGAAGCGCGTTGGCGCAGCCGACGGACAGTCCGCTCTTCACCGCAGCGGGGATCGCACCGACCAACTAGAGGAGGTTCCTGCTCAAGGGAACGCTAATCGTCCTGCCTTCATCTCTTTCCAGGATTTCTAACGACTTTTCCCTGACTTCAATGTCCCGCACACCTTTGAAGCCTTGCGGCACCTTGACACTAAAGGCACAGAACTTCTTCACCAGGCTGGATCGGGCATTCAGCCACTCATAGGCGGGCACGTCAAAAAGCGACGGCACGGCCACGAGCGCCTTCAGCGAGCCGTGAGTGGGAGTGTTGCTGAACTCCAGCCCTCGCGTCAGCATGGCCGGTTGACCATTCCGAGCCGGCTCGTTGGCTTCCCAGATATTCAGCCAGGGAAAATCGGCCCGGCGAAAAAGGTAACCGAAAAGCAGCTCGAGCTCAGGGTTTACCGCCGTGAAGTAAGCAAACTCGCGGGACGGGTCGACCAGAAAATTGTTCACCAATCCTGATCGCTCGATGTCCCGCATCGTACGGAGGTCCAACAAGGTTTCGGCCTGGCCGGTTGGCCAGCGAAACTCCTTCCCTGAGGTGTCGCCGCTGTTTCGGCCTCGAGTCAGCGAGGCATCGAAAATCGTCACGCCCTTTTTAAGAAAGGGCGGACCCACGGTGACGTGTTCGCACCACCCGACGGGCCTGTCGAGTGCCGCCAGATTCTCGGCTCGACTCTCGAAATAGACGACCGGCTCACCAGAAACCAGCGAGATGGTGCGCGTGAACCGCGTTTTCGACTCCGGCAAATCCGCCGCTATCTTCAGCAGCAGCCGCCGCCCTTCCTGCTGCTCCGAGAGCTTCGTCCAGCGGACGATGCCGGCCTCGCCATGGAATGTCATTCCCGCCTGGTATTCAGCATCCGAAGGATCTCCCCAATAGGGAAAGCAGAGATTGTGCCCCATCAGTCCGCTCAACAGTTTGGCCTCGGAACCCCCGCCGTACAACTTTTCGTGTTTTTCTCGGACGTACTCTGTCGCATCGATCGTCGGACGGGCCTGGAGCCAAAGAGGGTTCGCTCCGTCTCCCTCTTTGAGCACCATCTCGACGATGTGACCGCCGACCTGCGTGACCGAGAAGCGCACTTCTTTGGTCTCGATCTGCCAAACATCTCGGCTGTGGTACTTCGCCAGACGAATTTGAGCCAGGATGCAAAGCGGAACAAGCAACACGAGCAACAGAGACAGGGTAAACCGCATGATCGACCTCCAGAACCGAAATTCCGCAGAGTTGGATGCAGATTTTCGCAAATGAACGCAGATTCGGAAAGGCAAAAACAGGGGAACGGGTTGGGGGACAGGGGCAGCGGTTAGGGAACAGGCAACACAGGGAACACTTGCAAGAAAGGCGAAGGGTGCAAATCTGAAGACTCTCGCCCTGTCGTCCTTCTCTCCGTTTCGGGCCGTCCTCTGTGCCCTCTTCCCTGTCCGCTGTTCCCTGCTCCCTCCCCCCTTTCGCCTAAATACGACTTGACTGCAGTCTTCGCGCGTGGGTAAGATCTCCCGGATTTCTGTCACCCTGCCGGGGTGCTTCAGAGCAAAAGGGAAGTGGGTGCAAAGCCCACACGATCGCGTCACTGTGAGCGGTGAGCTGCTTTCACCAGGACGGTTCAGGCCGTCGGTCACTCTCCCATGGGAGGGGAAGGCCTTGAAAGCGACGATGACCCGTGAGTCAGGAAACCTGCCCCGGTAGATTATCTTTAACCTTCGCGTCAAAGGGTCGAGACATCTGCAGGGTTTTCTGTCCTCGCTGTTTTACCCGCCTGACGCCACTTGGATTCAGTCCAGGAGGCATCCATGTTTCAAGCCACTAGCTTTCTGTTGACCCTGTTGTTTCTCTGTGGCCCCTTGTGGGCCGAGTCTCTGAGCGGGAAGGTAGTCGATGCGCAAGGGGGTGTCATTCCGGCGGCACAGGTTCGCCTGTATGTGCGCGACAACGGCGACCGTTTAAACGCCACGACCGATGCGGGCGGACAGTATCAGTTTGAACGGCTAGGCGCCGGAGAGTATGTTCTGGAAGCCGAAGCTGCCGGCTTTGCGAGGGTCGTCATCGCGCCGTTTCGCGTGGAGCGCGGTGCAACGAAGACCCTGAATATCACTTTGCAAGTTGCCGGCGTCAGCGAGGAAATCGTCGTTACGGCGGCCGGCAGCGCCCAGCCCGTGGATGAGGTGTCCAAGGCTGTTAGCGTGGTGGACTGGCAAGAGATTCAAGAGCGAGACGAGTTTTCCATTGCCGAAGTACTGAGGACTGCGCCGGGACTACGTTACCAGCAGCTGGGTGGTCCCGGTGCACTGACTTCGATCAAGTTCCGGGGGCTTCGCAACGAGGACACGGCCATTCTCATCGACGGTCAGCGTTTGCGCGATGTGGCGGCGCCGCAAGGTGACGGATCCGGGCTTTTGGCCGACTTGATCGTGACCGACGTGGATCGGCTGGAGGTCTTGCGCGGCTCAGGCTCGTCGCTCTACGGCACAAATGCGATTGGTGGTGTGATCAATGTCATCACGGACGAAGGCGGAGGCCGCACGCGGGGAAGCGTCCTCACCGAAGGCGGCTCCTTAGGCCTGTTCCGCGGACGCGCCCAGGTCGCGGGAGGTGGACTGGAGGACCGCATCAGCTACAGTGTTGGGGTGGCGCATTTGAACGTGGCCCACGGAGTGGATGGCGACGACGCTGCTCGGAACACCAGCGGACAAGGAAGAATCCGCTTCCAGATTACACCTACGGCAAGCCTGTCCGCCCGACTCTACGCTACCGATGTGTTCCTCCAAGTCAACACCGGTCCCGAGGCCGTGGGGACGTTGCCCGCCACTGGTGTGATTACCGCGATACCTTTAGACCCAGCTGAACTGAAGCGCTACGAACAAGGAACACCCGCTTCGGAGCTCATCCTAGGTAACGCAAACTTCATTCCGTCTGCCAACGATCCGGATTTTCGCCGAACCTCGCGTTTTCTTTCCAGTCAGATAAGCTTTGCGCAACGTCCAGGAGAACAGTTCGGCTACAGTGTAACGTATCAGGATCTGCGCACAGACCGCAGTTTCCTGGATGGCCCTGGCGGCGTTTCCTTTCAGCCGCCAGGCAATACCCGGACAGACTATGATGGGCGGCTACACACACTGAATGCGCGAACGGATTTTCGCTTAGGCCGATTCAATTATTTCAGCGCGGGCTATGAGTTCGAAAGCGAAAGCTACTTCAATCGATCGCTTCAGGTCAGTGCTTCGGACAACTCGACCGTGGACGTCACCCAACAAAGCCACACCTTTTTTGCTCAAGATCAGGTTCGGCTCTTCAACGACCGCTTGCAGCTTTCGGCAGCCTTTCGCAGCCAGCATTTTTCACTGGATGAACCGGAGTTCACGCCTGCTTCTGACGCACCCTATGCGGGACTCACATTCACCGCACCGCCCACGGCTTACACCGGTGATGGTTCCATTGCTTACTTTTTCCGCGAATCGGGCACTAAGCTGAGAGCTCATGTTGGAAACGGCTATCGGGCTCCCTCGCTCTACGAGCGTTTCGGCACCTTTTTTGGCAGCTTTGGCTATTCCACATACGGAGATCCACGGTTGCGCCCGGACCGGTCTGTTGCGTTTGACGCCGGCGTGGATCAGTCTTTGCTCAGCAACAGGTTGCGGGTTGCGGCCACGTATTTCTACACACGGCTTCAGCAGGTGATCATCTTTGATTTTTCCGGCGGCATCGAGCCGGGAACTGATCCGTTCGGAAGATTTGGCGGCTACCGAAATACCAATGGCGGACTGGCACGAGGGCTGGAAGTGAGCGCCAGCGTGGCGCCGTCGCGCTCGCTGAATGTCGCTGTCAGCTACACGTACACCAACGCGGATCAACGGCAACCGGTTGTAAGCGGTGTGATCCGATCATTTGCGATCCCCAATCATCAAGTGACGCTTGTGGCCACTCAGCGGTTCGGACAGCGGCTTTTCCTCAACTTTGACCTGGTGACCTCCAGCTCCTACCTGGCTCCTTTGTTCGATCCCAGCACTTTTGCCAATCGGGCATTTGAGTTTGATGGAGTCGCCAAAGCAGATCTCGGTGCCAGCTATCGGCTGCCGATTGCCGAGAACCGGAGTCTGCGGTTCTTTGGCAAGGTGGAGAATCTGTTTAACCAGGAATATTTTGAAGCCGGCTATCGTACGCCGGGCGCGACGGCAGTCGGTGGAGTACAGTTTGAGTTTTAGGCAGGGCGCGTGCCTGAAGCCGTGAATTCGATTGTGGTAGGGAACGGACGCTGTCCGGTTCCCTGTTGGGTAGCGAACCCACGTTGAAGTGAGTGTTCGGTCGCCACTGCGAACGCCACGGCGGGCGTTCCCTACAGCGTTTGTCAATTCTCTTCCCAGTTCCCCTTGAAAAACGGGAACAATTGCAAAAAAGCGAGGCAATGAAAAAATTCGCTATTGCCTGTAGTCTGCTTCTCCTGTCCCTTTTGGCCTATCAACAGTTCCGTTTGAGCCAGAAGGTCACGATTCCTGGGCCCACGGGTCAGAGGCTCATTTCCCTTTCACCCACGCTCACTGAGACCCTCTTCGAACTCGGTTCGGGGGACCAGCTGGTGGGGGTCACCACCTACTGTGTCTATCCACCCGAGGCTCAGAAGAAGGAGAAGATCGGCGACTTCGTCAACCCTAACCTGGAAAAGATGCTGGGTCTGAAGCCGGATCTGATCTTCGCCGAACGATGGAGCTCCAGCAAGGTTGTCTCGCGTCTGCGAGAGTCGGGTTTGCAGGTTATAGAGTTGAGCAGCCCGAAGTCCATTGCCGAGATTTATGAGATGATCCTCCAGATAGGCCGATCGCTCAACAGAGAAGCGAGCGCCCGTGACGTTGTGGACGAAATGAAGAGGAAGATCGGAACTATCCAAGCGCAAGGCGTGAAGATGACCTGGCATCCAGGGATTTACGTTGAGATAGACCCTCCGAGCTGGACCGTAGGCCGGACAAGCTACACCAGCGAAGCGATCGAACTGTGCGGCGCCAGAAACATCTTCAGGGACATTGTGAAGCCTGCCCTTCAGGTATCCAGCGAGGCCGTCATTGAACGGAACCCTGATGTCATCTTGTCGTTCGGTTCGCCCCTTTCGGAATATCGCGAGCGTCCTGGCTGGGGGAGAATCAAGGCGATCCAGCAAGGAAGAGTAATCCACGATGTCGGGCAAAACCTCTTGTCGCACGGGAACCATCGGCTCGTCGTGGGCATGGAACAGTTGCAGGCGAGGCTCCTCGAAATGCAACCGCACGAGCACTAGAGGAAGGCTTCTACTCCAAGGCTCACAAATCGGTCAGGAGGGTTTGCTGGAAACCCCAAAAGCCAGGAAATGCGACCTGCTGGGCGAGGCATTAAAAGCTCAGTCGTGGCCAACCGAAAAGGGATACTCCTGCGGCTCGGTGCTTTCACGCTGGAGAATCCTGGTTCGGCTTGTTGATCCCAGCCGTGCTTGCTCTTGGGTGGTTCGTCTGGCGCCGGAGGGCTGCACGATATGAGGCCTTTCGCTGTTCGGCGCTTGCTGACGCTTCGAGACTGAGGTCATCCTCTGTTGCTGTCTTCCCCAACAAAAAGTCTGGTCGTCCTTTCCGCGATAACCGTTGCTGTCGCCCTTGGGGCGGTTTTCCTCGGGCCGGTGGGATTGCCCGACGCCTACATTCTGCTCAATGTCCGTGCGCCTCGAGTGCTGCTGGGTTTTCTGGTGGGGTGTGGTTTGGCCGGAGCGGGGGCTGTCTTTCAGGGAGTGTTGCGCAATCCGCTCGCTGACCCATTCATCCTCGGGACTTCCAGCGCAGCCACAGTGGGTGTCATGCTGGCGAATCTACTGGGCTGGCGCAACTACTATGCTCTTTACTTTATGGCTTTGGGATGTGCGCTGGCCTCAATTGCCCTCGTGTATCGGATCGCGCAAACGAACGGAAAAACCCCCATCCAAACCATGGTTTTGGGCGGTGTGATTGTCAGTCTGTTCCTCAATGCTCTGGTCTTTGTGTTCTTTTCCCTGTTCTATCGTGAGTCGTTTACCGTTCTGTTCTATCTGTTAGGGACGCTCACGAGCGGCGATCTGAAATTGATCTCGATTTCCGGAGTCATCATTGCCGTCGGATTCGCCGTGAGCTGGATGCTGTCGCGAGAACTCAACGCTTTGACACAGGGTGAGGAAACGGCCTTTCACCTGGGGATCGAAGTAGAGAGTGTAAAGAAGATTCTGTTTGCGGCAGCTTCTGCGATGACGGCCGCTTCGGTGGCGGTTGCCGGCATGATAGGGTTTGTCGGGCTGGTGGTACCCCATTTGATGCGGATGATCGTTGGACCAGACCATCGCTATTTGATTCCGGCGGCTACACTGGCCGGAGCGTCTGTTCTGATCCTGACAGATGCCGCTGCCAGAACCTTGGTACCACCGCTTGAAATTCCCGTCGGAGCCCTCACAGCGCTGCTGGGAGCGCCCTATTTTCTCTACCTGCTGCAGAGGAAGAAGAGCGCCGGCGAGTTTTGAGGTCTTACGAGTGAAGTTTGGTGCATTCGGAATCCAAGTTGCCCATGCTAAGCCTTGAGCAGGTGAGCTTCTCCTATCCGAATCGTATCGTTCTCGAAGATGTCAGCCTGGAGATTCCACGCCGATCGTTTCTCGCGCTAATCGGTCCGAACGGCAGCGGTAAAACCACACTGCTGAGGATCATGAGCAGAGTGCTACAGCCCCAGCGTGGAAGAGTGCTTCTGGAGGGACGTCCGATATCGCGCTTGAGCGCTCGAGCCCTGGCGAAGAAGATTGCTGTGATCAGTTCCGAACAGTCCTTCGAGTTTCCTTTCTCTGTGCGCGATGTGGCTGCTATGGGGCGTTTCCCGCATCTTAACCGGATGCAGCGCATGACGGCGCTCGATTGGGAGATTGTCGAAGGGGCGCTGAAGATGACCTGTACAGAAGCTCTGGAGAGTCGTCCGATCTCTCAGCTTTCAAGCGGAGAGAGGCAGCGAGTATTGGTCGCCCGCGCCATTGCGCAACAACCGTCCGTTCTGCTGCTCGACGAGCCGAATGCCCATCTGGACATTAGTCACCAGATCGCGATTTTCAATCTGTTGCGTTCTCTGAAGAGCGATCTCGGGGTGACGATCGTGGTAGTCTTGCATGACCTGATTGCTGCCGCAGCCTTCTGCGAGAGTGTTCTGCTGCTTCATCAGGGACGCATTGTCAAAGCAGGACGCCCGGAGGAAGTGATTACCGCTGAGTTGATCCGAAAGACGTATGGAGCAGACGTTCATGTCTTCCCCAGTCCATTGGGCGGCTTCCCCCAAATCGCGTTCGGTCCCGCCTCCGAGCTCTGATCATGAGCGCCTTTGCTGATCGGGAGAACTCCATGTCAACGAGTCCTTTCCTTGTTCGTCGTGACGGCCACACGCACACTCGTTTCTGTCCTCATGGCTCCAAAGAGTCGACCGAGCTTTTCATACGGCGGGCGATCGAACTCAAGTTTGAAGTCTACAGCCTCACAGAGCACATGCCGTTGCCAGCAAGGTTCGCGGACCCAACGCCCGACAAGAGTTGCGGGATATCGTGGGCGGAACTCGAGCCCTACTTGGATCATGCCTACCAGTTGAAGAGGCAATACACGGACTGGATAGAGGTAAGAGTCGGCTTGGAGGTCGATTACATCCCGGGCTTTGAACCAGAGATCCGGTCAATGCTCAACCGGTATGGTTCTCAGCTCGAGGATGCGCTGCTATCGGTTCACTTCCTGGAGGGCAAGGGCGGATGGCGCTGTGTGGACATGAGCCCTGAAGATTTCCAGGACGGGCTGATAGACGTATACGGCAGCGTGGAAGCTGTACATCGAGCTTACTGGGCTGTTATCAAACAGGCCGTCGAAGCCGATCTCGGGCCATGCAAGCCGCGCCGAATGAGCCATCTCAGCCTCGCCCACAAGTTCCAGTTGAAATATCCGTTGACGGCTCCCCAGCGGTTCCGGCCTGAAGTTCTGGAAATACTGGACCTGATTCGCGCAAAGGGCATGGAACTCGATCTCAACGCTGCCGGCCTGTTCAAGCCGGATTGCCGGGAAATCTATCCGGCTCCGTGGATCATTGAAGAAGCGGTGAAACGCAGCATCCCGTTTGTGTACGGTTCCGACACCCATAGCGTTAAGGGCGTTGGTCAAGGATTCGAAGAAGCGGAACGGATCCTTCAGGATGCGGATTGCGGAACGATCAACGGTGGACCTGACTTCCGAAGCTGAGCAACTGCGATTCCGGCCAAATAATGTGCGGTAGTCTTTCCAGCGTGCCGGTTCGCCGGACTTTCCAGTCCGGTCTCCCGGCGACTGGAAGTCACCCAGACTGGCAGACAAGAAGATCTGGCCCACGCCAGCAGCCTTGCGGCGTGGCTGGCCAGTTGGGAATTCAGCAATCCCCAATCCTACCTCTGACACTGTTCACAGGGACAGATCTCCCGCAAATACGTGTAGGAGTAGATCCCGGTGGTGTGGCCGTCGTTCCAGTTGAACTGGATAGCGTAGCTCCCGATGGGCGCTGCTCCAACAACCTGAATTGGACCCTTGCCATAGATCGGAAAGGGATCCGGCGTCTTGTTTACGACAGGCGGCTTGTCTCGGCACGTGGCACAGGGGCAACGCTCGCGGAGATAGGCATAGGAATAGGTTGCCTCGTGCCCGTCGTTCCACTTGATGAGAACGCCGCCAGGGGCGGAGAGTTTGATGGAAGTGGGAATCAGGTCCATGGGTGAGTGATGAGTGAGTTACGAGCAATGAGGGATGAGTTGGAAAACTTGGTGCCTCCAGTCTCCGGATGGATCAACTCTTTGTCGCCGCGCTTGCTGCAGTGCTTTCCGATGGCAGAGTGCTCTCGGCCTAACCGGGAACCAGCAACCACTCGACTGCCAATGCACACATCATGCCCAAACTTACGCGAGTCTAGCAACAAGTTCATGCATTGCCGGTGTTTGTGAGCGGCGCCATTTTGGCGACAACCATTTGATGCATCAAAGTAGTGCCTTGTCACCGAAATTCAAGTAGCGGCCTCAGGTAACCCGTCTTTGGAGACTTCTCTGAAAGGTCTGTCTAAGAACCTCTTGATTCAACACATTTAAATGGCGTAGGTTACTATTCAAAAGATTGTCGACCGGTAGTGCAGCCAGGCTCTCAAAAAATGGTCGCTGTTTTCTCCAAGATTTGGCCGACTCGCAGAACTGTTCGAGTCGGGTGTTCTCTCGCATGTTCGGCTAGCTCCGAGAGGTACGGAGAGCGTGGGAACCCGTAGAGACCTCGTTGAATAATTTGTTTTGCGTACAGAGCATGATCCGAGGGGGTTTCTAATCCAACTGATCTGGGCGTTCCAGGCAGCCCAAATGGAGCTTCCGATGACTATCGCCTGTATTCGTGACGATGGGGACTTTGGGCTTGCTTGCTGAAGAATGTGCAGGCTTTCATTTTGGCATCGCACATGTACGGTTTATCCTTTTGATCCGTTTGAACATTGCTGACGCAACTGAACTGCCCACGGGCGAGGTCCACTTTCGTCACGGGCCTACGGAAGAGAAGTCAACATAAGCAGCAATCGAAGGTACCGGAAGAGGGTCGTCACGACTTACGGATTGGATTCCCTAAACAATTTGAGGAGGAAAGACCTCGATGATCACGAATGATGTGTTGAGACGAATCATGCCCCGCCTTACTGAGGAAAAGTGCACTCAGTATCTGCCTCATCTGCAGCAGGCAATGGAAGAGTTTGGTATCAGCGAGCCTTTGCGCGAAGCTGCTTTTCTAGCGCAGATTGCCCATGAGTCCGGCGAGTTCCGGTTCATGCAGGAACTCTGGGGGCCTACTGAGGCACAGCGTCGCTATGAGCCTCAAAGCGACCTGGCGCAGAGGCTTGGCAACACGGAGATCGGCGACGGGAAAAGGTTCAAGGGAAGAGGTCCGATTCAAATCACCGGGCGGGCGAATTATCAGAGATATGGGCAGTTGCTCGACATCGATCTCGTCAACAACCCAGTGCTGGCTGCCTCTCCGGAAGTCAGCTTTCGTGTTGCCGGGCTCTATTGGCAAAGGAACGGGTTGAATGAGCTGGCAGATCAGGAAATGTTCAAGACCATCACCAAGCGCATCAATGGCGGGTTTAACGGGCTCGAGGAGCGGCGCAGGTATTATGAAACAGCCCGAAACGTCTTGGGAGTTCATGCCCTCCGAGGTATCGGCCCGGAGGATACCGGAGATGACACCGCTATTCCCAGGTTCACAAGAGGCTTGGATTCGGCCGGGGAGATCACTCCCCCCGGTGTCCAAAGAAGTTCCGCGAGACGCATGAGGATTGGAGTCAAAAGGGATCAGGCGGCTGCTTCTCACAGGAAGGCTGCCACCAAGAACGTTGCCGCAGGAACTACGAAAAAAGCCGTTGCGAAGAAGGCTGCGAAAGCAGTGGGAAAGGACAAGGTCCTTCAGCGAGTCGAAGTTGATTCGAAGAAAATTGCCAGAAGCAGCGGCGCCAGACGAAAGAAGGCCGCCGCTGGCCGAGCTTAAAGCGCGTCTGAAACTCGCTGGGTCCGGAGCGGCAGCAGGAAATCCACATCCGCTGTGCCCCGGCTCGTCATTCCCGCCAGAGTATCAGGAAGAGCGAGGTGCGTAGCCACGATGAATGCGCTGTTCGCATTCATCGTGAGTTTCGAGTAGTCGCCGAGAATTAGGAATGGGCACCTGTCGGTCAAATGAGATGACGATTGTTCTTTACTAAACCCCAGCAAGTTGGTCCTGCTGCTTGAACTTCATCGTGGGCGAGTGGAGCCGGCGGATCCCGCTGAAAGGCTTTTGGTGATCGCTTCGAGGCTGGCGAGAGGACTCGAGCTGGCGATAATCGGGCGTCCGATCACCAGATAGTCGGCTCCGGCCTGGATGGCCGCTGCAGGCGTCGCACTGCGGCTTTGGTCGTGAGCGGCACTGCCTGCGGGACGTATGCCGGGAGTTATGATCCTCGTCGACGCTTTCAACTGGCTTCGCAGCAAAGCCAGTTCCGAGGGCGAAGCCACCACCCCGTCTAAGCCTGACTGCTCGGCCAGTTTCGCCAGACGCACTACCTGAGATTCGACAGACTCGGAGAACCCAATCGCATCGAATTCGTCTCCGGCCAAACTCGTTAAGACAGTCACGCCCAGCAGGAGAGGGCGCGTTCCCGGACTGGAAATACGGTTGAGGGCCTCCACTGCCGAACCCATCATCGTCCTGCCGCCGCTCGCGTGTAGAGTGAGCATTGTGACCCCCAAGTCTGCCGCTACAACCACGGATTTCGCAACCGTGCTGGGGATGTCGTGAAACTTGAGATCAAGAAAAACCTTTTCTCCGCGTTGCACAATCTCCCTGACAAGTGTTGGCCCTTCGGAAGTGAAGAGCTGGCTGCCAATCTTAAACAGGCCCACGCGACCACCTAACCGACTGACCCACTCCAGCGCTTCCCGCCGTGTGTCGACATCCAAAGCGACAATGATTCTGTCCTTAGCATCCATAGGTGTTCGAGACCGTGAGAGGAAAGCTGTGAAGAAATTGAGTCTTGCCTCGCTCGAAGCTCGCTGGGAGTCTCAACCTGCCGAGCTGCCTCGCAAACCCTTGCCAGCCAGGTCCTTCACGGCCAGGCTGCCAACCAGAGCACTCAAGCGATCAATGCCTTTGCGCCGACAGAAGTCTTCCAAGCCTCGGATGATTTTGATTGAGGCTTCCGGATCGAGAAAATTGGCAGTCCCCACTTCGACGGCCCTCGCGCCGACCATCAGATATTCGATGGCGTCTTCAGCGGTGCAAATCCCACCAATGCCGATCACCGGGATCTTGACCATTCGAACAGTTTCGTAAACCATCCGCAGCGCTACAGGCTTCACGGCCGGGCCGGAAAGGCCGCCCGTAAGGTTCCCCAAGCGCGGCTTGCCAGTTTCGACATCTACCGACATACCCAGCAGTGTGTTGATCAAAGACAGCACGTCCGCACCGGCCTCTTCTGCAGCTCGAGCGATAAGCGTGACATCAGTGACATTGGGCGAGAGTTTGACGATCACCGGCCGCCGAGAAACTTGCTTGATCGCTTTGACAACTTCGTAGGTAGCGCCGGGGTCCGATCCGTATACGATTCCACCCTTTTTCACGTTGGGGCAAGAGATGTTGATTTCGTATCCGGCCAGACCCTCAGCGCCGTTTAATATCTCGACCACACGAACATAATCTTCCGTGCTTTGACCGAATACGTTGCCAAAGATGCAGGTGTCGTACTTTCTCAGCCGCGGCAACTTCTCTGCCACAAAACGCTCGACACCCACATTCTGCAATCCGATGGCATTCAGCATCCCCGCGGCTGTCTCATGCAGACGCGGCGGTGCGGCTCCCTGCATCGGGGCTATCGAAAGCCCTTTCACCACCAGACCACCGAGCTGATTGAGATCGATTAGCTGGCTGAACTCTTCACCGTAGCCAAACGTGCCGCTGGCGGTGATCACGGGGTTCTTCAAGCGGATGCCTGCGAACTCTGTGGACAGATCAACCATGTGATTTTCAATTATTGGTTGCCGATTCCGGACTCGAGGCCTGAAATGAAACGGCGCCATTCCTCGGACTCGCCGTTTTGCCGCGCGAATCGTAGCAGATGCACTGGGTGAGGGGCAAATTGCATTCGGCAATAGGAAATCGTCAATCGGCCATCAGGGTGTTATACTCGCCCGAAGTCAATTTCAGGCCATGTCCCTCACCCAAAAACTCATTGCGCCGGCGGCTCGTGACCTTCTTCGCCGTACGATTGAAGACGCGCGCGGCAATGAAGTTTTCTTTCTGGCAAAGCTGGACGAGAAGGGGGTTGTCGTCGAAGTGATCCCCCTGGCCCGCGGCAACGACTCGGCTGTTCCTGCCCTTATGCAAGTGACCACACAGGGTGACGTCATTATCCACAACCACCCTTCAGGCCACCTTGTTCCCTCCTCTGCGGATGTCAGTCTGGCTTCAGAATACGGCAACCAGGGTGTTGGCTTCTACATCATTAATAACGGCGCTGACAGCATTTATGTCGTGGTTGAGGCCTTCAAGAAGCAACGGCGCCAAAAACTCGACATTCGTCAGCTTGTGTCAGAAGTCTCCAGCTCTGGCACTATAGCGAAGAAACTGAATGGATTCGAATCCCGTCCCGAGCAGCAGCGAATGCTGGAAGCGGTTGCGACTTCGTTCAATGAGTCCAAGCTCGCCCTGATTGAGGCAGGAACGGGAACCGGCAAAAGCCTGGCTTATCTGCTTCCCGCAGTCTACTGGGCAGTACAAAACAAACAGCGGGTCGTCATTTCAACCAATACCATTAACCTTCAAGAGCAGCTGGTGTTTAAGGACCTACCGCTCCTCCAGGAGGCGCTCAGCTTGAAGTTCAAGTCGGTTCTAGTCAAAGGGCGGCAGAACTACGTTTGCCTGAACAAAGTCGAAGCGCTGGAGAAGGAGGGCCAGTATCTGATCGAAACCGAGGAACGGGCAGAGCTGAAGGGAATCCTGGAATGGTCGCACCACACTGCGGACGGCAGCCGCTCCGATCTGATCATCCAGCCTAAGCC
The DNA here is from genome assembly GCA_963752385.1 of uncultured Acidimicrobiia bacterium. Classification (GTDB taxonomy): domain Bacteria; phylum Acidobacteriota; class Terriglobia; order Versatilivoradales; family Versatilivoraceae; genus CAVVYL01. The sequence goes on along the minus strand of CAVVYL010000047.1, from coordinate 55,847 downwards.
AGCCGTCTGGGAGAGAGTGGCCTGTGAAACCGACAACTGTGCCCGGCTTCGATGCTCCTTTTACAACAACTGCTTCTTCTACAATGCCCGTCGCGAGGCTGCTTCAGCGGATCTGTTGATTGTAAACCATCATCTCCTGTTTGCGGACCTGGCGGTACGGAGCGAGACTGGACGATTCACGGATGCGGCAGTCTTGCCCGGCTACTCTCGAATCGTTCTGGATGAAGCTCACAACATAGAGGAAGTGGCAACGAACTATTTCGGCACGCAAATTTCCAAGTTCGGATTGATTCGTTTGCTGGGCCGTTTCTACAGCCTGCGTGAACGTGAGAAAGTGCGAGAACGAGGACTGTTGCCCTTTCTCCTGATCAAGCTCAAGGATCTGCAGCAGCACATTGATCTGCCTCTCTACACCCGCATCGTGGACCATATCCAGGGCCGGTTGCTGACTCTGAAAGAGGACCTGGTCTACTCGACAACCCAGACGTTCGACGATCTAGCAGCATTTTTCGAAAGTGTTGCGCAGTCTTCATTGGCAGAAATCAAAATTCGCTTCACTCCTAAGATTCTAGAGCGGCCTGAATGGAAGGAGGCCATCCTGGCGCCGGTTCAGCAGCTCATCCGGCAAATAGGCGAGTTTCATCAACAGTTGCTGGTTTTGGAGAAATGGCTCGAGACGTTGCCCGAAAAGGTGACCGAAAGTTTGCTGTCGCCGACCGTGGAACTGGGTGCTTTGGTCGACCGCCTGGAAGTGGCTGCCGCCACACTGGGAGAGATCTTCGGCGAACCCGACGAGAGCCAAGTCCGCTGGATTGAGATGGCCGACAGCCGGTCTGGCAGGCGCATCACGCTCAAACAGGCGCCTCTGAGTGTTGCTGAACTGCTGCGCGAGCGCGTATTCAAGAGGCTTGAAACCGTGATCATGACCAGCGCAACGCTGACCACTGAGAATCAGTTCGGCTACATGAAGGGCAGGCTTGGGTTGGACAAGATCAATTCTACCCGCCTTGTGGAAAGGATTCTGCCCTCATCCTTTGACTACTCCCGCCAAGTCGTTCTGGGGATTCCGCAGGACATTCCGTCTCCCGATCATCCTCAATTTGGCGGAGAGCTTGGCAGGCTGGTTCTAGAGTCCGTCACCATATCGGAGGGGCGGGCCTTGGTGCTCTTTACCTCCTATTCGCTCCTCCGAAAAATTTACCAGGAACTTCAACCTGCTTTGCAGAAAGCTGGCATTCGGGCGCTGATGCAGGGTGAAGCGCCGCGCCACCGGCTCACCGAGATCTTCAAACAGGACAAAACCAGTGTCTTGTTTGCTACCGACAGCTTCTGGGAGGGCGTAGATGTGGCGGGAGAAGCTTTGGAGAATGTCATTCTTACCAAGCTTCCGTTCAGCGTGCCAAAAGAGCCCGTGATTGAAGCTCGAGTCGAAGCTATCGAGAAAGCCGGCGGTAATTCCTTTCTGGAATACAGCGTCCCTCAGGCTGTGATCAAGTTCAAACAGGGGTTTGGAAGGCTCATTCGCAGCAAGAACGATCGCGGCTCGATCATGATCTTCGATCGTCGCGTTCTAGAAAAGCACTATGGCCAGATTTTCTTGCATTCCCTCCCAGAGTGCCGTCTAGCGAAAGGGAAGCAATCTGCGGTGTTTGCCGATGTGAAAGGGTTCTTTGAAGAGAAACGAAAAGGCAAATGATTGCGGAATGCCGAGTGCGGAACGCGGAATGGGGAAAGGGGATTGCGGAATTGGGATTTCGGATTGCGGATTTGCCGGGTTACTCCGATGTACCTTGGGCCGCCAGGCATCCGACACCTCTGAGCTGCCCCCAGATTTCAGCTTCTGCCGTGGCTACTCGCGTTCCGAAACTGGCATTCGGCAATCCGCATTGCGCATTCGCCATTCCGCACTCCTCACTCCGCATTCCGTAGTCCGCAATTGGCATTCCCTTAGTTCTTGGCCAGGCTGTATCGCAGCTCCAGCATCTCGTTGAGGACCTTTTGAATTTCGCTAATCTGGAAAGGCTTGGCCAACACCACGTCCACACCCTTCTCGCGGGCCTTCTCTTTGTCCAGCGTAATTCCCCAGCCGGTCATCAAGATCACTATCGTTGCCGGCTCGAGCGCTTTGACTCCGGTGGCCACGTCCCATCCGCTGACCTCAGGCATTCCGAGATCCGTGATCACTAAACCAGGCGTCTGGCTTCTGAAGATCTCCAAGCCCTCCTTGCCGCCAGACGCGGTGAAGACCTCATGTCCCTGTTCGACGAGCATCTCGGCCAGCAAGTCGCGGATTGGATCTTCATCGTCGACGATGAGAAAACGCCCCATTTTCTTTGGCGGAACGACCGTCTCTTCGACGCTCTGAAGGGCGACGTTCAGATTGACGGGCAGAAAGATGCGGACGGTCGTTCCCTTCCCAACTTCACTTTCGATCTCGATTTCACCCTTGTGCCGATTGATAATGCCATAGGCAACGCTCATCCCCAAGCCGTTGCCTTTGACACCTTTCGTCGTGAAAAATGGGTCAAAGACGCGGCGGCGGATTTCTTCAGTCATGCCCCGACCGGTGTCGGTTACTGAAGCGAACACGCGGTCATCCCGGGTCCCGGCCTGAATATGCATCTGTCCGCCCGACGGCATCGCATCCAGCGCATTGAAGATGACGTTGGTAAACACTTCGATCAGTTCCGAACTCTCGCCAGCCACAGGCAGCACGGCGTCGTACTGTGTCGTCACTGTGTACTGGATACCGCTCACATGAGCGCTGTCTTCCCAACGCGTTCGGGTCATCGAAAGTGTGTCTTCAATCACCTGGATCAGATCAACCCGCTTGAAGACCTGGTCCGTGCGCTTGCGCGTGAAGTCTTGCAGGCGTCGCACGGTAGCCGCTCCGTCGATTGCGGCCTTCTCGATGATATCAAGTCCCCGTAGTATCGTTGGATCGTAGTTCTGAGTCTTCAACAATTGAGCTCTGCCCAGGATTGCGCCCAGGATGTTGTTAAAATCATGAGCCACGCCGGCGGACATCTCGCCAAGAGCTCTTAGCTTCTCCGATTTGATGAGTTGATCTTGGGCTGCCTGCAGCTCGGAGTACGAATGCTCCAATGCAGTATATAACCGCGCGTTCTTCAGGGCAGTGCCCAAGCCGTTCGCTATGGTCAAGAGCAGATCAATCTGGTCGCTGGAAAAGCCGTCTTCCTTCTGACTGCCCAAGTTGAGCGTGCCCAGACAAATGTCCTCCGAAATGATTGGGATCGAGACGGCCGATTGGATTCCCTGAGTGATCAGATAAGGCGACGTGCTGGAAAGGTTCTGGTTGAGGCTGCGCGTGTAATAGGGCTTCTTGGTTTCGTAGGCGATCTTCATCACGGTTTCCCTGCCAGGAATCTCCATGCCTTTGTAAAAGCCCGCCGTGATATTCTCGCCATACACGTTAATGAGAGAAAAGGTGTCCGTCTCCTGCTGATAGGTCGCAATGCTGCTTTTTTCAAAGGAAACGACGCGTTTGAGCTGAGTCGTAATCTTTTCGAACAGTTTGTCGACATCCAGATTCAAGCTGGCCTCACGGGTAATTTCGTTCACGACAGCCAGGCGCGTTGTCCGCTCCTGCGTCTCACGGAATAGCCGCGCATTCGAAATCGCCACGGCCGCCTGGTCGGCGATTGTCGAAAGAAAGTTCAAATCATCTCTATCGTAGGCTTGCCGGGTCCGAGTGTTCTGTAAGACGATCGCCCCTAGCGCCTGTTCGCCCAGAATCAGCGGCACACCCAGCCAGGACTGCACGATCAGATGGGGCTTGCGCCCGGTGATCGTCTCGTAAACCTTCTCGAAGTTATCCTTTACCAGGAACGGCGTCCGTGTTTGCATAACGTAACCGACCAGACTGTCGTGAGACAGCGAGCGGACGTACGAGCGACGCCGGCCATTGGAAACCTCGAATTTCACTTCAATCCGGTTGTGTCCTTTCTCGAGGAGCGCGATGAAAAAGTCTTCGCTGTCGAGGACCTGCCCCACCTGGTTGTAGATCAGTTCAAATAGGTTGTTAATATTGAGTTCCGAGCTGATTGCCCTGCCAATGCTGTTGAGTGTCTGCAAGGCATTGGCCTTCCGTCCGATGTCGGAATACAAATTGGCGTTGTTGACCCAGGTGGCCAGATAATCGCTGAGCGTCTCGAGCACGGTGACGTCCTGCTCGTCGAACGCCAGATGCTTGTCACTTTCGATGTTGACAATCCCGAGGGTCTTTGACGAATACCGAAACGGAATGCAAAGCTGCGACTTTGTTTCGGGCAACAATGTGCCTTCGAGAACCAACTCCTCGTCCGCTGCCTTGCGCAACAGCGTCTGGCTTCGATTGAAGGCGCGGGACAACACCGAGTCCTCGGCTAGCGAGAATTCGCGGGGACCCTGCCTGGCTCCATCCGCGTCTTCGTCTCGAACAGACAAGACGAGCTTCTTGCGGTCGTCCACGCTATAAACGCTAACATGACGAAACTGAAAGTGGCGCCGCAGCAGTCCTGCGAATTCCTTGAAAACAGAGTTGAAATCGAGGATAGAGGAAATATTGCGGCTAATGTTGTGGATGACCAGCAATTGCTCGGTGCGCTTTCTTTCGCTCTCGAACAGGCGCGCCTTTTCCAGAGCGGCAGCAATCGGTTGAGACAGATTGACCAAGAGCTTGAATCTGTCTTCAGGAATCTTTGCGTACGAGCGGCCATAGTCAACCAGCAGCACCGCGGCGGTCTGACCTCGCTCTCGCAAAGGGATCACTGCCAGAGCCTTCGTGTCCAGATGCTCCAGAAGCTGCTGTTCTGCGGAGCTGACCGTTGCGTGTCGTTCAGAAAAAGTTACCGGCTCGCACGTTTGAAGGGCCCTCACCAGGCGGGGAATATCCAGAAGCGGAACCCGGAGCTGCTGGAGTTTGTCTCGGAACTCGTCGTCGCCCTCCATTACAATCGGCCGGCCTAGCAGCTGACCCTGGGGATCGACCCTTACACAAGCCGCCCGGTCAAAACCAAAGTTTTCCTTTATTAGCCTCAACACCGACATCAAGGCACTTTGCCAGTCCAGGCTGGAAATGATGAGGTTGCCCAAGTTGGAGAACAGCAACGTCTTTTCTTCATCCAAAGCGGTCAGCTTTTCATTTGTCAACGACAGCTGGTAGCGCGAGCGGAACTCGCGGAACCGCATGCGTTGAGCGTAAAAGGAACTGGTCAGCGCAATGATAATGGTGCCGAGGATAAAGAAATTGTTGTTGACGAAAACTTCGGGGCTGCTGATTTTGTCAAACAGCAGAACTGGAATGAGATAAGTCGCATAGACCAAGCTACAGGTGATGGCCGATTCGATCATGCTGAATGGCATGACCAGCGTCACTGCCAGGATCACGAGATTTAGCCCTGCGTAGTAGGGGCTCTCGTAACCTCCCAGGTAAATGAAGATCATCAAAGAAATGGACCCGCCGACGATTGAAGGGCCAAGCATCCCCAGGAAAACGGGGTACTTCTTGCCGATGGTCGGGTAAATGACGAATAGAGTCCCGAGCAGCATCACGGCGGCGGCCAGCCGAAGGCTCAGGAAGGAAAACAAAAGCTCGGGGGGAGCAATGATATAGTCCAGAAACCCAAACAACGGGACCAGTACGATCCCAAGGTGGTAGAGAACCTTGGCCCGCTCATAACACAGGGCTTGGATGTACCCACGAAAGGCCTCTTGCAGCTGCTGCTTCTGCTCGGCAGTGGTGGGTACGGGATTGTGCATAGAGCGCATAAGGTAACACAGTCGCCGAGGATTCACCAATAGTCGCGACTGCGAAAAAGGTTGCACGGAACTGGAGCGGAAAGCCGGGAGCAAGGCGAAACCCGAAGAGGCTGTGATGGACCCGGCTGGAACTACGGACAGCCTGCGGTATGCTTCGGCAATATGCGGGTGCTCACTTAGCTAAATTCTTATTGCTCAAGAACTCTCGCCTCATGGGCTCGCTGACCTGAGTGCCACGCAAGCCCCGATTCTCTTGGTCTCTGGCCTCTTTCCCTGGCAGTGTCCACCCTCCCACACAACCCGTAGCGACACCTGTGGGTGGTGACCGGCAATCCCGATTTCAGGCCAGCCAATTCGCGCGTGACTGGTGCTGTCTTATCGCTGCATGGCTGCAGTTCCTTGCAGTCACTTCCTGGCCAGATCCTTCTCAGTAAGCGCCTTAGCCGATGGCAGTAGTCTTGCCTTCGCACAGTCGGGGCCAAAAGTGAGAGCGATGTGCGGCCCTGAGGCCAGCTGCAAGAGATTGGGGGGAGAAGCGATGAGCCGACACAGCTTTGTGGACGCGCCTCGAGAGCAGAACGGCATCTTGGCCGGCGTCGAAGCCCGAATTCTGAGATCGATGGCGGCCCGAATGCCCGACCGGATCAACTCTGATCACTTGACCGCATTGGGATTCCTGGCGATGTTGGCAGCGGCTGGGGCGTATGCCTTGAGCCGGGAAAACAAGCTCTTTCTCCACCTCGTGAATGTTTGTCTCGTCTTGAATTGGATGGGTGATAGCCTGGATGGCACGTTGGCCCGGTACCGAAATCGACTCAGACCCCGCTACGGCTTCTACGTTGACCATATTCTGGACACGATCAGCATGGCAATTCTGGTCGCCGGCATGGCGCTTTCGGACTGCATGAGCTTTGGGGTAGCGAGTCTGGTGCTGATCGTTTATTTCATGCTTTGCATCAACGTCTACCTGGCAACTTACACGATTGGAACATTCAAGATCTCCTTTGGACGTTTCAGTCCCACGGAACTCAGACTCCTCCTGGCCGTCGGAAACCTGGTGCTGCTGTTTCAACCCACCGTTCGCCTCCTGGGGAATAGTTATCGCCTCTTTGATGTGGGAGGAACGGTGGCGGTCACTCTGATGACCGGGATTCTGATCGCGACAACCGTTCAGAACATTCAGCTCTTGTACAACGCTGAAAGATTACGCTAGGGCATGGTTAGGAATTCGCCGGGCGTGGGGCCCTCGAAATGCCCGATCTCTGCGGGGCCATTTTCTGTTGACTACGGAGCCGGTAGGATTTCTTCATTCCCGCAGTCTGATTTGAAATCGAAACCTCGATTACGCCACGCGAGTCGCAGTGATACACTTCCTCCACTTCGTACCTGTCTCCGTCGGACCAGCGCGTGACGGAACGGCCGGTCAGATTGGCTTCACTCGCAAGCGCGGGATCGAACGGAAAGCAAATCTGATCCCAAGCTACAATGTCGCCTTTTGGCTCCTGCGAGGCACCGAGATGGCTGCACTCAATGAAGCGAAAATGGCCGATGTTATGAGCTGGCCGATACTTTCGGGTCACCGCCAGCGGTTGCTGATCCTCCTCAGGCAACAACGTGCCCTTAGAGAAGATAGGATCAAAGACAATCTTCGTCCCAGCTTCACTCTCACGCCAGACGCCGAAATGCCGGTGGAAGCGCTCGTGTAGCTCATAACCGCGCTGCTGATCTGCCGAGATCGCCAACCCGATTGCCGTTGCCGCACTTGGATATGGAGAGCGACGTACCCGCTTGCCAAACCGTTCTCTCAAGGTGCGAGCAAGAATGGGCAATTCACAAGAGCCGCCAACCAGATAGACGCAAGCCAGAGACTGCAAGTCATCACCCATGACGGCCTGCACGACGTCCTCGGTAGCCTGAAGCGTCTTCTGAATCAGGGGATCACACTTTTCGTAAAACAGCGAGACAGGCAACAGCACTTCACGACCGGCCTGACTGATCTGCCCCAGATCGACCGTGATCTTGCGAGTATTCGGGTTGATGCTTTCTTTCGCTTCGCGGCAAAGATTCAGCAGGCGGCTTCGAGAAACCCGTTTCGACGTGGAATCCACAACCGTCCCCTGCGCCAGGGTAAGACCCAGCAAGATTTCATCAAAATCATCTCCACCAAGCCGCGAGATGCCTTCGCTGGCAATCACGTCGTGCACTTCGCCACTCATGTGAATCAGGGAGACATCGAACGTTCCCCCGCCGAAGTCGTAGACGACGACGTGCTCACGTCGCTTGCTGAGTTCTGACTGACGGTAACGGTGGGCATACTCGATGCCCGCAGCGGCCGGCTCGTTGAGCATCCCCAGAACTTCAAACCCCGCATTTCGAAAGGCTTCGAGGGTCAGGAACCGCTGATTGCTGTTGGCGTTGGCAGGAACTCCCACCACAACCGGCAGCGGTACTCCCCGCCGCAACTCCAGATTGCTTCGATGCAGCAAGTCTTCGCGTAGCGCCGAAACAAAACGCGTCAACCAGTCGATCAATGGCAGCTGAACCGTGCCGATCGACACCAAAGCATGGGGATCCTGATTCTCAAGGAAACGCTTGAAGGAACGACAGAGTTCCCAGTCCGAATCATACTGCATCCGCAGGGCATCCAGTCCGAAGACTGTGCGACCGTGCTGAGTCGCAATCAGCGAGGGATACCAGTCAAGCGAATCGAAATCCTCCGAGTGAAAACTGATCAATGGGTAGTTCCCATCCATCACTGCAGCAACACGCGTCCGCGTCGTCCCAAAGTCGATACCCAATCTCATGCGATTGACCTGAAGAGAATTTATTGGCCCTTCCCGTGCTGTGTTGCCACCCGGTTCAAAGATCACGGTGGGCCGGCACAGACTGCGCTACCTTCCCCCCTTTGCAACAGAAGAGCAAATTCAAAAGCAGCCAGGCTCTTCCCGGTGTTTCCCATTCTTCTCTTTCGTTGAGTTGCTTCTCCCAGGTGCCCCGAGAGCTGCGGCAGCGCGACTACCCAAGGAGTTCTTTGACCTTTTTGACAATACTTGAGGCGCTGAGACCGTAGCGCTCCAGCAACTCTTCCGGCTTGCCTGAGCGGGGAACCTCGCTGACAGCCAGCTTATGAACTCTCACACCACTGTTGGCGACGGCATTCAAAAGCGCGTCGCCCAATCCACCGTCGTAATAGTGTTCCTCAACAACCAGCAGGGTGTTGTTGCTTTGCTTGGCTGCCGCCAGCAGCCCTTTGGCGTCAATCGGCTTGACTGAATAGGCATCAACAACACGAATGGCAATTCCTTCTTTACCCAATTGCTCATGGGCCTTGAGTGCCTCACCCACCGTGACCCCTGCACCCACTACGGCAAGCCGGTCATTGGCGCTCGAACGCAGCGTCTTGCTGCCGCCGATCTGAAAAGACTCGTCATTCTTGTAGAGTATCGCTCCCTTGGGCCGGCTGGTGCGAATATAAACAATCCCCTGATGCTCAGCCGCTAGTGCGACCAGTCTTTCGGTCGAAACCCCGTCTGACGGATAGAAAACGACTGAACCCGGAATGGCTCGAAACATTGCCAGGTCCTCCAATGCCATCTGCGACGGTCCGTCCTCGCCTATGGAGACGCCACAATGCGACCCCACACACTTGATATTCGCCATCGAAATGGCTCCCATGCGCAGATGATCCATAGCACGGCCAAAGAAGCATCCGAAAGTTGAGGCGAAAGGAATCTTCCCGCATTTCGAAAGCCCGACAGCAACGCCGACAAGGTTCTGCTCAGCAATAAAGCCTTCAAAGTAGCGCTGCGGATAGGCTTTGGCGAATTTCTCGGCAAAAGTAGAGTTCTTTGTGTCGCCGTCAATGCCACCACGGCTGGATTCGCGGCCCCGAGTTTGATTAATGCCGTACCGTAAGCCTCACGTGTTGCGACAAGGTCTCCTGCTTTGTAGTCCGGCGGGGCTACCGATTTGCTGGCCGGCTTGGCATCACGAGTCACCGCGGGAGGTCGCGCGATGCTCGCAGCAGTGGTGGAAGCGTTCTCATCCAGCGGAAGTTCGCGCAAAGCTCTCTCGACTTCCTCACCTTTCTTCAGAGGCTTTCCGTGCCAGCCATCCTTGTCTTCAAGGAAAGAAACACCCTTGCCCTTCTTGGTCCTCGCGACAACGACGCTAGGCTGGTTCTTGGTCTTCTGCGCTTCGCTGAACGCATTCAGGATTTGTTCCAGGTTATGGCCATCAATCACCATCGAGTGCCAGCCGAACCCGCTGAACTTTCTTGCATAGGCCTCCGCATCAGCACCATGCATTGTGGCCTGGCTTTGTCCCAAGCGGTTCACGTCGACTATGGCGACGAGATTATCCAGCTGGTAGTGAGCTGCCAGCGCAGCCGCCTCCCAAACACCGCCTTCGGCGCTCTCACCGTCGCCCATCAACACATACGTACGATAATCTAGATGATCCAGGTACTTGGCATTGAGAGCCATTCCCACGGCAGCCGAAAGGCCTTGACCTAAGGAGCCCGTAGCCACGTCAACCCATTTCAAACGGGGAGTTGGGTGACCCTCAAGGTCGCTGTCAATTCGCCGCAATTTGAGTAATTCCTCGGTCGGAATAATTCCTGCTTCGGCCCAGGCGGCGTACAGCACAGGAGCGGCGTGACCCTTAGAGAGAATGAAGCGGTCGTTATTTGGATTCTTGGCGTCCTGCGGGTCGTAGCGCATAACATGAAAGAAGAGCGCGGCAACCAACTCTGCCGCCGACATACATGAGGTGGGATGACCCGATCCGGCCTCAGCCGTGGACCGAATCGAATGAATGCGCAGACGTGTGGCCTTGTCGGCCAAGAGCCCAAGTTCGTTTCTAATCATTAGATCCTCAGATCCTCGCTGGTTTTCATGACTTAACCTAGAAAAACAAAGAGCCTCCCTGATCCGGACAGTCGCTCGGCATTTTATCATGACGACAACCAGGCGACTGAGGAAAGGAGACAGCACATAGGGCGCAAGGGCACGAGACAGGGTAAAGCTGATAACTAAAGGCTCAACCACAGGGCGACTGGCAGCTGCCAGTGCGTTCACGTCCAAAATGGCCAACCTTGTTACCTGACCTCTTCCTGTCCCCTGCCCCTGGAAGAAGTGAAAAATAGCTTGACACCTCTGCGACGCCTTGGTATCGCTAGGCTCCACTTCATGAGAAAGACGGTAGCTCCAATGAGCCTCTTGACCCCAGAACAACTTGCCTCACTCGCTAGAGTCGATTCTCCGACCGTGGCCAACGTCATCGAACTGTTTGACGTGCGGTCTTATCTGGAGGGCTTCACCAACCACACGGTGAAAGCCGTCTATCCAGAGTTGCCACCGGTGGTCGGCTACGCCTGGACGGCAACCTTCCGCGCTGGCCAGCAGTCGCAGAAAGAGGACGCCTACGGAGGCATGCCACAGTTGATCGAGGAGTCACTGGTGACTCCCGTACCTCGTATTGTAGTGATTCAAGATCTCGATGGGATTCCAAAAGCGGCAACCTACGGCGAAGTGATGGTCAGCACCTTCCAGACGTTTGGTTTCATTGGGTTGATCACGAGCGGAGCAGCACGAGATATTGACCAGGTGCGGCGACTGCGTTTTCCCTGCTGGGCTTCGTCCACCATCGTTTCCCACGGCTATTGCCGATTCATTCAGAGCAAGGTTCCTGTTCAGATCGGTGGCCTGGAGGTTCAGCCTAATGACCTCATCCATGCCGACGCCAATGGCATTCTCCACATCCCTCACTCGATTGCCCCTGCAGTTGCTGAGCTATGCGAGCCTTTCATGCAGGCAGAGCAGATCGTACTAGACTATCTTCATTCCTCAAAACCAACTCCGGAGGGATACGGGGAGGCATTTCAAAGAATGAAAGCTGCGATAGCGACTCTCCGCGTTCGCGCTCACGAATTCCTGCAAAAGACGGCAAGCCGAGCCTAGGATAAACCTGATCTGCGTCGAACCGAGCGACTTCGCACGAAATGAAAACAGCCACTGGTACCGCTTTCATGGACTACGGAGGATGAAATAGTCGATCTCAGCTTTTCCCTTTGGCGAAGGAAGCCGTGAAGAATGGGGGTTGTAGGGAACGCCCGGCGTGGCGTTCCGCGTCGGCCCGAAGCTGTGCTGCTTGAAGGCCTCCTTGCGTCGTCGCAACAGGGGACCGGCACAGCCGGCCACGACGAAACGGATTTTGCAGTTTCAGGGCGGACACCGCGCCTTTTGCGGCGGGTCTTGCCCATGGTGGACTCCGGCGCTGCAAGTCGCGAAGAGGAAATCCTTCAAGAAAGTGTGAAACCCATGCGCCCAATGAAAAAAGTTCTGAGCCTGACCTTACTGCTGATCAACATCAGCGCGTTGGCGCAATCCCAGCGGTGGCCGGAGAAGAAAGCCAACGCATGGTATCAGCAGCAGCCATGGCTGGTTGGATGCAATTACATTCCTGCTAACGCAATCAATGAGTTGGAAATGTGGCAGGCTGAGACTTTCGACCCGCGGACGATTGACAAAGAACTTGGCTGGGCGCAAGGCATCGGAATGAATACGCTGCGGGTCTTTCTGCACGATCTGCTCTGGCAGCAGGATCCCGATGGTTTCAAGCAGCGGATCGACCAGTTCCTGAGAATTGCCGAGAAACACAAGATCAAACCGATGTTCGTGCTGTTTGATTCCTGTTGGGATCCGTTTCCGCAGCTTGGCAAGCAACGCGACCCGAAGCCAGGCGTGCACAACTCCGGTTGGCTGCAGAGTCCGGGAGCGAAAGCTTTGCAGGACCCGTCGCAGTATGCCCGCCTCGAAACCTACGTGAAAGGTGTCGTCGGGGCATTTGGGAAAGACGGCCGAATCCTGGCGTGGGATGTCTGGAATGAGCCGGACAATCGGAATACCTCCAGTTACGGTAAACTTGAGCCCGGCAATAAAGTGGAGCTCGTGCTGGCCTTGTTGCCGCAGACTTTCCAATGGGCTCGGGCCGCGAATCCGCAGCAGCCGCTGACCTGCGGAGTTTGGAAAGACGATTGGTCAGCAGATGAGAAGCTGGGCCCCATGGAGAAGATACAAATCGAGATGTCGGACGTCATCTCCTTCCATAATTACAATGAACCGGGAGAATTCGAGAAGCGAGTCAAGTGGCTACAGCGCTACAACCGTCCCCTGCTCTGCACCGAATATATGGCGCGCGGCAATAAGAGCACGTTTGAAGGTACCCTGCCCATCGCCAAGAAGTATAGGGTCGCCGCCTACAACTGGGGATTCGTGGCCGGAAAGACCCAGACCTATCTGCCCTGGGATTCCTGGCAGAAACCCTACACCGATCGCGAGCCTTCAATCTGGTTCCACGAAATCTTTCGACCAGACGGAACTGCCTATCGAAACGAAGAAGTCGCGCTTCTCCGGGAGCTGACGGGAATGCGGAACCGGATTCCGCCAGGAGAAAAGAACTGAGACGTCGCGTTCTCGGTCTTATCTAGGGCCCGTCCAATAAGGTAGCCTCCAATAACACCGCCAACTCCGGCAAGGATAGCCGTGGTCCAGACCTTGCGATTGGAGTTAGTCGCATTGTAGAAGGCAGCGAGACCAGCAAACGGCGAAGCTCCCCTCCTCCACCCGCGAGCGTAAAGATAGTGCAATATTTGTGGGTTCATGGCCCTTACCTGTCGCCGCTGTCCAAAGGGCGCACTCGCACGTGAAGAGCGCCAGCAGGCTGGAAGCAATCAGATTTTTGTTTTGATTCACAGCCTCCTTTTCCAGGGTTCTCCTCCGGAGGCAGACGGGCTAGACGCATTCTCAATTTCTTAACTGATCAAACCCCAGCGTGCACACCGAGTAAAATTTGAAAATAGGAGAGTCCAACGTACGACCAGGCCCATAGGTCTGACGAAGTTCAGCGGTCTTGAAGTTCTCCATCACGCTTAAATTCATTTCGTCCGCGAAGGCCTCGTAGGTCACGGATGCCAGAAAGCCATGGCGCACCCATGTTCGCAAAACTCTCGACAAGATTCGTAATGCCGGCATCTCCCGTTGTTTTGGAAATCACCGAATCAGCCATGTAATCAAATGATAGCCGAAACTCTTTCAGGTGCTTGGTGAGCTGCCTGATAGTATGTTTAGTGCTGTCGAGCGGCAAGTACATGGTATTCCCTTCCCAGATAAGGTACGTGGGCAGGTCAAAGTCGAAATCGCTTGCCTTAAGCAAATTGATCAAGCCATCTGTCACGTAGTTGCCGGGAATAAACCTCACATCGACGTCGATACCCTGTTCTTCATAACAAGTCTGCTTCAACTTCAGGGTTGCCGCATCATCGATCTCAAAATAGGTAACGCCTACAGCCGGTTTTCTCACGGCTCGCGTGTCCAGACCCGAGCCCAGGAGGACAACTTGCCGGAAACCCGATTGGATTTGCCTGTCCAGCATTTCATCGAAGTACCTGGTTCTAATCTTAACCAGATCTTTTACAGGTGGAAAGCTGGAGGCAACACGCCGGGCGGCTTGCCTGGTGTCTTCATTCAGGAACAACCCGACGATCGAGTCCCGGTATAAGGGATAAGCTTCGTTATTCTCTTCTGCTCGGAACTCTGCCACCACGAAAGCCGTTCCACTGACATTTTTAATCTCTGCTAATTGATTCATCTTGATTCCTTTGCATTGTCCTTGAATTCTGAGTTTGTGCCCGCATCACGAAAAGAGGGGTGGTAACCCGGCCACGACCGAGCTACCACTTTGTGATGACGGTCATCCCGATTGTCGAGAACTTGCCCATCCCTTCCAGGGTGGCCCCAGCTTCCTCGATCGCAACCTCGCCGGTGATCAGCCTGCCCGGGTGGAGCTTGCCAGATTCAACCATGCGAAGCATTGCAGGATAGCGGGCCGCCTGCATCCCGAGAGAGCCAATGAATTGGAGCTCCTTGAAAACAAATAGGTCGACGGGCAGTGGGATCGTACCAGCTTGCTGCTTGCTGGATGTACCAAGGCGTAGATGCCGACCACGAGTGCGGAGGCACTGAATCGCCGGCAGCGCAGTAGGCGCGTCACCGAGCGCGTCCACCGAAACATGTGCCCCTCCGTCTGTCATTTCGATGATCTGCTCGACAACATGTGAATCGGCCCCGTTCACGGCGGCGACGGCTCCGAGCTGCTTGGCCATCTCGAGTTTGGCAGGCGTGCGGGAGACTGCGATGACATTGGCTCCCAGAGCCGCTGCAATTTCGACAGCCGCGAGTCCGAGCCGCCACAACCGAAAACCGCCACCCACTCGCCAGCACTACGTTTGCCTGGTCAACGACGCCGTGCCATGAGGTCATAAAACGGCATCCCATCGCTCCGGCTTCGAGATATGAGATAGAGGGAGGCAGGGGTACCAGGTTAACATCGGCGTGGGTCACTTTGGCGTACCGGCCAAATCCGCCAGTGTAGTGGAGCATTGGCAAGCGGAGGTCGAGGCAAACGTTTTGATGGCCAGCCTGGCATTGCTCACATCTGCCGCAACTGTGGTTGAACGGAATAGCGACGCGGTCCCCCTTTTCGAAGCGGGTTATTTTCGCGCCCACCTCCTCCACAACGCCACAGAACTCATGACCGAGGACCATTGGCGTCTGAGTTGCGATGCCCATCCAGGGCCAGCCTCCCTGCCAGAGATGATGGTCCGATAGACAGATGCCATTAGCTTGGACTTCCACGACGGCATCATCGGGACCGCAGTCCGGATCGGGCCAGTGGGTGTGAACAACCAGGGGCTTGGCAATTTCTTCAACAACAGCAGCTTTCATTGGAATCTCCTTAGACAAAGGTTGAATTTCTTCATTGTGTCCCTTGTTTAGCGCGCGGCTCAACCGTCAGGCCCCTAGGTTGCTCTGATGCTGACCGTTCAGACTCTTTGCGATGCTCTCTCGCTTCACTCAGCCGAGAAGGCCATAGCTTGCTAAGATCGCTGCCACGTATTGCGCATACACTATCGAGCGGAATACGCAAACGTCTCCCTGGCTCGTATGGACGACGTATCCCTTGCCATGTGTCAGCAGCTCGCTGAGCTTTCCTGTGCGTTTTATTTTGATGCGATACATGCATTCCTCCTCTTTGCTTTCCGTCCGTCAAAAAACAGTTGGTGCCAACCCGTATCGTCGCTAGGTGACGCAAGCCGCAGAACCACTCACGCCTGGGCTATTGTTACGGTCCCATGAACAGTGCTATTGGCTTGGCACTTGAGTTATTACGCGGCGGCAGAGCGGCAGGAGCATACTCTGAAGATCATCACTCAATACAATGAACTCTCGGCTCTGATAGCGAACCAGGCTGCAACCAGGCAACCGGATGAGAACCTCAACTTCCAGACCGAAGTAATCTGTCAGGTAGGGCTTGCCAACACTGCCATTTGTGTCATCTCGATCAAAGCTCTTCATGAATCCTCTTTTCCTTCAGCGCCGACGAGTTCCTCATAACCAATCATGACCTCGACACTGCCGCCGTGTGTTGCAAGTCACTGGCCAGTACTGTGCATTCGATCAATTGGCCGCGCGTGCCCGAAACTCATTGCATCTCAAAGAACCTGCAATATCGACGACCCGTGTTGCCCGTTCAGTACTCAAGAATTGATGGCTCTCTGCCTGCAAACTGTCTCACTTTGATACACCTGCCTTCGGCACCGAACGAGACGGTCAGTGTTAAGGATGCCAGTCGCTTGTACGCGAAGTCGATGGCCGCTTCACCGCTACGGCGCAGGAAGGGCTTTCGAACAATGAGCTGGTTCGATGCCAGCAGGATGATCAGGTCGGAGCGGCTTGTATTTGGACTGAAGGGGTGGGCAGAATGCAGTCTTGCACCCTGGCGTCTTCAGAAGGGAGGACGATCGGGGGTCGCGGCTCAGGTCGGTTTCACCGGGGATTACCTCGCGACGATGGGTACCGCGGCCAACACTCACCTAACGTAAAACGTGTGGGACACCTTGGGCCGCTCTGCTAGAGTCGGATACATTGTTCCTCCTTGAAAAATAGGTGTCAGGTGCCCGGCGTTAGGAGACGAGGCGCCTGACAGCAGAGCTGAAGGTAGGCTAGCGACTCAAACAGGCGGCGGGCTGCAGACATTCACAGTGACTCGCAGCATCTTCATGGTGTGGCTCGGTGCTAAGAACTCTTCTTGGAGTCATTTTGAGAGAATCGCTCAAAAAGCTGTGATAGCCACTGACGAGCCGCCTCCACCGCTGTTTGGCTGAGTTCGTGACCGCCCTGATGCCAATACTCGGCAACGTCGGCTCCAGCCTGTTCCAGCATCGACACAAGCTGCTTGGTGTTCTCCGCAGGCACGATGGGATCCTCACGACCTGCTGCCACAAAGACAGCCACGTCTCTCAGATTGGCCAGGCGCTCAGGCCTGAGAGGCACCATGGGACTGAACAGCACTGCCGCTCGAAGGACCTGCGGGTAGAGCAGCAGCATACTGGCTGCAATGTTGGCTCCGTTTGAGTAGCCGACAGCCACCACGTTCCCGGAGCCAAAGCCGTACCGATCTGAGGCAGCTCGCACAAACTCAACCAGCTCTTGAGTGCGAAACCGCAGATCCTGCTCATCAAACACTCCCATAGCCAAGCGCCTAAAGAAACGCGGCATGCCGTTCTCCAGGACTTTTCCTCGAGGGCTGAGCAACGCAGCGCCGGGCGCCAGGACCTGTCCCAGTGGCAGAAGGTCGTTCTCATCACCACCTGTGCCATGCAGCAGCACCACCGTGGGCGAGGCTGCAGACTGTGGTGGCACAAATCGGTGTTTGAAACTAAGGCGAGACTCTGTCATGACGTCCTCGCAGGATTGGCTTGTGATATCCGAAGCGGTGGCAAATGAGCCTCAATATGGCTTCGCTGCGACTCCAGCCAGTGTGGCAATACCAGTTTCGTCCCAAGGTTCTCCAGTGGTTCATCCACCGTGAAGCCTGGCGAATCGGTGGCAATTTCGAACAGCACACCTCCTGGCTCCCGGAAATAGATCGAGTGAAAATACTTGCGGTCCATCACCGGTGAGATGTTGTATCCCTGTCGCGCGATTTCACTATGCCACTCGCCTTGCTGCCGATCATCGGCTGTGCGCCAGGCAATGTGATGCACCGTACCTACCGCTACTCGTCCTATGCTGCCGTCGGGCGTACAAATCACATCAACGAGGGAGCTGGGCTCGCCGGTCCCCATCGCATAACGAAAGCGATTGCCTTCCTGTCGTACCAGTCG
Organism: uncultured Acidimicrobiia bacterium; assembly: GCA_963752385.1. Lineage (GTDB taxonomy): Bacteria > Acidobacteriota > Terriglobia > Versatilivoradales > Versatilivoraceae > CAVVYL01. The sequence continues at coordinate 37,861 of CAVVYL010000047.1, read as the reverse complement.
GAATCCAAGGGTATCGGCGAGAAGAGATGCGGTCCGCTCGTATCCTTCTTCAGCCAGCGTGGCGCTGTGAAAGCCATGAATGGCATACTCCAGGGGAATGGGGCCGGCTTGCCAGCCCTTCTCCGGACTCAGCGAGGACCCGGCGACAATTTCGAGCCCTAGACCATCCGGGTCTGAGAACAGGATGACCTGTTCCTGAAAGCGGTCATGCGGCCCTTCGAACTTGACCTTGTACTCGGTGAGCCTCTTTGTCCAGTAGGCTATCGCACCCTCCGGAACAGAGAATGCCGTCCGGGTCACCTGGCCAGTACCCTGGTGCCCTTTTCTCGCTCCTGGCCACGGAAAAAAGGTGAGAATCGTTCCAGGAGTGCCGTGACCGTCACCGTAATAGAGGTGATAGGTCTGCGGATCGTCATAGTTCACCGTCAGTTTGACCAGCCGCAAACCAAGAACGCCAGTGTAGAAGTCCAGATTCTGTTGTGGGTCACCGGCAATCGCGGTGACATGATGGATGCCAAGAATCTCTTTACTCATGTCCGTATTTCCTCAACATCAATTCACTCTGGAGAGCCTCTTATTATGCTTCAGGTTGAATCTGAATGGTTTCGGCCGGCGCGCAGGCAATCCATGGAGTATTAACCTGGCCGCAAGATTCGATGTGCTCAGGCTGCGTAGCCGCCGTCGATGGCCAAACTTGCGCCCGTGATGAAGCTCGCGCCTGCGCTGGCCAGGTAGGCCACAAAGTCCGCGATCTCGTCGGTATGAGCGTAGCGCTGTAGTGCAATGTATTCTCGTGCCTGCTTCGCGAATTCGCCCGAGGCGGGGTTCATATCGGTATCGGTAGGGCCGGGCTGGACGTTGTTGATCGTGATGCCGCGTGGGCCCAGATCGCGCGCCAATCCCTTGGTCAGCCCTGCGACAGCGGCCTTGGTCATCGCGTAAAGCGAGCCGCCACTGTAAGGGACGTAGTCGCTGTTGATGCTGCCAATGTTGATGATGCGGCCGCCTTCGCGCATGTAGCGCACCGCTTCCTGCGTCGCCACGAACAGGCCCTTGACGTTGACTGCAACGATGCGATCGAAGTCGTCGAGCGTGAGAGCATCCACCGGTTTCATGATCGCCACGCCCGCATTGTTGACCAGGATATCCAAGCGACCGAAGGCCTTTACCGTTTCGGCCACACCGGCCTTCACGGCAGCGGCGTCGCCCGCATCGGCCCGTACTGCCAGTGCCTTGCTGCCTGTTGCCTCAACGGCACGGACGACTTCCGAGGCTTTTTCAGGCGACGCGCTGTAGGTGAGCGCCACCGCAGCACCATCGGCTGCGAGGCGTTTTGCGATGGCAGCGCCGAGGCTCCGCGATCCGCCGGTGACCAATGCAACTTTGCCCATGAGTGTCTTATTCATTCTGCTGCTCCTCTGTACAAGATTGTAGATCTCCCTTTCTGAAAAGGTAACTCACCCATCGGCCAGTCGCGATGGTTGCGTTTGCATCAGGTACCGTGAGGATTTAGATCTGATGGAATGACTGATGCGCGAGGGCTCCGGCGTGCGAGAGACCTCTGTCCTTCCCGTCGTGATTGACTTATGCCGGATTCGGGCGTCTGCCGAGGGCTCGAGTGTTGTCAGGCTTTCCCGCTCATTTTGCAGGCATCGTTCGACCCGCTATCAAGGCCATCTCGGTGATTGCTCGCACCACTACGTTCTGCACCTCCGGAGCGAACAGGCCAATTCCCACGTATAGTCCGCGGGTTTCATACCCACCTTCGGCTAACACTCGCGCCGAAGGCAAATAGCCGTAAACGTCATTGCAGTAGCCGGCCACCCAGAGGTTCAGGGGCCCCAGTGCCTTCTCTGCCATAGCTACGTAGTCCACCACAGGCTCTCCGCTATAGCCGACAAGTGTCAGATCCCGGCCGAACTGCCAAAGCGCAAAAGGAGCAGTGTAGTGCTCGGGCAGCGTCTTGCCTTCATCCAAGCTCTTGAGAGCATTCTTGGCGAAGAAGCTTTGGTCCTCGGACGTTGCTAGCGCTTCGATCTCCTGGCGCCTCAGCTTTTGGAGAGGCAGATCCAACAGCCTAAACTCCGTCCGGATAGGACCGCGGACCGGCTTGAGCTTTTCTCCCAACACCCTCTCCACCTCTGCGCCAAGATTTCTGCCGTGCTGCTGCGCCAGTGCCAACGTGCGGCGCGGAAAAGGGTTGGCATCACCTGCGCACCCGGTAATGAACATGGCCTGGGCTCCCGGGAACTTATGTTCGAGGTAGGATTGCGCATAGCCTGCGTATTCACCGTCGATGCGCACATGGTTTTGATCGAGCGTGGTGCAGTGGCAGGCAGCTCCGAACAGTACGGCCCGCAAATCACCGCCGGGCGCTTCGACGCGCAGCACGGGCACAGTACGGTCCACCGGACCACGAGGATTCACGCCCAGTATGATTCCCCGCTCGGTAAACTCGCGCCGGTTCATCACGAATTGGGCGACGCCGGCGCCCCAGCTCAAACGGGCTGGCTTCAAGCTCTTCAACACCTCCTGGCCGATGCGGACCAGGTCATCCTCCAGTTTCTGATTGTACTCCACCACCCGCTTCCACTGGGCTTCTCCGAGGGGGTGATCGAGGTCTTCTTCTACCAGGGAAGGATCATCCGACGCTAGAATCACGGGGCCAGCAGTGATTATGGGATGCATTGAGCAGGATTGACTTGCGTTCCAGTCCCGTTGAGATCTGAAGCCGTTTGCAGACGCGTCCTGAAAGCCGCTCGGTGAAGCCGATGGTGTCTGCCGTAATCAGCAGCGCACGGTTGCCGTTTTGGTCTTCGAGTGCCATGGCTTTGGCGTAAAGATCACTGCTCGCGGACTGCGAAGGCTGCGTTCGGTTAGAATAGCCCGCCATGCGAATCGGCTTGTCCGGAGTGATCCTCGCCATTGCCAGACCGACCCGCCAACCAACGTCCGCCTGCTGGGCCCAAACTTGGCTGGCCAAGCATGCCAGCAGCATTGCGCCGAGCAAGAAAACCAGCAGTCTGTTTGTCATGTCCTTGTCCCCTCCAGAACACCCTCACCTAAAGGCTCTATGGACGAGATTTTTCTCACGTCCTGCCCGGTTCAATAGACACCTCCGTGAGGAGGTCGCATCGAACTGGTTTATGGCAATGCGACTGCGATCAGCAGCGCGCCACCGACGGCAATCAGCGTCCTCGACGAAAGCGGCGGGGCGATCGCTGCCGAATGCCGCCGCGAGCCGCGCGCGGAAGGCGCGCCCCCCGAGAGTGCCGATGACCGCGCCGACAATTCCTGCGAGAAGTCCGCCAACTATCGCCCCGCCTGCTGTTCCGATCGCGGCGCCGGAGAGGGCTCCTGTCGCGATACGGGCGCCGAACTGGACCGGCACCGTGCGACTAGGCGTCGATGGGAGTTGGTCGGTGACCAGCTCACCGAGCGCGAGTAGCGTCAGGATCCAGCGCGCCCAGGCACCGCCGAGAAAGGCAAGCCAGGTCCGGCTTAGATCGAGCCAACCGAGATGCGCCGCCCAGCTCACGGCCGCTGGCGCGGTCATTGCGCGCAACCCGGCTACGAGACCGAGCAGTAGTGCGAGCAGATAGACAGTCATAGTGGTGGTATCCCTTCTCTTTTGCGGTTATTGAGTCCCGGCGCATGTCAAGCTTCCCAGGATAGTATAGTCGAGCCATCGTTGCTGAGGCCATCTTCGCCTACCTCGCCCAGAACGGTTCGCAAAACCCGTTTGATCCAGCAGTTTTCCAGCCCTTTAGAGGAGGTTCCGTTAGACCAGAAGAATAGCGTCACCAAGCATTTCAATGGACAGCGTCCCCGGTTCCAGGGGATCGAGCCGATGCCGGCGGCGGCGCTACTTGATTCCTCCACGGGTTCGCGCTGGTCTCCAAACAAACGTCCAGCAACACCGTGATTCAGGTGGCGCGATCTCTTGATCGCGACTAAGATCATTCCAGCTTCTCTGAATCGTCGACTTTCTTCCGATTGATAGCTGCGTCCGACACAAGAAACAGAGGCGTTCCGCTCTGGAGCCTAAGGCATTCTAAATGAGAAGGGGGTCGCTCCGATGTCCGACTTTTATCAAACTGGAATAGTGGCTACGCTGCATTGGCTTGCAAGAGGTAACGGCCGCCGTCTCGAAGAGCAGTTGGAGTCCTTTGCCAAAGTGCGGCCGATGGCTTTGGTGCTGCCCGCGCTCTATTCCGAATTTGAGGCCGAAGCGCTCCACAGGATTATTCGAGAGCTGAGGGAGGTTAGGTACCTCAACCAGATCGTGTTGACCCTGGGCCGCGCCAACGCCGATCAATTCGCGAAGGCTAAAGAGAAGCTTTCCGTGCTGCCCCAGAAGGTCCGGGTTGTCTGGAACGACGGTTCTCGGCTTTCAGCACTCTATCAAATGCTCGAAGAAAACGACCTGCGGGTCGGCCAGGATGGCAAGGGCCGCTCCTGCTGGATGGCTTACGGCTACGTCCTTGCCAGTCAGGAGGTCGACATTATTGCACTGCATGACTGCGACATCGTGACTTACGATCGCGGACTGCTGGCCAGGTTGGTCTATCCCATTGCTAATCCCGCCATTGACTTCGAGTTCTGCAAAGGCTTTTATGCCCGCGTCACCGATCGGATGCACGGCCGCGTCACGCGCCTGCTGGTGACACCTTTGGTGCGCTCCCTGATCAGCATCCTGGGCAACGTTCCGTTTCTGACGTATCTCGACAGCTTTCGGTACCCGCTGGCCGGAGAGTTCGCAATGAAGATCGATCTGGCGCGCGCCAACCGTATCCCTGGGGACTGGGGACTTGAGGTCGGTGTTCTGGCAGAGATTTTCCGCAACTGCGCGATCAAGCGAATCTGCCAAGTCGCGATCTGCGAAAATTACGAACACAAACACCAATCTCTTTCGCCGGACGACCCTGAAAAAGGCCTGTTAAAAATGACGGTCGATATTACCAAGAACCTTTTTCGAACCCTGGCGGCAGAAGGAGTGGTGCTCGACACTGGAACGTTTAATTCGCTATTAGCCCGGTATGTCCGGACGGCCGAGGATACGCTGAGACGCTATCATGCAGACGCCCTAATCAACGGACTGACCTTCGACCGGCATTCCGAAGAATTGGCTGTGGCAGCGTTTTCGAAGGGTATTGACCTGGCCCGGCGCGCCTTTCTGGAAGACCCGCTCGGAGTTCCTCTCATCCCTAACTGGAATCGTGTTGTTGCTGCGCTTCCGGACTTCCTCACCCACCTCAACGAGGCCGTTGAACAAGACAACTTGAAGTGAGTTGCAACCTCAGAAGAAAGCCAAGTGAGCTTGCACCTTCGCCGAGGAGGGCATCGTGGCGATACACAAAGCCCCTCGGGTTCCATTTGTTGTTTCGCTTGACCCGGATGACCCGAATCTATTGATACCTGCAAATCACAGTAACAGTTCCTCTAGTTGCTTCGATTAATGTTATCCCCTTCCCCCTCCCTCGGTACCATGTCCACAATGGGAAAGGGCAAGGAGGCTGGGATTCGTCATTGTGTTCTGCAATCCTCAATAGATATCGTTAGCCTGAGCCGGACAAACGCGAATCAAATCGAAAAAACAGGACACCCAGCGGCGGCAAGGTCGCAGTCACCGAATATCGCCGGCCGTGCACGGCCACCGGAACAGTCCCCAGTCCGCCGAAGTTGCCGTGCCCACTTCCTCCGTAGTCGATCGCATCACTATTGAGGATCTCGCGCCAGAAGCCAGCCAACGGAACACCGATCCGGTAGTTGTAGCGAGGCACGGGCGTAAAGCTGCATACTACGAGCACGGTTTGATCAGGGTCGGGGCTTCGGCGAAGAAAACTGAGCACGCTCTTCTCAGTATCCTGGCAATCGATCCATTCAAACCCTCCTTGGCCGCAGTCCAGTTCGTGGAGCGCCGGTTCGGAACGGTGGACGCGATTTAGCGCCTGAACCCATCGCTGGATACCCTGATGCTCGGGTGAACCCAAGAGGTGCCAATCCAGGCTCTGGTCGTGGTTCCATTCGCGCCACTGGCCGAACTCTCCGCCCATGAAGAGCAGCTTCTTACCGGGAAGTCCGTACATATATCCGTACAGCAGCCGCAGGTTGGCAAACTTTTGCCAGCTATCGCCAGGCATCTTGCCAAGGAGCGACCCCTTGCCATAAACCACCTCATCGTGGGAAAGCGGCAGCACAAAATTCTCGCTGAAAGCGTACAAGCCGCGAAACGTCAGCTCGTGATGGTGGTACCGCCTGAAGAAAGGATCCGTCCTGAAATAACCGAGCGTGTCATGCATCCAGCCCATGTCCCACTTCAGGCCGAATCCCAGGCCGCCTAGATGCACAGGACGCGAAACCATGGGCCAGGCCGTGGATTCCTCTGCGATGGTCTGCGTGTCAGGGAACTCCCTATAGATCTCCTGGTTCATGGTGCGGAGGAAGGCAATCGCCTCTAAGTTTTCTCTGCCGCCAAACTCGTTTGGAATCCACTCCCCCTCCTTTCGTGAGTAGTCCAAATACAACATCGACGCGACAGCGTCCACGCGAAGACCATCGACGTGATATTTGTCGAGCCAGAAGAAAGCGCTGCTGATGAGAAGATTGCGAACCTCCGGGCGTCCGTAGTTGTGGACAAACGTGTTCCAGTCCCGATGCACTCCCTGGCGCGGATCGTGGTGCTCATAGAGGTGGGTGCCGTCGAAGAATCCGATTCCGTGTTCGTCGGTCGGGAAGTGAGACGGGACCCAATCCAGGATGACTCCGATCCCGTTTTGATGGAGACTGTCGATAAGCCGCATCAGTTCCTGAGGGCTTCCATACCGGCTGGTGGGGGCGAAGTAGGCGACTGTCTGATATCCCCAGGATCCATAAAACGGGTGCTCGGTAACCGGCAACAGTTCAACGTGGGTGAAGCCCACGTCCCTTACGTACTGCACGAGTTGCCCCGCCAGCTCGGAGTACGTGAGGGGGCGTCCCTGCTCTTCGGGAACGCGCCTCCACGAACCCAGATGCACCTCGTAGATGGACATTGCAGACTTCAGCGAGTTTCTGGAGCGGCGTTCGGTCATCCAGCCAACGTCACCCCACGAGTACTCCAGATCCCAGACTACCGACGCAGTTTGCGGTGCGAGCTCGGCGGCGAAGGCAAAGGGATCGGCTTTGTCCGCACGATAGTCGTGAAAACGGGAGACGATATGGTATTTGTAGCGGCTTCCTTTGCCGACTCCGGGCACGAATCCTTCCCAGATCCCGGATTGGCCTCTCGGTTTCAGCGGGCAGCTCGTCTTGTCCCACTCGTTGAAGTCACCGATCAGGAAAACCTGTTCGGCGTTGGGCGCCCACACAGCAAAGCACGTTCCATCGATTCCGTCCACGGCGACCGGATGGGCCCCCATCCTTTCATAAAGCCGGTAGTGGGTGCCCTGGTTAAACAAATGCAGATCGAAATCGGTAAGTAGGGAAAAGTCCTGGACCGTAGTCATCTGGTTTTCCATCTCCGGAGCTCATTTGGCGAGGAGCCCCGATTCAGGAGGCATTTAAGTGATCGAATAGTGGATGTAGGGCTGCGGTACTGATCGGGACTGGCTTTATCCGTGCCGAGGCAAGCTCCGATTGAGGCTTTCTGACGCGGTCGGACTTTGCCCAGGTTTCCAACCTGCCCGAACAGCATAGTCCATACCCTCGATAGGGGCGCCGAGTGCTTTCGGGTCTCCGACCCGGGCAGCTGCAGCAGGCTTGCTCTGGCAGCATATCTAGGCGCCACGTGCACCTTCCCCCTCCAGCAACTGGAGAATGCCTCGCAAGGGAATACGGACCCAGTCCGGGCGGTTGTTCAGCTCGTACGCCAGCTCGTAGACGGCCTTCTCCAAGAGGTAAGCATCGATCAAAACGCGGAGCTGGTCCCGGGAGCGTGGAAGGAAAGGTGCAGCTCCTGCCGTGGCAAAGTATCCTTTCAGGAAGCTGGCGCTCACCCACAGATACCAAAGGCCCGCCCATGATTCCAGGACGGGCTGCACCTGCGTGCCGGGAATCACACCGGGTACCTGCCCGAACAGGGCAGCCGCTGAAGCATAGTGGAACGAACGCAGCATGCCGGCAACATCGCGGAGCGGTGACCGCTTGATGCGCCTTTCGCTTAGCGGACGCGCCGGCTCTCCTTCGAAATCGATAATCACGAAGTCCTTTCCAGTGAACAGAACTTGACCTAAGTGATAATCGCCATGGTGCCGAGTGCGCATCGCAGTCATGCGACTGTCCCGAAGGGAGCGGAATCGCGAGCGCACTTCGTTGGCCCGTTCCAACACCAAGCGAGCTTCTTTCTGCGAAACTTCGGGCAGGTTCTTCAGGCTGCTGCGCAAGAGTTGGAAGGATTGGTTGGTCAAGCCGATCATGCTGTGGTAGAGACTATGGCGGTAGAACTCAGTCAACGGTTCCGGTACGAAGGAGGGGTTGGAGCTCTGGCAGAGAGCGAGATGAAGCTCGGCGGTGCGCTGCCCGAGCAGCCTCACATCCTGCAGGTACCTCGGGATCAGAATCTGAGCCTCGGGTGGCAAGTCGGTGTCGGCGAGCTCCAAGGGATGGCCGCCGAACACCGGGGGACTCTGCCGGTCTCCGCCCTGCGCTAGCGCGCGCTCAAAGTACCGCCCCAGCGAGTCCAGAGTAAACTCCCAGGCATCGCCCTCATTGGGAACATAGCCCTGAAGGATTCCGACCGTCATAGCCTCGCCTCCGTTCGGCCGATACTCGATGAATCCGGCAACTGGAGCGACGTGCGGGAAGCGAACCTGTTCAGTCAGAAACCGGCCGATCTCGAGGTCGGGATTCAGTCCTGGCTCCAACCGACAGAACAACTTGAGAACAACCCGGTCTCCATAGAAGATTGAGCGGTTGCTTTGCTCGGCCTTTTGAATCCTCGACTCAAGGGGGCACTCCGTCGGACCCAAGAGATCCCCGAATTGCTTCGAGGGCGCGGCGGAGAACTTGCCGTTTTCGCCGCGGAATGTCTTCCGCCAACGGATCGCTTCGAGCAAGCGGTCACGAAAACCACGGCTCCAGACAGCGTTGTACAAGACTCCTGCTTGCCCGTCCGACCCGCGGAGCCGCGTTACTACCTCGTCGGCTCTTTCCGCTAGAACCGCTTGGCTTCCTTCTCCGGTGGTCACCGCAAGAGGCAACAGATAGGTCTCGGCCTCACCCTCGTTGTACTCGACCTGAACCGTCGCGAGCCAACACTCTTGCGGGACCAACGCCGCCACCTCACTTAGCGTGGCGGTGCGAATCGTGCGGGCCTTGCTTCGAAACCATCGGCGGTCCTTAAGAAAGGTGGGGAGAAATCGGCCCAAGGCGGACCTTGTCTCGGTCGCCAGCACTGATTCCCACGAAGAGACTGGCAGTTCCGGAAGCGCTTCCGGGCTTGTCGATACCCGAGCGGATTCGCCTCGTTCCAGCGTGAACAGGTAGACGCCGTGAGGGGCCAGCGTGAGAAAGCAAGGAGAGTTCTGGAGGGGAGGAAACGCGACGCGACCGAAGACTTCGATCGGCGTCATACCGCCCAGCCCGGGAAGTTCCAGTTCAACCGGCTGAGAGAAGCGCGACAGGTTGGCCACCACAAGCATGCAGTCGTCGCCGTGGCGCCGCAAAAATGCTAGGACTCTCCGATTGCTGGGGTAGAGGAACTCGATAGTGCCTCTTGACAGCGCCCTGGAATGCTTCCGCAATGCGATAAGGCGTTTCATCCACCAAAATAGGGAGTGGCGGTTGCTCTGTTGCGCCTCCACGTTCACCGCCTCATAGTGGTACTCGGGATCGATGATCACGGGAAGGTAGAGACGTTGAGGATTCGCGCGGGAGAAACCCGCGTTTCGGTCGGAGCTCCACTGCATTGGCGTGCGGACGCCGTTGCGATCTCCGACGTACACGTTGTCGCCCATGCCGATCTCGTCGCCGTAATAGATCACCGGCGTGCCGGGGAGGCAGAACAACAGGAGGTTCAGAAGTTCGATGTAGCGGCGATTATTGCCGAGCAAGGGTGCCAGGCGTCGCCGGATGCCCAGATTGATCCGCATCTGAGGATCATGGGCGTAGACGCGGTACATGTAGTCCCGCTCTTCGTCGGTGACCATTTCCAAAGTCAGTTCGTCGTGGTTGCGCAAGAAGAGCGCCCACTGGCACGATTCCGGAATCGCGGGCGTCTGATCGAGAATGTCGAGGATGGGGAACCGGTCCTCCCGCCTCAGAGCCATGAAGAGACGCGGCATCAGCGGGAAAATGAAACGCCATGTGGCACTCGTCGCCTTGGCCGAAATAGGCAACGGCATCTTCCGGCCACTGGTTGGCTTCAGCGAGTAGCATACGGTCCGCATATTTGGCGTCAAGATAGTGCCGGAGCTGCTTCAAGAAGGCATGTGTCTCCGGCAGGTTCTCGCAACTCGTACCTTCCCGCTCGTAAAGATACGGCACCGCGTCCAACCGTAGTCCGTCCACGCCGATTCTTAACCAGAAGTCTACGGCCCGCGTTACCGCTTCGCGCACGCGAGGGTTGGCAAAGTTGAGATCGGGTTGATGGGAGTAGAACCGATGCCAGTAGTAGGCCTTGGCAACCGGATCCCAGGTCCAATTCGAAGCTTCGAAGTCCTTAAAGATGATGCGGGCATCGCTGTACTTATCAGGCGTGTCGCTCCAAACGTAAAAATCGCGCCATCGGCTGCCGACTGGGGCTCGCCTGGAGCGCTGGAACCATTCGCACTGATCGGAGGTGTGATTGAGCACCAGCTCAGTGATCACTCGCAGTCCACGGGTATGTGCCGCATTGAGGAAAGCCTGAAAATCGCGTAAATTTCCATACGCCGGGTGAACGCTGCAGTAGTCGGAGATGTCGTATCCGTCATCACGCCACGGCGACGGATAGAAGGGAAGCAACCAGATGGCCGTCACTCCAAGATCCTGGAGGTAGTCCAATTTCTGAGTGAGTCCCTGGAAGTCGCCCACGCCATCGCCGGTGGAGTCGCAGAAAGCCCGCACATGAAGCTCGTAGATGATGGCGTCTTTGAACCAAAGCGTGTTTCTGCGGTCCACTCCGTCGGTTCTACGGTTCTTTGCCATGACACTTACATGTAGTAATCGAACTGTCTTTCGGTCCGGACCCAACGCCGGACACGGAAGATATGGGCTGGCATGATGCGGGGATCGAGTTCAACGTAGTTCCGCTGGCCCTGCCACAGATAATGCGCGTCACTTAGGAGGTCGTGAACCTGATAGGGCCGATCCGCCGGCGCTCCAATCTCCTCCGGTGCGAGTTCGATCCAGCCAGACTGCGTGTGATGGGGATCCAGATTGACGACCGTGAGGATGACGTTCGACTGGTCCTTCGTGCGCTTGCTGCAGCAGATGAGCTGATCGTTGGCAATCGGATGAAACCGAAGGCTCCAGTCGTGACGTAACGCGGGATTGTCCTTGCGAATGCTGTTAACTCGTGCGATGAGCTCTCTGAGACTGTCGGGATGAGTTAGATTCCAGTTCTTGAGCTCGTATTTCTCGGAGTCGAGGTATTCTTCGCTGCCGGGCTCGCGCGCAGTGCGTTCACATAGCTCGAAGGCAGGGCCGTAGATCCCGTAGTTCGCGCCCAGGGTGGCGGCCAAGACCAGGCGAGCGATGAATGCCGGGCGTCCACCGAACTGAAGATATTCAGGAAGAATGTCCGGCGTATTCGGCCAGAGGTTAGGCCGGAAGAACTCCCGCACATCGCTTTTCGTGAGCTCGGTGAAGTAGTCAACCAGTTCCCGCTTAGTATTGCGCCAAGCGAAGTAAGTGTAAGACTGCGTGAAGCCGATCTTTGCCAGCCGGTACATCACTTGAGGACGGGTGAATGCTTCAGACAAGAAAATCGTCTCCGGATAATCTCGCTTGATTTCGCCGATCACCCACTCCCAGAAGCGGAATGGTTTCGTATGGGGGTTGTCGACGCGGAAAATACGGACACCCTGCTCGATCCAGAAGAGGAAAATGCTCTTCAGCTCCTCCCATAGCTCGCTCCAGTGTTCGCATTCGAAATCGAACGGGTAAATGTCCTGGTACTTCTTGGGAGGATTCTCAGCATATTGAATGGAGCCGTCAGGGCGCTTGCGGAACCATTCGGGATGTTGTTTAAGATAAGGGTGGTCGGGCGAGCACTGGAAGGCAATGTCGAGGGCCACCCGGATACCGTAGTTCTCGGCTGTCTTGACCAACCAGCGAAAGTCTTCGATCGTTCCCAGTTTCGGATGGACGGACTTGTGACCACCTTCCTCGGAGCCGATTGCCCAGGGACTTCCAACGTCCTCCGGAGTGCAAACAACGGAATTGTTCTTGCCCTTTCGATGCGTGCGGCCGATTGGGTGTATGGGAGGAAGATACAGAACGTCGAATCCCATCGAAGCCACGTAGTCGAGGACTGCTTCACAGTCGCGGAAGGTGCCGTGCCTGGTGCCGTTCGGCGCAAAGGACCGCGGAAATAATTCATACCAACTGCTGAAACGGGCTTGCTCAGGATCTACGATGACGCTAAGTTCCCGGTCATAAGTCACCGCATCGCGGCGGTCGGGATGACGGGCGACCACGCTGGCTGCTTCTTCGCTCGCCACAAGCTTTCTCTTCTGGTCGAGCCCCAGACTGGGGTCCCGCAAGTTTCGAGCCCATTCCTTACACCTTTCAGCATCGGACCCGGAAAGCCGGTCTACTGTTTCCTCAAGCAGGACTGCGCCGATCAGATAGTCGATGTCGACATCCGCCTCGAGCGCCGATCTTCTTAGCCATGTCCTGGCGCCACGTCGCGAAGCGATCCACCCACGCCTGAACCGAATACAGGTAGCGACCCAATTCTGCTACTCGAAACTCCCCTCTCCACCGGTCATTGCCGAGGGGCTCCATGCGTGGTTTCACTCCACTCGGGGACGCCTTCCTTGCGAAAGAGCAACGTACAGCGCACCGCATCGTGCCCATCGGCAAAGACATTCGCCTCGACCACCACCTCCTCTCCCATGGCGCGCTTGACCGGGAATCGGCCAGCGTCGATTTGAGGGAAGACAGCTTCAATGACAACCCGCGCTCGTTCTTTCGCGTTCATCTGTTATTCGTTATGTTGCAGCTCGATCCTCATCGACATGATCTTTCTCGGTAGCCAATATGGGCTAACAGGCCAGATGTAACCCATCCCGCCGATGGGTGAGTTTCGTCCGTAACAACTATGATCCATCATAGAGAACCAATTGCAAGCGTTTACTAGGGAACGGGCCTTTTCCAACAGGGGAGAGGCGGTGAGCGGGAGACGACACTGAAGAAGAGGTGGTGGAGTAGGGACAGCACTCGCAGCGGAAGTCAAGAGGAGTATAGATCGAGGATAGACTGGCTCCATCCCCGTGGCCCAGGAAGGTCAGTGGGCCTGCCCCCGGGAACAAGGGCCTGCACTCGTTCAAGCCAGGGGGTGCGAATGAGGATAGGAAGGTCGACCGCATTCAGAAACGGCACATCGTTCAGTCCGTCTCCCAAACCGACCGAGTGGACACCGCGGTCAACCACCCGATACAGATTCAGCAGAAGCTTCACTGCCGCTGCTTTGTCGTTGTCGCCTAGAATGTGGTAGAAGCGGCCCCCACGGGTCCAATGCTTTCCCCGTAGCTCGATAGCGGAGAGTAGATCGCGTGCGTTCTCTTCTTCGAGAAGCAGGAATGGCTCGTCGAATTCCCTCACCTTTGCCATTGCGGCATGCTGCAGGCTCATCTGGCACCGTTCACTCACCTCGGCAACACTCATCTGGCTGAAGCCGCGGACCTTGCAACGGCTTTCCTCAGATGCCCAGCGCAGGGACTCCACCAAATCGGCGTACGGCGTCCCTAGCTGCAGCATCAGGTAGCCATCCCTCTGGACAGCACCCGGAACCTCGTGGTTGAAATAGCCGGCAGGCAAGAAGACGGCGCCGCCGTTCTCGACAATGAAGGGGTGCTCGTTCCCGAGCAGCCTTCGCCAGAATTCAACCTCGCTGCGTGTCTTGCTGGTGCAGATGACCAGCGGAATATCCTGGCTTCTCAGAAGGTCGAGTGCCTCTTCCGCCTCGGCGAACGAGTATGTCGAGTGCTCCAAAAGCGTGCCATCGAGATCGGTGAAAACGACGTCCATCCAGGCTGAGAGTACCACACCTCCCCTTCATGGGCGTCAAGTTCGGATTCAGCTAGTCTGGCCAGGGGACAATTGACTTAGAATCTGGCGTCATGAGAATCGAACATAGCCGGCAGGGACTATCGATAGCCCGTGCCCGCTTCGGCAGCTGAGATCGACTCAAATAGAGCCGAAGAAGGGGCAAGGGTAGCACACGACGGTACACGCCGCGTGCATTCCTATTGCAATGCGCGCCCTTTTCTTGACTTCCCTGCCCGAGACTTCGCTGCGGGCATTTTGGACACGAAGGCCGCACCCCGCTGAACCCATTTCTCCAACGCCGACTTGCTTTGGTAGCCAGCCGGTGCGACGTACACGTAGCCGGTCAGAGGCCGTCCCGTGAAATCCATGGGGCGCGCATGCGGCTGCTGTAGCGCCACTTTGTACTGCTGAGGCCCGACGCGAACCACCAGGTCGTCCTTGATAACACCGCAGAACATCCTGCCACGAAGCATGAACGCGAGGCCGCCAAACATCTTCTTTTCGGTAACATCACTCCTTGTTGCGAGGATCTTGCGAAGTCGCTGGGCCAGTTTTTCGTCGTAACTCATCGGTTTGCCATGGGAAACCTTGGAGTGACTGCCGCTAACCAGGTCTCGAAGTCCTTTTGGTACAGAAAACGATTGTCACTTATTTTGAAACCATGTATCAAAGATTTGGTTAGGAGTCTCACAGAGTGTCTTCTGCGGTCCACGTCTCAGCGAAGCGATGATTGTTGGTTGGCGTGACGATCATTAGCCTCGCTCCATGAACTAAAGGCGGTACGAATGCCAATGAATTACCCCAACATCTGGATTGAGAATGACCAGGTCCCTCGAGCCGAGCTACCGATTCTTCAACATCTGCTGGACACCTATGCGAGTGAAACGAATAAAGTCATTTCCGTTTGGCAAGAATTCTCTACCGACGCCATGGCCTTCAAGCCACATCCTCGCTCCAGCACAGTGCAAGAGATCATGAAACATCAGTTACTGTCGGAACGTCGATTTTTTGGAGAGTTTCTAGGCACTCCCGAACCTCCAGCGTCACAGATCTTGCCAGAACAAGAAACTCCAGAGAACTATGCCAGCCGAATGCTGGAATTGGCGTTGCCGCGTTTAGGTTTCTTGGCCGGTCGAAGAGAATCGTGGTGGTTGGAGAGGGTTCCCTTTTTTGATGTCGAACGCCAAAGGATCTGGGTATTTTGGCGTCGAGTTCTGCATACTTCTCATCATCGCACCCAGCTCACCGTCTACTTGCGTCTTCTGGAAAAGAAGGTTCCTTCAACCTACGGACCCACTGCCGATGTATCCTGGGAGGGAGCGGACCCAACTCACACGAGAGAGGCCGCAAGCCGCAGGTCAGCAGAAGGATAACAATCCCCGAGTCCTGCGTCGCCTTACGGTTTCACCCGAATCGCGCACGGAAATCGCGCGAAAAGCTCCGGCCTACGTCAACGTCAGAACCATCGGACAAGCGGAGCAGATAGTGGCCACCTGCCAGCGCGTGTAGCTCGCGGGCATACTTCATCTGGATAATCGTCTGCCGGTGAACGCGGCAGAAGCCTTCGGGATCGAGCCGCTCGTCCTCAGGCGCTGCACCAGGCGGCTTAAGCGGGGATTTAGTGCGACAGTGCAGTCACAGAACCCCGCTGTGCCAGTACGCCTTTCCACACTATCATATTTTTTGGTGCATTCGTCATTGGCGAAAGATCCTGATAGACTGGGTGTTTGAGGATTGGCAGGATCTGTCGTGGGGGTGAATCGTAAGTTGGTGGCCCCGAGACCCTATGGGAGCGGCCAGGGGCAAGAGAAAGGAGGACGCAATGTATGTCATCACTGGAGCAACAGGCAATACGGGTAGAGTGATAGCCGAAACCCTATTGGCAAAAGGAAGGAAAGTAAGGGTGATGGGACGAAATGCTGAGCGGTTGCAGTCGCTTGTCGAGAAGGGAGCCGAAGCCTTCGTCGGTTCGGTAACCGATGGTTCGGCCATGATGCGTGCTTTTCAAGGGGCACAGGCGGTATATGTCCTGGTTCCTCCTGACTACGCAACAGAAAATTTCCGCGCCTATCAGAATGAAGTCGGTAAGGCAGCCTCCAGCACGATTCGCCAGGCAGGGGTTCCATTCGTCGTCAACCTGAGTAGTGTTGGAGCCCACCTCTCGGAAGGGGCCGGCCCCATCAGCGGGCTGTACGACGTCGAGCAGCAGTTGAATCAGCTGCAGCAGGTGAACGTCGTTCACCTGCGCGCCGGCTTCTTCATGGAGAACTTGTTCTTCAGTCTCGACCTTATCAGAAACCAGAATATTAACGGCACCCCGTTAAGGGGCGATCTGTCCCTCCCGATGATTGCCACACGTGATATCGCCGAGGTTGCAGCACAGCGTTTGCTCAGCCTGGATTTTTCCGGCCACTCGACCAGGGAGCTGCTTGGGCAGCGGGATATCTCCATGCAGGAGGCCACTCGAATCATCGGCAAAGCCATTGGAAAGGAAGATCTGGCGTATGTTCAATTCCCTTATGAACAAGCCGAACAAGCCATGGTGGGGATGGGATTGTCGCATGACGTAGCGCGGTCTTTAAACGAGATGGATCGTGCCCTCAATGAAGAACGTGTGCGCCCGTTAGAAAGGCGGAGTGCTGCCAATACGACTCCAACGTCGTTTGAACAATTCGCAGAGAGCTTTGCTGCGGCCTATCGGAGCCAGGAAGGCGCGAAAGCCAAGGGGGTTTGAGTCGAAACCGATAGACTCCCAGCCGCCCTTCCTGGCTGCCTTGCTGCAGAAGACGCAGACGGAAGTGTCTTTCCAACACACCTAATGGTTCGGATTTTGAAGGTCTTTTGTCCTAGGAGGTGGGTTCGACCAACTCAAGGACCTGATCCGCAGCAACCTCTTCCAACTTTTGGATCTTGCCGCCAGGCCAACGGACTTCGATTTCGGTTGCCAGCGCGTCCGCGCCCAAACCGAAATGGACCCTCAGGTCGCTGGCTGAGGCATAACCCACACTGTTTGCCACCCAAGCTACTTGCTGGGAGGATTTGGTCCGGCACGAAACACGGGCACCCAGTGCTGAGCGGTTACTTCGCGTTCCGCGCAGCTTCAGGTGCAGCCATCGACGGCGAGGACCCCGGTTCATCAGCACTTCGAGGGGTTCGTTGAGAGCGGAGACCACCACGTCTACTCGCCCATCATTGTTAAAATCCGCAAAGGCAGCGCCCCGATGAAGCCGAGCCACTTGCATGGCTGGACCTGCCTCCGAGGACACGTCGACAAAGTGCCCACGGCCGTTATTGCGAAACAGCCGGTTTGGCTGAGGGCCACCGACATCCAGGTCACCATTGGCAACGAAGAAATCCCGCCAACCATCGTTGTCGAAATCGACAAAGGCACAGCTCCAACCGCTCCACGGCTGGCTCAAGCGCAGGATTCCGCTTTCAGCGCTCACGTCCGCAAACTCCTGGCCGTCCACGTTGCGGAACAGTTCGAAGGTCTCGCGACGGAGTCCTGTCATCACAATGTCTGGCCTGCCGTCTCCGTCATAGTCACGAAAATCTGCACCCATTCCAGAGATGTGGCGACCATCGCCGTTAAAGGCAACTCCCGCCGGGATACCGATCTCTTCAAATCGACCGTTCGCTGTGTTGCGAAACAACTGGTTGCGGGCGTTGTCGTGGGCTACAAAGACATCGGGATAGCCATCGTTGTTAAAGTCTGAAACGGCGACTCCCATCCCCTTGCCAACAAGTTTCCCCACTCCAGTCTCAACGGAAACGTCTTTGAACGTCTGTCCTCCTTCATTGCGGTAGAGCAGGTTGGGCTGGCCCCGGTAGGAATCGGGAGAGCAGTAGGTTCTGGCTGATCTGGCTAAGCCTCCGCACACGGGATCGCTGCCTGGAGACCACTCGCAGTAATTGGAAACCCACAGGTCCAGATCGCCATCGTTGTCGTAGTCAAGCCACGCAGCAGCCACTGACCAGAGTTTCCGCCCGGAACCGTCTCGGCCGTCAACTCCCGCGATTCGCGTGATATCGGCGAAGGTACCGTCGCCGTTATTGCGATAGAGAAGGTTCTCATTCACGCCCACCACGTACAGATCTTCCCAGCCGTCGTTGTCAAAGTCTCCTACGGCGGCGCCCATCGAATAGCCCTTGCCCGAAATCCCCGCTCTCTGGGTCACATCTGCGAAGGTTCCGTCCCGATTGTTACGGTAGAGCCGATTGTGAAATCGAGGGTCGCTCTTCTGCAGAGACGGCAAAGCGGCTCCATTAGTAGCAAAGATGTCGGGCCAGCCGTCGTTATCAAAGTCAATCACGACCACGCCGCCCAGCATCGTTTCTACCTGATACTTGCGGCCCACTGCGTCGTTGCGCAACAGGAAATCTATGCCCGCGGCCGCGGCGGCGTTTTCAAATCGAACAGCAGGAACCGCGTCCTCTCTGTCTGTTCGAGAAACCGATGACACGGTGGCCCCAGAGAACAGTGCGAGGCACAGGGCCAGAGTCCGGGTAGTCGCCATTTCGTGATTCAGGTTTGAGGTTCGCTGATTGCCGCCATCACTGGACTTCTGAGGACACTCCGTGAGCGGAACGAGAGAAGGACTCAGACAACTGTTTCGCCCGGTCGAAGGCACGCTCGGCATCCTGGGTGCGACCCAGGCGCCGCAGCACATCTCCGAGCAGATAGTGGCAGGTCCCCTTCTCGTCCGGATAGCCGCGGCTCAACACAGACTCCAGTAAGGGTAACGCCTCTGCTTGGCGTCCCGATTTCGCATAAGCAGTCCCGAGCAGCAGACGTACTCGGACATTTGCTGGTTGGACCTGCAGGGCTTGTTGGAGCGGAGGAACAGCCGCCTCGTAATCCCGTTCCTGGAGACAGGCTTCACCAAGCGTCTGTAAGGCTTCAAAGCGCTGGGAATCCAGGCGAAGGGCCCGATTCCCTGACTCGCGTGCGCCATGCGAATCGCCCGCCAGCATCTGAGCTTCCGCAAGACCTGTCCAGACAGCCGGATCCTCCTGAAGCAAAGCCGCGGCCTTACGGTATTCTGCAACCGCCGACGGGCCGTCAAGAGCCAAGCGCAACATGACTTCTCCATTCACCAAATGGAGGAACGGGCTCTGGCGTTCCTTTTCGGATAGTTGCAGCTTGCTCTTCTCCGTGGCCCGGGCGTAGCAGAGGGCAAGCCAATAGCAAGCTTCAGTCTTGAGCTGTGTCTCGCGTTGAGCCCGCTCAAGCGGAACGATGGCCTCCGCAAACCTTTCCAGACTGGCCAAAGCATTGCCCAGCCAAAAAGCCTCCATTAGACTCGCGGGCTTGGCTTGGAGCCCTTCGACGAGGCTCTCCCAGCGCTGCTGTTGAAACAACTGCTGCGGGTCTTGCTGCCCCCCTTTCCCTGCCCGATACTTGCCTCCTTCTCCCTTTTGACGGCCTAACTCTGGCGGCGTAGGGACCGAGGCAGGCCAGTTGCGGATCGCGGCATTGAGCACATGCCGGGAACGTTCGCCGACCTCAGAGAGCAGGAGACCAGCCTTTGACCCGTTTTCCGAGCGAGCAGCAAGAATTGCTTCGCCTATCATCAACTCGAGGTCGTCTGAATTCAATGTCCGAGCTCGGTCAAAGGCGCCTGCGGCTTCCTCCCATAGACCTTCGGCTAGATACGAATGGCCCAGAGTAGTCTCCAGACCCGGCATTTGCGGCTCCAACGAGCGTGCGCGCAAAAGCATCTCGACTGTCTTGGGATCCTTGCGGTCGCGCAGGACCAGCGCCTGCAGTCGGTAAGAGTATGCCAAACCGGTGGTCGTGGACCGCAACTCCTCTGAGACCACTCGGAAGCGACGCAGGTAGAATCGGATGAGGTTCAAATGGTCTTCTTCCACCGCCCCCGGCTGGGATGCTGCGAATTGGAGCACTTCCGCTGCTTTGTCGAACTCCTCCAGCACGGAGTGAGCCTCTGCCAAGTAGCCCAGTACAGTGGAGTCGTTATTCCGCGCCTTTCGAGCAGCTTCCAGCGGCTGCAAGGCTCTGCGAGCATCACCCAGCCGAAGGTGATCAATACCGAGAAGCAGATTGACAAAGTAGTCGGCCGGCCGCACTGCCCGTGCTTGTTCAAGCAGCCGAATGGCTCGATGATACTGTCGCTGCTGATGGAGCTCGAACCCCTCTTTCAGCAAGGACTCGAACCGGCTGTCTCGATCCTGAGCAAAGAAGTAGACAGCGTATGGCGTCAAGCCGAGTCCGGGCTGCGCCAGAGTACCGTACAGACAAAACGCGAGGAGCTGCCGCCAGAGTCTGGCAAGACCAGCGAACCCGGTAGTAGCAGCAAGGACGCTGCAGGCTATAGTTCTGGTTTCCTGAAAGTTCATCGTTAAAGACGATGAGGAACGGAGGAAGAAGGGTGAAGATTCAGTGGTGAGCGCAGGTCAAGGATCCTGCGGGCCAAAGCTCATGCCAGCTTGAGTTGCTCTCCGACATTTCCTGGCACTTACGCAGCATCGGCCATGAAGCGGCTGCTTTCTGATCGAATCTGTGTTGAGCGGAGGAGTGTGCGTCCGGTTCTTTAAGGCGCTCTCAGCTCAGTGAGTTCCCTATGGTCTGGACTATCTGCCGAATTTTTCCAGGCCAAGACGGGGAACGGACTCGACTTCCTCACTCCCGAAGATCTCGGTTTTGCCGCGGTGAATGTCATCAATCACGGCAGCGCGCGCCGCGACGGGATCGCGCTTTCGAATAGCATCTACAATCGACCCATGAAGGTTCTCAATTTCCTTAGGTTGGAACCACGAAGAGCGCAGCTCCATGTATGACACCCGCTCATTGCGTTCCAGGATCCCTCCCGCGAGTGAGAGCAATTCCCGGTTCTGTGTCATGCGTGCCAAGCAGAGATGAAACTCAGTATTCGCCTTGACAAATTTCTCGTTGCTATCGCCAGACTGGCTGAGCGACCAAGACTCCTCCGCGAGACGTTCCAGTTCCTCCAGTTGCGCCGGCGTGGCTCGTATGGCGGCCAGCTCTGCAATAATGACCTCCAGAACCAGGCGAACTTCGAACAGATCTCGCACCGCCCGAAAACTGATCTCAGGGATGAGATAGCCTCGCCGGGGCACAACCTCCAAGATCCGCTCATGGTGAAGCCGGTTGCAGGCTTCCCGAAAGGGCGTCCGACTGATCCCATAGCGTTTCATGACTTCAGGCGCTGACAAGAACGTTCCCTCTTCGAACTCCCCTTGAAGAATACCTCGCTTGATCGTCTCGTACGCCTGATCGCTCAAGGTACTGTTCCCGTCCTGATTCTTTTTCCTGTTCCTTTTCGCTTTGCGCTTCTGCATCGTGTTTCTTTTGATCGCCTTTAAGCTGCCCGAAGTCTCACTGTCAGCTGCCCGACTCGGCTTGACCGAATTGGTTGGGATGCTCTCGCTGCTAGAGGCCACTGTTTGTTCGTTGCTGAATCTTTTCCTATGTACTCCGGAAACACCCGCCGACCCGGCAGTCGCAGCGTTGTTACCTTAACACCTTGCCAGGATTGCCAGAAGCGGAAAGTGATTCAGAATCGGCTCCCTCACACTGACTCGGCAAAGCGTTCTTCGCCCAGTCTTGTTTTCGTTTCCGACGCCCATTGGAGCTTCGCGACGACCGCGTCAGAGACTCTCCCGGCGGAAACCGTGACACAAGAATATCAAGAGTATACTATTTCTTCCGTCCGCGGAGCAGTGGGACTGAGAGAGACTGCTCTGAAGAGCCGGCGACCAGCCTGCTTGCGTGTGGGAAAATCATCCTGTCGAGGAGGTTAGCTGGCTACTTCCCTCGTCTGGCGGCTCTTGCACTGGTGACCAGCTCGAAGTACCCTCAGACCGGACCCATCAATGATTGTTTAGCCGACTGGAAAGCCTGACCTACGGGCTTTAAATGCGCCAACCCCGATTATTCCGATCTCTCTGCTCCACATGTCGTCTTCAACTTGAGGAGGTTGTAATGATAGCAGCGTTTCGGCGTCTCACCACCGGTGCAGTTTACACAAGGATTGGGCAGGCCGGCTCGAGCAGCACTGCCCGCCATAAGAATGAGCGTTCCCCTCTTGGATCAGGAGAGGCAGGAACGCTATCAGGCCCTCCGAGGTGGCGAAGAAACCAGCCGGACAACCATCAGGTGAAAGCCCGCCACCATTTCGGCCGCTTCTCATCCGAGGAGGGGAGCATACTCAAGGGCGGCTCCGGAGCAACTTCCGGATGCAAGAACACTCCAAAACACGGACTTCTTGCATTGCGTGTAATCGTGATTTGGGTTTTGGCCGTCTCGGTTACGGCCCTAGCGGCAGATCGTCACGAAATAACAAGCGAGCGCGGCGTGGCCGTGAAGATGCGCGATGCGGTGGTACTCCGGGCAGATATCTACCGTCCCAAGACACAAGGTAAGTTCCCTGTTCTTTTGCAGCGAACTCCCTATGATAAGGCGGCTGGCGTAGATTTTGGACTCAAGGCTGCCGCCCTTGGCTACGTCGTAATCTTTCAGGATACACGAGGGCGTTACACCTCTGAGGGAGAATGGTACCCTTTCAAGTACGAATCGCAAGACGGCTATGACACCGTCGAATGGGCTGCTTCATTGCCGTACGCTAATGGCAAAGTGGGTATGTTTGGGTCCTCTTATATAGGCGCAACCCAAATGCTGGCGGCCATAGCTCAGCCTCCACACCTGGCCGGAATTTTCCCTGAGATCACGGCTTCTAACTATTACGACGGCTGGACCTACCAGAGTGGTGCCTTTGAGCAATTGTTCAGCCAGTTCTGGACTTCCTATCTGGCTCTAGATACCCTCAATCGGCGGGCCCTCCAAAACATGAATTTCGCGCGCTGGACATGGAAGGTCCCGCTCAGTAATTATCCCGTTCTAGACGTGGGACCCATAGACAACCTGTCTCCCTATTTTACCGACTGGCTGCAACACCCAAGCTATGACGACTATTGGAGGCGATGGTCGATTGAGGAGTACTACTCCAAGGTGACAGTACCTGCATATCATGTCGGCGGATGGTACGACATTTTTGTGGGAGGCACATTGCGGAACTATGTCGGGCTTCGAGCTAAGGGGGAAAACGAGAGGGCCAGGCGCGGGCAGCGGTTGCTAATTGGGCCGTGGTACCATGGGCCGTACGATGGGAAAGCGGGCGAAGTTGATTTTGGTCCTGAAGCCAAAGGCGATACGGATAGTGTCACGCTTCGCTGGTACGACTATCTGTTAAAGGGTGACGCCAATGGCATAGACCGAGAGAAGCCGGTCAAGATTTTTGTGATGGGAAAAAATGTCTGGCGTGAAGAAGACGACTGGCCTTTGTCTCGCGCCCGCAACACGCGCTTCTTTCTTCACTCTGGCGGCAAGGCCAACTCATTATCCGGTGACGGGAAACTCGGCACCGTCAGTCCGCAAAGCGAAACCGCAGACCAGTTTGTATACGACCCCTCGGATCCGGTCCCCACTCGCGGGGGCGCCCTCTGCTGTGGCGATCGGCAGTTTCCCGCGGGAGCCTTCGACCAAAGGCCCATTGAGGCGCGCAATGATGTCCTCGTCTATTCCACGCCTTCGTTCCGAGAGGACTTCGAGGTCACCGGTCCCATTAGCCTCGAGCTTTATGCCAGCTCGTCGGCCGTTGACACCGACTTCACCGCTAAACTTGTTGACGTTTGGCCGAACGGATTTGCTCAAAATCTCACCGATGGTATTTTGCGGACCCGCTACCGAAACTCCTTTGACAAGGCGCAGTGGTTAAATCCCGGAGAAATCTACAAGTTCACGATTGACCTTTGGGCTACGAGCAATGTTTTTCTGGCAGGACACCAACTGCGGCTGGAGATTTCCAGCAGCAACTTTCCCCGTTTCGATCGCAACTCCAACACCGGCCAGGACCTGGGTCTCACGACTCGCATGGTAAAGGCGACAAACACGATCTATCACGACCGCGAACACCCCTCGGCGTTGGTACTACCCGTGATTGGACATTCAAAAGGGCTACCAAACTAGCTTGGTGCCAAGTCTCCGTGAACTCCTTCTTTGTACGAGCGCATCCAACCGTAGCAGACGGCGATAGCGGTCACCCTCAAGGAAGTCGCCCCGATAGAGAGCGGCGGCCCGCGCCAGGGAGTCGCATCCCCCTCCCTCGCCAGCAGCTCGAAGGCTGCCGGCGTCGACGTCGACCGAGCCCGCTTCGAGGGCGATGGTGTGGCCGGTCATGACCAGGCCCGGTGGGTCCATGGGGGCCAGGGTCCGGCGCAGCACGAACAGGGTTTCCCGGAACCGACTGCGCGCCTGGGGCGGCGGACGGTCGCCCCAGAGAAGGGTCGTAAGCTTGTCTCGTGAGTGGGTCTGCCCCGGAGGCAGGGCGAGGTACGCGAGGAGCGCCTGGGTCTTCCGGGTCCGGAGCCGCACGGGGGACCCTAGCCCGAGCCGGGCCTGAAAATCGCCCAGGAGGGTGAGGCTGAGTCGCATCATGCCCGCGCCTCCGTTGTCTCCAACGCCGCGCCGCAGGCGCTGAATCCACGTGTGCTGAATCCTAATGGGATGTCCACGAATCTGCAACGCCCTCCCGGCGAGAGTTGAGCTTCAGGTGTCGTACTTGGGTGCGGGAGCCGTGGAGCGTGATAGCGCCAATAAGCTCGCCGCGCCGAAGTGAACCGGTAAGTCTCGGAGGAGGACCGCATGGGGTTTTCAGCACGCGGATGCTCAGTCGGGTCTTGAGAACGGCGCTGGCGATGGCTCGGTCCTCGGTGGGCCATCGCTGGGCGGCGCGGTGGAGGTCGTGAGCCGGCACCCGACATCAAGCTTCCGAGCACCCAAGGCATCGACATCTCCCTCGGCGACTTCCGGGGCAAGAAGTGGGTCTTCCTCGAGTTCTACGGCGGAGACTTTCATCCCACCTGAACGGCGAACCTGTTGGCCAGGAAGGCCAACTACCAGAGCTTCGAAGCGTTGAATGTCCAGATCCTTGGCGTCAGCGCCAACTCGACGTTCTCGCAGCAGGCCTTTGCGGAGTCGGTGAAGCTGCCATACCCGTTGCTGAGCGACTACCCCGACCGGAAAGTCATCCGCGCCTACGGCGTCCTCAGAGAGAAGACGATGACCGCGGAGAGGACGTTCTTTCTCATCGATCCTCAGGGCGTGATCCGCAAGAAGTGGGTCATCGAGAACCCGAGCACGACGACCGTGTACAGCGACACCGTCCTGAAGGGGATCCGGGAAGTCATGGGGAAACAGTGACGGCAACGCTGGTTCGGCCGGCGCCGAGGGAGGTCCGCTGGTGGCCCTGGCTCGCGTTGGGCCTTCTCGTCGTCGCACCGTTCGACACTGCGCGCGCGGAGCCGGACGTCGCATCGCTGCTGAACCTCTTCATCTCGTCGGCCACCCCTCCCGCACCACGCCTCCCCCACTTCAACGGCGCACTGTCGATGCTCGGCGAATCTCCATGGCCGCTCTGTCGGGTGAAGGTCATCCTCGTGAACTTCTGCACCACCTGGTGCCCCGAGCGGCCGGAAATGCCCGTCTGGAGCGTCAGCACCGCGACTTCAGTCCCAGGCCTACCCATCTCGTCGTCAACGCCCGCGAGAAGAAGGAGACCGTCTCGCGCTACGCGGGAGCTGAGCCTGACCTTCCCACTCGTGCTCGACTTGGACGGAAAGATCGGCGCGCTCTACGGAGTGGTCGGTTTGCCGGCGACCTTCCTCGTGGCCGGGATGGACGCGCTGTCGCGTTCGCGATCGGATCCGCGAGTGGGGCAGCCCGCCCGCCCGCGCGCTCTTCGATGCCCTGCTGGCTGAGCCGGCACCAGTGACCGGTCCGGAATGACGCGCGGCGCCACCATCGGCTCGCGTTGACCATCGTGCTGGCGATCTCCGGGTGGACGGCGGCGCGACCGAAGCCCAGCGGACGAGCCCGGTTCGGATTGGAGCGCTGACGGAATCGTGGGGACCGACAACCCTGATCGTCGGACTGCGCGACGGATTGCGGGAGCTCGGTTACCGCGAGGACAGGGACTTCACGATCGGGGTGCGCTTCACTCAGGGAAACCCCGCCGAGCTGCCGGCGGCGGCCCGCGACCTGGTCAGGCTCGGCGTGGACCTCATCGTGGCGGGTGAAACGAGCAATGCCGCCAGGGCTGCTCAGATGGCGACCGATCGAATCCCGATCATCTTCGTCGGCGGCAGCGACCCGGTGGAAGTCGGGACTGGTGAAGAGCTTCGCGCGCCCCGGGGGCAACATCACGGGCATCGCGGATCTCGACGTCGAGCTGGCGCCGAAGCGGATGGAGATCTTCCGCGACATGGTGCCTGGTCTCAAACGCGTCCTGTTCGCCTACGACGCGGCGAATCCGCTCGCCGCCGCCCTCGCTCCGCGTGCACCGCGACGCCGCGCGCCGCCTCGGCCTCACGCTGGTGGAACGGCCGGTGAGGACGCAGGACGAGGCGCGGGCCGCGATTGTCGGGATCCGGAAGGGCGAACGTGGACGGAATCTTTCGCCCCGGCTCCATTCGCTGAACATTCCCGGGTTCATCCTGGAGGCCGGGGCCAAGCCAACGGTCCCGACGATGTTCCACAGTCCGTTCTATGTGGAGCGGGGAGGCCTCGCCAGCTACGCCGCGACCGCCACGAGCTGGGCCGTCAGGCGGCGAGGCTGGTCGACAAGATCCTCAAAGGTGCCAAGCCAGCGGATCTTGCCCGTCGAGCAGGCGAACAAGTTCGAGCTGGTCGTGAATCGCAAGACCGCCAGGGCCCTCGGACTCACTATCCCCGCGTCGGTGCTGGTGCGGGCGACCCGGGTCATCGACGATGTGGGCATTAGCGCGATCACGCCAGGCTAGCCGGCCGCGATCGCGCCGGCCGCCCCCTCCCCGCGGAGCGCAGAGGTCGGACGGATAGAGAGCGGAGGGCGCGCCGGATCGACGCCTCCTCCGCGCGAATTGGCGGAGCTAGTGGGCGGGCATGGCCACCGCGTCGCGCGAGCCGCGCTCCGGCCCCTGCGCGGAGACCGGGAGCAGCACGACCGGCGTCTTCGAGGCGAGCGCCACGCGCCCGAGATACCACGCCAATGCGCGGTGCCACAGCCCGGGTGACAGCGGCGCGGCCAGGGCCACCAGATCGGCCGCGAACGCCTCGGCCTCGACGCGCACCTCGTCTTTGAGCCGGCCGAACCGCACGACGCGCTCGACGGGCACGTCCGCGATCTCCGCCGCGAGACGGGCAAGGCAATCCTGGCCCTCGCCGGAGATGCGCATCATCTCCTGATCGGTGTTCGCCACGATCCGATCGTGCCGATCCATCCGCGCCGGCGGCAGCGGGCTCGCGTACATCATGCGGACCGTGCCGCCGCTCTCGCGCGCGAGCCGGCCCGCGGAGAGCGCGGCGCTCACCCGCGCCGCATGCGCCCCTTCCCTCACCACCAGCAAGATTCGCTTGGCCATCGCGATGCCTCCTATCGACCGGCCAGGGCCGGTGCCCCGTGCACGACCAGCTCGTAGTCGGCGGGCATGGCCCGCAGCACCGCGCCCGAGACCTGCGCGATGAGGCTCTCGTGGGCTCTCGGCGCCGACAGGTGCACGCGCCCGAGACGCCGGCCCAGCGCCGGCTCGACGCGAATGGCGACGAGCGACTCGCCGCCGAGCACCCTGTTCACCGTCGCACTCATATGGGCTCGCACCTTGTTGGCGAGCTCGATCGCGGCGGTCGCGCAGATTGCACCATGCGAGCGCCGTCAATACCGGCGCGACTCCGATCATCAGACCCGTCAGCTCGTTCATCTCCACTTCCTCCTCGCAAAAAGATAGGCGCCGTCGCTCGGCTACAAGCAACGGCGCCTGTCTGAGCCTTCGATGCGCTCTTCGCATGAGGAGAGCAGATGCCGTGCCAGAAGGCCCTGAACGCGGTGCAGATGGCGACACGAGCTTGTCCAGCAGGGACTTACACCACTACTTCTCGACCGGAGGGATCAGGCGGACGCCGCCATCAT
Source organism: uncultured Acidimicrobiia bacterium (assembly GCA_963752385.1). Taxonomy (GTDB): domain Bacteria; phylum Acidobacteriota; class Terriglobia; order Versatilivoradales; family Versatilivoraceae; genus CAVVYL01. The sequence continues at coordinate 9,701 of CAVVYL010000047.1, read as the reverse complement.
CGCCCCCGCAATGAGCAGGCCAGCGCCGGCTGCCCTCGATCTACGCTGAAGGGCTACCTGGGAACCAGGACTCGAACCTCTCGGGTGAGCCGCCGGCCAAGGCGGTCCTTCTCCATCTCGAGGTCGTAGCGGGCCTGGAGGTTTAGCCAGAAGCGCTCCGAGGTCCCGAGGTGCCGGGACAAGCGGAGGGCCGTGTCCGCCGTGACTGTACGCTTTCCGAGCACGATCTCGTTGATGCGGCGAGGAGGGACTGAGATGTCCAACGCCAGCTTGTATTGGCTGATGCCCATCGGCTTCAGAAATTCCTCGAGGAGCACCTCACCCGGATGCACTGGTGTTAGTTTCCTCGCCATGCCCGATCTCCTTAGTGGTAATCGGTGATCTCAACGTCGTGGGCATCTCCGTCACGCCAACGAAAGCAAAGCCGCCATTGGTCGTTGATCCGGATGCTCTGCTGCCCATCACGATCGCCGGAAAGCTTCTCGAGTCGATTGCCCGGTGGAACGCGAAGATCCTGGAGTGACTCCGCTGCATCCAGCACCGCGAGCTTCCTCTGGGCCATCCGCTGGACGTCCGGCGCGAGCCGCCGCGTCCGCTCCCGCCGGAAGATCCGCTCGGCGTCCCGGTCCCGGAAGCTGCGGATCATCAAAGGAAGCATAGGCACGCTCCTTGATAACGTCAAGCGTTATGCCAACATCCCAGGTGAACCCTTCGGAAACCGAGAGTCACATCGAGTCCCGGCGCGTGCTCGCCAGCGCGCCGCGTCGGCGCGAGCGCTCGATGTTGGGGCAGCGGGCCTCGAGTGACGCCATCTGCCGGAGGCGAGGGGTGAGCGCGGAAGGAGCCGGCGCCGGCTCCCTCCGCACGGAAAAGCTAGGGCGCGAGGATGAACGGCACGCCGGCGCTCTTCGCCACGGCGCGGAGCTGCGGCATCAGGTCGTCGGGCACCGGCACGCCGTGCTCGAGGCGCTCGGCGCGCGTGGCCATCTCCGGATCTCCGGGGATGAGCACGGGCTGGTTCGGATCGGCGCGCTTGGCCCCGCGCAGCACGTCGATGACCTGGTCGAGGTCCTCCTCGAACGCGCCCTCGGCACGGAACGCGCGCGGGTCGATGGCCAGGAAGAAGTGGCCGATATTGTGCGGGTCCGACGGCTTCTGCGTCCGGTTGCGCAGCGGCGAGAACGACGCCCCCGACAGACACCCGGCGAGGATGTGCACCATCACGCCCAGGCCATAGCCCTTGTGGCTGCCCGCGTCGCGCGTGCCGCCGAGCGGCGTGATGCCGCCCTCCGGCTTGTCGAAGACGTAGCCGAAGGCCTCCGTCTCGTCGGTGATCGCCTTGCCGTCGCCGTCCACCACCCATCCGCTCGGCAGTGGCTTGTGGTTGAGCTTGTACACCTTCACCTTGCCCGCGGCGACCGTGGTCGTGGCCATGTCGAGGGAGAACGTCGGCTGGCGGCGCGTGGGCGCGGCGAAGGCGATGGGGTTGGTGCCCATCACGGGCTCGGCGCCGAAGGTCGGCACCATGCTCACGCCCCGCGTGGCCGAGGTGACCATGCCGATGACACCCCGGTCCGCGGCGATCTTGGAGTAGTAGCCCGCCGCGCCGAAGTGATGCGAGTTCACCACCGACACCGCGGCCACGCCCGAGGCCAGGCACTTGTCGACCGCCATGTTCATCGCGAACACCGAGGCGGGATGCCCGAGGGAGGCGTCGGCGTCGATGAGCGCCATGGCCGGGCCATCGCGCAGCGTCTTCCAGACCGGCCGCATATTGAGCCGGCCCGCGCGGAACTCCTTGTCGTACGTGGGCAGCATCGAGATGCCGTGGGAGTCGACGCCGCGCAGGTCGGTCTCCACCATGACCGCCGCGGTCGTCGCGGCGTGCTCGTCCGACATGCCCCATGCGCGAAATACGTCCTGGAGCTGGCCCTCGATCTGCTTGGCGGGAACTCGCATTGTTCGAAGCCTCCGGGCGCCGGTTAGAGACCCATCTGGCGCGCGATCAGCCGCCATCTGCTCGAGCCTCCCCGATGACGAGAGCCGGCGTCGCGCATGTCCGCTGGACGCGGCTCCATTGTACCTGGCCACGCAGCACGGCGACCGCCGAGATCTCGATCACCGCGTGCTCTCGCAGGAGGCCCGCCACCCGCACGCCCGTCGCCGTCGGCTGGGCGCCCTTCAAGAACTCGCGGCGCACCCCCGCCGTCTCCTTGTAGCGCTCGGTGGTGGTGAAATAGTCCACCGTCGAGACGATGTCCGCGCAGGACCCGCCCGCCGCCTGGAGCAGCCGCTCGAACTTGCGAAAGATCTGGCGCGTCTGCTCGACGATGTCGCCGGGCGCGGTGATCGCTCCCGCCTCGTCCGTGCCCGTCGTGCCCGAGATGAAGACCATGTTGTCGACCCGGAGCGCCGGACCGAAGGTGTAGCGCGCCGGCCACGGGGCCCCGGCGGTGATCACCTCACGCGTGCTGCTGGCCATCGCCGTCTCGCTCCTCGCCCGGCCGAGCCTCGGCCCGGCGCGGAATGATCTGGTAGAGATGGAACCCCTCGAGCACCGTCTCGCCCCGCTGGTTCGTGATCGACGTCGCGACGCGCACGAAGCGCCGCCGGCCCTCCTGCCATACGCGCTCCACCGTGAGGCGCGGCTGTATGGTGTCGCCCACCGCGACCGGCTTGAGGAAGCGGCAGCCCTGCTCGACGAACACGAAGCCGTCGATCTGCGCGCTGGCGGGCGAGGCCCCGAGCGCGGTCAACGAGGCGAGCAGGAGGCCGTGGGCCAGCGGCTTGCCGAAGCGCGTGGTGCGGGCGTATTCCACGTCGTAGTGAATGGGGTGGCTGTCCCCGGTGAGCCCGGAGAAGAACAGAAAATGCGCGTCGGTCAAGGTCTTCGAAGGGCTCGTGAACACCTGTCCGGGTTGCAGCTCATCGTCCGCCATCACGCCTCCAGGGATCGCTCGAGATAGTTGACCTGCCGATCACATACGCCGCCGCCCCGGCGCCGTCAAGCCCCGGGCCCCGACGTCGGCCGTGCTATCATCCGGGACCATGGCAAACGACGCGCGACCTCTGGTGGTGCTGTGCGGCAAGATCCATCCCGATGGCCAGGCGCTCCTCGAGCGCGAGACCCGCGTGGTCCTCACGGAGAACCTCTCCGAAGCCAATGTGCTGGCGCTCGCCGTGGATGCCCAGGGCGTCCTCTTCCGCGGCGAGCCCATGTGCTCCGAGCGACTCATGGCCGCCTGTCCGAAGCTGAAGGTAGTCGGGCGCCACGGCGCCGGGCTCGACATCGTCGACATCCCCGCCGCGACGCGCCTCGGCGTGGCGGTGGTGCACGCTCCCGGCTCGAACTCGCAGGCCGTGGCCGAGCACGCCCTGATGCTGATGCTGATGTGCGTCAAGCGCGCCGTCGAGGTCGACAAGGGCACCCGTGCGGGCAACTGGTTCGCGCGCGACGATGCCGCCAATACCGAGCTGGGCGGCAAGACCCTCGGCATCGTGGGCATCGGCAACGTCGGGCGCCGGGTGGCCAGGTTCACCGGCGCCCTCGGCATGCGCGTGCTCGCCTACGACAAGTACGTGCCCGACGACGAGGTGCGCCGCCGCGGCGCCGAGCCGGTGGCGAGCCTCGAGGCCCTCCTGCCCCAGGTGGACGTGCTCACCTGCCACACGCCGCTGACCACCGAGACGCGCGCCATGATCAACGACAAGACCCTCGGCCTCATGAAGCGCGGCGCCATCTTCGTCAACACCTCGCGCGGCCCCGTGCAGGACGAGCGCGCGCTGTTCAAGGCGCTGGCCACCGGGCAGCTCGCGGCGGGCGGCATCGACGTCTTCGAGGAGGAGCCGACGCCCCTCGACAATCCCATCCTCAACCTCCCCAACGTGATCGTGTCGCCGCACGCGGCAGGCGTGACGCGCGAGGCGAACCGTCAAACGGCCGTCCAGGTGGCGGGCGAGATGCTGCGCGTGCTGCGGGGCGAGCGGCCGGACGTTCTCGTCAATCCGGACGTGGCGGCGCGGCTCGGCTTGCGCTAGTCGCCCTACGCCCGGGATGCGCGGCACAAGCTACGGGGTGACGTCCACCTCACGGACGACCGCACCCTCCAGGAGGTCATCGCGGACGGCTAGATACTCTTGAATCGCCTCCTGGATGTCTTCGAGGGCCTCTTCTTCGGTGATGCCCTGCGACCAGCAGCCGGGCAACCCGGGGACCGAACGCTAACCCCTCATCCGTCTTGAGCAACGCGATCTGTACATCATCGTCTGACCTCCTGGCTGGCCTGAGTCTACGCTTTGTTCGTACGTACAACTTACACGGCATCGAGTGCCGGGTAGAATCTCGTCAGGGGCAACTCGTCGCCACCCGGGAGGGAGGTTCGCATGGAGCGCAGGCGGCTCGGCAAGACGGACATGGACGTGAGCGTGCTCGGCTTCGGGGGCTCGGAGATCGGCTACCAGCGCGTGAGCCGGCGGACCGTCGAGCGCCTGCTGGGCACGGCGCTCGACGCCGGGCTCAACGTGATCGACACGGCGGAATGCTACGACAATAGCGAGGAGCTGATCGGCCGCGCGGTCGGCGCGCGCCGGGCCGACTACCACCTCTTCACCAAGTGCGGGCACGGCAATAGCTGGGGGCGCGGGGAATGGCGGCCGGCGGCGCTGCGGAAGAGCATCGAGCGGAGCTTGAAGCGCCTCGCCACCGATCACGTCGACCTGATCCAGCTCCATAGCTGCTCGCTCGCCGAGCTCCAGAAGGGCGACGTCGTCGAGGCGCTCGAGCAGGCGCGGGCGGCCGGCCAGGCGCGGTACATCGGCTATAGCGGCGACGGGCAGGCGGCGCGCTATGCCGTCGAATGCGGCGCCTTCGACACGCTGCAGACCTCGGTGAGCATCGCCGACCAGGAGGCCATCGAGCTCACCGTGCCCCTGGCCCAGCGATACCGGATGGGGGTGATCGCCAAGCGGCCGATCGCCAACGTGGCGTGGCGCTACACGCGCAGGCCCGACTCGTACTACGAAGACTACTGGATGCGGCTCAGGAAGCTGGACTACCCGTTCTTGCGCGAGCCGCTGGAGGCGGCGGTGGCAACCTCGCTTCGCTTCACGCTCTCGCTGCCGGGCGTGCACACCGCCATCGTGGGCACCACCAAGCCGGAGCACTGGCAGCAGGATGCGGCGCTGCTCGCCGTCGGCCCTCTGACCGCGCGCGAGATGGATGCGATTCGCGGGCGCTGGGCCGAGGTCACCGAGGCCTCCTGGGTCGGCCAGGTGTAGACGGCCGACCCGGCGTCCGAGCTGAGGGCGCCCGCCGATTGTTCAGCCGTGCATCCCGAGTGGGCAGCCGGACATCGACCCGGCTTACCGCTTCAGGCCTCGCTCTCGTTAAGAAACCGATACTTGCCCCTGGAGCCTCTCCTGGCGCGCTCCTTGCCAAGGATCCCTCCGGCATGATGCGAGCCCGCGCGGACCACCGCGTCTCATGAGCGATCCTTACGACTACGGCATCGAGTACATCTCGATCTTCGCCGCTCTCGGCGTGGCGGTGACGCTGGTCGAGCGCCGGGAGCGGTCGCTCGAGTTTCTCGACCGCGAGATCGTCGACGAGCTCTTCCACCAGATGCGCGCGCGCAATGTCACGTTCCGCTTCGCCGAGGCCGTCGAGTCGATCGAGGTGGCCGACGGCCCGCCGCGCAAGGCGGTCTTGCACCTCGAGTCCGGCAAGCGCATCGTCACCGACATGGTGCTCTACTCGGCCGGCCGCATCGCCGCCACCGACACGCTCTTCAACTACCCGACGCTCGCCGAGTGCTACAAGGTGGCGGCGCTGGACGCATCGAACAAGCTCAGGTACTGAGCGAGCCGGGAGGCGCATCGTGGCCATTCACGTCGCCCTCAACCACGTCAGTATCTATCGATACGACCGCTGGGTCGGACTCTCGCCGCAGGTCGTGCGCCTCCGGCCCGCCCCGCACTGCCGCACGCCGATCCTGTCGTACTCGCTCCGGGTCGCACCCGAGCGGCACTTCGTCAACTGGCAGCAGGACCCCCAGGGCAACTACCTGGCGCGCGTCGTCTTCCCCGACAAGCTCCGCGAGCTGCGCGTCGAGGTGGACCTGGTCGCCGAGCTCGCCGTCTACAATCCCTTCGACTTCTTCCTCGAGCCCCACGCCGAGCAGTTCCCCTTCGTGTACAGCGACGAGCAGGCGCGCGAGCTCTTCCCCTACCTGCGCATGGAGCCGCTCAGCCCGCGCTTCGCCGGCTATCTCGCCGCCGTCAGCCGGCAGTCGCGCCGCACGCTCGACTTCCTGGTCGAGCTGAACCAGCGCGTCCAGCGCGACGTCGCCTACGTGATCCGCCACGAGGCCGGCGTGCAATCGAAGGAGGAGACGCTCGCCCTCGGCCGCGGGTCGTGTCGCGACTCGGCCTGGCTCCTCGTGCAGCTCCTGCGCCATCTGGGCCTGGCGGCGCGCTTCGTCTCCGGCTATCTCATCCAGCTCGTGCCGGACGTCAAGGCGCTCGACGGGCCGGCCGGGCCCGAGAAGGACTTCACGGATCTGCACGCCTGGGTCGAGGTCTACCTGCCCGGGGCGGGATGGGTCGGCCTCGACGCGACCTCCGGCCTGCTCGCGGGCGAGGGCCATATCCCGCTCGCCTGCACGCCCGAGCCGGGTGCCGCGGCGCCCATCACCGGGGCGGTGGATCCGTGCGAGGTCGTCTTCGAGCACGCGATGTCGGTCGCGCGCGTCCACGAGTCTCCGCGCGTGACCAAGCCGTATACGGAGGCCCAGTGGCAGACGATCCTGGGCCTCGGCCACGCCGTCGACGGCGATCTCAAGCGCATGGACGTGCGGCTCACCATGGGGGGCGAGCCGACGTTCGTCTCCGCCGAGGACCGCGATGGCGCCGAGTGGAATACGAGCGCGCTCGGCCCGACCAAGCGCGGGCTCGCGGCCGCGCTGCTCCACCGGCTCCGGAAGCACTACGGCGCCCATGGCTTCGTGCACTTCGGCCAGGGCAAGTGGTATCCGGGCGAGCAGCTCCCGCGCTGGGCGCTCGGCTCCTACTGGCGGCGCGACGGGGAGCCCACGTGGCGCGACGCCTCGCTCGTCGCCGACGAGCATGCGGCCGGGGGCCACGGCTCGGCAGACGCGGCGCGCTTCATCAAGGCGCTCGCGGTCAGGCTCGGCGTCGCGGCCACGCACGTGCAGGCGGGCTACGAGGACGTCTGGTACTACCTCTGGCGCGAGCGGCGGCTGCCCGTCAACGTCGATCCCTTCGACGCGCGGATCGAGGACGAGATGGAGCGCGACCGCTTGCGGGGCCGTGTTCAGCCAGGGCCTCGACCAGATCGTGGGGTATGCCCTGCCGCTCGAGCGCGACGACACCGGGCGCGCGCTGGCGGACCGGCGCGTGGCTGCTGCGAGGAGGCCGCATGTACCTCTTCCCGGGCGACTCCGCGATGGGCTATCGCCTGCCGCTCGACTCGCTTCCCTGGGCGAGCGAGGGCGACCATCCTCAGGTGATCCCCCAGGACCCGAGCGCCGTGTTCCCCCCCTGCCCGCGTACGACGTGCTGCGGGCCCGCGCCGAGCCCATCGTGCCCATGCCTCACCCACCCGATGCCGTCGACCCCGCCGCCCGCCCTCCCCGTGGAGGATGCGCCCGCGCGGTTCGAGTCGGCGACCGGGACCATCCGCACCGCCCTCTGCGTCGAGCCGCGCGGTGGCACGCTGTACGTCTTCATGCCTCCGGTGGCCGCGCTCGAGGACTATCTCGAGCTGGTCGCGGCCGTCGAGGCGACATCCGCGGCGCTCTCGATCCCCGTGCTCCTCGAGGGGTATCCGCCGCCGAGCGACCCGCGGCTCGCGCACTTCATGATCACGCCCGATCCCGGCGTCATCGAGGTGAACGTCCAGCCCTCGGAGAGCTGGGACGAGCTGGTCGACCTCACCACGACGGTCTACGAGGAGGCGCGGCAAACCGGCCTCACCACCGACAAGTTCCTGCTCGACGGCCGCCATACCGGCACGGGAGGCGGCAATCACTTCGTGCTCGGCGGGCCGACCGCCGCCGACAGCCCGTTCCTGCGCCGGCCGGATCTGCTCGCCAGCCTCGTCGGCTACTGGCACAATCATCCGTCGCTGTCCTATCTGTTCTCGGGGCTCTTCGTCGGGCCCGCGAGCCAGGCTCCGCGCGTCGACGAGGCGCGCAACGACAGCCTCTACGAGCTCGAGATCGCCTTCCGCCGGCTCCCCGCGCGCGACGCGCCGACTCCGCCGTGGCTGGTGGACCGCCTGTTCCGCAACCTCCTGATCGACGTCACCGGCAATACCCATCGGGCCGAGTTCTGCATCGACAAGATGTTCGCCGCCGACACGGCGGCCGGGCGGCGCGGGCTGCTCGAGATGCGCGCCTTCGAGATGCCGCCGCATGCGCGGATGAGCCTCGCCGAGCAGCTCCTGCTGCGCGCGCTCGTCGCCGCCTTCTGGCGCGAGCCGTACGAGACGAAGCTGGCGCGGTGGGGCACGGAGCTGCACGACCGGTTCATGCTTCCCTATTTCATCTGGCTCGACTTCGAGGATGTGCTCGCAGATCTCCGCTGTGCGGGCTACGCGTTCGAGCCCGCGTGGTTCGCCCCGCACCTCGAGTTCCGCTTCCCGGTCTACGGCGACGTGAGCGCGCGCGCGGTGCACCTGACCCTGCGCCAGGCGCTCGAGCCCTGGCACGTCCTCGGCGAGGACACGGCGGGCGGCGGCGCCGTGCGCTACGTCGATTCCTCCGTCGAGCGGCTGGAGGCCCTGGTCACGGGCGTCACCGACGGCCGCCACGTCGTCACGTGCAATGGCCGCGCCCTTCCCCTGCACCCGACGGGCCGGAACGGCGAGCTCGTCGCGGGGGTGCGCTACCGCGCCTGGCAGCCGCCGTCCGCGCTTCATCCCACCATCCCCGTCCATGCGCCGCTGACCTTCGACATCGTCGACACCTGGATGGACCGCTCGCTCGGCGGATGCCGCTACCACGTGATGCACCCGGGCGGACGGAGCTACGACGTGCTGCCGGTGAACGGCTACGAGGCGGAGAGCCGGCGGCGAGGGCGCTTCTTCGCGCTCGGCCATACCCCCGGCCGTCTCGTGGCGCCGCATCCCTCGAGGAGCCGCGAGTTCCCGTATACTCTGGACCTGCGCGCCTGAGCATGCCATCGCGACCCGATCCGTCCATCGGGCGCTCCGTCCCGGATCGGGAGGGCGCCCACGCGGAACGACCCGGCCTCGACGCGACCCTCGCGTCGTACGCCGCGCCCGCCGGCCATTTCGACGAGCTGATGGACGGCGCCGGCGTGGTGCGGCCGCACTGGCGGCGCTTCGCAGCCCATACGCCGGAGCTCGGTGTGGACGCGCTCGGCGCCGTGGAGGCCGCGGCCGCACGCCAGCTTCACGAGGATGGCGTCACCTACAACGTCTACGCCGACGCCGGCGGGCCGGCGCGGCCGTGGGCGCTCGACGTCCTGCCGAACGTCGTGCCCGCCGCGCTGTGGGAGCCGATGGCCCAGGGCTTGCGCCAGCGGGCGCGCCTGCTGAACGCACTGGCCGCCGATCTCTATGGCCCGCAGCGCACCCTGGAGGAAGGGCTCATCCCGCCGGCGCTGGTCCTCGGGCATCCCGGCTTCCTCCGCGCCTGTCACGGCGTCGCCGCGCCCAG
>CAVVYL010000046.1:0-130024 GCA_963752385.1 uncultured Acidimicrobiia bacterium | reverse complement strand
CAAACGTGACGAAACTGATTCCATGCGAGCGCGTGTCGCCGCGTCAAAAGGTGCCATGTTGATCACCCGAATCGTGTCTGTCATTTCACCTCCTCGTGGCGCAGCGGGTGGTTGCCTCTTGTTACGGCCTGAGGGGCTCCTGAAGGTACTTCCGAACGCTCTCCTGCCGGTATCTATAGGCGGCGAAATCCATCTTCACCAAACTGTGTAGCTGTTCTGGCAACACGACCAGGTCGTACGGTTTGTCCGGCTCGCATGAGCGCCTGTCCATCTTTCGCTGAAGAAAAGCACACGTCATCATCGCTAGTGCCGATGATCAAGAGCAGCTTGCCTCTCAGGTTAGCCGCTCGAAATCGATCTCCATGACTGTTTCGAGGAAGTGGCGGCATAGGCGGAGGGCGTTAGAAAGTCAAGCTGGGAAAGAGCCACGAGGCACAGCAGTGGCGAGAGGAGATCGAAGATTGAGGAAACCAGACGGCCAAGTTCAGGAGTTTTTCTATTCACACCGAGGATGAATTTCAGTAGTGCCAAGGCAAGGATCGCGACTTGGATCTCTTGGAGAGAGAGCGGAGCAGGGGACTGACTGGGCATAGATTTCAAGGGTCAAACTCATAGCAATCTTGACTCCCCCCATGTTGATCCACAAGGGTCAAACAGGATCCGCGCTGAAGCACAGAAACAAGCAGATCCGTGTACGCAATGGTTAATTAATTGATCCAAGGGATCATGACTTGAGAGTCGCCTCACGACCCCAGAGGGGAGACAAATCTGGGATCAGGAATCAAAAGGTAATTCTTCAGCCGAGAGTATACTCTCTGGCATCTTTCTCGTCTGTGATCACACCGAATGTGCCCGACGTTACCGTCCCATTTCAACCGTATATTTGAGAAGTTGAACGCGTTAAAGAACTCGGTGCGGAATTGAATGCGCAGCCCTTCGGTGACTTGAAAATTCTTGAAAATCGAAAAATCGACTGGCCCCAAGATCACGTTACGTCCACTGTTGCCGAATGTCCCGTCGGGCGCACGGACAAAGCAACTGGTGTCAAAAAACTGGCTGACCGTTTGCTGGTTATCTGGCAGATTTCCATCACAGATCCGGTGAGGTCGTGCGAAGTATCGCGAGCCAACTCGAGCTGGATCGCCAGAAACACCTCGGAGTGAAGGGCGAACCATCTTGCAGTTGAACGATTGAGTTTAGCTGCCAACCTTTTACCAAGGCCCCAGAAACCCCCGTTAGGTTGTTTCTCCAATGGGTATCTCCCAGCCGCCACTCACGTTGAAGCGGTTCTTGATTTGAAATCCACAAAGTCCATAGTCGCCCTTAAGGTCATATATTTTTTTGATTATCAGCCGCAAAACTGGCCGAGGAGTCCATATCCTGGCATCCGCGAATAGGTGTAACCTGAAACGAAATAAAACCCATGTCGAAACGATCTTTCTAAACGCACTTGAAGCGCATTGTAATTAGAAATTCCCGCCTTAAAAGAACCCAGTACCGTGCCAAACCGAGGAAACGGCACTCGAGAACTCACTGGGGTAGGATTGAGCGGATCTACGTCGAGCCGCGCTTGATTCAGATTCCAGCGTTTCGAGAGTTTGTTGCCGTGTGGCGGGGGGAGCCTACATAGCCAACCTCAAGGATTAGATCACCTTGCAGCTTGTGTTGAACGTTTAAGTTCCATTGCATGACGTAAGGCCAACGGTAGTTGGCATCACCACAAAGGGGTCAGCATTAAACCCTGGAGGCGGGACAGGAAAGGTATCCCGCACGAACAAAGTAGGAGCAGTGATGCTCAAAGGCGCCAGTTTCAAAAAGCTGGGTCTTATCGGGATGGTGTTGACGAAAGTTCAATTCATCTCCTTTCGTGTTCTCATAGAAGATCCCAAACCCGCCCCGCAGGACAGTATCTTTATGACCACCGAAAGGAGTCCACGCAAAGCCAAGGCGCGGCCCGAAGTTGTTATAGTCGTTGTAGACGGCTCCCTTAGGCGCTCTCCTTCCCGAAGCATTTTCCTTATCCGTCAAGAGGAGATCTCCGGGCAAGCCGTCAACAAGGCAATCCGGACAAAAGGCTTCTAGCTTTCCATCGCGCGGTACCCCCTGCTGGTGGAATTCATAGCGCAGGCCCATGCTCAAAACCAAACTGGGAGTGACTTTCCAGTCATCTTGAACAAACCCGTGAACGTCGGTCCAGTCAAACTCCGTGTATGTCGAGCCGATTGCTCCCTGGGCGGATTGAGTGGCCCCTAACAAGAAGTCAGCGATATCTGACCCAGGTGCCTTCCACAATGGAACCGTTTTGGACTTGACCGGTGAACCCGCCTGTGAAGGAATAAGTACCTCTCCTACCAGTATCTTCGGCAAGTTGCCAGGGACGCATACGTCGAACTTCTCCACCCACTTTCAGGGTGTGTGCCCCTCGTATCAGTGTCATTACATCCGAGAACTGGTACAACTTCCCGCCACTCACGATGTCCCAACCCGAAAGGCCCGACGCCACTGAAATTTACCCCTCCAGTTGCCGGAAGGCCATATTGTTGTGGCACAGGATTCAAATTCTCGATTCCGAGTTCCTGAGTGATATCTCCCCCACTCCAATCCGGAATAACATTAAAATCGTCTTGGTTATAGCCAAACCGAAATTCGTTAATGCTCCTTGGGCTAAATGTATGCGTGACTCACGGCCAAGTTTTTATCCTTGAGCAAGAAATTCTCGCCGCTAGCGTCACCGTAACCAAGGGGAGTAACGATGGGTGAGTCATACCAGGAGTAACGGCCAAAGATATTGGTGTTGTCGGAGATTTTGTGATCAATGCGAATATGGTATTGATCATCATCGCGAGTCGTGTTACTGGAATAAGACCCGTTGATAACTCCTGGCGGAGCAAATTCGTTTTGTGGTGCAGGGTAGTAGGTCAAGAGCTGCTTGGTGACACTATCAATCCGGTCGCCCGGAATCACATTTCCGAGGAACTGCTGTCGTGCGCCCGGTTACCGGGTTCTGCGTGAGGGGATCGTAAATAGGAATTAGATTCCCGCTGGCATCCCTAAGATCCGAAAAATCACCGTCTCGGAAACGGGTAGGAATGGCAACAGATGGAAATTGCTGAAAGCGGCGTCGGCGCAGCCCTTCATATCCAAAAAACCAGGAGAAGGTGCGGTTCTTCCATACAGGTCCTCCAACCGATCCTCCAAATTGATTCATTCGAAACGGGGCCTTCTGTTTTTCGCCATTGACGATTGGGTCTTGAAACTGGCTGGAGTCCAGAGCATCGTTTCTCAGAAACTCAAATAAGCTTCCATGAAGGTTGTTAGTCCCCGACTTAGTGGCAACGTTAAGATAATGGCCGAGGCCGATCCAAACTCGGCAGTGAAGGCGTTCCTCTGCAACTTGAACTCTTGAATAGAATCCAAGGAAACCTGAAGACCCGCCATTGCTCAAATTCGCTTCGGGATTCCACTCCGTCGATCAAATAGCTCATGGAAACTTCCCGTTGCCCGGAGATCTAAGGAAAGTCCTTGCCGCTGAGTTTCCCCTTCAATGGCTCCGCCTTGGCTATTGGTGATGGGTGCGGCCCCTGATCCAATCGTGACCAACTGCATGAAGTTACGCCCGTTCAAAGGAAGCTCCACAACCTTTTTTTCGTCTACGACTTGGCCCAACGTGGCATCTTCCGTTTGCACCTGGACTGCACCTTCAGCGCTGACCGAAACCTCCTGGGTTACTTCGCCAACTTCCATTCGAATGTCGTAGCGGGCTTCTTGGTTGACCTGCAAAACGATACCTGTGACGGCCGCCTTCTTGAATCCAGCTGTCTCGGCGGCTACCGAGTATGAGCCAGGCAGCAAACGGAGCACCTTGTAATTACCGGTGTCATCCGTGTTCACTGTTCGAGTGATGCCAGTGTCGGTATTGGTGACCGTCACTTTCACACCCACCAGAACGGCCCCGCTTTGGTCTGTAACTGTCCCCACTATTGTTCCAACCGTGCTTTGGGCTCCGGCCGACCCAACCAACAAGACAACCATGAGAATGAGTGCCATCCCAAGGGTGGCGGGCGATATCTTTTTCACGAAAAGCAGCGTTGTTTCACTGGAAAGCCCTTTTTGAGTCGCAGATTGGAAATAGCTTCCGCCCATTTTCTCCCTCCTAAAATGGTTGTGAATCAAAGTGAATTGGAAATACTGTATGCAGTGTTTAGCACCACTTGTCAAGTTTTTTGTGCAAGGCAAATCTTTCGCAATGAGACGTGCTGAGAGCGGATGCCCCGGGGGAAGTCCAATCCGCTACGCAAGTCAGTCATGCGCTGTCTGTGTCTGCGTTTCAAACGGTTCTCAATCTCCGCAAGGAAGACGGAACAGATCATGTTCACGAGCTCCGCCAAAAGTGAAATATTTCGGCCGACTGAATCCAGGCTTTTCTCAAAACGAGGCGCATGATTTGCGTACTAACGAATCGATGTCGAGCGGACCTTTGTAGCTGGGGGCGTGACCCTGGCAGGCTTCATCGGCGGCCGGCTGCAACTAGCAACTATAGATAGATGCGGCGGAGGCTCTGGAAGGGGAGCCGCTTGTCAGTGCCTATTCCTCAGGAATCCAGAGAATCCCCACTAGGGCCAGAGTGAGAACCTTTCCGCTTCGAAGTTTCAACAATCATCGGAACAAGATCACCCAACTGCTCTGCGACCAGAATTCCGCCGGCCTCGAAGGACTTAATCTTTCCGCGCGTACTGCCTCGACCCTGGTCGACGATGACACCGGCGTGGCCAAAGCGAGTGCCAGGCATTTCGTCCACGAAACGACCGGCAAGAAAGGCAATGATGGGTTTTCTTCGCTCGGTCGTCCTGTAATAATCCGAAAGCTCCTCTTCCATGCTTCCTCCTGGTTCACAAAACAACACGACGCTTTCGGTCTCATCATCGTGTTCAAAAAGCATGAACAACTCCTTGAAGCTGGACCCTATCAACGGATCTCCGCCGACACTAACGCACGTGGACTGGCCGATGCCATTCGAAGTTAAGAGGTTCGCTAATTCACTGGTCATTCCTCCGCTTCGAGAGAGGATTCCTACAGTGCCTCGCATGAATGTTCTTAAAGTATTGTCAAGCGATCCACCAACTGTCCCAAGTTTGCTCCTGCCGGGCGCGATGACTCCAAGGCTGTTTGGTCCCAATACCCTCACTTGATTCTCTGAAGCCAACGCCAATATCTCGGCTACGTCTTTTCGTGGAACTCGCTCCGTGACAATCAACATCAGTTTGATGCCACTCTCAATCGCTTCTAAAGCCGCATCCCGGACTCCAAAGGGAGGAACGCAGATGACGGTCGCATTGGTGCTGTATTTCGCCAAGACGTTTTCGAGGCAATCGTACACAGGAACGCCATGCACAGTCTGTCCACCTTTGCCGGGAGTGACCCCCGCGACAATTTTCGTCCCGTAGTCCAACGAATCCTTAGTAATCACCCTCCCTTCGCGGCCAGTGATCCCTTGCACGACCACCGTCGTTTTTTCATCGATCAGTATGCTCATCCGAAACCTCCTCCCATCGGTGCTTCCGTCATCAATTGTTGCTAGGCCGCCAGACGCACTCCCCGAACAGGAAAACTGACTGGTCGGGCCACTTTGAAGAGCGCGAATAGGGCATTCTTAGACACCACAAAAAGCTCCCTCGATGAGAAGATCTCCCTTAACGTCAGCGCCCGCTTGGTCAACCCAGCCTGCCGGGCTGGTGTCCTAACCTCACGTCCGAATTTCAGCGCCCTGTGAGGCCTCACGAAATTGTAATGGCAGCGAACTAACTCCAGGTGATCGTCGAGACATTGCTTCCACCGGGCCTGACAGATCGTTCGTCGACCCAGATACGACGAGCCCTGTCGAATCGTGAGATTCAGCCGTTCGACAAATGAGGTGTTCAGTTTCACTGAATCCTCCGAGTCCCGCAGCGCTTGCTTCAATCGCCCAGCTCCGATCACGGCTCTTCGCTCCACCCTGACCACTCGATCATTCCTGCGGGTCTTGATCACCTGACCGTAGAGACAAGCTGGCCCAAACACTCGTCCGATGACTCTCTCGTAGAACTTGAATCCGTCCGTGGTGATTATAGGGCAACCTCGAGATTCATTCGGTTGGAGAGGTCTCGAAACAGATCCAGCGTGTTGCGGTAGCTCCGTTTGCCGACCACGGTCGACGGCCAAAGCCGAGACCAGACGTCGATCACAACGAAAACCCAGATCCGCCTGTTCCCTGCTCCCAATGATCGTTCGGATCTCGTCGGCCTGAAGCTCCGCCGATAGAGTCCTCTTACTTTTCGATCGTTGAACCGACGACACCAGGCGGCTGCTCTTTCCAGCCAACGATGAACCGTATTCCAGGCAATTCGCTTGACTCGAGCGATGGCGGACTTCTTTAGACCTTCGACACTGAGGGCGGCGACCTCATCAAAGATCGCACGCCGGTACTGGAGTCGATGATAAGGTGTACTGGTTGTCGAGCAGAACGTCTTCCCGTAAGTCCGGCACCGGTATCGACGACGCTTCCGCCACGTGGTCTTGTAGTAGCCGTGGCGGATGATCTGCTCCAGCACCGGCCTTCCCCGACAACGAGCATTGCCCGTTTGGACAGCTAAGACTCTTCATGGTTCGTGGCCCTTGTCGACAGCAGAACGGATGAGCTCGAATTGAGCCTCAAACTATACCACCGGGTAGTTACCGCTGGGCTACCAACAGTCGATGATGGAAGCACCAAGTCAACATTCTTCCATGTCGCCGGGCTCGAAGTCGTAAAGCATTATTCTCTTTAACTCAGCTAACTTCATGTAGTAGCCTCGCCATATTTTCGGTCTCGGGTCACTGAATCTTCTTCCGTCAAGACTTCGCGTATTGCTCCGACTCGGCAGGTAATCCAATTTGGTGGCGTGTCATCTTGGAAGGGACGTAGATACAGCGATGGCTGAGAAACTGAGCAATCTCGAAGTTGACTTGGGAAGATTCAAGCGCAAACCGCTTCGGCTTGAGGTTTACGAGCTCTTAAGAGAATCGATAATCCACGGCAAGTTGAAGCCGGGACAGAAGCTCAATGAAATTGAATTAGGCCAGCAACTCGGTATCAGCCGGACCCCGATCCGCGAAACCCTTATGAGGTTAGAAAACGAAGGGTTTGTGTCTATGGATCCGGGGAAGGGCGCTGTGGTAGCTAAGCTTTCGAAGGTAGACCTGGAAGAAATCTACCCGATTGTTTCCGTTCTCGAAGGTTTGGCTGCACGCTTGGCAACACCCCGTTTGACACGCTCTGATCTCTCTGCCATGAGAAGGTATAGTAGGGAAATGAAAGAGGCTGTGAAGAGCGAAACTTCACACTACATGGAACTTAACATAATGTTCCATCAAGTCTTCCTTGAGAATTGCCACAATGACAGGCTTCTGGGCGCTGTCATGAACTTTAAGAACCAGATCTACCGGTTTCGTCTCTTCTCTCTAGCTATGCCTGACCGCATTGGTGAGTCGATCAAGGAACACGACCAGATTCTGAAAGCTTTTGAAGAAAAAAAAGCAAAGCAGGTCGAGGAACTGGTCAAGGCACATGTTTTGCATGGGAGGGACGCGCTGGAGAGGGCTCCACTGGAGTAAGCGAGTAGGGGATCCCAAGTCAAGTCGAACAAGCCATCTAATTCCAGATAATTGGCCAAGCTGCCCACCATTCGCGCAGCGACTGCGCTGTCTATCAGACGATGATCTACTACCAGATTCAACCAAAAAGTCGGAAACTTCCATTATCCCTTCGTCCGGTACCATCTTTGACGAATCCGGCTCACTGCGACAATGCCGATTGGCCGTAGGGGATAATGACAGTAAAAAAGTCCACTCCATACATTCCCAGCTTACAAATCGATACCGTGGCTCCTTGCGGTTCCTCGCGAGACAAACGGTTGTTCTTTTTCCTTCTTCTAATCGGCATTCCTCAAACCGGAATCCTCACATCCTCTCCAACGTCGAC
The DNA here is from genome assembly GCA_963752385.1 of uncultured Acidimicrobiia bacterium. Classification (GTDB taxonomy): domain Bacteria; phylum Acidobacteriota; class Terriglobia; order Versatilivoradales; family Versatilivoraceae; genus CAVVYL01. The sequence continues at coordinate 122,028 of CAVVYL010000046.1, read as the reverse complement.
CACCAACCCTATGTTAATTGAGCCCACTGTAAATGAATGATCGGAACTTGGGAACTCGGTCAGGCACAAGCCATGAACTCTCACCAGAACGTCGGTATAAGTGAGGGCATGTTGCTTTTGAAGCGTTCCAGGCGATCGGCTCGGACTTCCCGTGAACATTGATGTGGGGAATGGTTTGGGGAGATCGGCAACGTTTATGGGCCACGCTTCTCCCATCCTTGTTCCACCTGCGAGCTGGCCTTCTGTTTTCCACGAACTTTCGAACGTCTTCGGGAAGGATCCTGCCCAACGGTCCCGTTCCCGTCGCTTGAGCTAAGTTCCAGCTTAGATCGCCCGCCAGTTTTCGTGCGCTGGGCGGCCCGAACCCTCCTGCCGAGTCCAGAGCTCCTCGCTCCTCTCAGTTCCTTGCGCTGGCTGGTCCTGCATATGGATGGAAAAGGATTGCGAGTCCGTGCTGGCGATTTGGTGATACCGGGCTCTGCCGTCAAGCTCATTTCTGTTGCCGCCAGGAACCTGGTCGAGGCCAGGTTCGCGAGCATCGGTGGGTGCACGGCTGGTTTTCACAAATAACAGTCCTTCCTGAAAACAAGCACTTGGCTTCAACGTCGGGAGTGCCGGCGGCGCTTCTGAGATCCATCGATGGGGAGTGGAAGGGCAGTCTTGTATTTCACCTGCTTTAGCGCGACGCTGGACTGAATGTTCCCGACGCCGGGAATTTTGGATACATCGGTAACAAATCTCTGAAACTCCTGAAGGTCAGAGACAACCACCCGAAGAAGATAGTCAGAGCTACCTGTCATCAAGTAACACTCCATCACCTCCTGACGAGCCGCAATTGCCTTCTCGAACGTGTTGAGGCTCGCTTCAACCTGCTTTTCGAGTCTCACCTGCACAAATACGCTGACCCCCAGTCCAACTGCTTGGGCATTCAGAAGTGTCACATAGCGGCTGATGAAACCTTCGCGCTCGAGTGTCTTCACACGAGCCAGACATGGGGAAGGGGAGAGGTGTACTTTCTCCGCAAGATCGACGTTGGCCAGACGGGCATCATCTTGAAGTGCAGACAGAATACTCCAGTCGATCGAATCAAGCTCTGATTGATGCATGAGTTGTGATCTCCAAGTCAGCAGCACGTTATGCCATTAGAGACAGGCAAAACAGTATAAACGACCGTGCCAGACCTCTGCAACGGCTAAAGAACGAAATCGGCTGCTGACTGCCCCAACCTACAATAACCTCGACGCTTGCTAAAACAGGAGGCTGCGATGAGCACATTTTCTTCCCCGGCTCGTCCCGCATCAGCTTTGGACTCCGACCCTCAGGAGACCTGGGAATGGCTACAGGCCTTCGACGACATATTGCATTGTGACGGTCCGAAGCGCTGCGTAGACCTGATGCGCAAGTTGCTCGAGCATGCTCGCAGTCACGGTGTGACGGTGAATCCGATCCTTAACACACCCTACTGCAACACGATTTCCCGGGAGAGCCAACCAGATTATCCGGGAGATCTCGCGCTGGAGGCCAGAATCACCGCGATGGTGCGGTGGAACGCTTTGGCCATGGTCGTGCGCGCCAATCAGCAAGGCAGCGAACTGGGTGGCCATCTCTCCAGCTATGCTTCGGGTGCCGATCTGTTTGAGGTGGGGTTCAATCATTTCTTTCGCGCCAACCTGGATCCAGCCACTGAGAGGACGGCCGACCTGGTTTTTTTTCAGCCTCATTCTGCCCCGGGAATCTATGCACGCGCCTTTCTCGAAGGGAGACTGACGGAAAACCATCTTGCCAGTTTTCGTCGTGAAGTCGGAGGGGAAGGGTTGTCATCATACCCGCATCCCTGGCTGATGCCTGAGTTTTGGCAATTCCCGACCGGATCGATGGGGCTCGGCCCCCTCACCGCAATCTACCAGTCAAGGTTCATGGAATACCTTCAGAATCGTGGTTTGCTGAACGCAGGCGACCGAAAAGTCTGGGCGTTTGTAGGTGACGGAGAAATGGATGAGCCTGAATCAATTGCGGGCCTGACGCTGGCCTCTCGTGAGAATCTGGAGAATCTGATCATGGTGGTGAACTGCAACCTGCAGCGGTTGGACGGTCCTGTCCGAGGGAACAGCTCGATTGTTCAGGAACTGGAGCGTCTTTTCGCTGGCGTTGGATGGAATGTGATCAAGCTGCTCTGGGGTTCCGATTGGGATGATCTTTTTGCGCGCGACACCGGCAACTTGATCCTGCGCAGGCTGCATGAAACCGTGGATGGAGAGCTTCAAAGTTATGCCGCTCACGATGCCAGGTTCAATCGGGAACGGTTTTTCAGCAAGTATGAGGAATTGCAGACAGCTGATATCGCACCTGTCTGACGAGCAAGTTGATTCTCTAACGCGTGGTGGCCACGATCCGGTGAAGATTCACGCAGCGTTCGATGCTGCTGTCCGGCACAGTGGGCAACCAACGGTCATCTTGGCACAGACCAAGAAGGGTTACGGACTCGGTCGTTGGGCTGAAGGGCGTATGTCAGCTCACCAACAAAAGAAGCTAGGGATTGAAGCTATGCTTTCGTTTCGGGACCGATTCGGATTGCCTCTGTCAGATGAGGATGTGGATAACGCCCGCTTCTATCGTCCCGCGTCGGACAGCCCAGAAATGCTCTATCTCCACGAGTGCCGAAGAAAGCTGCATGGGTATGTGCCGATGCGCTCAACCAAAGCTGACCAGATCATAACTCCTCGGCGCGAAGCTTTCGCGGCGTTCGCCTATGAGGCCCAGACGCGCGAGATGTCGACCACTGTTGCCTTCGTTCGGATGTTCGCCGGCTTGCTCAAGGACAGCCAGTTGGGTCCACGCGATCGTCCCGATTGTTGCCGACGAAGCTCGAACGTTTGGAATGGAATCCCTGTTCCGCAAGGTAGGAATTTACTCGCACTGCGGCCAGCTCTATGAGCCCGAAGATCATGATGCGATTCTTTATTACAAGGAAGCGCGTGACGGCCAAATTCTTGAGGAAGGCATAACCGAGGCTGGCGCCCTTTCGTCTTGGATTGCAGCCGGCACTTTGTACAGTCATCACGGCTTACCCATGCTGCCCTTCTATATCTACTATTCGATTTTTGGCTTTCAACGCGTCGGCGATCTGATCTGGGCCGCGGCGGACTCACGAGCACGCGGGTTTCTGCTTGGACGCTACCGCGGGCCGCACTACTCTTTCTGGCGAAGGCCTGCAGCATCAGGATGGCGCCAGCCATCTCATGGCTTCCACAATTCCAACCTGTCGCGCCTATGATCCTTGCTTTGCCCATGAGCTGGCCGTAATTCTGGAGCATGGACTGCAAGTGATGCTCGAAAAGCAGGAAGACGTCTTCTACTACCTGACCCTGATGAATGAGAACTACGTCCATGCGTTACTGCCGGGAGGTGCAGAAGACGGCATTATTCGCGGGATGTACCTTGTGCGACCAGGCATGAGACAGTGAAGTCCAAAGACCTTCGGGTGCAACTCCTTGGCTCGGGCACCATCTTGCGTGAGGCCTTGGCTGCAGCCGAGATTCTGGAACGCGATTGGAACATCGCTGCCGATGTCTGGAGCGTTACCAGTTTCACCGAACTGCGGCGGTCGGGGCTGGAGGTTGAACGATGGAACCGGCTTAACCCGAATGCAGAGCCCAGACTTTCCTGGGCAGAGCAGTGTCTCGGCTCAAGAAGCCGGTCCTGTTATCGCCGCAACCGACTACGTCCGAGCCGTTCCCGATCTCATCCGGACTTGGGTTCCGCATCGTTACGTCACTCTCGGCACAGACGGTTTTGGCCGCAGTGACACGCGAGCCGCGCTGCGAGGCTTCTTTGAGGTGGATCGCACAAGCATTGCTCTGGCCGCCATCAGTGTGCTGGCCGATGACGGGGCGGTGAACCGGTCTGCCGTATCCGACTTCATGGCGCGCTATGGCTATCAGCCCCCTGTGACCCCTCCATGGGCTGACAGACGTTTGAGATCGATTGAATAGCGAGTTCACTCGCCGGCTGGCCTACGCGCTCGTCGCGATTGAGTCTCTGGTTTTTGGAAGCAACGGCCTTCGCGCGAGCGCTCCTGAGCGCCGGAGCCAGAGCGGATGTGCGCGATGACATCCTGAAGAGCAAGCTCTCGTCAGCTCGCGAGCTACGTGATAGAGATTTTCCATCTGTTGCCAGCGTTCAGGAGTCATTAGCGAAGGGCAGTCTATCAGCCGCCAAAGGACTGAAGGCGAGGAAGCATCTTGACTCCAGCTGTGGAGCGGCGCCCGATTGATTCCGGATGCGAGATTGCAGGCAGAGTAACCGTTTGAGTCGCACAACCGTAACCGATGGAATCGTTAAGATACCACTGGCTCAGCCCTATGCCGGCGGGTTGAACCAGTGCTTGGTGGGGATTCGCATACTGAAATGGGAGGGCTTGTGGTGCCTGGCTGCGCTACTACGGAGGCTGGATGGCGGCCTCGCCTCTTTTTCGAGACTTGCTCGCTCTCCACCGACTTGCCGAGGGGGCCAACCCCTGCAAGCGGCAAGCTCCAACTGCAATCTGGAGTTGCAGGGGAAGTCCTGCACCTCTTACGAACGGGTGACAGGTTCCTTTGTTTTGCTTTGCCCTACTCTGGAGCAAAATATCACCAATGAAATAAGCATCTTCGAAGCTATTTGAGTTGTCTGACGATAGCGTTCAGTCGTTTGGTCCACCGGCTGCATAAGTAGCACAACCAAGGGGAGCCAAAAGGAAACCAAATCAAGAAAGGAAGAGAAAGACAATGAAGACCAAGACCAACGTGAAAGCCGGCTGGGAGCCAGCGTGAACCACAACGAGACGCTCGTGAGCCGCTGGATGAAGGTGAAGACTAACGTGAAGGCCGGTGGCATCACGATTAAAACCACAACGGAAACGCTCGTCAAGGACGTGGCATGAAGGTGAAGACCAATGTCAAGGCCGGTGGTCTATGGCAAAACCACAACGAAACCCTGGCAAGTGCGGGCATGAAAGTGAAGACCAACGTGAAAGCCGGTGGAAACACGATTAACCACAACGAGACGCTGTCTACCCGAAAAACCTCGTAGCCTTTGATTTCTAACCATTTGGAAAAGTTGTGAAGCCTGCCCGCCTCTGGCTATCTTAGGGCATGAAAACGTTGAAACCCTTCTTTCTATCGGTGCTCGCATCCCTCCAATTCAGCTGGCAGGTCATCCGTTATGTCCTGATCTTTGTCTCAGCCTTCTTCCGGCAACGAGCCTCACTGGGATGTGAACTGGTTGCGATTCGAAGTCAGCTCACCTTCTACAAAGAAAGTATCCGGCAGAAGAGACAACCTCGTCCTCGATTTAACCCGGCATTTCGTCTCTTGTGGGTGTTGCTGTCAAGAGTGTGGGGCGGATGGAAGTCTGCAGCCGACCTGATGAAACCCAAGACGGTTCTCCAATGGCATGCGGTTGCCTTCCTGCAATGGTGGCGGTGGAAATCTCGGCGAAAAGGAGGCCGTCCAACCATCAGCCCAGAAACGCGAGCCCTGATCCGACGCTTGAGTCGTGAGAATGTCCTGTGGAGTGCGGAAACAATCCATGGGCACTTGGTGCTGCTTGGCTTAGATCCTCCCTGCCCAGACACGATTCGCAAGTACATGCTCAAACCCAAAGGAGGAGGGGAGAAATCCCAGAGCTGGCTGACCTTCCTGCATAATCACCTGCAAGTCTCCTGGGCGATGGATTTCTTCACCGTTCCTACGCTTCGTTTTCAAATCCTCTATGTGTTTGTGGTCCTGAATCATTCGCGACGCCAGGTGGTGCACTTTGCAGTGACAGCCCATCCGACGATGGCCTGGGTGATCCAGCAGCTGCGGGAAGCGATGCCGTTTGGTCAACAACCCACCTATCTATTCCGTGACAATGACGGAATCTACGGAGAGGCAGTGAGTCGATTTCTGGTGGGAACAGGAATTGAAGAAATCAAGACGGCCTACCGGAGTCCTTGGCAGAATCCATTCGTGGAGAGGTATATCGGCACCCTACGGCGAGAGCTGTTGGATCACGTGATTATTCTTAGTGAAGAACACCTGAAAGGCTTACTGAAGGAATTCATCGAGGAGTATTACCACATCGCCCGCCCACATCAAGGATTAGACGGTAATACACCTTACCCCTTTGCCAAACCGGAAGCCGTGACCGGAGCGAGTCGCCTGGTTTCGATTCCGGTTGTCGGTGGACTGCATCACCGCTACGTTCGAGTGGCAGCCTGATTCCCTTCCCTGCGGGACAATCAAAGAAGACAAAAACGAAACGGAGTGGATCTGCTGAAGGTAGGTTCGCCTGCTAGACACCTTGAGCTGCAAAACAGCAGTCTCGCACGCGCTCGCTGTCTTGCTGCGGTACTGAACGGTTGCCCCAGAATCCACCTTCCGTGAGGTTTTTCGGGTAGACAGTATCCCAAGTGAACAGTGTGGTGGTCCAATTGAGCTTGATTCATGCGAAGATCCGAGCTATGTTCTTACAAGTAAGAAAGGAGATCCCGATGGCGACACTATCGACGACTCGAATGTCCTCAAAAGGCCAAGTCGTGATTCCAGAAGACATCCGGAGCCAACTAGGCCTGGAAGCAGGGGCACAGTTCGTGGTCCTGGGTGAAGGAGACACCGTTATCCTAAAGGCCATTCAGACTCCATCCATGAAGGATTTTGACGTTCTCATCGCGAAAGCACGCAAACACGCTCGTATCGCCAAACTGAAGAAGGGGGATGTAGTGACGGCTCTCTCTCGAGTGCGGAATCGCAAGTGAGGACCGTTCTTGATACCAACGTCCTCGTTTCAGGGATCTTCTTCAGGGGCCTCCCTACCAGATTCTCGAAGCTTGGCGACATGGCACGATCAGACTGCTGGTTTCTCCTCCCATTTTGGACGAATACAGACGAGTGGGCTGGGAGTTGACCACTCAGTTTCCAGCGATCGATCTCGATCCCTTTTGGGAGCTTCTCACAGTGGAAGCGGAGATGATTTTGGCACCTACTTTGCCCTTGGTCGTTCCAGACGACCCATCGGACAACAAGTTTCTGGAATGCGCCGTTGCGGGTAAGGCAACCTGCATTGTCAGTGGCGATAAGCATCTGCTAAAGTTGTCTCCCTTCGGTAACTGCGACATCCTGAAACCCCGCGATTTTCTTATGAAATATCTGCGGTATTGACTGACCGGCCGTCATGGCCGTTTCCCTGCTCGAAGTGATGACTGGCTTTCGGGGCGGCTCCTTCAGACGATTTCCGTCGCCTAGATCAGGCAAGAGACCGGTAGTCATGTGTTCAGCGAGTTGATAGGTCGTTATCGAAGACGACTCCCTCACGGGCGCAGGCCTGTTTCACGTCGTAGACAAAGTCAGCAATCCCGTAATTGTGCGCGCCGACGTGGATGTCGCGGATTCTCTTAACAATCCTGGCTAGCGACCGTTTCTGAAACTGGCGGTTACAAGGATCAGAGGAGTTGAGGATCTCTTTCACGAAATAGGCGAAGCTGTTGATTCGAGATCTCTAGCCCGCTCTGATACGGCGAGCATGACGGCTTTCACGTTCTCAACCGGAATCTGCTGAATCCGATTCTCGTTGTAGGCGGCTGTATCGCCGTCCAGCCAGGGATTTTTCGTAATCTGTGTGTAGAAGCTGATGGTTTGCGCGAGGTGTTGAATGCTGGCTTGTGTTACTAGGTCTGAAGCGGATTCTCTTTTTCTCTGTGTGGTTTCTTGGGTCGAGGAACCGATTTCCTCAGGACTGTGCTCAAATTGAGCAGCGAATCGCTTTGATGATGATTTTCATTTTTGTAATCATCATCCTTTTTATTGCTGGCCATTTTGGCCACAGTAGTCGTTTTGTCCACGGTGGTCTTTCTGACTAGGGTGGTCAAATTGGCCACCGTGGTCGATTTGTCCAGGGCAGTCATTTTGGCCAGGGTAGCCGGAAGATGGACTCGAAAGTGGTTGCCCTTGTTTGGCCCGCCGAAGTTAGTACCGACTCGTTCAATCAAGCCTCGCTGGTCGAGATTTTCGATAGCTCGCTGAACCGTCTTCTGACTGGTATTCGTCGCGGCTGCAAGCTTTTGCAGACCAACAACGCAAACGTCCTGCTTGTATCCATGGGACAGCCGAAACAATCTGAGATAGACGAGGGCCGCAGCTGGCTCTAAGGTTGGAAACAAGCTGTCGAGGATGGTATTAGGGACTCGAAGGTCGCCTTTGACCTCGGTCAATTCGGTTACCCGCTCAATTTGGCCACGGTAGTCAAATTGACCGAGGTGTTCACCCTGGCCGATTTGACCCTGGTCGATTTGACCACCGTGGACTTTGACCAGGGTGAAGACTCTGTTTTGGCCAGGGTGGTCATTTTGCCCAAGGTGTTTTCCACGGGAGGTTCCAGAGAAGGAGCGAAGAGCTCCGAAAGGGTTGTGCCACGCCTTGAAGTCTCTTGAGCGTTCTTGAACCGGAGCATGTTCAGGCTGGCTGATGGCCGTTACGATCGGCAGCGGTTCGACTTCATCCAGGATCTTGGCCGTAGCGTCCTGCCTCTTCTTTGGGGGATTGATGGCGTCACGAATGCGAGCTGAGAGCGCGTCGAGCGGCTTCTTGGTCATAGGCGCTGTCCTCCAAGAGTTCTTTGGTTAGTCTGGAAAAATCGAAAGCTCCCGATGTGGCCGGAGAATATTCCACCGCGGCCTTTTGAAGCATGGCCGCCTCGGCAATTCCTACGCTCTTGTGAATGAGTGTCTGGAGGACTAGCTCGGGACCGAAGAAGTCTTCGACCTGGCGACGGATGGCTTTGTCGAGATTCTTGTCGGCGATTAAAAAGTGTAGTCAGGGCTCGGACAATCATGTTGGGCTGGTGGGCTTCGCGAATGGCGGCGATGACCTGGAGCAGCTGATTCAGTCCTAACAAAGCAAAGTAACTACTCTCGATCGGCACGATCGTTACGTCCGCCACTGCCAATCCATTGAGTGTGGCTGCACGCATCGCCGGGGGTGTGTCGATCACAACGACGTCAAAGTCGCGCAAGGTAGGCTTCAATTTCTTTCTGAGCAAGAGTTCGCGGTTCACTTTCTTGGCTTCGAGCAGATCGTCAGCAATGATGTCGATAGAGTTCGGAAGGAGTTTTAGCCTGGGTCGAGGCTCGACCAGGAAGGAACCGATCTCCGCTTGGTCATCGATAAGCAATTGGTGTGCAGTGAGCTTGACCTCATTGAGGTCAACACCTAGAGCGGCGGAAAGGTTACCCTGCTGGTCGAGGTCGTATGGCTAGAGTACGGTGTCCTGACCGGGCAAAACACACTGCCAAATTAAAGGCTACAGTCGACTTGCCGCATCCGCCTTTAGCATTTGCCAAAGTGTAAACATGGGACATTGGGTTCGATCACCTCATTCAGTGCTTCTAAGCAGTGTTGGGAGTGCTACTAATGTGCCCGCTTCGGAAGTAAGCCGCGGATATGAGCTAGGCGCGAAGGGCTAAAGGTTGCCTAGAGAAGGGTCGGAGTTAGGAATGCAGTAGGTGGGGCTGTCGCATTGGAAGGCTGTACTCCATTTGTACTCCATTTGCGAAGCGATTTAGGTACGCCGTTGAAAACTCAGTAGATTCTGTGGGCCAAAAACCGACGCGATCGACTCTATAGACTGTATTTTCAATCTACAGTCAATTTCCCAAGCTGGACGTCGCGGGTTCGATCCCCGTCTCCCGCTCCATCTTTTCAACAACTTAGGAAATGTCCAGAGTCTCATCTTTACTGCGATTACTGCGTTTTCCCCTCCGCTAACCTCGCGGAGCTTGGCTGGAGGGTGTTAACGGCACCCTTCAGCCAATTTCTCGAAGTCCCTCGCAAGCACCCACCCCAGGAATTTCCTGATCGTCCTCACTTTGAATCAACGTGACTGTGTTTTCCAATTTGCGAACCGCTGCCAGCTTGTCCTCCAATCGGCTGAAGGCGTATTCGTTTTCGTTGACATCAACTGTGTTGCCCATTTGTGCTGATCGGGTGTGGGCGTCGACTCCAACCTGTTTTGATAATGTGGCAAACGTTCGGCGCATGACTTGAAATGTTGCCGACTCCAGCCCGATTTCCTCCAGTTGCCGCCAGAGATTGTCGCGACTTAAAGGTGTTACTTGTGCCTCGGATGGAAAGAGCCACGCTTTGGGTTGACGATTCTGAAGGGTGTCAATCCACTTGCTGACCAGACGTGCAGTACCATTTGTCAGAGCAACTTCCCGAATGGATCGCGTGGTTTTCGGCGAATCGACGTTCCCTCTGTAGACTCTACGGCGGACGGAGATTGATTCTGACCCAACATCTCCGACCTGCAGCCCCAGAATTTCTCCCGGACGCATACCTTCCCACGTTGCCAGCCTGACTATGAGCTGCTCACGGGGTTCAAGCACTTCGATCATTTGAAGCCCTTCGTTCGCAGTGAGAGTAAGCCGCTCACGGCCAGATGTCGTCCCAAAATGATAATGTCCGCTTTCACCAAAGTAGAAATGTCCTCTTGAACGAGACTACCCTGTTGACTTTTTTGGAAAGGAGACAGGGTGGACGGAGAGGACCTACTGAGGATGAAGCCACGCGAGATCAAGCGACTCCACCTAATCGGGCAAGCCTTGGAGAGAAAGATCAGCCAGAAGCAAGCCGCTGAAGTGGCGGGATTAAGTGTGCGACAGATGCGGCGGCTGATGAAACGAGTGAAGGTCGAAGGAGAGCGGGGCATCCTGCATCGGCGACGAGGAAAGCCGTCGAACCGGCGGATCGCCGACAAGACCAAGCAGAGAATAGTGGCGCTGTTTACGAAGCATTACGCCGACTATGGGCCGACCTTAGCCAGCGAGAAGTTGCAGGAGCGACATCACATTGGGGTGCACCCTGAGACCTTGCGGTTATGGCTGCGACAAGCACGACTGCCCTACAAGCAACGCAGTCCCCGGACCGCACCTTACTGCCGGCAGTGACTAAGCTAATCATTGACATGCTTCCGAGGTGGATGCACACTGGGTGCATGACACCTCAAGAATTGAAAGCCCTCGATCGCAGGTTGAGCTCCTTCTTGGAAGAGTTGCTGGCCCCGATGGGTCGTAGCGAGCGGCGTCACTGGGCGCGGACCTATGTGGAAGGATTGTTGCTGGATGGCGAGCGCAAATCGATTGAGCCGATGGCCAGTCGCCTGTCGGGAGTGGACGTGCAAGCCTTGCGGCAGTTCGTGGGCCAGAGTCCCTGGTCGGTGGAAGAAGTCCAACGGCAGTTGGCGCTGAAAGTGGTGGACCTGATCAGTTCCCCGGAGGTGTGGATTCTGGATGACACCTCGTTTCCCAAAGCCGGTCTGCATTCGGTGGGGGTGGGCCGACAGTACCTGCGGGGCCTTGGGCAAAGTGGCCAATTGTCAGGTAGCGGTCACCTTGCACTGGAGCAGTGGGGAGGCCAGTTGTCCGCTGGGGTGGCGCTTGTTTGTGCCTCAGCACTGGTTTGAAGATGCCGAGCGAGCCGCCGAAGTCAAACTGCCTCCCGACTTGACCTTCCGCAGCAAACCGGAACTGGCCTGCGAGCTGTTGGACCAGGTGTTGGGTTGGGGCGTGCCGCCCTTGCCGCTGGTGAGTGATTCCTTTTACGGCGACTCCTACGACTTTCGCCGGCAGTTGCAGCAACGCCAGCTGAAGTATGTGGTGACGGTGGAGCCCGAAACGCAGGTCTGGACCCAAGATCCCCACACCTCGCTGCCTGCCCCCAAACGCCCAGGCCGCCCCCGCAAGGTGATGCTCGCGGCAGGGCTCCCGCCGCCCCAGGATCTGCCCACGGTCGCTCGAGAGTTGCCGCCTTCGGCTTGGCGCAACGTGACGTGGCGGGAGGGGAGCCGAGGAGCCCAACGTTCTCGCTTTGCCCGGTTGCCAGTTTGGGCGGCACACGGCTGGCGCTCCGGCACGCGGACGGAACGCGTCGCCGAGTGGTTGTTGATCGAATGGCCGACGGGAGAAAAGCAACCCGTCAAGTATTGGTTGGCCCAACTGGATTCGCGAGTCCCGGGGCTGCGGCGCTTGGTGCGCATGGCCCATGCCCGCTGGCGGATCGAGTTGGACTATCGCGAACTGAAAGAGGAACTCGGCTTGGATCATTTTGAGGGTCGCCATTGGCTGGGTTGGCACCACCATGTCACGCTGGTCACTCTGGCTTATGCTTTCTTGCGTGCCGAGCAGGCTCGCCTTGAAAAAAACGACTGGTGTGACCTTACCCCAGGTCCGGCGGCGGATGCAGCGGCATCTGATTAGGCTCAACGCCTTCTGCCCTTGGTGTCAGACGAAATTCAAGCCCCTAGATAGTTCGTACTTTGGTAACTAGAGGACATTTCTATTTTGGGTGGACAACGCTCACGGCCAGACTTGCATTCTCTTGGGGTGTAGAGCGAAACTGCGGGATTTCGATCTACCAGTCCCTCGCTAACAGCGAGCTGGAAGATGAGGTCCTTCCGTCATCGACTGTTGGTAACCCAACCTTAAGTCACACACATGGTATAGTTTGAGACTCAATTCCAGGCTATCGGCTCTACAGCCAACAGAGTCCCAAAACCATGAAGAGTCTCAGCTGTCCCAACAGGCACTGTCCTCCCTCGGGAAAAGGCGATGTCGGAGCCATCATTCGCCACGGCTTCTACACGACTAGGTGGGGAAAGCGTCGTCGCTACCAGTGCCGGACTTGTGGAAAGACGTTCTGCTCGACAACCGGGACACCTTACTACCGACTCCAACACCGTCGCTCCACCTTTGATGAGGTCGCCTCCCTCAGTGTCGAAGGTCTCAATAAGTCTGCCATCGCTCGAGTCAAGCGAGTTGCCTGGAATACGGTGCATCGCTGGCTGGAAAAAGCCGCTGTCTGGTGTCGTCGCTTCAACGATCGAAAGGTGAAAGGACTCTCGGTGGTGGTGGAGCTTCAGGCAGACGAGATCCGAACGATCGTTGGGAGCAGGGAACAGGGGGTCTGGGTTTTCGTTGTGATCGACGTTTGGTCTCGGCTTTGGCCATCGACGGTGGTCGGCAAACGAAGCTACCGCAACACGCTGGACCTGTTTCGAGACCTCTCCAACCGAATAAATCTTGAAGTGACTCCACTCATCACGACGGACGGATTCAAGTTCTACGAAAGAGTCATCGGGCGAGTGTTTGGGCCAGCGTGTGTTTACGGTCAGGTGATCAAGACGCGCAGGAACGATCGGGTGGTCAGAGTGGAGCGAAGAGCGGTGATCGGAGCTGGGAGATTGAAACAGGCTCTGGGTAACTCGGAAGACTCAGTGACGCTGAACACGTCTTTTGTCGAACGGTTGAATCTCACGATTCGACAGGGCTCGTCGTATCTGGGTCGCCGAACGATCTGTCAGGTCCGGTGGAAGCAATATCTCGACGATCATCTGGAGTTAGTTCGCTGCCAGTACAATTTCGTGAGGCCTCACAGGGCGCTGAAATTTGGACGGGAAGTCAGGACACCAGCCCGACAGGCTGGGTTGACCAAGCGGGCGCTGACATTAAGGGAGATCTTCTCATCGAGGGAGCTTTTTCTGGCGTCGAAGAAAGTCATATTCGTGCTCTTCGACACAACCCCGCCGGTCAGTTTTCCTGTTCAGGAAGTCCCTCTGGCGGCCTAGCAACAATTGATGACGGAAGCACCAGTTACTGAGCTGCGCATCGTTGTGCGCCGTGCGTTCTGCGAACACTGAGGCGTGATGGGGTAGCAGCAGCGTGACCAGTACAGTCGGAGCCGTACTCGGATCGTTCGTGTTTTTCTGGATGGCTCCCGGAACTATTGCCGGATTGGTTCCATACCTGCTGTCGCGAGGGCGCATCCAGCCTCCGCTACTTGGGCTTCCCGCCGGGCGCGTCGTCGGCGGTATCGTTCTGGCGATGGGTGTGGCGGGACTGGTGGAGTGTTTCGGCCGGTTCGCGCTGAAAGGGCACGGCACTCCGGCGCCGATCGCTCCGCCTGAGAACTTGGTGGTGTCGGGCCTCTATCGGCACGTTCGTAATCCCATGTACGTGGCGGTGGTGTGTGCCATTGTGGGACAGGCATTGCTCTTTTGGTGCGGTGCGCGGGATGCTGGCTTTGGTCGGCAGTCAAGGCATTGATAGCCACGCAATTAGGGTTGCCGCTGGCGGTTGGGATTCTGTCTGAAAGAGTTTTGGAAGCACCACAAATCGGCGGAGTATATGGATAGTGGTACATCACAAACGGCGCAATTTCCAGAGAACGGTCAATCAATTGACAATCCATTCCTCAGCCGAGGTCCCATCACCGATCCGCGTCGGCCTTTTGGTCGAGAGCGCGAAATCGCTGAAATTCTCATTCGGCTGCAAGAAATGCAGAGTTCCTCTGTTGTAGGGTCTCGCCGTATTGGAAAGTCCTCCTTACTCTTTCACCTCGCACAGACCGGTAGCCAAAAAATTAGGCCGACCCGATTATCGGCTTCACTACTTTGACTTGTAGGATTCAATACTTCTATCATCTTTGTTCGGACGGTTCTAGAAACGGTAGGCGCTTCAGCGCAAAACATTCGGCTGCAAAACAACTTGAGTGAGAATCTAGTAACGTTTCGGAACGCAATTTCCAACAAAGACTCCGGCCAAAAGATGAATTTGAGAATCCCCTTAGACGTCGAGAGGAATTCACTGAGGATTTCTTCAATGCCATGCGTGCTAATCTGAGTGCTAAGAGACTCGCAATGATAACCGCCAGCCAGCAGTCACTTCGGCGTTTGTCGATAATGGGCAAATTGTCCTCGCCTTTCTTCAATATTTTTGGTCAAACCAATCTACGAGAGTTCTCGCAAGAGCAGAGCTACAATTTCGTGCATGCCCATCAGGGGTTTTTGCCTTTTACTGATGCTGAGTTGCTGTTCATTCGTTCTCACATGGATCGACACCTCTTAAAGCTCCAAGTCCTGTGTAGCTGGGTAGTAAAGAATCGAGCCTTGAAGCTGAGCGATCGGCGGCTCGCCAACGAAATAGAGGGAGAGTGCAGAAACTATGTCGTCGGACCTTTAGCTCTTCAGGTGCTGAAATTCTGGGGTAGTCTCAGCCTTGACAGTCTCCAACGAGTCCTCGATGTTCTGAGATCAGGCCGAGACATTCTATCACGACGGAAATGACTCTAAGGCAGTTAAGAAAGTCAGTTGGATTCCTTTGGATCGCAATCGTCGACCCAGAGGACTTCCGAAGGCAGCTTCCAGTGGAATCGGTCAATGACGAAGTCCTGCTCAGACTGATGCCGACATGTTACCTATGTGCTCTCTTTATCGAGGTTCTCGTTGGGGTTTTTGCTACGCTCTCGGGTGCTCATTTTCGGTGGCCGAGTACTTTGGTTTGCAGTGCCGTGGGTAGCTTGGTTGGATGGCTCATCGTAAGCCTAGTTCTCCGGCCGTATGGCGGTATAGTCCGGATTCTTGGCGCGCTGACGGTCCTTGCATTAGTCACTCGCCTAGGAATGGAATTCTGCGAATGGTTAGGAGGAACATATTCGGCAGTCACGTATCACCCAACTCTTTTCTCCAGTTTGGGTCTAGGAATCAGCATGGGATTGCTAGTCGCGACCGTTGGAGCATTAGCTAACGACAAAATCTGGTTGCCTCTTGGATTACTCTGTGGATTCAGTGCCGGATTCGGCGGCTGGCTTGGAGTACTAGTTCTTGGTGAACTACTGGGTGTGTGGTCTGTGCCTTTCACTTTAGGGGTTTCCGTTGGAGCACTGATCGCGGGATTAATGGAGAGTCGCGCCTTTGCGTTTTGGATAGGTGTCCTTTACTGCTCAATCAGTAGTGTAGTTCTTGTCTTACCAAAATGGATTGCTCCCAAAGCCGACGGCTTCCCTGGTCAAGGAGCGGTAGCGGGACTTGTAGTCGGATTATCAATTGGAAATGCGCTCGCTATTACGAGGACACTCACAAACACCCAGGAACCCCTCGGTCTGAAGCAGTCGGCAAAGATGCTCTCAGGAAGCCTTGTTTGGTCGGTACTCATAGGTGCAACTCTCGGCTTAACACTCGGATCACTTGAGTGGTTGCTCCGAAATGGAAGTGACTGGGTTATTGACCAACTGAGGCAAGGTTTATGGTCGTGGTTTTGTTTCAGTGCCCTGTCATGGTTGATCTTTGGCATCGCCATTAGGACCGCGCAGAACATAGGACCATGGTTAATCCTTGGCTTTTCAAGTGTGATTGGATGTAGTCTGTCTGTAGGATTAGATTACCAGTTCACTCCCTTGAATGTTTTCCTTCTCCATCTATTAGTTCTGGCGTTAGCGTATCTTAGGCCACACTACTTGCTTAGCTATTATATCAACCTCCGTCGAGCGCACAAGGCAGGGCAATACCTACAGCTCCTTCGCCAAAGTCCTCTCTTTCGAGATGCGGCCATAGCCGTACCTCTGCCTCACTTATCGACGTGGCTTCTCAAAGCTGCTATGCAGGACCGGGTTGAAGGGCTTGCAGCGATACGGTTTATTGCTTCTACTCGTCCGTACCAGCGAAGAGCAGCGCAAAAGGCTCTGATTCATCTCGCCATTACTGACCTCGATCAGCTCAAAAGCCTCGACCAGATCGCCAAAGCAGGGGAAGTTTTGAGCTTTCTTCCAGTTCAGGCCGAGTATTCCCCTCGAGGTCTAAAGGACGTGCATTCTCGCATAAATGCCATTTCCGAACTCGCGCAAGACTATGTTCATCAACACGGTGATTCAGTCAGAAGGGGCAACCTACTTCGCGAGCTAGTTGAGAAACTTGAGGAACTTCTGAACACGACAGACTTACTGGAGCCTCGAGTTGGGTTAAGTTTTCAAGGTCTCGCAGCTGCATGGCTCAGGGTCGTACTAGAAGAGGAAAAACGATGTGAGCAAGACCTTCGGTTCATTTCCATTCCCAATCCATTTGTACCTTTCGAGCCGCTGACTGAGGACCAGCATAACCTCTTCAAGGGAAGACAGAATATACTTGAAGGTATCATCAGCAATATTTCATCATCTCAGGGGAAACCTGTACTGCTCTTGTATGGACGTCGAAAGATAGGAAAGACATCAACTCTCCGGAACCTTCCCCGCATGCTGAGCCATGACTTCATTTCTGTGTACTTCGATTGTCATGAAGGGAGTTTTAAGGACGGAGATTCAGGATTCTGCTTTGCCCTAGCCAAGACCGTGTACGACGAAGTTCAGCGGCGGTTTCCCTCAATCGAGATCGTCAACCCTGAGCTCGTTGCCTTTGCAAAACAGCCGTTTACCGGTCTTCATAAGTTCTTGGACATAGTTGAACAGCTTTCTCTTAACCTTAAGAGGCATATGCTTTTCTGTTTTGACGAATACGAGGCCCTGGGTGAGGGGAGGCAAGTATCCAAAGACGTACTGAACCAAATCAGAAACATCGTTCAACACCGCAAGCGAATCGCTGTTCTATTCTCGGGAGGTCATCAATTTAGCGAGATCAGAGCTATCGCTTGGTCGAGCTACTTAACTAATGTGAAAACATTAGAGCTGACGTATCTTGCAGCCGAAGAAGCCCAGGAGTTGATAACGCAACCTGTTGCAGATTTCCAAGTAAAGTATGTGCCCGGAGTAGTGGACCAGATTCTTCATGTTACGCAGAGACAGCCTTATCTTCTTCAAGTAGTCGGTCACGAATTTGTGAATCACCTTAACCGAAAAGAGCGGGTTGAGGCGCGTGATACAGACCTTGAGATAGTGCTAGACAGAGTCTTAGAGTCAGCGAATGCTTACTTCGAACACATGTGGCTTGATGAGTGTTCTCCAAGTGAACAACGCGCTTTGATGGCTCTCTCTCTCAACGAGAGCATTAATAGGGATGACGAGTACCGCCTCTGTCAGAAGGGCACCCTCCGAAGGGAGGGACAGCATTGTGAGTTTGTAATAGAGCTCTTCCGACGTTGGATAGCTAGGAACGGTACTGTAGCACTAGGAAGTACGGGCTCGCGTTGATAGTACCCAGGACCTATGACATTTGTGTTCATGTCTTGAAAGTGTCGGTCGCCGCCGGCAGCTGTGAGGACTTTTTGTTGCGTATCCGTCAGCCGGAGTGATGCCGGCTGGGCTAGCCCCATGGGGTTTGCCCACTTATCCCAAAAACGATCGCCGTAGTTCCGATGTGGTCTCCGCCGTAAACTTCCCGCTCCTCAGACCAGGCCCGCTACATAACGGGTGCCAACCTTCATGTGAGCGGTGTGCTTGGGGAATCTGAATTGGACATGCCCTCCTTGATCACCTCCCGTTCCTGTCTCAATCCAAACGTGTATCGAGTTTCTCGAATGCCAGTGACAAAGTGAAACGGGCGGTGACTGACCAAGCGGGCAAATGGGTTCTGGATGAGCCAAGTGGCACGCAATCTCGTTTCCCGACCAGGAAGCCTTCCGCAGCATCACTGACGATTGGCCAGATAAACGCCGCACTGTTTACGAAACCACTTGGGCGGATCAAAGGGCAAGTCGTAGAAGTGCAGTTCGGCCCACGTCACGGTTGTGGGCGGTTGACGGGCTAACCGGAAGTTGGCTTCCCGGCGAAGGGTGGCCCCTAATTCTGACAAGCCCATGAGAAACCTGCCACGTCCTTTGTCTTTCCCGAACAGAGCTACAGGGGCTTCCTCTAAAAGCCTTTACGAGCCTCTGGGTGACTGTTATCCAATCTTTGCAGAGTGTTCCGAATTCGCTCCTGAATCGTCGCTGGCAGTTTCTCCAGATGGAATTGCAGAAAGCCGATCGCTTCCTTCTGGCTTGAAGCACTGATCGTCTGCCCAGCGAGATGCTGTTCCAACTTGGCGACTAAGAACCCCGCGCACTGTATGGTCTCTTCCAGCTTTCTCTGCTGTTCGGCTTCGCGTTGTTCTTGCTCTTTTTGTTTTTGCTGACGGTAAAGAGCCATCCGGTGTCCTTGCATAGCACCCACAACTACCGCTGACAGGCAGGCCATGAAACTGGTCTTCGGATTTCTGATCTCTCTCCCCTTGTGGTAGACGAAGTCGGCGATTTCGTCGTCTGACGCATCAGGCGTATTGATCAGCACCTGTTGGATCATCTTCGATACGATGCCGTCGTCAGCCAGGCGAGTGGCAGGGAATTCTGCGAGTGCCTGGAGAGTTTCTGGAAATTGCGAGAGAGAAACAGTCGACGACGTCGACGACTGTTTAGTTTGTTTGTTTTGTTTCTTTATAAAGGGCAAAGAATCGGAAGGACCTAAAGATTCTTGGTTTGGCGGGCATGTGGTTGAATGCGAGGAGGATCTGCGGGGGTGTGGAAGAATCTTCAGGAGCTAAAGCAACTTGAGGAGGCAAAGATTCTTTCGATGAGCTGGAGGTCCTTGAAGAACCAATCGATTGGGGATTTGCCGAAGAATCTTGAGCAGCTAAAGAAAATTGAGGAGCTGAAGATTCTTCGCGATCCCGAGAGGAAAGACAGTTGGCTGATACAAGCGGTTGATCAAGAGCATGTTCGGTTGAGAGCTGTGAAGAATGTTGAGGAGTCGAAGAAACCTGAGCACCTAAAGGAACGTTGAGCAGCTGAAGATTCTTGCCGAAAATCTTCAGGAGCTAAAGATTCCTCTACGACGGATGAGTTCGCACCTTTGAGAAGCTCGATGCCTCGGGTCTGCCGAGCCCAAAGATACCCGCTCCGGCGCCAGCGATCTAAGATAGAGGCGAAGGAGTACGACACGGTAGGTCCTGCCCAGGTGTTCGGTGACATCGAAGGAAGCGATTTCTTCAATACAGAGCTTTGCTTCCAACGAGCGGAGATTGGCTCGAACCGAAACTATCGAAAGGCGAGCAGCGAAAGCGACCCCTTTCTGACTGACAGTCAGTGCTCTGGAAGTCGTCGCTGATTCTTTTTCTCCATTTTCCCAGAGATAGTTCAGAACCCGTTGCTCAGCCAAGGTCAAACCGTCCTGGATGCGCTGAATGCGAACGATTCTTTGGCGGAGAAAAGTCTTGGCGGGTGCGGCTGTGGGATCAGACTGCTCGGTGAGCGGCACCAGGTGCGAGTAAGTCGAGGGCAACCGCGCAGGTGAGGGTACTCCAGAAATGATCGCTTCTTTATGGGAGGCCGATCCGTGAACCGCTTTTGTCTTGCCGAGTTGCGGAGGGAAGGGTTTCTGCTCCGGTTCACTGTTGACAGAGCGAGAAAGAATTCCCGGAAGCGGCTGGACTTGATCGATGATGCGGGCACTGAGTTCGATCTTCTTGCGAGATGGAGGTGAGAGTGCCTTACTGAGACTGGCGGACAGCGTGTTGAGCTGCTTCTTGTTCATCTTCGAGCTCCTGGATTAACTCGTGAGTCAATTTGGTGAAGTCAAAGGATCCCGGAGCAATCGAGGAATACTCGACCACTCCCTTTTGAATAGCTGCAGCCTGAGGAATGTCCACATTCTTGTGGATGACCGTTTGAAGGACGAGATCTGGGCCGAAAAACTGCTCGACCTGCTGACGGATCTGCTTGTCCAAATTCTGCCGCCGGCTGAACATAGTGCTCAAGGGGCGAATGACGATGTCAGGCTTGTGCGCTTCACGGATGGCGGCGATGACCTGGAGGAGTTGAGTCAGGCCGAGCAGGGCAAAGCTGCTGGAATCGACTGGAATGACGATCGTGTCGGCCACAGCCAGACCGTTCAAGGTAGCTGCTCGCATGGCAGGAGGCGTGTCGATGACGACGACATCGAACTCCCGCAGGACGGGCCGGAGCTTCTTTCTCAATAGCAGTTCCCGGTTGACCTTGACCGCTTCAAGCAGGTCATCGGCCTGAATGTCGAGGGTGTTGGGGAGAAGCTTCAATCGAGGTCGAGGTTCAATCAGGCAGGAGGAGATGTCGGCTTCATCATTAATAAGAAGCCAGTGAGCGGTACTCCAAACGGAGTAATCATACTAACCGCCGCTCCGCAATACACTGATTCTAAGTAAAGTAATTGAATGACTGCCAACACCCACGGTTGGGCGTCGATTGAATCTCGATTCATACCAGTGGTTGCGACCACGCCGTCATTCGGGAACTTGACCTCGTTTTAGTAAACACCAGCGACTTTTCGTTATTAATCCGGCTCCGCGCTCCGCGTAGCAGCGAAAATTTGCAGAAGCATCCATAAAATCGATTTGGTGCAAAAGAGAACAGTATTCTCGTGAACGTTGCCGGATACTGGTATTAGTGGAGAGTGGAGTTTGGGTCTTGAGATGAGAGTCGTAAGACAAAACAACTCAATGATTCAGACTTCTGCTCTCTGCGTCTATGGTGTAGAGCGGCGCGGAAGTAGCTGGCATTTGCGCGACGAATGACCAGCTCGATGAAAGCCGCCCCGCTCTCACCACCCCGCATTAAAAGCCGCCACGAATCAAGCTCGGAGACCGCGGACGCGTTGCCTTGGCTCTCGACTCCATCCGCCCCGTTAACCCTGGCCTTTGCTAAGCAGGGCCAGCTCCTCTTGTGGCTCGCCTCAACCGCGATTTACGGCAACCAAAGCCCGAGTGTACCTACGACCGAGAAGACGCTGAACAGAGTCGCGTCGCTCACCAAGTCCATCAGCGGAGATCATCTTTCGACTGGTGTCGCCAGGAAAATCTCATTGGACCGGAACCTGATTGGTTCGGAATCAGCGAATGTCCAGCGAGGCGTCATGAATCAAGTAACGCTTTCCTTCGAAGAAGCCATCAACACCATCGGTGAGGTTGCGCGCAATCTGACTCATCCAGAGTCCATTCGCCTTGCTCGCGATTCCTCCAACCTCGACTCGTCGCGCGGATAGCTCGATGAAGAAGAGAACGATAAAACGCGTCAACCCCTTCGGCGTCCACACCTCGACGGTGAAAAAGTCGGACGCAACGATCTGGTCAAAATGTCTGCTGAGAAACTTTTTCCACGTTGTTTTTCGGCTTCGCTCGGGCGCTGGTTCGATACCGCGCTGTTTCAGGATATTCGCAATCGTGTTGTGTGCCAGCACGTGGCCTAGATTGGCCAGTGCTCCTTGGATGGGCCGGTGGCCCCAGTCCCGGTTTTCCTCCGCCATCCGAACAACCAGGGCCTGAACTTCGGCTGCTGTTTGCGGTCGTCCAGGCATGCGGGACGCGCTGCCATCGTATTTCTCTGCAATCAGCTTCCGGTGCCAGGCCAACAAGGTTTCAGGCGTGACGATCGTCGCGACCCGAGCCAACAACCTTCGGCCTAGCGTCTTGGCTTTGACTGCAAGGCGACGGCGCTGGTCATCGTTGAATCGCATTCGGCGACTGCCGATCTGCTCCTGAAGAACTCGATTCTCCTCCAAAAGGTACTCGACGACTTGCCGTTGATGCTGGTTCATCCATCCAGCAATAGCAATCACCACAAATTGAAATGGGTCCAAAACTGAGCGCATGCAGGAAGAGTATCAGTTCTTAAGTGAAGTCACGCTCCCATAGTGAATCAATGAGATCGAGTTTTTGAACACTACGGGGTCGCAACAGTTCCATTGCATTGCTCGGCTGTCGGACGTACAAATACTCAGCCCACCCACAGTAGAGAGACCAGTGTCAGGCCAAAGGCAAGCCCGCCGAAAAGGAGGATTGAGCCGATCAGCCGCTCTTTGTAAATCTTGAACCACAGGTAGATACCGGTAGCTCCGAGGGTCAAGAGTCCGATCGACGTGAAGAACATCAGCACACCCCAAAAAACATTAGGGCCGTAAGGATTGTCGAGGCCGAACGTGTGGTGCATCCAGACCATAATGCCGATGAACGGCCAGACTTTCTTCCTGACCTGGACCTCTGTGTTACCGGGCTGGTAACGCACCTCGTGCACCGTCCCCATGCGCCCGATGAGGAAGCTCATCTCTTCAGGTCTTTGCTTGACGTCATTCAGCCCGCCGCGCATGCCGTGCTTGTCCATCAGATACTGAGCCAGGGCGCGGGGCGTTGCAGCATTCTGAGGATTTATGGGCACGGTTAATTTTGTTTCCACTGGTTCGTTCTCCATCCAGCCCCGATGCGACATTTGTACGCTGCTGAGGCCGAACATCATGACGAAGAAACAAAAAAAGAGCCCTAAAAGCAAGTGAGTGTTTCGAAGGAACTTGTACATGCTGTTACCTCATGGCAATGTAGAAAAGCACGAAAATGGCCGAGCCCGTCGCGAATGAAACCAGCGCCAGGCGGTGTTTCGGCCGTGATACCAGCCAGAGGTAAACGCCGGACAGAGACATCAGGATCAGAGACCAGATTGAACACTCCATGTAATAAGCCCAAAGTTGCGTCCGCAGGTCGGGATGCGCCCATCCCGGCGTCATCTCATGCAGGTGGAAGAGATACTGCCAGAGATCGAAAGGCTGTGTCGTCATTTCAATCTTGCCTTGATTCTCAAGCACGAGGATGTCGTAGAACCGGGCCGGCGTAAACAACCCGAAACGCAGGAGGTTTTGGTCGTCACGCCGTAGCGCCCAATCCGGCGTGGGACTGGTCAGCGGAAGCTTCAGTGAAGTCTGAATGTGATCTGCCAACTGACGGTCATTCATGTCCCCGGGAATCTGGAAGTCCCGGACTTGAACCGTTGACGGCAGCTTCTGACGTTCTGCCGGGCGTGGCAAGACCGTCGCCACGATCCCGATGATTCCGAAGATGGCGAAGGTCGTGAAATTCAAGAGGCCCGTATACATGTGAATTCGCTTGATCGAAAGCGTTATCATGGTGCCTCCAACACAAGACCTAGCGTCTACGATTGAGGTTTAGGTTCCACCGAACTGGTGTTCACGGCCTGTTCCAAGTTTTGGATGATTCGAGAGGGCGCAAGGGTTAGCCCTCAAAAACGACGAGCTGGTCAACTCGGCTCCGCAAACGATTGGCCAACCCCGCGAAGTTCACGTCCCGTTGCACCTTTCAGTGTATTCGCTCTCGATAAGAACCGTCTCTTAGAATCTGCTAGGCGCCATCTGGGTCTGAGCAACGTTAGCCCGCAGCAGTTCGCAGAGGCTGAGAGAATTACGGAGATAGTCTGCGTGCAGAACTTTTACAACGTCGCACACCGAACCGATGGCTTCATCGCTGACCTCGCGAAACAAGGCATAGCCTACGTGCCATTCTTTCCACTGGGAGGCTTCAAGCAGTCGTCGGCGCTCGACACAGCAGCAGCCGGTGCTTGCGCCATCAATTGTTGGTCATTTCAGTGCAAAGCCTTATTTTGAAAACGGGTTACCGGTGAATTTGAAGTCATCTGATCATAGGCAGCTTCAAATCGTGAATAAGTCTTTTTATCAGAAGGAGATGAGGGCAAGCCACCAACAGTAGATTGCGGAAGCACCAAAAGATGAGTTCACGCATGACCCTGCAATCTAATTCCATCAGGGTTCAACTTCAACGCCTACAACGCCGACGGAGTTTTTAGTAACCACAACTTGTTCCCGATTTGGAGCCATCCAGAATTGGTTACGCCAAATTCGGCGGTAACATATGGCAGTCTAATAACTTTACGTGAGCCCACCAACAATTGATGACGGAAGCACCCTCAGGGAACTGCTTTGTGCGGGGTCTGATTTGAAGTCGACGTCTCGTGGCCAGCCGTGTCAGAGAGGTAAAGTACGGCATCTGCGCTGAATGGCGGAGTGAACGATTGCGAGGAAGAGCCAGCGGAAATAGTCTTTCCGGCAATTGAAGCTCCGTCAGAGGGTTTGAACCACTCTACTGCCAGACTTCGTGAACTTGGCATCGCCGAGATGTCTACCGTGAACGGACCGCCGGAGGGCGCGTAGACCAGATACTCCGCACCAACTGATGGTGTCTGTGCAAGGCAATACCCAGTCGAACAGAGAGACCTGCGGGGAGTAACGTTGGCAAGATTTAGTTTGCGGGAATACTTCAAGATGTACCCCAAGTTATCTCGGAAGTTGTCCCATCGGGCGTCCGGTCCACTGCAGATCGCATTGGTCGGAGAGGCACATAGATTCCGCCGTTCGCGCGCGTAGTGCACCAGATAGGGATCCATGAACAACACTTGATTGCCGTTCATGAAATTTTGCCAAGCGAAGTTGCGATTCTTTTGCGCAGTCTCATTCCACATCCCAAAATAGGAATGGTCGCTGTCGTTGACGTTGACTTTACACGGCGGCTTCCCGCTTCCGCAAGAGGTGGCCGGCGAGACCCGTGCCTGCGGCGCCACCCAGTCTGCGTTCGAATCATAGATGGTCTTGTCGGGAGATCCGATCAATGCGCCGTACCCAATGGGGTGCTGATGCGGCTTCTTAGATTCATAGGCTCTGATGTGCGAGATCTGATGGTCGTTCCACCACGTGGAATTCGCAGGAGCCTCCTCTGACACAATCCAGAGCACGTTCGGCAAATCGTTTAAGGTATCGATCACCTTCTCTACATAAGTGTCCTGGAGTTTGGTAATGGCATTGGGCGCAGTCATGGTCAAAGAGTCGATCCCTTTTTTCCCCTCGCGGTAGCCGTCGTCGACGCCGTTGACATTGTTGGCTCCAGTGAAAGGATAACCGTCGCTGGCGCAGCGGAAGATGTTGAGCCACTCGCCCGTGAATGGATAGACGCCCACGTAGATGCCGGCCTTGCGTAGAGCCTGCACTCGCTTCCGCAAGCGGTCAAAGAAGCTTTGGTCGAACTTCGTGAGATCGAATTTGGGCCCGCCGTCGGTCGCTTGCCCCGGACCTGACCTCCGCCAGGGAAAAGGACCCACAGTCAGATCTGGCGGAGAACTCGCCGTGCTAGGGAAACCGCAAAATTTCGGCAGTTCCGTTATCCAAAGCAAAGTGAAATTGTGGCCGTGCGCGACAAGGAACTTGACGAAAGCATCGAAATTTAACTCCTGAAACGATCCATTGCTGCCCCAATCCTGAAACGTATTCCACGTTTGCGATCCGTTCAGGATGAGAACGGTACCGTTGGCATCCTTGAAATAGTTGGGATTGGCAGAGACCACCAAAGGTCCCTTGATCGGAACGACCGGCGGTTGTGCCGCCGCGGGCAAGGCGAGAGCCACACTGACCCACGCAACCATAACGAACAGTGCGTCACGAAGCCGGTATGGAGAGGCGGCAGGTTGGTCAAGAGGATGAAAGGTTCTCCTGGCTGTCTTCAAGTCAACGGGAGCCTCGCGATCGGCAGCGTGCCGTCTTGAAGCCCTAGAAGGTGGCCATTGACCAAGCGTCAGAAGGGACATTCGAGTGTTCCGGTAACGATTCACATTCGCAGTCATTTTTTTTCGACCTGTGTGTCGGCAAACTCCGTGAAGCGGCAAATTCAAGCAATTATTAATGCGTGCTCCCCGGATTCATGGCGAACTTCTCAAACTCGGCTTCGAGGTCTCTGAACGTACCGTCTCGCGATATATCCGACGCCTGTCTCCTCCGGGCAACTCTCGCAAGCTTTGGTCTGCGTTCTGCGTAATCACCGCGAAGCCATTGCGGCCATGGACTTCTTCACGGTGTCAACCCTCACGTTCCAAGTCTTGTATTGTTTTTTCATCATCGAACACGGTCGACGCCGGATCCTCCATTTCAACGTCACCGAACACCCGACCTGCCCCTGGATAGTACAACAAGTGAGACAGGCATTTCCGGAATCTTGTCCTTACCGCTATGCGGTTCTTGATCGTGACGGCAAGTTTGGTGACGAGGTCACCGAACTGCTGACAGCCACTGGCATGAACCCCACACGGATCAGTCCTGCAAGCCCTTGGCAGAATGGAGTTGCAGAGCGCTGGGTCGGGAGCTGTCGCCGAGAGTTTCTTGATCACGTGATCATCCTAAACGAGGCTCACTTGCGTCGTCTCATCCGAGATTACGTCTCGTACTACTACGTAGACCGAATCCAAGATTCTCTTAAGAAAGACACACCGGCGAAGCGTCCTGTTTCTTCCAAGCCGGACAAATCTGGGTGCTTGGTTTCGCTCAGGCGCATCAGTGGCTTGCATCACCGATACGACTGGCAGCAGGCTGCCTGAAGAGGTCACTCAATAGACAGAACATTTGGGCTGGCACGGGCTAGTTCCTGTGCTGCGGCAGAGACCCAAACTGGTTTTCCTCTTGATAGGTGTCGTAGAGTTTGACACTTCATCTTCCGGTGATTCTTCGATTCGAGGTGCACCAATCCTGCGGCAATCGAGTTTTGGCGACGGACAAGTGCTCATATGTCGCCTAGTGTTTACCAAAACCCAGTCAAGTGGACGTATAACGGGCTAACCGGAAACTGACAGGTCAGCAGTTCCCAGTTTCCGTATAGCCGACGATACGCCCGAAGTGCAAGCTGGACAGATGCACTCGCCCTAGCCCCTGCTGACGCGGAACGTTCGGCCAGCCATCTGCACTACCTTCCAGATACCAGTCCAGTTACGTGGTACCATGTACCAGATCTGATCGGTCAACCCCGCTCGCTGGCCACATGCCTACGCTGTTCAGCGATAGTGCAGTTGTGGAGGAAGCGCAATGTCATCTCACCCCTTTACCTGTCCTCCGATCCAACGCATCTGGGGCAGTCCAGATGCCATTCTGCTGTTCTTTGCCGGTGGCGCTGCTGAATTTGCCGCCATCAAAGCCGTCGATTGGCTGTTCTTTACCAACCGCTTGCCGGCTGCGCCGATTGAGCGCTTCTTTGAAACCGTAGGCTTTGCTCAGCGGGTCTTTTTCGGTACGTACAACCAAGCAGCCGCGACAATCGCCAGCATCACTCGCATCCACCACCAGGTCGAAGAGGCGCGCGGCACGCCAATCCCCGAGTGGGCCTATCGCGACGTGCTGTTCCTGTTGATCGACTACGGCGAACGAGCGCATACGATCATCTATGGCCCGATGTGCACAGGGGAGCGACTGGCGCACTTCGAAGCCCTTCTGGCGCTGGGCCATGCGATGGAGCTGCCTGGGCTACCCACGAGCTATGCCGCTTATCAGGCGCAGCGCCACCAGCAACTGCTGGATGACTATGCCGCAAGTGCGCTCACCGAGCGGCTGTTCGCCAGTTATCGGGCGGCGTTGGGTGTGTGGCGGTACTGTCTGTTGCGGCTGATCCAGACCAGCCTGCTGCCTTCCGAGCTGCGCCCGGTCCTCGGGCTGCGAGCGAACTGGTTAGTTGATGGCCTGCTGCGATGCTACCGCTATCTGCCAGGTGGCGGCAACAAATTGGGCTGGCTGCATCGCCTGCTGTTGCCACGTCAGGTGGCACGGCAGGTGCACAAACTGGCGCAGAGCGTGGACAGGAGCTGAGCTGGTCCTCATTCCTGCGTTGAACGGTGGGACTGGCCGAACAAATTAAACCCGCTGCTTGCAGCCGACCCGCCGTAAAAGCAGCGGCGGCGAATGACAATCGAGTCGTGATTCAGAGCGACGTTGCCCGGGTGGGGCGCTTGCGCCGGATGGATTGAGATCATGAACAACCACTTTGCGGAGCTGGGGGACGTGTGGAAGCACTTGCCCCTTGCCGAGATCCTGCGCGTCAATCCGCCGCGTGTCTATTGGGAGACGCACGCTTTGATCGGCTTCATATGTCCTGACGGAGAGTCCGTGGCGGCTGCACGGGGCTCTTCGATTCCTGTCTCTTGCTCAGAGGATCCGGATCTTGAGGGCTGTGCGTACCTTGCGGCGCTGACGCTCGTGCCGGGCGTGTATCCGGGTTCTGCGACGCTTGCGATGCGGGCTCTGGGGAGGAGCGCAAGCTACGTCTGTGACGTGGATCCTGGAAGCGCGGCTAGCCTGCGACAGGCTGGCGCAGGTCTCGACGTGCGTGTTGTGGATACCGAGGGGGTGGCGGCGAGCGAACGTGAGACGCGGCTTCCTCGCGTGGATGCTCGAGACGTGCTGGTTCATATCGATCCCTTTGAGCCGTTCGAGCGCATCACGCCTGACAGTAGGACGCCTGTGGAGCTGGCGGGGTGGCTGGCTGACGCTGGGTACCGCCTCGTCTATTGGTATGGCTACGACTCGGTTGAGCGGCGCGGGTGGGCGCAGGACGTGATCGCCACGGCTCCCGCGCGTCGAGCAGCTGCCGCCCCCTCGACGA
This sequence comes from uncultured Acidimicrobiia bacterium, assembly GCA_963752385.1. Classification (GTDB taxonomy): domain Bacteria; phylum Acidobacteriota; class Terriglobia; order Versatilivoradales; family Versatilivoraceae; genus CAVVYL01. Next base: position 93,042 of record CAVVYL010000046.1, on the reverse strand, counting down.
GCGCTCCCACCCCGGCGCTGGAGATGTAATCGATCGCGGAGTAGTCGACCGCCACTTGCGCGTAGGTCTCAACCGCCCGACACAGAAGGTCTTCAACGACTCGGCTGTCGAACTGTCCGCTCGTCCGGCAACTGCGACAACGTGCCAGGCTCCACGGGAGTCTTCGGTGACGTGCATACCGTGTTCGAGCCGCGATCTTATGACAGATATGAGTATCATTTGGGCAGTTTCCAAGACCGTCTACGTTCCAAGCATTTGAAGCTCTAAGGATTCTAGAGTCGAGGAGCGGCTAATGGAGATCGGCGTCTCGTTCGAAGCCGGCATCCCAGTTCTGACGCTCGAGGGGCCCCTCGATGGCCCAGGCGCCATCGAGTTCGACGAGCAGGTGTCGGCGCTCCACACCGACGCAGTCCAGTGGGTGATCGACTTGTCCGGCGTCGGCTACCTCTCGAGCCTCGGGATTCGTTCCCTCGTGGCGCTCGAACAGCGGCTAAGGGCAAGGGACGGCGGTCTCGTGCTTGCCGCTCTGACACCGCTTGTTCAGAAGGTGCTTCATGTGTCGCGTCTCGACGACGTGTTGAGGATCGTACCGACGGCAGCCGCCGCGATTGAGACAGCGCGTGCCGCGGCCGCCGCCGATCCCACAATCGAGATGACCCTCAGCCGCGGGCGCGCGAAAGTCCGCCGCCTGCAGGGTACGGAGAGCACGGTCGAATGGTGGTCTCCCGCAACATCTGCGGGGTCGAGAGACCAACTGCTCGGCATCAACGCGAGTGATCTCGGCATTGCCTTCGGCATTGGAGTTCTGGGCGGCGTAGCCGGGGCAGCAGGCGCGCCGGGGTACTTCATCAGCACGCCGCACTTCGCCGGCATGCTCGGTGGCGAGGACCGCGGAATCACCGACTTCATCGTCGGCGACGCCTCACAGGTCGTGCCGATTGGCGTCGCGTCTGCCTTAGGGCTGTCCGGTGCTCCTGCGGCGGTGGTCGAGCTGGAGGGCTCGAACGCTTTTTCATTGTTCGACACGCTCGACGAGCTCTTCGACCGCGTCGTCGCCGCGCCCGCTCCGAAGACGCTCGGGTTCGTCGCGCTCGCGCACACCCAAGACAAGCACCCAGGCTTGTACGCGGCCGGAGTGGCGTTTGATCCGCTAAGCACGGCAATGACGATCGATCCTGGGAAGCGTCTGGAAGCGATGCCCGGTCAGCTTGAACTTCCCTCGGGCCGTCGTGTCGTTGGCGCCGCCGTCACTTTGGAAACTCGACCAGCCTTCGACGTCTTGAGCGACGTCCACGACGCGCTCCGCGGCCAGGCCGCGCTCGACAGTCTGGGCGGGATCGTCGGACTCCCTGAGTGCGCGCCCGTGACGAAGACGCTCGTCTGGGTCTTTGCTCCGCGCGAGCTCAGGAACGGTATCGATAAGCTGCTGCAGGTGACCGTCGAGGGCGACGGCGAATGGCGCCCCGAATGGGACGCGATTATTCGGCGCTTGTACCACGATTGCCGTTCGGTGACCCTGACGCCGCTGCATGGCGGGTTCATGTCGAGCACGTTCAAGGCGGTGGCGTACGACCACGCCGGCCGCCGGACGCTCCCGAGCGTTGTCAAGATTGGACCGACGGAGCTGACAGAGCGCGAGCAGCAGGCAAACCGCGACTACGTGTCCCGCTTCATCCTCAACAACGGCACGACGCTCCTTGGCGACGCACAGTACGGAGACTGGGCGGGGTTGCGGTACAACTTTCTGGGCGTGAACGGACCCGAGAGCCGCCTGGTCTGGCTGTACGATCAGTACCTGCAGCGGCCGGTTCCCGAAGTGATGGCGCTCTTCGAACGGTTGTTCACACGCGTGCTCAAACCGTGGTACGCACAGCCGAAGTGGGAGCAGGTGTTCCTGTTTCGCGACCATACGCCGCTTCGGCTGTTTCCCACGGTCGTCGAGAGGGCCGAACAACTGTTCGGCACATCTGCCGATTCTCCGGACTTCGAGTGCCACGAGCTGGGCGTCCGCCTTCCGAACCCCTTCCGGTTTCTCAAATATGAGTATCCGAGGCGTGCAGGCGAGTCCCGCTTGTGGTACACGGCCGTGTGCCACGGAGACCTGAACTTGAGGAACGTGCTCGTCGACGAGCGAGACAACCTCTACGTGATCGACTTCTCCGAAACGCAACCCAGAAATGTCGTGTCAGACTTCGCCCGGCTGGAACCGGTACTCAAGTTCGAGATGACACGCCTCGACAACGATGAGGACGTGCGGCGCCTCGTGGAATTCGAGGAGGGGCTGACGAGCGTCACAGCGCTGGATCAGCCGCCTCCCTTCCGCTACCGGGGCGACGACCCGCTCGTCGCCCGCGCGCACGCCGGAATTACGCTGCTTCGGCGGTTCGCCGACCGAGCCACCCTTTTTGAGGTGGACATCGTGCCGTACTGGCTGGCGATGCTCGAGTGGACATACTCGGTGATCTGCTACCGGCAGATGTCGGTGCGGCAGAAGCGCTACGCCGCCTGCAGCGCTGCGCTGATCTGTCGCTCCATCCTGCAGCTCGAAAGCGGTGCATGAGGCTCGGCGGCGCGTCGTTCACGTTGCACGTTCGGAGCGCAATGGAGGCCATCGGTCCCGCATCCGAACAGGCCGAATCGTGGCTGGCCACGCAGCGCGTGTCGTCTGACGCGGCCAGCCTCGTGAGCCTCGCGATCGAAGAGCTCGTCACAAACTGCATCAAGTACGGCTACGATGACTCGAACGATCACACCGTCGACATCGTCCTCTCAGTCGACGACGGCGCGTTGAGGGTCGATGGGTATTGTCAAGTTCAGGCGATCTAGGCGGACTGACCTGATGAAAACCGACGCACCCTCTTATCACGGATATCGATTTCCACCTGATATCATTAGCCATGCTGTTTGGCTCTACCACCGATTTTGTCTGAGCTTCCGAGATGTGGAAGATCTTCTGGCGCAGCGGGGCATCACCGTCAGCTACGAAACCATCCGACAATGCTGTCGGAAGTTTGGTAAATGATCCGAACAAACCTACTCCTTCTCATCGGACTAGCGGTCTGCTCAATTGGAGCGGAACAGCCCAACGACTCCAGATGGGCAAATCTGCCCGATACTGATACCCATTTCACCGTTCGTTCCTACCACAGCCTACAGGAATGGAAGTCTCGGCGCGAGGATCTGCGACGACAAATTCTCTGGGCTGCGGGCCTCTGGCCAATGCCAGAAGGCACGCCGCTGAACGCCAGAATCTTCGACCGCAAAACCTATGCCGACTATACCGTCGAAAAGGTGTACTTCGAGAGCTTCCCGGGCCTCCTTGTTTCAGGCAACCTCTATCGGCCGCGAAATCCAGCGCCGCGGGGGCACCCAGCACTACTGAACCCTCACGGCCACGCCGATACCGGACGCCTGCACGACGATGAGGTTACGTCCTACCAAGCGCGCTGTATCACGTTCGCGCGCCTGGGTGCAGTGGCCTTCATGTGGGATATGGTGGACTATAACGACAGTGCCCGTCAGTTGACTGGAGAATACACCTATCCAACGTATTGGTATCTGCACAATCGATCCTGGGAACATAGGCGCGACCGCCGCGCCTTATGGAACATCAACAGTTTTGGACTACAACTCTGGAATAGCATTCGGGCGCTGGATTTCTTGTCATCTTTGCCCGAAGTCGATCCCGAACGCCTGGCCTGTACGGGCGAATCGGGTGGGGGCACGCAGACCTACATGTTGTACGCGGTCGATGATCGCGTCAAGGCCGCGGCTCCAGTGTGTATGGTCAGTGCCCACATGCAGGGCGGATGTGCCTGCGAGAACGCGCCCGGGCTTCGAATCGACACCAATAATGTCGAGATAGCCGCTATGATGGCCCCGCGGCCGCTGTTGCTAATCGGCGCCACGGGCGACTGGACGAAAAACACTCGCGAAGTCGAGTACCCGGCTATCAAGAACGTCTACGAGCTTTACGGTGCATCCGAGCAGGTACCGCCTGCGATGAGATCGCAAGCGGATTCTCCGCGACATCTTAAGCTACTGTTTTTTCCTCAATCATCGTCTTCATGCGCATAAGATCGTCATCCATCTTCTTTTTTGGATCAGCACCCAGAACAGTTGCCAAAGCGTGGCCTATGGCTCCCGCCGGCGGGTTATAGGACATGTGAATATGAACGGTCGTGCTGCCATTGGCATTTGGCTGGAAACGGACCACCCCCGCGTGTTGAATGATAGAATCTGGCTGTCAAACCCGGCAGGTCTGCACGGAGAGCAAGCTGATTATTTACTTACCTGCACCCCTTTGAACACTTTCGGCTTTCCGGAGTTGGCTCTCTCGATCGAGGATCTCGATGAATCGCTCATGAAAGGCAGGGAATTCACTCCATGGGATCTCGTCGGTCAGAATGCGGAGGTCGCCCTTGGAAAGATGCGATGGGGAAGCTCACCTATGGCCAATAAATACAGCCTTTCGGAGGTATCGGGCATCGGTTAGCTGATCCAGAAGGAACGCCGCAACTTCAGCACGCGAGACGCGGGTCAGTGTCATACCACGCACGTCAGTAATTACCTCAAGTTTTCCTGGTGGAGTTCGCTCTTGGAACATTGCGGGCCGCACAATGACCCAGGCTAAAGAGCTTTTCTGGATACGATTGTCTGAACTGCCTTCGGACTCCCCGGCAGGCAGCACCATTTCGGCCGCCTGTGAACGTCGGTTGCCTAGAACCAGACAAAAATCTTTCTCGCCCCTAAGTCTTGCTTGCTTCATTCGGGAAATTCCTTTGCGCGGACGCCCCTTTCTCCGTTGCACGCTCGTTTTTCGTTGTTCTCGGATTCGCTCCGCCGCTCTTTCCGATCCCCCCAAAGTGAGGTCGCCAGGGTATCAGTAGAGCTCGAGACTCTCGACTTCAATAGCCCCTCGCATCTCCTAAATTCAGAGTAAAACTTAACGGACCAAACTCTTAGCTGATCTGGCTAGCGGAAGTAGTGCGGATCGTGAACTCCGTGCCACTATCCAATTGGAGGTCATCACGTCCCTGGAGAATGACGGATCCAGCTCCCGCGCCAGCACCCACGGCAGCGCCGATGGCAGCGCCCTTACCACCTCCAGAAATTCCTCCGATAATTGCCCCGATTGCGGCACCGATGCCGCTACGGACCGCCGTGCGTTGTGTCTGCCCGCTCTTTTCTTTTACACTGCCTTCGTTATCGACCGTCACTTTGTCACCTGTGGGCGTCCGTACTTGATCAATATAGCCGGAGAAATCGTACGTCTGTCCATTGCGTAAACGGATGGTTTCGAATTCGAACCCGATTTCAGGGCTACCAGTGGCGCGACCCGAGCGTTCGACCCGGGTGAGATACCCGTCTATTACCGCGCCCTCATATTGGGATGGTGAGCGGACTGTTACAGTGAACCGGTCTCGGTCCTGCGCCGTCTTGGTATTCAAGGACTCATTTAAGGTCGCCATCAAAGTAACGTCGGCAGGAACCCCATGATCGCCACTCTGTCTGCTTCTGCGGCTAGCAGAGATGACCGGGTCAGACGAGTAGGTTTCATCGAGTTGGGCTACATTGGAGACACGAGTGTAGAAACTGCGCGTTTGAATCGGCTGCGTCAGCCGCTGATTATGCATTCGACGTGTAACCTGCAAACTCCGCCCACTTTCCACGGGCTCGAAAATCACCTGATAGTCACTGGAGCGATCTCCCTGGGTCCTCACGGTCAACACGGAGCCGCTTAAACTTGCCGTTGTCCGTACCGAGCGCCCATTCGCATTGGTTTCGGTCCGCGATCGGCCATCAGCATCGAAGATCACTTGTGGAGCGCTGGAGGAGACCATAGTAATACGGCGCCCGTTCTGCTCAATGGCCAAACGATCCGGTGGCTGAAGTCGCGTCTCAAGCCGTTGTCGCATCCTGTCGGTGTTCGCTCCGCTATCACCTAAGGCCCGATTTGTTGCGTCGCGAACATCGTCGCTGCGCGAAGCGTCGAGACTCCAAGTTCCCGTCAGACGCCCGGAGTTGCGACTTTGTCCAACCGCATCGAAATGAAGGTTTGAAAGGAACAACATCAAGAACAGTATTCTGAATGAATAGTTTTTTCTAGCCATAAACGCCTCCTCAAAAAGTGATACCTTACTTCTGACCATTCTTTACACGAAAGTGTGGTTCTGACTGTTCAAAACTGAACGGGCCACCGTTGCTGACCTCGAGGTCTCAACCCTCGAAATATCTTGCTGCAAGACGTCTTGGAATGGTTAGAAGGTCGATCTTGAACCGCTAGGAAAGTCGAGCCTTTACGTAGACGTGCTTTGCCTTGTCTTCTCTAAATTGAGCCGCCGCGAGGGAATCAAGTCGCAACCGAAGGTAGCGGTGATGCAGTCCACCGACAAGCGGAATCGAAGCCAGGTGACCCACACGGTCAAGCGTAGCGATTTGGCAGCGGGAACAGGAGGAACGCCGTTTAACCCTTGATATGAGCGGGCGATGGGGTAATACTCTTCGATGAATCCCGTTAGTAAGCCCTTCAGGTGTCCTTCACTGAGGACAATCACATGATCCAAGAGCTCGCGCCGTTAAGTGCCGATACACGTCTCCACGAAGAGTTCGAAAGGAAACGGCCAGTTGCGGGCCGTTCTTTCCCGTCAATCACCAGAAGCCTGGGAGGCGTCGAAGCGCCGGTTGTTCGGATGAGACATGCATGTCTAGCCACACTGCATCAAAAATGTAGTGGCCTCCTGATTTTGGCGCTCGCGCCTACCTTGCTGGGCGCTCCTCGGAGGGTCTCGTTCTCGCAGCCGGTGGAAAGCGTGGAGGCATTTGATTTTATCGAGGTCACCGCAAACCTTGAGGGCCCCGATGCGGGTAACCCCTTTACCGATGCCAAGCTCCTCGGGTCCTTTGGCAAAACGGGCGGCACCGCGCGGACAGCAGTGGAGGGGTTCTGCGACTCGGTCGATGGCAGCTTGTTCCGCATCCGGTTTATGCCATCCTCGCCAGGTGACTACACCTATTCCGTCACATACCAGCAGGGCGACTTCCAGACGCCGCATACAGGCAGGTTTCGAGCCAATAAGGGCCAGCGGCGAGGACCCATCCGAGTGGATCCGAAGTTTCCTTGGCATTTCATTTGGGAGGGCACGGGCGAGCATTACTTTCACAATGGAACTACCGCCTTCTACCTTCCTGGTTGGCGTGACGAGCGAATCATCTTCAACAGTATCGAGCGCCTGCATCGTCTCAAGATTAACCGACTGCGCGTCTTTCTGGCTGGGGCCATAGACACTTTTTGGGGCGAACCGATAATGACAGGCGACAATTTCACAGTTTTTCTGCGCCCCTGGATTGCGAAGGAGCCTGACAGTCTACACAACCCTGGGATTGACTATACGCGTTTCGACATCTCGTACTGGCAGAAGTGGGAGCGAATGTTGCGGTTTGCCAGGGAACGTGACGTGATTATCTCGGCGATCATGGACACCTATAGCCACAAGGCGCAAGCGCCGGCCGGGAGCGAAGATGAACGGCGATACTTCCGATACGCGGCATCCAGACTGAGCGCTTTCTCCAATATCACTTGGGACCTGGGAGACGATCTGGACAGCTTCCGCGACGAAGCATGGGCGCATGAGATGGGTACTTTCCTGGTGAACTCTGATCCGTATCGGCATCTGGCCACCAGCCACCCGGTGCATCGCAAACACCAGGACCGCGCCTCGGACTGGTTCGGATTCACTTCGATCCAGAACTGGTCGCGTCGGCAGCACGACTTGATGCTGGAGGAGCGGCAGATCCAAATCAAAACGGGACGGATCATTCCGCAAGTCAACGAAGAGTACGGGTATGAGGATCACTATCCGCGCTGGGCCCCTGCACCCCCAGGGAATTCAGCGGAAACCCTGCGCCGGGTGGCGTGGGACATCGCGATGGCAGGATGCTACGGCACCGCTGGAGAAAGTGCCCGCCGCGGCACCAACGTTTGGCCCGACACAGGGGGAGGTTTTTACAACGGGCGAGGCGACGACACAATGGTCATGCTCAAGGGCTACGAGCACATGGTGGATTTCTTCACCAGTTTCGAGTGGTGGAAGACCCAGCCCCACGACGAACTCGTTAGTGGTGGAGCTTACTGCTTGGCGAAGCCTGGCGAAATCTATGTGGTGTATCTGCCGCCACGCCCAATGTGCGGTAATCAGGAAGCCTTCGAATATGAAAAGGTGTGCGGCGAGGTGACTATCCAGCTCGAGCCGGGGGTCTATGGCGCGAGCTGGTTCAGCGCCCTCACTGGAGAGAAAATCCCCTTGCCCCCCGTGGAAGGTCCCAGTTGGACTCTGCCCAAAGCGCCAGGCTGGCTGGACTGGGCGCTGCTGCTGCAGAAGCGTCCCTAGACCAAGCCCCAACAGTTGATCCTTTGTGGAGCTGGTCAAGAAGATCGTCTCGACGATCGATCCCCGTCTTGCCGGTCTGGGGTCCCCGGTCACTCCCTGCCGAGAATGCGGGCCAGCTGCTTGGCGTTCCTCCTCGCTCTTCCCTGCGGTCTCAGTGTCCCTTGCTGCCTGATCTGCAGCGTTATCACCGATTACCATGAAGTGCATGAAGCCGAGCGCGTCAGTTGTGAGAGCTGCCCTGCCACGAATTACAGTTATTCGGCATGGCTCCTTACGGTAAAATCTCCCGCGATAGGTGCGGATTGGTGCATTGCACCTAACTGACAATCGGCGTCCGGCCCGCGATCCCTTGGTGTGCATCCATAAGAATTCCGAAGTTGGCCAGTAGCATTGCAAAGCTGCTTGCGCGGGAAGCCCGGCAGTATGAACTCAAGATTGTCTCCCTCGAGAAGACCACGAAGGAAGAGAAGATTGTAATGAAGCCGAGATCACGAACATAGTTCGAATGGCGGATTTAGGCTGGTGAGCAACGGCGGCAACAGGAAGACGCCAGTTCGTAGTTGTGTCAACGGCCAACTGAGTGGCCAACGAGAATCTCACATAGGAGGAGTCAAAAAGATGCCAGGCTGGATTGTTCTTCTGACCATCATGGCGTGGGTTGCCTTTCTGCCGGAGGTTCGTGCCGAGACGGCGCTGATCCCGCTTTACCAGGATGTCCTGCAGAACTGTAAAGGGTCATCCGAATCCACGCGGGAAACAATCATCCGGACCGCCTTAACAAGTGGCCGGGCGAGAACACTTCATGTGTCGTCTGCATTTGTTCAGGAGCTTTCTGACCGGGAGCCTGACCCCTATCCGGCCTATGTTGCGTCATCCGTTGCGTTGTGCGGTGTGACTGTGAGCGACCCATCGCTCGCGGCATCATTGAGTGAGAAACATCATCTCAAGGTTGTACAGCGGGGCCCCACCACCATGGCAACCGGCACACTGCGCCTCGTGGCCAGCAAGCGCTACGAGGACTTCAACGTGAGGTATATCGTGATTGTCCCCACCCGGGCCCAGTTCGACACATTCCGCAAAGGCGAGCGAGTCTCGTTCACGGCCGAAGCCGTTGGGGTTCGCCAGCGGCCAGAGGCTCTTGAAGTGACAGCGATTTTGCAGTCACTGGAACCAACGCCAGCGCCTCATCCGGCGGAAGCCTTGCTGATCGCGCGCTATCAGGATGTGTTGAAGAATTGTGAGGGTGCTTCCCAAAAGACGCGGACGGTCGTCGTGGCAAGCGCGCTGCGCCGCGCGGTGCAGAACAGCCTCGCCGGTCAGGAGATTGGTGTTTCGTCGGCTATCGTTCTGGGTGTGTTTCAGCCGTACGACGACCGCCATCCGGCTCTCGTTGCTTCGTCGGAAGGCCTTTGTTCTGTTGCTGTGAACGATGAAGACCTGGCCAGATCCCTCGCATCCAAACACAACTTCAAAACCAAACGCCAGGCTAAGGCTTCGATAGTTCAAGATGTGTTGCGGGTTGTGGTCAGCAAGCAGTATTCGGACTTCGAGGTCAGGTACACACTTATCGCCCCCACAGGATCGAGTCTTGTTGTGCCTCGCCCGGGCCAGCGAATCTCTTTTTCAGCCTTGTTCTTAGGGGCAAGCGACGTCGGGACGCTGGAACTTACAGGTGTGCTGACCAAGCTGGACCCTAATTGAGGCAACAATTACAACTACCTCTCCTTTCAAAATCGTGAGATTCAGCCGTTCGACGAACGATTGTTCAGTTGCCGGAGGATTTCTTGAGCCAGCGCATTGCTTGTCCGCCGCATCCTCGAACACGGAGACCACAGCCCAGCCCTGACGTTCGGCTAGGCGGCACAGGTGGTACTGATCCTCGATCGAGGCGGTGGACTGAAGGTCACTCGAATACCGCGCTTAGCTGGCGCACCGCTTCATGGTCTGGGTCCTCCCGCCATGTCGCGCAAGAACTCGGCGGGCCGTCAGCCGCTTGGCCATGAACGAGAGCCAGTCGCTCACGAGTGGGCCGTATGGTAGGAAGGCTGTAGAACAAAACATTTGGGCTGAGCCGTCTGTTGGGCGGGCGTTAGTTCGCTAAGGTATTGACTCCCGGCAAAGAGTTGAGGAAGCTGAACCACCTGTTTCGTGCCTTAAATTCTCAAAGCCTGCACGAGGCTTCTGAATGGTGCTTGCCGACACATCCTGCAGACCACCCCGCGCCAAATGTCCAATCTGCGGTCACAGCCTCGAAAGGCCAGGTTAGCGTCAACCCGCTGAGCGCGGCAGAGTGCAATTACAGAAACTTTTCAAATGACCCAATGACCAAATAACCAAAGCGGCCACATCACTCTCCGGAACTACGCACACACAAGGCCCGCCTGTCGAAGGAGCCGTCCAGGCTGCCGGAGACGCGCTCGCCGTCGCCGAACTCGCCGAAATTGAAGTGCCAGGCTGAATCCGAGCCCTCCTTCGTGGAGCTCCACACCCACCAGCCACTCAGCTTGAAGGGCTTCCTTATTTTGACCTCGCCATTGACTTTCGAATCGTACAACTTCTCCAATTCCTCTATCGTCGGCAAGCGCCAGTCGGAATATCCGCCCAGCCTCAACTGCTTGGCGTATTCATTGGCCTTGTGCCAGTCGATGTCTTGCCCGTTGTCTTCCTTTGTCCACATCAGCTTTGTTTCCGGATCGAGGTAGACACCTTCCGGGATTTCCATCTTCGGGCCAGGCTTTGACGGCGCAAAGTTCGGTGTCGTCTTGCTGCACCGCAGTTAGCCGAGTGCCTGGCGTTTGGGTCTTTTTCTTCTCAGAGGGCAGGATTCGTTCCAGACCCCGGATCAAGCGGTCCACGTCGGAATGGAATCCAGCGTGACTGATCTCAATGGCTTGTCGCCGCGTCAATTTCGACAGCACACCTGGCAGGTCTGAAGCGGCGGGCATCCTGGCGCCACCAACCAGCGCCGGGATAACTGGGATGTCTCGTTCCAGCGCGGCCGTAATTTCGAGACGGACCCAGTCGTTCGGGTCATCCAGCCTGCGGCGACCCTTCTTATCCTTCACTTCCAGCCAGCTCCGACCGATGACCGCAACCAGAACCTTACAAGAGCCCACCCGCTTCTCAATTTCCTTGACAAAGTCAATGCCCAGATCCATGTCAATATCCATGAATATCCGCGCTTTGTCGAAGCGGGTGCTTAGCCGGTCATACAATCGGCCTGCATAAGCATCACTATCCTGGCGCCGGTAGCTGATGAAGATGTCGCTCACGGTGGTTGCGGGTAGTAGATTCAGAGCTGAAGAGAATTCTACCTCAATGTCTCACCATGACCACTTGGGAAGCCCAGCTCACGCGACCATCAGCCCAAGTAGCGGCCGGCCGACGGACCGCCGAGTTTGGGCTGAGTTTCGGTTCTACGTTTTGTTTTCACCACAAAGAGGAAGGGTTCCGGCATGGGCAGGATACCCATGCTCTGAGCGGCAAAGAGAATTGTACATGAAAACGAAGTTCTAGACCATTCGCATGGTCATGCCGCCATCTATAGCAATCGTCTCCCCGGTAATGAAGTCATTTCTGACGAGCATGACAATAGCCTCGGCCACATCCTCCGGGGTGCCTTCGCGATGGAGCGGAATCCGATTCGCAAGATTGTTCTCGACCTGCGCCGCAGTCAACGTGTCCTGAAATCGGGTCCGAATGACGCCAGGCGCAACACAGTTGACGCGGATGTTGTCGTCGGCAAGCTCGCGTGCCAAGGCTCGAGCGAACTGGGGCAGAGCGCCTTTGACTACTCCATAAGCAATGCTCCCGGTACAACCGCGAAAACCGGCGGCCGATGACACGAAGACTATCGTTCCTTCGTTCCTCCTCTTCATGAGTGGGATAGCGGAACGACAAAGATGAAATGGGGCATGGAGATGTAGATCAAACGCCTTGTACCAAGCCTCAGCAGAGATCTCCAACAGGCTTCCCGGCACCGGCGCTCCAGCACAGTGGATCAGCACATTCAATCCTCCCAGTGCCTCTGCAGCTTCATGGACGCAGCGCACCGACTCTTCCTTCAAGGTCAGGTCAGCCGTCACCACAACGCAGCGACGACCTTCAGCTTCCACCCGGGATACTACGTCGGCCGCTGCCTTGTCCGCCACTCTGCCGTTGATCGCTATATGTGACCCAGCCCGTGCCAATGCAACAGCCGTCGAGGCCCCAATGCCCTTTGTCCCTCCGGTAATGAGCGCGGCTTTATCAGTCAATTTCATCAGTTGCAGGATCCTCTTTCTCGAGAGAGGTTGCAGCTCTCTGGTTTTCGATGCGAGCGGACGGTTAACAGCAGGGATCCCTCACCAGCTCGCACATGTTCTTTTGAGTCCGATTGAGTTTGTGAAGTCAACGGCCTTCCTGTTTAGCGAGGGTAGGAATGACCACCCGTGGTGCAGCATTGAAACCAGAAGGCAAAGGCGTTGTTGGATGACAACAGATCAGTGTTGCTTAGAGACGCTCGAATAACTCCTTGTAATGCCGAGAGGGCAAAAAGATTCCGCCGCTTCTGTGGTAGAAATCCTCATTCAGATTGAATACTCCCTTTTCTGATTCCATCCAGGAAGCTCCGGCGCAGGGATGATAGCCTTGCATTTGCTTCCAGTGCCGATAGTTTTGATGACCATTGGTCTCGAGGAGACCCAGCCCAAGGCCTGGAAAGGGTGCCAGTCTGGCAGCTACGTTCTTGTTCCAATCGACAAGAATAGGGTTGACCGTCAAATCCGCGCAAAAGCAAGGAACGTTGTTCTCATGGGCGACCTTAGCGACCTTCAACGACATGCTCAGAGTCTTTGCTATGGGCTTTAGAGCCATAGCCCGGTAACCCATCTCGATTCTTCTTCTCGCATCCTTGTCTGTATGTGCGCTTTCATCAGCGGCAATTCTCACTCCTAAATCACCGACATCTTCCTCATACTCCTCGGGGAAAGGTTCCTCGAGGAGGACAATCTGGTCGAAGGCCTTGATTGCCCTGGCATGATCCAGCAACCTTTGCAGGGTCTCCTTTTTCTCATACCGGCCATTCGCATCAAAATAATACGGAATCCTCCCATTCGGAGAGTGTGAAGTTTCAATGCCTCCAATCGCCTTGTGGATTGCTTCAATTCTCTCCTTGTCCTTTTTCAACATCTCCTCTTGGCTGCCTGGCTGGCCGATCTTGATTTTCATCAGAAAGTAACCTTGGTTGGCCGCCTCCTCAATCTCCTGGATTGGCACGGCATAAGACATCAGAGGAGCGCTTGCAACCTGCTTGTGACGATTGGCCAGGGCCGCAGCATAAGCGCCTGGAATCATCGTATCGAAGTCAGCGATTCCGTTCTCGTCGGCATATAGGAGCCAGGCTGAGTTATCGAGCGCTACGAGGGCATTGAGTGCAAAGGTCTTTCTTAGGTTCTGAAGTCCTGTGATTCTTCGCCCATAGTCGTAGACGTGCTCAAGAACGTTCTCCAGGAGCTCGATGGGATCTCTGAACGAACTGTCCCGGGCGGCTCTTAAGGCTCTTTCAGTCATCGCATACATCAGCGCGTTGCCTGCCGGCTCCGAATGAGATTCAAACACAGAAGCATCCGACCACAGAACACTTTGGGTAGCGATTCCTATTCTCTTGATTCCTGACTCGCTTTCCACTAGGGCTGCGGTCTGCCAGATTTCGGTGATGTACCCACCTTTGAAGCCAAAAGGCCTTATCAAAGGGTCACGCTCAAAGTTGGAATTCGTAGCGCGAATCCTGATCGATTTCACGGGAGCACCCCTCTTAACTTCAACTGTTTCTGAGACTGCCTTCTTTCTTTACTATGCTCCATGATGCCCTCTTGGTTCACTTCCCTCATGGAGAGAACACTGAATCCAAGACCGATTAAGAATGAAACGACCGAAGAGCTTCAGCCGCTCCAAGACGAAGGCAGCCTGGCCGAGCGGAGTCAGGCGAGTAACTCCTTGGAGAAGTCATGATCTCCACCGATGTCTGTCAGGCGTTGCTGTCGCCCCTGGAAGAGAAAGGTGAGCTTCTTGTGATCGACGCCGAGAAGACTGAGGAGTGTCGCGTGCACATCATGGATATGCTTCGGTTGTTCAAACGCTCTCAAGCCCAATTCGTCGGTCGCTCCGATGATTTTGCCTCCTCGAATCCCGCCGCCTGCCATCCACATGCTAAACCCGTATGGATTATGGTCCCGGCCATTGCCAGCGTTGCCGTCAGTTACGGGAGTTCTTCCGAACTCGCCGCCCCAAATGACCAGGGTTTCCTCAAGCAAACCTCGCTGCTTCAGATCAGTCAACAATCCGGATATGGGCTTATCCACCCGACGTCCCATTTTCTGATGAAGGCTGTCGCAATACTGGTGTCCGTCCCAATCCTCACGCATATCCAGCAATGAATTGCCTGAATAGACCTGGATGAACCGCACTCCCTTCTCCACCAATCTGCGGGCTAGGAGACATTTGGCGCCATAATCCTGTGTTTCGGGCTCATCCAATCCATAGAGTCGGCGAGTCGCCTCATTTTCGCCCGAAATATCCATCACAGCTGGCGCCTCGGTTTGCATCCGATAGGCCAGCTCGTAGGAGGCGATTCGCGCTGAAAGATCGCTGTCGGCTCCGCGGGCCGCGAGATGCCTTTCGTTGTGCCAGTTAATGAGATCAATCATCTCCCGCTGCCTGCGGCTGCCGATCTCGGCAGCTGGCGTCAGGTTCAAGATGGGAGTACCGGTAGCCCGCAACACCGTTCCCTGATACGTCGCGGGCAGGAAGCCGGAACCGAATGCTGGCGGCCCTGACTTGATTGCGCCTGACAGCAACACGACAAACGCAGGCATATTTTGAGTTTCGCTCCCCAAGCCATAGACAACCCAAGCTCCCACACTGGGCTTGCCCAGCAGAGCATGCCCCGTAGTCACCACGTACTGCGCTGGTGAATGGTTGAAGGCATCATGATAGCAAGAGCGGATGACGGCGAGATCGTCGGCGTGCTTGGCTAGCTCAGGAAAAATGCCTGAAATCTCCAGGCCTGATTGACCGTGCTTACTGAAGGTTTGTCCAGATGCCAGGATCGGGGCTTCCCTTACATTCGTAAATTGGGCGTTCACTGTCCCGAAACTTTCCGGCATCTTTTGGCCATTCAGCTTATGCAGAAGCGGCTTGGGATCGAAGGTATCAATATGGCTGGGGCCGCCGGCCATAAACAGCCAGATCACGCTTCTGGCTTTGGCTGGAAAATGCTGCGGCTTGGGTGCCAACGGATTCGCGAAGCTTCCGCTTAGCGCCTGTTCTTGCCCGAGCAGGAAAGTCAAAGCTGCTATTCCAAACCCCGCTCCTGATCGTTCCAGGAACTCGCGGCGCGAAAACGGATGATCTCGGACACCCTTCAGAAGCTGTTTGACTCGTTGTTCTTTCTCGTCAATCGACATAGACAAACTCGCTGGTGTTGAACAATGTCAGGCAAAGCTCACGCAGCTGCTGTCGGCCGCCCGCTCCTAGGAAACCAAGGCCCTTCTCAATCTCCTCTTGCGCCGGAGCACGCCCCAGGGCAAGCCAATATGCTGCTCGCACTTGAGTTTCCAGGGGACCTTTGAACTTGGCCGATCCCTCAGAAGGAGCAGGCTCTTTTTCGGACATGAGGCGCTCGGCCAACAGGCCAGCCTGCTCTAAGGCCAGCGATCCGTTCAACAAGGCCAATGCTTGGGGAGCGACAGTAGTCGGATTGCGACGCCCGCAACTGCTGGTGCGGTCCGGCATGTCAAAGGTTTCAAACATAGGATATCGGAACGACCTCTTGACGTAGAAATAGACGCCGCGTCGATTATGCTCCAAGCGATCTGCGGTGACGGGCCAATTCACCTCGGGATCACCAAAAAGCCCGGCCATTTCGTCAACAAGCAGAGGGGGTACTACAGGTGGTCCTCCCATCTTCAAATTGAGGGTTCCCGAGGCCATTCGCAGTGCATCGACGATTTCCTCTCCCTTGAGGCGTCGTGGATTCATTCGCCACAGCAACCGATTATCTGGATCTACTTCTGCATAGGCCCTGTCGAACTGGGAGGACATTTGGTAGGTATTGGATAATAGAATCAGCTTGTGCAGTCGCTTGAGACTCCAACCCTGTCTTATGAACTCGGTTGCAAGCCAGTCCAGCAGTTCCGGGTGCGTCGGCAGTTCGCCTTGCTTGCCGAAATCATTCGCTGTGCGAACCAAGCCTTCGCCGAAGTGTCCCTGCCAAACGCGATTCACCAGGACTCTCGCCGTTAGCGGATGATTCTCCTGGGTGAGCCATTCGGCAAAGGCCTTCCTTCTTCCCAGACCCAGCACGGTCTGTTGGTCCTCAATCTGCTTCCCATTGCGTAAGATCGCAGGAAAACCAGGCTGGATCTCTTCTCCCGGCTGGGTGTAATTCCCACGAATCAGAAGCTTCACGGGCTGTAAGGCTCGGGTCGTACCTAAGACCGAGGCCTGCGGCAAGGGGCGCGGGGCCTGCAGGTAAGCCTCTCCTATTTTTCGGTTGAGCTCGTCCAGTTGCGCCTTTTCATCAGGAGTGAGCGCTCCCAGAATCTCTTGACGGGTTAGAAGACGGATCTCTCCCTCGATTTCTCCTGAAAGCCTTAACTGATCCGGGGTTCGCTCTTCTTTGGGAATCTTGTACGCCACAACTTCTTCCGGGCGATACTTCTTTTTGATCTCTTCAATCAAACGATTTCTGCCCTGAGCGATCACGTGGTCGGCACGGTATCGAATCTGTTCAAGATAGAGAAGCCGTGGCAAGGCAGCCTTGAAGCCGTTCTGCGCTTTCGCGTCTGCCAGGACGAGCTCCTGTTCTTCGCTGCCCGCGAAAATAGCCTGCAGAGCATAATAGTCCTTTTGAGAAATCGGATCATATTTGTGATCATGGCAGCGAGCGCATCCCATCGTCAGCCCTAGAAACACGGCGGCAGTTGTGTCCGCCCAGTCTGCAAGGGTCTCGCTTCGATCTTTGTCCGGGATCATCGCCGACTCTGGCAATCGCGGCCCGATGGTATAGAAGCCAGTGGCAATGCGGGCATCCAAGTTGTCCGGCGAGATTTCATCTCCCGCAATTTGCTCCATCACAAACTTGTTATACGGTGTGTCCTCGTTGAACGCCTTTATGACATAGTCGCGATAGCGCCAGGCGTTCAGATAAACCATGTCCGTTTCAAATCCGCCAGTATCCGCATAACGAACGACATCCAGCCAATAAGATCCCCATTTTTCTCCATATCGGGGAGAAGCCAGTAACTGATCGACTACCCTTTCAAAGGCAACCGGGGAGCTGTCAGCCAAAAATCTCTGCACTTCGCTGGGCGAAGGTGGCAAGCCCGTCAGATCAAAATATGCGCGGCGAAGCAGAGTTCGCGGGTCGGCAGGAAGAGCCGGTTTCATCCGGTTTGTGGTGAGTTTCTCCAGGACAAAAGCGTCAATTGGATTTCGAACCCAATCGGCCGGTTGGACTTCAGGAACCCCGGGCCGCACGGGCGGACGGAAAGACCACCATACCTGTTCGGAACGACTGGCTCCTTCCAGGTTGGTTGACCAGTGCGCTCCTTGGCTGATCCAAGTCTTGAGGGTTTTGATGTCCTCATCGGAGAGTTTAGCAGTCGGCGGCATGAGCAACTTACCCCGATGAGACACAGCCTCGTAAAGAAGGCTGTGTTCGGCATCTCCTGGAATGATGGTGGGGCCGCGAGTTCCACCCCTGATTAGGCCCTCGCGAGTCCTCAGGTCCAGACCTGACATGCGAGCCTCTCCGTGACAACTCAAGCAGTTTTTGTCCAGGATGCTGAGCGCTCGCTCAGATTGGGCTTGTGAGATTCTCGGAAACAGGAAGGAGCAGAAGACGAAAATGGAGACAAGGACGTCAGCCCTGCAAAACTTACAAACGGCTACGTACTTTGATTGACCAGGAGCACTTGACATCCAGAACAACAAGAACCCTCCACTTCAGTAGTGACGTCGGTCTCTCCTCTTTTGGAAGAGCCTTACAAGCTTTTGTAGTAGACGATCAATGAACTAGAAACTCATGGGTCGAGCGCTTCTGCTTGCCAACCTGGGTGCTATCCAGGGCAGTGCAACTCAGCGGCGAGAAGGTCTTGCTTCTGGACGTCCACTTCAGCGGCCAGCGGATTGCGCCGCACGGCCTGGTTTATGAATTCTTCAATCATGCTGGACGAACGCTCGACACGTCTGGAATGCCGCCACAGAGGAATCCCGCGTTCAGCCAATCGCCATGGCCGTGCGGGTCGGTGAAACGGCTCTCCACGTCCTCAACTGCGAGCGTGATGTGCCGCGCACTCGCAGGAATCTCGACATCTATCCCCCAGACCTTGTTGCCATTGAACAGCGCCGGTGTCTGAACTGCGAGTTGATCGTCGATCCGGACCTTAAAGACAAGTTGGCTGATGCGATAAGAAGTCGGGCCCTTGAGAGGTTGCGACCATTGGGGCCATTGCTTGAGTCCGTCCGGACTATCCCAGCGCATACACTCGTCATCGACACCAGCCAGAGCAACAAAGCGCTTGTATTCAGGCCTTATTTCGAAGGTCAATTCGGCAGGTGCCTGGAGGCCAATCCCTTTGGCGAATTTGTAATCGCGGTTACTGAGGACGTTCCCATCCACGGAACGGTTGAACTGTGGGTCCTTCCTGACAGCATGACTGTTTGGCTTTACCTCTCCAACTCGTTGTTTCACCGGCTTCAGGTCAGAGATATACACCTCGGGAGGAGGAGGAACCGGCGGGAACTTCCAGTACTCGGCAACACTAATGCGTGTGACCCTCGTTCCCGCTTTGAACCCTGCGGCCTTGAGTGTAAGGCTCTGGTCGATCTTGATGGCGGTTTTATAAGGCGTCGACGAAGAGCTGGGCTCGCTGCCGTCGAGCGTATAGCGTAGCTCGGCATCAGGACAATGCCGACAGGTCAGTTCGATCTCGATGGGAACCGGAAATCCAGGACCGCCGAAGAGTCGACCCCAGGGAGCAATGTGCACGTAGTCCAACGGAGGCGCAGCCTGCCAGGCACTCGCTAGCCGCAGCGTTTCCTCCATGCTGATAGAGGGTGCCAGATCGCGCTCGATGAGTTCGATGACCTCGAGGGTACCGCGCGTGGGGTTAAAACTCCCTTCAGCGTATCGGGTGAGCGCCTCCGTGAGGTCGCGTGCCACCATGCATCTGAAACCGAACTGCCGCATGTACTTCATGCCCGTCGGTTTTCCCCACATGCACATGTTAGTGGCGAAACCTGTGTAGATGATATGGGTCACACCGCGGTTGGCAAGGACGTTATAGGCTTCCTGCTGCGTTAAGGCGATGAACTCCCCGTCAGCCATTTTCAGGTCGGGGTGCTGGTTGTTGACATTGTTTGTGTAGAAGCACTCATCCCCAAGTCCACACTCGCACATGCCGAAGCGCAGTGACCCAGGGTACGGATCCACAGCGTTGCTCAAGGGGGGCAGAGGCCGGTTAGGCAGCGCTAGCGTCACTTTGCGCTGCGGAGTCTCGTGCATGTCTCGCATGGCGTTGGTCGGGCTGAAAACGAGCGTCATGCCCAGTTTGCGAGCCCCGTCAAGTGAATGATTGAAACGCGGGATCAGCGAACCCGCGCGGTTTCGCCAAGTGCGGCACCAATGGTAGTGCCACGCGTCGACGACAATGACCCCGACCTTCCGCGGGTCCACTGCTTCCGTCGATTGCCGGATGCGCCCGTCTTGATCGCGAGTCTGTAGGTGCAATTCGATGCTGTTCGCTGACGCCGCTGTGGTTGCCGGCACGAAACCCTTGCCTAGGACACCTGCACCGACAGCCAACAGCGCTCTTCTACTCAACATGTCGATTCCTCCCCAAGAGGTGCTCCTTTACTTCGTCACACGCGGTATGCCGTCCACGTACCCAGACATCCATGTCCTCGTCGCACATGGAGAATGCCCTTAGCCGGCTCGGCAATATAGCCGGAAACGGAGTGCATTCCACGATCACCGTGACGGCAGATTCCTGCTGGATCTCCTTCGTGGTCGGCGAGGAATTCCTTCATCGTCTCCACGTTGATGTTCCCCCAAGCTGCCTTCACCAAGGCGTGCATCCTCTTCAAGCGAGGACGAGAGTCCGAGAGATAATTGTCCTCGAAGCTGGCAAACTGTGATGTGACATAGTGATTCGTATGGAGCCGTTTGTCTGCATGGTCATCGTTAAACAGAACGGACGCTTCCGGCCGAATTTCTACATCACCGATACTGCCTTGACCGTCGGCCAAAACTAGATTTGCCGCCGAGCAGGTTCGGTGTTTTTCGATCAGGCCGACAGCCTCTTGCATTGTCTTCTGCTCCAGAATCAGGCGCTTCAAAGGGTAATGAGGCAGGCCGGGCCGCCACTTGAAACCATAGAGGGCGTTGGCAAAGTGACACACGCCATACTCGTTCATGCCCGAATACCCGAGTTGGCCGGCAAAGGTAAACATCAATGCTCTGGGACGCCCATCATTGGGACGAACCCGCAAGAGGATGGCGACATCCGCATATTCCGGCTCTAAGTCCTGGTTCTGCCCAGCAAGGACTTTGCCCTCAGCCGTGGCTTCTCCTCTCAGGGCAAAAGCAGTACATCCGCCTTCCCAAGAGTGAGACGCTTCTGCCCTGGCCTGACACAAGACGGCCTCGGGAAAGGAAATCCCAGCCCCATCGGCCAGTCCCCGAATTTCCTCCACAAACTTGGGACTAAGCCTTTCCATTGCTGGGAGGAACCTCATGGCGTTCTCGCATAGTTGATTTCGTGGCTTTCCGGTGATCCGATCTATCCAGAGGAGGTATCTCTTGACTAGGGTCTTCGCCTGCTCTCCGTGTTGATGGCCCATCTCGAAGGCGCTCCCCGCAACCTCAATCAATGGGAATTCATGCTCCATAGTTCCTCGCTCGACACCAATCGCCACTTGGCCTCGGCCGCTGCCCGACGGGGTGCTGGATCGATTCTTGCCGTCAGAACTCCCAGCGGCCCCTGATGACAGAGTGCCCAGAGCGCCGGTGATGGCTAGCTTACTGAAAGCTCTTCTCTCCATGTTGAATGGCTCCCTCCGCACTCTTCATCCACCATCCGTTGCTGTATTGCAGATCCATCTGCATTGAGCCCGAGAGTTTCTGTCTAGGGGATGCAAACTCTGTCTGCCCTCAAATCCGTAATGAAAGCGTGACCCGGCGCATGAGCCACCATCAGCTCCGGTTTGGCCTCAAGGGCAGCCCGCTGAGGTGTGACGCCGCAAGCCCAGAAGACAGGAAGAACGCCCTTGGGTATTTGCGTCACGGGCTCGCCAAAAATCGGCTTTCTGAAATCGGCTCCGATCTCGGTCGGATCACCGACGTGGATGGGTGCGCCGTGATTGTAAGGAAACCGACCCGATAGCTGAGTGGCAATCACGGCTTGCGCAGGCGTCATCCAACGCATCGTCACCACAAGTGGCCCTTTGAATTTTCCTGCCGGTTGTGTGGGCTGATTAGTTGCCAGAACCCATACCTGCTCTGATCTGGGGACCCCGGCTCGCTCAAGCGCCTCGTCGAAAGTCAGGCTGGAACCGATCAGGAATGCGACACTATCATTTCGCCACAACTCTGTTATTTCCGTCACGTCGGCACAGCGCTCACCTCGACGATAAATCGCGTAGCGCGGGAGATCCGTCCGAAGGTCAGCACCTGGCGCAGCCAACCGCGGCTCCGGGTCCCCGGCATCTGTAACATCGATCAACGGGCATGCTTTGGGATTTCGCTGGCAATAAAGAAGAAAATCATACGCGTCAGCCTTAGCTAGCACGACAAGGTTACACTGAACATAGCCCGGCATTTTGTAAACGGTGGGGCCCGTCCAATCTCCCCTTCGCATTGCTAATCGCGCTTCCTGGGGCGTGGTGATGTCTGTATCGATCATCATTGATGCTTTCCCCACGCGATTCTGATTCTGCATTGGGAGACCTATAGTTCGCTGCCCGCAGTGTGGCACAATTGCAGGATCAAAGAAAGGTAGTGCGCCCTGAAGATTTTTGCTTGTCGACCGCCAATTCTCTCCGATCCATTCGCTGCCATTCGCCTAGTCCGGCAGTGGTTTTCCCTTAGTCTCCGGTGCAAACCAGATCAGGACCAATCCCAAAACGTAAATCAAAGTCACCACGGCTCCTGCTTCAGCGTAACTTCCATCAAAATGGGCAACCAATTGTCCGCCCGCCACTGCTCCCACGGCGGCAAAGATGCGCCCGAAATTGTAGCTGACGCCCTGCCCGGTCGCCCGCACACGAGTCGGAAACAATTCGGGCAAATACAATGGGAACCAGCCGTAAAACGCCGCCGTAAAACATCCTGCAAAAAAGACGGTTACAACGAATAAAGTGTCGTATTCCGATAACGTGCGGAACAAGAACGCGCAGATCAGGAGCGAGCCCAAACAAAGGCCGAAGAAAGCAGGACGGCGCCCGATTTTGCCGCCAACTAGCGGCCCCAATAGACAGCCAGAAATGGCGCCGTAAGCTGAAACCATTTGGATCACTGCCTTCGCTTGAGGCACTTTCCCCTGCGTAATCTGGTCAACCCAGAGAGGAATCCACTGGACGGAACCCCAGGTTCCAATCAACGCAATTGAGGAGAAGGCAATAGCCAGCAACGTGTTTTTCAGAAGGCCAGAGGTAAAAATCTCACGGAAAGGTTGTGAGACTCCCTGGGAGACCGAGATCTTCCAACGCTCTGATTCAGGTACGAACAACCGGATGAAGACGACCAGCAAAGCCGGCAGCCCACCGACCAAAAACATCCAACGCCACGAACTGGGAGTGACCGGAAATACCTTTCCCACCCACCCCACGAGTAGAAAGCCAACATTGGCGGCCGCTCCAATGGCTCCCGCAAGCAACGGACGTAGCCTCTCCGGCCAGCACTCCATTACCAGTGCCACTCCCAACGACCATTCGCCGCCCATGCCCAAAGCCGCAGTAAAGCGAAAAACCCCGAGATGATAAGGTGTCTGGGCAAAGTAACCGAGACCAGTGAAAAGGGAGTAGGTAAGAATACTCAATGTCATCGCTCTGACCCGACCTATACGGTCTCCCAGCCAACCAAACACCAGACCTCCCAGTGCTGCGCCAAGAAGAAAGAGTGCGGTAATGTTTCCCATCCATTGCCCTACCCATGCATCATCCGCTTGCTCGAACATGCTTTGCAGTGCCGGGCGAGCCACAACGGGGAAAAGGCCGATCTCAAAACCATCGAACAACCAACCCAGAAATGCCGCGAGTAGAACCAACCACTGTTCTCGAGTGAGAGGACCCGGCCGTGATTGAATCATTGACGCATCAACCTGCGAAGTCTGCGATGGGAGCTTATTGCTCATGAGGTCGTGGTTCTCAGAAGGCGCTTTGAAAGGCTTGGCTTGCGTCTAAAGCAAGTAGACAAGGGTTGACCGCCGCAACTATTGCAGAAATTGGGCGAGTTCGGCTTCCGTCCACGGCTTGTTGCGGGCAGCGATGCTTTGCCTGACTTCGCCCACTGTTTCGGCGCGGACCGGTTGCGCTTGATGGCCCCACTTGCGACGGATATACGTCAGGATCGAAGCAATCTGTTGATCGTTGAATTCACCCGCAAAAGGAGGCATTATCTCTCCTCCCGTTTCCTTTCCCTGAAGGACGATTCTAATCAAGGCTTGTTCTGGTCCCAGGACCCACTTCGAATTGACTAGTGATTTCTGCATGCCATCCCCGCTGCCCAGATGACAGTAGCCGCACCTGGAAGCATAATGTTTTTCACCCTCCTTGAAGGAACTCGGCTGTTCTTCGTTGACGTGGGTTCGATTCTCCAAGTTCCCCCAATGCTTCTCGATCAGCGCCAGGCTCTTTGGGTCACCATACTTCTGGATAGCAAGCAACCTGTCCTCTGTTATCTGCTCGGGTTGAATGCTGCCCTGATCCACAGACTCAAGTAGCATTCTTGCCCACGTGCTGCGGCTCGACAAGCATTCCTGGGCCACTCCACGTAGGGGTGGATCCATCCCAGGATACACCTGGAGGATGGTTTGGGCGATCTCAGGATTGCTGAACTGCCGCAAAGCTCCCAATGCTTCGATCTTCAGATCGTTCGATTCTGCCTTTCGAAGCTGACCGAGCAGAACCGGCACAACCGACGCTTCCTTATCGTCGACAAGCGATGCAATGAGCCTCTTCCGGTCTGGCCCGGAGGTAGAGCTATCGGCGACTAGTCGGAGGGCGGTGTCGGTCACTTGCCTGTTCCCCAGCCTCAATGCCAGGCTTATCAATCCTGGATCCGCTGGCTGAGCAGCCAAAAGCTTCGAGACCTGTCTTCGCAAGCCACCGGGCACGGATCTTAGGATGGTTCCGCCCAGTCCCTCGTCCATGCCCTTGATCACTTCGTGAACTCCCTGCGGATTGGGAGCCAGGTTCAATAAGTGCGCGCAGCTGGTGAGATTCTCATTAGTGCGTTGGCTCGTGGAATTCGTTTGCCAGTCCGAGTAGACCGCATCGTTTAAGGTATAGGAACTCTTGTCACCGCGCTCGGCGGTGTAACGCCGAGCGAGCCGCGAAACGATATGCCGATTGACTAAAGGCGACTCCCACAAAGCCTTATCCTGTAACAGGGTCATCAACAAATCGTGGTCGGAGACAGCTTTGTTTTCAATGGCCCACCAAAGCAATAAGGGGATATGAAGATCATCCACGTCTTCGTTACGCATCATCAGTTCACGAATGATCGGGAAAGCGCTTCGGGCGGGCAGCCGCTTGCAGGAACTGGCTAGCTGGCTTCGCACTTCCACCTGGGTTTCAGTTCGGGCCAGTTCTATAAGCCTTGCCTGGATTGGCGGCGACACATGGTTGGAATCCCCCAACAACCGCACTGTCCAATAGCGGACAAATTCATCGGGATGGCTCAACTGCCGCAGCGCGAAGGTGTCATCAAAGCCGCCGCTCGAGCTCACAGCCCACAACGCCTCCAGGGCCAACTGGCCACGAGTGCTGTCGACCAATTCTTTCAGGGCGGGAACCATCGTTTTGTCGCGACGGTCGGCAACAATGCGTTGTGCTTGCTCACGAAACCATCGGTTCTTGTGCGACAAGACTCCGATCAATTGCTCATTGGTCAGTCGCGAGAGATCAAATGCTTTGATCGGCTGAGTTCCCTCAGCCTTCAGGCGGTAGATGCGGCCGTGGGCTTTATCCCAATTGTCCACCGGACTGAGGTGAGTCAAACGAATGTCGTGCCAATCGGCAAAGTAGACCGCTCCGTCCGGACCCAATCTGGTATCGACAGGCCTGAACCAACGGTTGTCGGTTTGCACTAGAGCATCGGTATCGACAGTTTTGAACGACGAAGAATCCTGGAGCAACCGACTGGCTTGCACCCGATTTGTCAGTGCCATTCCCGCGATCATTTGACCCTCGTATTTGGGCAATGCACCTCCTTCGTAAATAACCAAGGTCTGAGAAAACCGTGGCCGGTAGCCCGAGTGAGTCATGTGTTGAAAGAAACCGAAAGCATGGGGATTGGTCAGCGGGCCGTGTTTAGGCCAATTCTTGATGTAACAGCCACCCTGAACGATGTGGAGTCCCCGGGCCGCCCCAACATTGGTTCCTACAAACGCGCGTCCCTTGCTGTCAAAATCAAGCGTCCAGGGATTTCCGCCGCCTTCAGCAAACAGCTCGAAAGCTTTGCTGACGGGGTGGTAGCGCCAGACGGCCTGGCCCAGGAAATGGATGCCTTTTACATTAGCAGTAGTGGTGCTGCCCTGCACACCGTAGAGCCAACCGTCTGGCCCCCAGTGTAGATTGTTTGCCACCGCATGAGTGTCTTCGAGGCCGAAGCCGGAAAGACAGACTTCAGGGTCGCCATCAGGCACATCGTCCTTATTACGGTCCGGATAGAACAACAGGTAAGGCGGATTCAGAACCCAGACTCCGCCGCGACCTACTGCAACGCTGGTGACAATGTTCAATCCAGTGAGAAAGTCCTTGTGAGATTCGAACCGGCCATCTCCATCGGTGTCTTCCAAAATCGTGATCTTATCGGCCCCTTTGTCGTGGTGTGGAGGAGGACTGGGGACCTTGTCAAAAACGGCCCGCAGGTATCGGTCATACTTCACTACCTTCAACCCCGCAGGAAACGGATACTGGAGGTACTGCACTACCCACAATCGTCCCCGCTCGTCGAAGTGCATGTTCAGTGGCTGACGAATCACCGGTTCGCTCGCCACTGGCTCGATTTCAAGGCCATCACCCAACTTGAATCGCTTGATCGACTCGTCGGGTGTTAAGACCTTCGCGTCCCGCGCACCTTCGACTCCTTCTCCCACGCCCTTGAAATCTTTGACGAAGTTTTCCATTTCTGGGGAGAAGTGTTCCTCCGGTTGGAGGTCAGGCTGCCGGTCAGGAGCCTGCGCGGAGGTTGTATTTGGTTTGGTCTTGTGCGCGGAGCCGGCCTTCCTTTCCTGGGCAGGTAGCGCGAACAATCCAAAGACAAGAGTCGAGATGACAACAATGGTTATTCGTTTCATGGGTGGAATCTGATCGATAGAGCTCAAGAAATCATGAGGTCCAGTCCGAGAATTGGGACCTCTTGCAGGTGTCACTGGCTTTCAGTTCCTTCCGTCCGTTGTCGCAGTGAGAGTGCACATGGGACCTGTAGAAGCAGGTCCCATCGCCATCGTCAGCGGTGAGGCGGTCCTTGTCCTGCGATGGATAACCGACTCACCCTCGGCTGATCGTCAGCAAGAACGAGAAGGGACGTATTATCCGGCTTTGGTAACCTCTACCTAACTAATCCTGACCCTGAGACGCCGCCGCAAGCCCGATGGCATGCTTTCTGTTAGAGGTGGGCAATTGTGGGAACAACTTCAAGGCGTTTTCCCGCAGAATTTGCCGACCGATGCGCTCCGCCTGCGGTTCGCGCAGCTCGCCGCGGATAACCTTCTCGGCCAGTGCTTCGGCCAGGCACTGACGCGTCATCACCGTGGCACCGTAGATGCTTTCGGCGTTGACACCGTCACCACCCCACAGGATCTTGTCCACCGGCATTACTTCCAGCCACTCCTGATAGGCCCGCTTGGCCATGCTGTAACTTAGCGTGGGCAGCCAGCACGAGTCTACCCATACGTTGGGATAGCGAAACGCAATGGCCCCGGTTTCCCCTACCCAGGGGAACCCTCCATGGAAGAGGATGAATTTCGTCTTGGGATTGCCCTCGATCACATCCAGCAGCAACAGCGGGTTGGATCCTTGTATTCTGGCATCGCCAGTGTGAATCTGAAACGGCAATTCGTACTGGGCGCTCAGTTCCGCCAATCGCCACAACATGAAGTTTTCAAAATCCCTCACCTGCTGCGGCGTCAATGCACTGCGCGCCTTGCCAAATGCCTGGGAAGCTTGCCCCTTGGACACCTTCGTAAAAAGCAGGTCACGCTTGTACGCCATGCCCGTTTTCAGGCAGACAACTCCTTCCTGTTTGGCTTCAGCAAACAGCCGCTCAACCAAGGCCAGGTAGTCATCGAAGGTTTTTAGAGCTAGATTCCGGCGGCGAGCATAGTCATACGGATCCTCCAATGGATGCTCCAGCTCGCTGGGATGAAAGCCTCGCAGCAACGAATCCACGCGGAAGACACGCACCTCGAAGGGCCAGTAGGTTTTGAAGTCGAATGGCGTCCAGTATGAGTCGACCAGTATCAACTCGATGTTGGCACGCTCCAGGATGACCTGTTTGATCCATTTTTCATCCTGGTAGTTCTTCAAAATCTGTTCGTTGAGGCGACCAGCCTGTTCGTCGGTGAGCGTCTCGAAGTCAAAGCCGTACAGATCGCGAAAGGCTGGCAACAAGTAGCGGTAGACATCGAGGTTGGAAGTCAAGGCCAAACGACATATTGCTCATGGGATTTCCACAGCTGCTGGTTGGTGCCGCCGGGTTCTGGTGGGCTGCTCCATCATTAGCTCTGGCGATGCTCCCACCAGGGAGGAGCGGCGGCGCGCCAGGGAGTCGAGGTACAGGTTTTCGTTGTATGGCTGACGCTCCTTCCAGCGCGGAAGAGGATGCGAATCCACTTGTAAGCCAGAGCGCGCACAGCGGCTTGGTGTTTCTTGCCTCAGCTCGTTGTTTCCGATAGTCGGCCTGGCCCAGGTGCACCACTTGCTGGAGTGATCAGCAAACTCATGGAAGCTTGGCGCAGGAATCTAGGACGCCCCAAGCGCCAGTGTACCCACCGGCCTTGGCCGCTTTGCTCGGTGACCGGCGCGATGCCCGACAATTGCTGCATTTGCACGGCCGTATGCCAGCGCCCCCGATCCGTGCCGAACGCCGCCAGCAGGCGCGGGGCCATCACGGCTCCGGCTCCTGAAGACTCTCGAAGGAGACGATGCGGTGCCGCCGGAAAATCTCCCCAATCTCCCAGTCTTCGCTCGATCCTCCGCAGCGGCAGCAACTACCACGACCGCTTCGACCATCAGCGCGGAAGCCTCCACGACCGCCGGATCCTGCGTCACAGGCCGAGCCTGGCTAATAGCAGCCAGTTGCTGATCGATTTGCTGTTGGGAAAGGCGGGTGTGTCGGTTCCAGAAGCGCCTCAGGCCGTCGCATCTAGCCTTTTGTAGAGCCGCTAGAGTGGGCCACCGCTTGAGAAAAGCACACGCCCTTTGGCTGTCGAGGCCACCGGCCCAGTCGAGTGCCTGCGGATAGTAACCCTTCAACAGGCTGGTCAGCTGGTCGGCGAGAGCGGTCTTCTGGTCGACCAGGCGGCCTCGATGTTGGGTCAACAGCCGCAGCGCCCGGGTATCGGCATCGTCGGGCTGCCAGGGGCGCAAGTGCTCCTGATTCTGCGGACCATCTCCTGCAACAACTTGGCGTCGCAAGGGTCGCTTTTGGCTCGGCTGGAGAAAAAGGCCTTCCGGTATTCGCCAGCAATTCGGGATTGACCGGATAGAATTAGAAAATCGTGGTCCATCAGGGCATACAACACCCGGCCGCGTGCCTGCTCCAACACCACGGCCACCCGGGCCTCCCTATAGCGGGCGCGCAACTGCGCAACCCACTCTTGAAGGGCTTCGGCCAAGTGCTCCAGTTGGGTAGTCTCGACTTCGCCGCTGGCCACGTCATAGAGGCAAATCGCCTGTTTTTATCGGCCCAATCCAGGCCAATCCAAGCTGCCACCGGCAGCCGGGGTTGCGGGGTCACTTCGGGCTGAAAGGAAGATAAATTCATCAGGTCTCCTCGAGAAAAATACAGATCTCATGCCTCCGGCAAACACAGCGGAATCCTTATAGCTGGTCCTCCAAGGACAACATCTGAGCGTGCGTCAGGTTTGCAGGCAGAGCCCGTTCGAAAGTCTACCGCTAACCATCGAGTGGTCAGGACGCCTGTCGTACGGGCTCCTGCATGAAAGCAACTAAGACGATTCTACCGGACTAGGGACCTTTTCCACAGAATCCACAAACCGGCAAGAAAGAAAAAGAAGCCAAAAAGAAAGAAAGGCTGCTGCTACTATCGATACACCATCTCATCGAGTCCACTCGATACTATAAGAGCTGTTGGCGCGGCCATCCTCAAATGTGTCTCGAGCCGCGTGCCACCAGGTTTCGAACGACTTGTCCTCCGGCCAGGAGGGCACGCGATGCAATCTCGTCCAGTAACTGGTCTGCCAAAGACTATGCAGAGTCACGCCAGTGCCGTGACCGGCTTGGTGAAACTGGATTAGCTTGTCGAAAGGACGCAGATGTTCGTGGGTGTCGATGGCCGGCGTGGCGTCCAGGTTGACACGGATGCGCCTGTATTCATCTGTCTGCTTCGCGTCCTGTGCCGAGCCATCGACCGCAAGCATCAGCAACACTAGTACGGCTTGCCACACCTGCAGCAATAAGGATTTCCCCATTCCCGTCTGTCGCCCGCGCTGATGATCTGCAACCGATTGCAGCAAGTAATACTAGTGAGCGTGCCTGTCTTGTCAAGGCTTTTCCCAAAAGCTCGTGCCTGAAAGGTGTCCAGCCTCGGCCAAGATTTGGATTGTAGACTAACCTGAATTCAGTCAGGAGAACGCATGATCGCGTGGCGGCGCGATGTCAAATGACTTGACTTGGTACAGAAAGTGTCCGTATCGTAGTGCAACCGTTTGCGAGAAAACTTGAGTGTTTTGCTGCTCAGGATGCTAATCAAACACCAATTTGGCGGGATTTCTCAATCAGGGAATGAGTGGAGTTATTTCCATGTTTCTTGTCACTGCGACTTGCCCCAACCCTTTTGGAGATGCCTAGCCCAGGGGGCTCGACTTCAGGCATTCGCCGGTATTCTGTAAGATCGACTAGGAACATCACCAAACAGTCATCTCAAAGGCGAAACGACGAATTTACCTACCCCGCTTCGCCAGCCAGCGAAGGATTGTCTTGTGGTCTGGGGAGCATATACCTCACCGTCTGGTTCTTTTCGGTTAGTAAATCGAAAACTGTTTCCAGTAGAAAATAGATAAGGAGCAATCCTTCATGAGAAAGACAAGCTTGCGGGCCTCTTGAGAATCCTTCTGCTGCTGGTGTCTCTTGTTTTGGTAACTGTTGGTTGTCGCCTTTTGGTTTTCGCCCCTTTGGTCCACGCTCAACGTGGTACTGCGATGCTAAGCGGAACAGTGACGGATGCTTCGCAGGCCGCCGTCCCGGCTGCGGAAGTCACTTTAGAAAGTACCACTCCAGCAATTCAATCGCGTTACCAGGACCAATGATGTTGGCCAGTATGTCATTACCGCGATTCCTCCAGGCATGTACAAGCTGCTGATCAAAGCCTCGGGCTTCGCAGATGAAACGCTTACCGACATCACCCTTTCCAGCGGACAGGCCAGTACGTTGAATGCCAGCTTGAAGGTGGGAAGGGCCGCCGAGGAGATCACCGTCTCAGCGGCACCACCGCTGCTTCAAAGTGCCACGGCTACTGTTGGAACTGTGGTCGGTTCGAAGCAACTCAACGAATTGCCAATGCTAGGAAGGAACTTCACCAGCATCATCCTGATCGCTCCCGGTGTGGCGCCAGTGCCCCCCTCCTGACTCGGTAAACCTGAGCGTCGGCGGTCTATCAATAAACCCGTCTGTCTACGGTCAAAGACAGCGAGATAACAATTTTTCTCTGGACGGTGTCGGAAACAACGAGCCTTTTATTTAACGGTATTCCGATGTTTCCACCGCCCGAGGCTATTAACGAGATGAAGGTCGAATCCGGCATGACTTCGGGGGCTTCCGGTCACGCCTCAGGGGCGAATGTCAATCTTGTCACGAAGTCTGGAACAAATGAATACCATGGAGACGTTTGGGAGTTTCTTCGCAACAACGCCCTGGATGCTCGAAGCTTTTTCTTGCCGGAATTGGGAGCTTTCAGATGGAACCAATTTGGAGGCGCAGGGGGCGGGCCGCTGGTGATTCCTGGTTTGATCAAGAAGGAGCATGGTTGGTATGTCTTCGGATACTACGAGGGAATCCGCATCAGCCGGGCTTCCAATTCCATACATCTGATTCCCACGCCAGAGGAGATCAGCGGAGATCTGTCGGGTCTGCCGCAGATCTATAACCCCTACACGACCAGAACCGACGCTAATGGCCAGCTCATCCGCGATCCATTTCCTGGAAACCGTATTCCGCCCGAACTGCTAAACAATGCGGCAGTCACCATGGCCAGGCAGCTCTATCCAGCCCCCAACTTAGCGCCTGGGGTCATTCCAGGCAGGAACTATATCAATACGGCGCCGGCAACCCAGGACGGCAACCAGTGGAGCGCCCGTGTAGATCATCAATTTGGGGTAAACGACAACTTCTTCTTCCGCTATACAGACGCGTACAACCCCAGCTTCAGTGAAGGCTTGCCGGCGCTGGCCACCAAGGATCACAAACGTCTTACTAACTTGGCCGCCAGCCACACGCACATCTTTAATCCAGGTTTTCTGGTTACCGGCAGGTTTGGAATGCAGAGGATTAACTGGAATGTTTTCAACCTTCAAGATTTCAGCGACTTGGTGAACACTCTGGGAACAGGCGATGCTTGGCCTCCGTTCCAGGGAACTGAACCGGTTCCGATTTTTCCACCCGTGAGTATTCCTGGCTATACGGGTCTTTCTGTTTCTCCACAGATCTATGGCCCTCAGTATGCGTTTTCTTGGACCGGTGACGCTCAGAAGATCTTTGGACGACATACCTCTCGAGTTTGGTGGTGGTATCGTTCGTAGTCAATTCGTCACCAATAATCTCTCAGGAACAAGTATGTCGTTCACCGCGCTACAAACCTCCGACTTGACCGCAGCTTCTGGGACCACAGGATCGCCTCTGGCATCCTTTCTGCTCGGGGTTCCCGAATCGGCTAGCCGTTTGTTCGGAGACAGTAGGGGTGACATGCGCGGGAACGCCTACTCGATTTACATTCAAGACAATTTCCGTGCCAATCCTAAATTGACCCTAAATCTTGGGTTACGCTGGGATTATGCCAGCCCCATGATCAACAAGATTGGTAGTGGCACCTTCGTCTATGAAACTGGCGAGTACGTTTGGGACAGAACGAATCCGATCACCGGTGCCGCAGCCACAATTCCTCTGGGTTCCCTGGTACCGGACCGCAACAATTTCCAGCCTCGGGTCGGGTTTGCCTATGAATTCACACCTAAGACGGTGATCCGTGCTTCCTACGGTATCTTCTTTGACACCTTCGGAAACAACTACAGTCAAACGCAGCAGGGTAATCGAGGCAATTGGCCCTTCGCCTTTCCTCAGCAGGTGACGGCTCTCAACAGGACGGTACCTGACGCTTTCCTTGAGAATCCGTTTCCCGGCCCTGCCCAAGGCTCTTCCGTACCTTTAGGATGCCAGCAGTGTCTGAATGTATGGGAAGATACCTCCAGGACCCCCTATGTACAGCAATGGACACTTTCGATTCAGCGTCAACTCACTCAGTCCTTGATGGCGGAAGCCGTCTACTTCGGATCTCACGGGCTCAAACTGTCTGGACAGATTATCGATAACACTGCAGTTGTCCCGGGTCCAGGCAATTTTCAAGACAGACAACGCCATCCGCAGTTTCCGCCCTATGTGCTAAACGGAATGAACATCTTCCCGTCGTTTTACAATGGGTTGAGTCTCAAGCTCGAAAAGCGGTTCTCGAAAGGGTTAATGTTCCTGGGATCGTACACGTGGTCAAAGAACCTCAACGTCTTGGATTCCTTTGTAAACGGTGGATTGGGCGGTCAACCGTTTGCCAACCCGACGCGATTTAACACCAGCGCCAACAAAGGACTGGCAGGTTTTGATGTGCCTCACAGGGTTGCGATCAGCTACGTCTACGAGCTTCCACTAAAGCCCCAGAGTAAGATCGCCAATGCCATCCTGGGAAACTGGGCGACGGCAGGTGTCGTGACATTTGACAATGGTCTCCCCTATTACCCCTTGCTGACGACGGATAACGAAAACATAGGAACAGTCGGTGGGAGAAATACACAGACTCCAAATTTGGCTGGAGATCCTAATGCCGTTTCTCAAAGGACACCGCAGGTTTGGTTTAACACAGCTGCTTTCGCCGTCCCGCCAGCATTTACAGTTGGCAACGTAGGCAGAAATATCCTGCGAGCAGATGGATTTGAAAATTTCGATTTTTCGGTGTTCAAGCGGTGGCCGTTCCAAGAGAGCCGACACGTCGAGCTAAGGGGTGAATTTTTCAACCTCCTGAATCACACGAATTTCGGGTATCCGGGAGCGCTCCTAGGAACCCCACAATTTGGACAAGTATCGAGCACCCGGAATCCTGGCCGCCAAGTTCAGGTTGGACTCAAGATCCGTTTTTGACATCGGAGCTTGGGGATCGGCGTTCTGGCTCGATGAATGCGCTCTTCGCATTCATTACAGGCCTTCTTCGGAGAGCCTTTGTCCGAGCCCGGCTAAGCCAGCGCAGTGAAAGCAACCCCGAAGTTCCGTTATGGCAGCGTATCTCTGCAAGCCGTCGCTGACTCGGACTGCATCAAGAAAGCAGAATCTGCCGCTTGCCACGTGTTTCTGGGTTTCCGAAGGGAGCGTTCTCCCGCCTTATGCTAAGATCCCTTTCGTGGGGTCGTTGTCCTGGAGTCTAACGAGGCCCTGCTTTCTTCTCGAACTTCAGAATCTCCCCAGCTTCCTTCAGTCCCAGTGCCTGCCATACGCCACGTTCTCTTTCCTGTTCTCATTGTCATGTTGATGTCGGGAAACGCTGCCTTCCTGCGCGGCCAGATTTCGGATAGCCGAATTCAAGTGCTAACGGAAAAGGCTCAGGCGGCCCAGCGGTCCGAGAATACAGAGGAAGCGATTAGGGCCTATGAGGAGATCTTGAGAATCCGTCCTCATTGGGCACCGGCCGAGCTGAACCTCGGTGTGATGTACCACCTCAAGAAGAGATACCTGGACGCTATCCGAATTCTCTCAGAGGCCCTCCGGCACGATTCGAGCTTGACTCCAGCATACCTGTTTCTTGGAATTGCATACTTCAACACCGGAGTGTACGAAAAGGCACTGTCCTCTCTGCAGCAGTTTCTCAGGCTGCAGCCGGCAGACCGCGAGGTGCGGTTTTTTCTGGCAGGCACCTATTTGGCCCTTGAAGATTACCGCAATGCCTCCTTGCTATACCTTAGAGCAGATGAAGATAGCTCCCCAGAAATGAGGAGCTGTATTACCGTCTCGGCGAGTGTTACCTGGCTCTAGCTGGAGCTGGAACTGAAAAAGCTCAATGAGACCGCTGAGGGGAAATACTTCGTGTGGTTGATTTCTGCCGAGGCCCATGCGCAGCAGAAGGATGACTCTCTGGCCGAGCAGCAGATGATCGAGGCTTTGAGATCCAATCCCTCTGCGCCTGAAGCCTATATCAGCCTGGGCCAGCTTCTCTTGCGACGCGGCAGTTTCGCGGCAGCGCGCACGAGGTTCGAAGAGGCTTTGAAGCGTCACCCCAAAGACTGCCGTGGGATCGAGGGCTTAGCCGACACCAATTTGGCGATGGGCGAGATAGAGAAGGCGCTGGAATCTCTAGAGCAAGTACTCACTCTCCAGCCATGCCTGGAGGATGCTCCGCCTCCGAATCTTGGGTTGCCCGCCGCTGAACTCGACCGCAGAATCAAACTGCTTGATGAGTATGCCAGTTCACCAAAATGGAAGAACGCCGCAAGGTTTCAACTTCTTCGCCTGGAGAGAAGGAATGGTGAAAGCAGCGCTGGTAGGCTAGCGGTGACCCAGGCAGGTACACCTCGGAGACAGCAAGCCCCATCCTCTGAGCCTCACGCAGCTGTGAGTGAGCTCCTCCTGCAGGCAAATCGCCACGAATCGAATGACGATCTTTTAGGAGCGACTCAGGCGCTGCTGGGCATTCAATCACGACCGGTGTTCGATCCCAGGACCGCGTACTGGGCTGCTCGGTTGTACACACGGTTATCGCAAAAAGCTCTTGTTCGATTGATATCTTTGGCGCCGAATTCTCATCTGCTTGCCATGATGCGAGCGCAAATGCTGGAGCAACAGGGCAACGACCAGCAAGCAGAAGCAGAGTATCAGATTGCGCTAACACTTGCCGAGCACGCTCCCGAACCCGCTGATTGAGTATGCCCGCATGAAGTGCAAACAGAATCTTTTTCAAGACGCCCTTCCTTTCCTGGAAAAGGCGCTGAAGCTCGATCCATACAATGTGCGAGCTAACGCTCTTCTGGGTGAGGTTCATCACCTGGACGACAAACCGCAGGCAGCTATCCCTTATTTGCAGGTTGCGGTGAAGGCTAGGCCTCAGGACGAACAGTCCAGGATTTACTTGGCCCATTCTTTAGCCAAGCTTGGCCAGATTGGAGAGGCGATAGGAACCTTGGAGGCAGCGCCGTCCGATAGCGATGGACGCGTTCACTATGCTCTAGGCACTTATTATCGGCGTCAAGGTCGCTCCGAGGATGCTGCTCGCGCATTTCAGGTCTTCGAACAACGGCGGAACAAAAGCAAATCGTCACCGAAACCCGGCCCCTGAATAGACAGCGATAGCGTAACTCGGAGCCTCGATCAGAGTCAGGCCAACCGGGAGAAACCAGAGGGCTGCTCTCCCGGCCCTCCTCCCGTCGGGCGGCCTTGGCCGGCGAGCGGAAACTGCCCGTGAAGGCTATTTCGGCCATTTCAAATGCCTCCTGAGAAAGTCAAAAGTGCCTTGACCGTTGATGGTGTGAGGTCCATCAAAGAACTCAATTTCCGTTTTCTCAGGGATTTTGAGCTTTGTCGCGTAGAAATAGCGAGTCTTCGCATACTCGTAGGCCACCCACTCATCCGGCGCCACTCCGTCATGATGTCCTCGCTCGACCATAAACGGTCGGGGAGCCATCAGGTTGGCGAGTTCGGAATAGTTGACGACATTGGCGAAGTCGAATTCGATCATGTCGTATTCGAGAGTCACCAGATAGCTGTAGCGCGAATCAATACGCGTGTTCTTCCACACCCATTCATTGAAGTCCGCGGAACAAATCGAGAGAGCGTAACGATCCAGCAAGGGCGGCACGCGTACCGCTGTCTTCCCGCCATAAGACAGGCCATAGAAGCCAATACGGTCCGGATCGACGAACGACTGGCTGGCCAGCCAGTCCAGCAGGCGCTCATGCTGGCCCAGAATGAAAGAGAACAAAGCCAGTTTTAGAGGGTGGCCCTGGCGCTGAATGAGTCTAAATCGATCTTTTCCAATATACGGATTCTGGGGAGAAAAGGTGACAAATCCTTGCTCAGCCAAACGGGCAGCGAACTGTTTGTAGTAGTGGTAGGCCTCGTTTTTTTCGATGGTGTCTCGCGGCCGTCCCTCCAGCCCGTGCTGACACACGACAACCGGGCGACGTTCTCCAGGGCTGAGGTCCTTGGGCACTAGCAGAATCCCGTAGGCAAAAACGTCTGGCCAGACGTCCAGCATCACCTCATAGCCTTTGAACTTGGGTTCGTCATAGATCTGCCGGGTCCGCGGGTTGGCAGCCTGACTCGGGGAGGGCAGTCGGCCGATGACTTCATCCCAGATATAGTCGCGGTGAAACTGCGTGCTCTGTTTCCAACGCTCCGGGCTCGACGCGTCTGCCTTCGACCAAAACGCCGCTCGCTTCTTCGGGGCTTCTCCCAGCAACCATTGAGTGTAGTTGACAAGCTGATCAAACTGCCGGTGCAGCCGCTCTGTTCCATCATAATTCGCACGCAGATCTTGAGGAGGGCCGGCGGGAGGCCGTATCTTTGTCTTGACTCCAAGTGATCCCAGGAAACCAGTCAGTGTTGCTTCCGAACCTGCCAGTCCGTTTCCCCCATCGCTCACCACTAGTTGGAGCTTCTCCTTGGCCTTCAAACCTGCAAAGAGCGGGCGGGCCCGCTCGACTTCCGCTTCTACCGACGACAAAGGCGGGGAGATCAGTTTGCCATTGGGAGTCGCTCCCTTGCGGGCTTCGGTTTCCGCGGGCGGTCCCGTAATCTCCGGTCCTCGGCTGGCTTCCACGATCAAAGCGCGAGGAGCGATCAAACCAGCGAGTTCGGCATCACCAAACTCCGCGAGTAAGCCCCATACGTCTCGATAGACTGGTTCCTGCCAGACATGCTGGCGAGATTGGAAGTATCCGCTGACCCCGGTGGCTTGAATTCTGGAGTCCAGGGCTGCGCTATGGAGGGCCAGAAGCCCTCCTTCTCCATAGCCAAAAACACCAATCGGGACCATCTGCTTGTCTCGATTCTCACGTGTGAACCAATCAACTCCCGCGAGCACCTTCTGTACCTCGTAACCAATGATGTGCCGACCTACTTCGTAGGCCATGCGATAGATCCACTCCCGGTGCGGCTGGTTAGTCATCCGGCTGGTGGTCATCGTTCCGCTGCCGGGGGCTGCCGAGATTGAAGGTCCAGGCAGAATATTGGTAATACCGGACCATGTGTCCTGTCGATTGATCAGCACCGGCACCAGCACCTGACAACCGTTTTCAGCCAATCTGCGAGCAAACTGCCCGGCCGGTTGCACTCCAGGAGCAAGCCCCGCCAGCATCTCCGGTGACTGGTCTGCATCAGGAATCGCAACTATGCGCGCCACCGGCGGCGTGTTCGGCTCCAGCAGCAGGCCTTCGCCTGTTACTCCCTCAAACACTGACCAGTGCACGGCATAAACCTTATACCCAGTGCCGGTAGAGATAAGAGCTGGAGTGGAGAGAGTCGCGTCCAAGTGCAGCTCGACTTTGGCAACCCGAGCGTCTACTGCCCCGATGATCTTGGCAAAGCGCTCCCGGTTGGACGCGACCGATTGGTCGTAACTCTCGAGCGATCCGTAGTTACGCTTCCATAGTCGGGCTCGCTTCTCAATTGATGCGTCCGTTTCTCGCAGCAAGTAGCGTTTGATCCCCTCCACCATCTGTTCTGCCAAGTCTCCTTCTGCAGTTAACGGGGTCGTCCCAGGTAACGTCGTCTGGGCAAGAACGAGCGAGCCGTTGTCGAGTCCGATAACCACGCTCAGCCACAGGCAGAGTGAAAAGATCAGCTTCCATCGGTAGATTGACCGACTTACTTGTATTTTCATTTTGATTGCAGTCGAGCTCCTTCCTAGCAATGCTTGGAGACGGACGCTTCTTCTATCCTTCCTTCTGAATGAGCTCCGAGCAAAGCGCAGGATCTTCATCAAAAGGGCGTCACACTGAACAGGATCGTGCTGTACTCAGATATGGTTTCACGGCCGGAGAAAACCTGGAGGAGTTTCCATCGCTCTGGGCGCTCAAACCATCCGCGCTCTTGGTCGTGCCTACACGTTTTCGGGGATGACCCAAGGTTTTCGGTAAGTGCGCTTCAAGTATCCGTCTGCTTCCTTGTCACCAACGAACGTTTCTGTGGCGCCATCGAACGTTAGTTTTCGGTTGCCGACGCGATAGGAAATATTGGCCAGATGACACAGCGACGCTGAGATGTGGCCTTCCTGAATATCTGCATTGGGCTGCTTCCGGCTGCGGATACAGCTCACGAAATCTTCCACGTGTGCCATCTGCATTCTGGTGTGATGTCCATATTCGAATGGACCCTTCTGCCCATCAGCTTCGTAGATCTGCCAACCCCCTCCGTGACGGCCCACCAGCATCATGCCCTTGGTACCGTATATCTCTATTCGAGTGGCATTGAATGGGTACCACTCAGGCAGCAGGTCACCATCCCTGATGTGCTGAGGTGTTTTTTTCATATAGGGTGTCCACCAAGTAGCCTCGAAAACCACCCTCAGCGAATCGTATTCGTAGGTCACGAGTATCGTATCCGGTGTTTCGGCAACGTCCTTGAAGACAGAGGTTTCCTCCGCTATGGTGAACAGATTTTGGGTAGGATTTGCCGATGATCGATCGGGCCAGGTCCAACTGATGAACCCCATCATCCGTAATGTTGCCTCCGCCGAAGTCCCAAAAGGCTCGCGTTCTCCAAACGGGGTTATAAGGACGGTCGGAGGCTGGACCCAGATACATGTCCCAATCGAATCCTGCCGGAACCGGAGTGTCCGCTGCTTTCCAAAGACGTTCACGGCTGAGCATGTTAAAGACCCGCACTAGGTGAACACTACCCAATTTGCCAGATCGAATATGCTCCTGTGCGCTTCGCGCGTATGGAGAGCTGCGATTCTGCATTCCCACTTGCACTACACGGTTGTGCTTCCGCGCCGCTTCTACCATCTTTCTGCCCTCCCAGATGTTGTGCGAAGCAGGCTTTTCGACGTAAACGTCCTTCCCGGCTTGGCAGGCCAGTATGGTGCCCAACCCGTGCCAATGGTCGGGGGTAGCATTGATGATGGCATCCACGTGAAGATCATCAAGCATGCGTCTAAAATCACCTACAGATTTCGGCCTCTTCCCCCCCAGTTCCTCAACACCCTTTGCCACACTTTCCAACTTGTTGCTATCGACATCACAAACGTAAGCGACCTCGACGTCTGGCCGG
Source organism: uncultured Acidimicrobiia bacterium (assembly GCA_963752385.1). Lineage (GTDB taxonomy): Bacteria > Acidobacteriota > Terriglobia > Versatilivoradales > Versatilivoraceae > CAVVYL01. The sequence continues at coordinate 52,687 of CAVVYL010000046.1, read as the reverse complement.
GATGCAAACAGTTTCGCCAAGAAAGTCCCACGACCGCCGACCCCCATTACTCCGATGACAACCTTGTCGCTGGCAGACACCGCACGCGATGAGGACAAGATTCCCGCACCCAGTCCTCCTTGAATCCCTCGTTCCAGGAAGCTCCTTCTACTTATGGCTGTCATTGTCAGCACCTCGACGGTGTTCTGCCACGCTTTCCGATAGCGTGGTCTGTGTTTTACTTGGGTTCACAGAACAACCCGAGACCCGCGTCACAGATCCTATTTTGAAACGCTGAGTTTCATCTTCGCGCGCTGCAAGCGATTGCAACGAGAGTATTCATTGCCCTGTTTCGTGTCAAGCCATTTTTGGCACTGTGTAGGTAACGTCCTTCCGGGTTGGCGCGAGGAGAATCGAAGGTAGTTTTTCAGTTCACGATGAGAATTCACCTTCGCCGTGAACATCGGTCAGCCGCTGGTCACTGCTCTGATAGAAGTTAGGTCCGCTTCGTATAGTCCAGGCCCTCTGGCGCTACGTTCGACATCTCAGTGCAAAGTGACTGTATCGTTGTCGGTAATATAACAAGTACTGGAAGCCCAGCAGCGAAGTGGGTTCTTCGGGAGGCAATGATACTAACATCGATCCGGCTTGCAACGGGCTGGGTCGCGGCATTGGTCGACACACGCTTGCTTTCGACTTTACTACTCGGCGTGCGACCGACCCCGGTGTCTTCGTCGCTGTTTCCGTGCTGGTGGCTGGTGTTGCCTTGTTACCCAGCTACATTCCTGCGCGAAGAGCCACTCGCGTAGACCCGACTAGTACTTTGTGATGCGAATGAAAGTGTAAGACTTGTTCTAGCGGGCGCTGACGAGACCTCACTTGCAGTGAACGGCCACGAAGTGCGGACCGACTTTGGTGATGAGGAATGATGGGACAGCTTCTCATTGTTTGATGACAGCCCTTTAACGCGGCCGTCAGAAGCTCATACAAGATCTTACGGCAGCATCGTGAGCTAGTCCATCAGGGGCTTGGGGCGAAGAAGGTGAATGAGACCGTATACGGCCGCCTGGACCAGGAGATAGATGCCAAGAGCCACCAGATAGGAGATGCGCACGCGAAAACGCCCGTCGAAGAGTAAATCGGGAAAGAGCCCTTCAAAGGGACCGAGGAAAGGGTGGATCAGGACGTTCAGGAACTTCCTGAAGCCACTCTTGTTGCTGGCTCCGGCCAGCTCCAGCAGAATCTGCAGCCCAATCGCTCCATAGGTCAGCCAGAACAGATAGTTCACCACCTGCCGAAGCCGGTTGAACCAAATGGGAAAAGGGGGGTCGAGGCGTTCCTCCGTCAAGTCTAATCCCTCCGGATGGCATTCACACCAGGTGCTTATCGGCAGTGAAGGAGGGAAACTGTCTGTTTCTCTACGCCTCGCAGTACGGGAATAGGCTCTGACCAGAATCTTTCACGCGACGAGTGGCCTTCCTCCTGGGTCAATGCAGGTCAGTCAGCTAACCCGACAGTGAGAGCGATGGCCTTCGACAGATCCTCAATCTACGCTTTGGCCTTCCTAAGCCATCCTGACTTGATCTCGGCAAACACTTGGCAACTTTCGGCGACCCATCTTACGTACAGGCCATCACACACAATTCGCCGAATCCAAGGAGGAGTTGCGCGCCGACGGCGCGCAGTTGCCCAAGCGCAAGAGGGTTGATAAGACCGTAGCAAAGGAGGCCTAGACAAAGTATCTTCATTTTTTATCCTTCAGTCATTTGGTCCATAGCATTTGTTGACTTCTGGTAGAATCTGACGTCCTCTGGGGATTAGCGAAGCAGGCCAAGGTAACAATCGCAATCAAACTAACAGGGAGCTACCGCATGTTCAATTACAATGAAACCCTGCAGGCCTTGCGTGGCGAGCGGGCCTCAATGGAGGCCGACCTAGACAAGATCAATCGGGCCATTTCTGCATTAAAGGCAGTCGTGGACCAGGCGGCTCCGACCAAGGCGAAACGGAGACTCTCGATCAAGAGGCGCCGTGAGATCTCCCAAAGTCAGAACGCCAAGAAGACAACGATTGGAATGCGATCTAAGATTTCCGCTCAAGGTCTTCGGAATATTGTTGAAGCTCAGAAAAAGCGGTGGGCCAAAGTGAGGGCCGCCAAGGCGAAAGGGAGATCGTCTGCAAAGAAGGGTTCGGAACCACCAGCGACAAGATGAGGAGTTAACTATCTTGCCGAATGTGGCAGTCCAACATTTCCGTGATGAAAGTGGACCGCTTATAAAGTGCAGTCTCGGTGTAAACACTTCTCGATGTTCGAATTGTCTGCGTTGCTGTCGAATCCGGTATATTGGCTCGAAACGACTTGCCGTGATTCCGCTATCGCTTTCACCTTCCCGACGAAGAGCCATGTATGGTGAACAATCTGGGTTTCCATCCTCCGAACGATTGTGAGGCCGATGATGAATATCCGCTGCTGTTTGTTCTGCAGTAGTCCCCTCACCGAACGCACCCGGGAACACGTCATTCCGCAATGGCTCATCGACTATCTGGGCGTGGGAGACGAGGATCTCTTCCATGGTATTGCGCAGAACGAACACGGGGTGCTCCCCAAGCAGCGCGCCCCAATGTTGCAGAGCTTTGTCGAAAGTCGCGTGTGCAGACAGTGCAATAATGGCTGGATGAGCGCTCTAGAGAACCAAGCAAGGCCACTTATGATCGACCTGATGACCGGGCAGCGAACACTCCACGCGCTCGGCCCAGAGCAACGTGTACTCCTGGGCCGATGGGCAGCAAAGACCGTATTTGTGCTAAGCAATGCTGCGCCGATGCAGGCGGCGGTGCCGGAAGACCATCCACCAACCCTCAGAGAAGTTTCCGAAACGTTGCCAGCAGGAATCGGAGTATTTGCGAACCAACATGAGCACACCGGCAAATTCTCCTACGTGCAGAAGAATCACTGGCTGCGCTTCAGCGAGGAGGAGCAGCCAGAACACCCTCAACGGTACAAGATCGCGCTTCAGCTTCAGAATCTCCTCTTGCTCGTCGCGCACTGGCCGCCACCAACCCGCTTGGTCCTCGCTGCTGCGACTCACGTACCTATCTGGCCGATTGAGACCCTATCTCCGTCCTACTATCCGGGGATCGACCTACCCCGCCCTTATGACTCCCGGAGTATCCTCATGCGTTTCAGCGACACTTTAGCGGTTCTTCACCCAGCGTAGTGGCGAGACCTTCGTATTGCAGTTCTGCGCATTTGACTGGAGAGAACGTTACCGCTGGATAAATCCAGCGGCTGCGTGCGATGCCGCACACAGGAAGCTTGGCAACGCGACATTGATTTGAGAGGAGGTCTATCAGATGGACACGTTGGCATTCCTGGAAGGATTGCTGCGGGATGCTCGCCATGCGCTTCGAATGCTCCGAATGAACGCCGGCTTCAGCGCCGCCGCGATCCTCTCGCTCGCACTCGGCATTGGCGCCAACACAGCCATCTTCAGCGTCGTGAACGCGGTGCTCATCCGTCCGCTGCCATACCAGGAACCGGAGTCGCTGGTTGGCGTCTTCAACTCAGGCGTGATCCAAGGCGAAACATTCAACGACATGGGTCTCGCGCCTGGAATTTACGCGGGATTGAAGGAGCACTCTAAAACCTTTCAAGAGTTCGGTGTGTGGTGGTCGGGCACAGCGACGGTAACGGGCATCGGCGATCCCGAGCAGATTAAGACCGTCACGATGACCCAGGGACTGCTACCGACGTTGGGTGCTCGGCCATTCCTGGGCCACCCGTTTTCCATCGAAAACGATACGCCGGGTACACCCGAGACTGTTATTCTTTCCTACCCGTATTGGCTGCGGCGGTTCGGCGGCGACGCGCGAGTGCTTGGACGCACGGTTATGATTGAGTTCGTTCCCCACCAAGTGATTGGCGTGATGGCGCGAACCTTCCGGTTCCTCGACCTTTCGCCCGATGTTTTGCTGCCACAACGCTTCGCTAAGGCGAATCTGCCATTCGAACCGTTCTCCTATTCTGGCATTGCAAGGCTGAAACCTGGCATCACCATTGATCTTGCCAATCAGGATACCACGCTGGTCCTGAACCAAATTACTCCGGAAGACATCCGCCCGTTCGCGGAGCAGGCTCGCCTGAAATCTAATTTGCGCCCCCTGAAGCGGGATGTTACTGGGGACATCGGCACAGCCCTCGGCGTTCTGATGGGAGCGCTGAGCTTAGTATTCTTGCTCGTCTGCGCCAATGTAGCAAACTTAGTCCTGGTAAGGGCACAAGCACGAACGCAGGAATTTGCGATTCGCGCGGCGCTTGGCGCCGGGTGGGGGAGGATCGCTCGCGAGCTGTTGGTCGAAAGCCTGATGCTCGGGTTGGTTGGTGGCGCCTGCGGCATGGCTCTTGCCTGTGGTGCGGTGCAGATCCTGAAGGCGCAGGATCTCACTACCATTCCCAGGCTGGCGGAAGTCTCAATCGACGCGGTGACTCTGGCGTTCGGTCTGACATGCTCGGTCGTCGGAAGTCTGTTGTTCGGCCTCATCGCCGCTTTGAAGTGTGGCATCCCTCGCAAGATTCTCAGCGCGCGGGGTGCGAGCATGGGCCTAGAGCAGCTGCGAGCGCAGAACGTGTTGGTGGTTGCGCAGGTTGGCTCTTGCTTTGGTTCTGCTGGTAGCAAGCGGGTTGTTGATTCGCAGCTTCGTGGCTCTGCGCGGAGTTCGCCCGGGCTTCACTCACCCAGAGCGGGTTCAGACGATGCGCCTCTCCATCCCGGAAACACAGGTGCCCGAGCCGGAGCGAGTGGCGCGAATGCAAGCTGAGATCATCGAGAACGTCTCTCGCCTACCCGGTGTGGAGGCAGTCGCTTTGGCCGACGGATTGCCGATGGAGGCGGACTATCGCAACGGAATGATTGTGGCTGTCGAAGACAAATTCGTGCCGGGGCAGTCTGCTCCGAACAGAAACGTGAAACATGTTTCTCCTGGCCTGTTTGTCGCGCAAGGGACTCGTTTATTGGCCGGCCGGGATTTCACCTGGGAGGATCTGTTCACGCGTCGGCTCGTCGCGATCGTGTCGGAGAGCATGGCGCGCGAAAACTGGGGGCAACCTAATGCAGCGCTAGGCAGGAGGCTTCGGCCGGGCGCTCTGGGCGACGTCTGGCTTGAGGTGGTGGGCGTCGTCGAGGACGTGCACGACGATGGGGCTCACAAGCCAGCTCCGCCGATGGTCTACTTCCGAACGGGAGTGCACGACGCTTGGCGACCGGATCGACCACCGTCGATACGCCGTGGCCTGACTCTGGCGATTCGAAGCAGCAGGACACGCACCGAGAGCTTTCTCCGGGAAGTCGCTACGGCGATCCACTCCGTGAACCCGAGCTTGCCCTTGGCGCAGGTGCGAACGCTGAACGATGTTTACCGGCGCTCCATGGCGCGAACGTCATTCACGCTCATCCTGCTGGGCATCGCAGGAACAATGGCGTTGGCATTGGCGATCATCGGCGTTTACGGCGTCCTTGCCTATGCGGTAGGACAGCGGCGACGGGAGGTTAGCATTCGAGTGGCGCTTGGGGCTCAGCCGAATCAAGTCGAAAGCTTGTTCGTCCGGCGAGGGATTTGGCTGGCATGCGTCGGTAGTGTCGTCGGGGTGGCTGCAGCCATGGGACTCTCGCGCTGGGTTTCTTCGCTTCTGTTTGGTGTGACAGCGCTCGACCCAGCCACATACGTGGCATCCGCAATGATCGTTTCTGCGGCAGTGCTGATCGCGAGCTACATCCCCGCCCGCCGGGCCTCGTCAGTGGACCCTGTGGAATCACTTCGCGCGGATTGACGCCAAGTCGTGCAAAACGCCACAGTGTTTACGAATAGACTCGGGCGAAAGGTCGGCTAACCAAGACTGAAAAACGGCGGCCGCTTCGAAACGGTGTCATTCCGATGGCACCGTCGATCGGCATATGATCCGACCTCGTCAAGCCAGCGAATGTTGCGTTGAACTCCGATTGAACAAAATTCACTCAATAACGATTCCGACATGGTGACGGAGCACACCCTCGTCTGCGACGGCGGCGCGTACCGCTGCTGACACGGCGAGCCATGCTTTTCGACCACTGGCTAAGCTAGGATCCTCGCAGCTTTCAGCTACACGCCACGGCCAGTCTGCTGTGGCAGCCCGGGGGTTGGTAGTCGAAAAATGCTCAGACGTGCGAGACTAGGCGATCGAGTCGTCCCTGGCTCCTTCTTGATGAAGTCACGAGCTAATGCATCGAGAAACCCCAGGTTACGACCTAATCAACTTTTCATTTCATGTCGCCAAGCCACCATTGGATTTTCACGGTTCTGCGAGCCTGAATGAGCAGGCTGCCAGCGGTACTGGGGGAACAGCAGGGAGCCGGTCAATATAGGTTGGAGGGCGTGCCTGGAGGCTCACACAAAGATGTAGCTGGAATCAGCGACCACAGGGCGAGCTATGAATTCTTCCGACTGGACACAGAAGTGCAACTCCGGTCTGGTGCGCTCGGACTGAATATCAAAACAATTGGTGACCACCGCTTCGTGCTGGCCAGCATGGAACAAGTCCAGAGGCTGCGGGAAAATTTGCCGTCGTGGAGTGGAGAGCCTTAATCTCAAAGAATCAAGTTTTCACAGGTTGTCGGACATCCTGTTCGTTCGATCACACGACTAGCGACCTTAAATGAGATGCTCGGTCAATATTGAACAAATAGTTCCTCGCTGCTGTGCCAACCTTGCTTGAACAACAAGTGTGAGGACGCAGGCTGTTCCTCGCATGCCCCCTCCAGGGCATCGATAGGCTTCTTAAACTCACGACGAAGGACTGCATGCTATCGATAGACAACTGGCTCTATTGGGCTCTTTTCTCCGCAATGTTCGCCGCTTTAACGGCGATCTTTACTAAGATTGGCCTGAAAGACGTAGAACCGGATTACGCTACTCTAATTCCTACCTTTGTGATTGCCATTGTGATCGCTGGTTATGTCCATTTTGCTGACAAATGGAGCAATCCTCTGGCGCTGCGCCCCAGAACGCTCTCATTCCTCATTTTGTCCGGATTGGCCACAGCTGCATCATGGGTTTGTTATTTTCGTGCATTGAAGACCGGTGAGGCTGCCAAGGTCGTGCCTGTAGATAAGTTTAGCCTGGTTCTTGTGGCAATATTCGCGGTCATCTTTCTTGGCGAGCGGCCCAGCATTAGAGAATGGCTGGGAATCCTCTTGGTCGGGACTGGCGTTGTCATCTTGGGGTGGAAAAGATGAACGTTGCTGACTGAGCACCCTCGGATTCGCGGCTGCTACTGGCCTGTTGCCCGCTAGACTGAGCCAGGAGAATGTTAGAAAGGGCTTAAGGGCATCACAAAACGACCGGGCCTTCAAAATGGATGCAGTCAAATACCTTACTCTGCACTCGCGTTTCTTAACGAGTTTCTCTTTGAGTGCTTCTGTCAGATCCCTTTTATTGTCAAATGATCAAGACCGCGGGAAAGATCGGGTCGTCATGGTACGCCAAAGAACATGATGGGGCGATGGGAGCAGAGTCTATGGATGAATTGATTTATCAGAGGCCGGCAGATTATGAGCTCGAGCATGAGGGTGACGACGACGACGTCGCATTCTTTGTTGCGCTCGCACGACGGCTCAAACCCAAACGGGTTTTGGAGCTTGCTTGCGGTAGTGGCCGAGTCACTGAGCCGCTAGCAAAGCTAGCTGCACGAGAGGGCTTTGACATGGTCGGTTTGGACAATGCCGCGGAGATGCTCTCAGAGGCCCGGCGCCGATATGGCGAAGCGTCGCAAGAGGTCCGTGACCGATTGGCCTTGGTGGAAGGCGACATGCGCCACTGGAGCGCTGCCGAGAAGTTTGATCTGATTGTCTCGCCGTGCGGCTCTATGGCCCACCTATTGACGTTGCAGGATCAATTGGATGCCTGGAAACAGGCCCACAATAATCTGAACCACGGCGGCCGCTTCGTGGTGGATGTCTCCATGCCTCCTATGGCAGCTTATGCGGATTCGTTTCAAGTCCCGCCTCGAGCGATTCTAGAGATCGACAGAGACGTTACCGACCCCGAAACCGGCAATCGCCTAATTCGATATAAGACGACGCGCTATTTGCCTCACGAGCAGCGAGCTCAGGTTCGCTTTCTTTACGACAAGTTCGCTGCAGGCATTTTGTCCGAGCACTACGTCAGTGACTTTGAAAGTCACGTCTATTTTCCCCGGGAGCTACAACTTCTGTTCATGCTGGCTGGATTTTCAATTGAGTGGATTTATGGCGATTATCGAGGGCGGGCACTCAGTTCAACGTCCCAGCATATGCTCATGATGGGTCTCAAGGGTTCTTCCGGCAGCAACCGTTTCTAGGCTCCCAAACATCGCTGATTGGCATTCTTACAGGGGTGCCCGTCGTTTGGCAGCCTGAAAGCAAGAACTAGGCTATTCCGAACTTCTCACGCAACTTTCGCTCCCACCGTCTGTAACTCTGCCACCCTGAGCGGGGCCACCGAGCAAATAGGAGCCGATTTATTGTACCTAATGATGCACCCAGGCATCATGGCACCCTGAGCATGGAGGACCAGACTGGCGCGAGTTGGAACCAAATCGCTTCGTGGCTGAGGCAGCTCGAGTGTTTAGGTCGAATTGCCACTTGATATTACTCAACAGCCCCGCGTTCTTGCAGAAGAGTTACCGTTCTCCTCTGACGCGAGCCGCCAAATAGCAGCGCATATCCCAAGGTCGTGCACTCAACGATCTCACCCGGCCGCTCGTAGTCGCCAGGGAGCTTCACTCGAACAGCGAGGTCTGCACCGCGGTCGATCAGTAGCTGCGCTACCGGCAAGCCCCTATCGTCGAATTGCGTCACCGCATGGAAGATTGCGGTGTGCCCGCCGATACCAGCCTCATCGATTGCTGCGCGGGCATTGACGTCCGCTCCACGGTCCAGAAGCAGAGTGGCCGCTTCGAGAGTGTTGTATTCCGCAGCGACGTGCAAGAGTGTTCCCCCTTGAACCGTGAGGCTGCGCCCGCCAGTCATGCCGCAATCGAGTTCGGAGAAACGCCTGTGCACGAGCGCAGGGTCAGCGTCGATCTGCTCAGCCAGACTATCGAGCCGGCCGCGGAGGAGATCAAGGACCGCTAGCCCGTCGTATTTCGTCGTACCTCCGGCCTCGAGAAGGATCTCGATACAGGTGCTCAGCCGTTCTGGAGACCGGGCATACGACGCGATGATGTAGTCGAGAGCCGTGCCAGGATATGCGTGGCCGCTAATCGTGTACCCATGATCGCGGCAGTTCGGATTTGCGCCGTGATCGAGAAGCCATTTCAGAGCGGCCGGGTCTAATGACTCGCAAGAGGAAAAGATGATCGGGAAATGTCCGTGCCACAGCGCGTTCACATCCGCACCGTGGGAGACGAGAAGCTCCATCATCGGGATGCGATCTCCGAGGGCGGCTCGCATCAGGGGTCCGTCGCCGCCTTGGTGCACGTCCGACCCGTGCTCGAGCATCCATGTCGCCATGGCGAGTCTCGCCGGGCTCGGTGATTCCCGAGGGACGCGGCACTCGGCAACCCAGGTGAGCGGTCCGTCTTTCCCGTAGCCAAGTGGAGCACGGTGCAGCGACGGATTGCGCGTCATCAGGGTCTTGACGCGATCGATGTCGTTGGTGTCGATAGCCTGCTTGAGTTGCCCAATCTCCTCCAAGGAGTCGATGTGAGCCTTGAGCTTCGGCCAGCTCGCAAACCCGTAGAGACGCGCGATCTTGAACTGCGCATCGCTGATCGACGCCGCGGCGCCAGCCCTGAGCAGGTCCTTGGCTTGGTCCTTCAGATGGCGAAGATTCGGGCGGTCGGGAAGCGGACGTGATGCTTCTGGCTGATCGGTCGACATGGCGACCCTCCTTTCATCGAAACGCCCAGTGATAATCTTGCCCGCCATTGAGAGCGCCTGGGGTGTCGTACTGCTCGGCCGTTTCGATGGAGCGCTGAAACTCGGGCCCCGGGTTAATGGCGAGTCGGAAACAATTGAAGTCTTCAAGCAGGAGCGGCTTGCCAGTCCAGACTCTTGCGCAATAGATTCACCGCGTCTTCCCGTTGGCTCTTTTTAGCTTGCGCACCTGGGGCGGTGCGATGACGCCGTGTTGACGGGCACGGATTGCTACCGGAATCCGTTCGCCGAAGGAATTCGGTGCCCTCCTTGCGCGGAAGGGGCCGGTGGCCCTTTTCTCGCCAGGCGTTTCAGGACATCCTTGATCGTGAACTGGCTCGCCGATTTCAGGGTGCGGAGTTCTTTCCATTCCAGAGGCAGTGCCACGGGCGCACCGGGACGGGCCCGGACCGCGTAATCTGCGATCGCGGTTGCCGTGTAGTCGTTGCGGAAATAGTCGACGAAGATTTTGCCCTTGCGCTTGGTCTTGGTCATCGTCGCGACATAAGTTTCTGGCGCGGTCTCCACCATTTCGTTCGCGACCACAGCGGCGAAGGATTTCACCTCCGGCCATTTTTCCTTGCTCGCCAGCGGCACCGTCACATGCAAGCCCTTTCCGCCTGTGCACTTGAGCATGGATTCAAGCCCTTTGCGCTTCAACCGCCGGCGAAGATCCTGCGCGGCCCGCTTGACCGCTTCAAACGGGACGTCAGGAGCAGGGTCGAGATCGAAGATCAGGCGGTCGGGACAATCTATCGCATCGATGCTCGCACCCCATGGATGTATTTCGATCGCGCCCATCTGGACGAGTTCCAGCAGGCCTTTTTCATCCTTGATGTAGAGATACTTGTAACTCTTGCCTTTGTGCTTGAACTTGAAAGGATGAACGTCCGGTCCGAGGCCTTTGCCCGGATTGCGCTGATAGAAGCACTGTCCATCAATGCCGGCAGGGCATCGCAGCAAACTAAGCGGATGCCGGCATATCCGAGGCAGCATGAACGGCGCGACAGCCGCGTAGTATTCCGCCAGGTCGCCCTTGGTGATGTGGCCAATTTCGGAGATGACACGGTCGGGATGCGTAATGTTGATGCCGTGCAGAACCAGCGAGCCTCTCGTTTTTGCCGCCGGCGCCGGAGAAGCATTTTGCAATGGTTTTTCCTTTTTCACATCGTCAGCATCCTTGTCCTCCCGCAATCCCTGGAATGATGGATGCCGCAATTGCCCATCCTTCGTCCACTCGGTAAAGTCGACCTCGCACAACAGCACTGGCTTGACCCAGTGGATGGACTGCCACTCGCGTGCCGACAGGCCGCCAGCCTCCTCCCGCGAGAGGACGGGTTCCCTGACTGAGAGAGTTTTAAGGCGAGCCGAGAGGGACCGGGCACTTTCCATTGTGAAGCCGGTGCCGACTTTGCCAGCGTACTTTATCTTGCCACTGGTGTGATAGCCGAGATAGAGAGCGCCCAAGGCACGTTCGCCCTTGCGCGGGTCGCTGTAGCCGATAATGATGAATTCCTGCCGCTGCGCACACTTGGACTTAAGCCAAGATCTCTGGCGTCCCGGCAGGTAAGGCGCTTCTGCCTGCTTCGACACGATTCCTTCAAGACCCAGGCTGCAGGCTTTGGCGAATATCTCTCTGCCATTGCCTTCGATGTGTTCGCTATAGCGAAGGGCAGGCGCAGTCTTCGATTTCTTCAGTAGCGCCTGCAGGTTTTCCTTGCGTTTTCGTAGAGGCAGCTTTGTCAAGTCCCTGCCATTGAGATAAAGGACATCAAACACATAGGCGACGATCGAATCCGGATTACCACCTTCGCCAAGTGCCGCCTGCAGGGCCTGGAAATTGCTTTTGCCCGTGTCGTTGACGACGACGGCTTCCATGTCCAGGACCGCATTTTGGACCTTCAGCCTTTCGAGCGAGGCAGCGAGCGACGGAAACTTCTCCGTCCAGTCTTTGCCATTGCGCGTACGGAAACACAAAGCACCTCCAGCGACAAAGCCCAAAAGTCGGTAGCCGTCGAGCTTGATCTCGTGCAGCCATTCTGTCCTTTGCGGCGGCTCGTCCACCAGCGTCGCGAGCTGGACGGTAGGGTACAGCTGCATGAGTTTCTTCAGGGCGCCTCGGCGTGACAGCCCGCTCTTTTTCTTCATTGGCGCCGGAGCCGCATCACGGCGGCGATCTCGTCCATCGATCTGCCACTTTTGACGCTGAAAGCGCCGCCGCGCTTCCGATGTGGTAGGTTTGCACTCCCATTCAAACCGCTCCCATTCTGACGTCGCTACAGGCTCAACTTGCTTTTCGTTGATCCTTTTCCATCTCTCGAACGAGGCGTTGCTGCAGAAGTCCCATCACGGCGGCTTCTTCGGGCCGCAGCCCCTTAAGTTCCTCCTGGATTGCCTGTTCAGTCCGCTGCTTGAGACTTTCCAACATAGTACCCTCCAGGTACAAATCGATCACGGCCGGGTGGATATAACACTTTCGGCAGATACTGGGTGTGTTTCCCAACCGCTCGGCCACGGTTTTGATGGCTGCCACAATGTTTCTCTTGGCCTGAGTGTTCGAATCGAAGGCTTCAAGCTCCTGCAAAGCCAGAGCAGCAAGCAGGGTACCGGCCCAGGTCCTGAAATCCTTGGCTGTGAAGTCCTCCCGGGTAATCTCTTTCAGGTATTCGTTGACATCAGATGAATCGACAGACTGTCGCTGGCCTTCCTCATCCAGATACTGGAATAGCTCATAACCGGGAATCTCCTGACAGCGCTGGACGATCCTGGCTAGCCGCCGATCATTGAGCGCGACCCGATGCCGTTTCTTGCCCTTTCCCTGGAACTCAAAACGCACCGTTGAACCGGACACATCGACATGCTGATCACGCATGGTGGTGAGACCGAATGATTGATTGGTACGCGCGTATTCCTCGTTGCCCACTCGGATGAGAGTCACCTCCAGCAAACGCACGATGGTTGCCAGTACTTTTCTGCGCGGCAAGCCCGGAAGTCGGATATCTTCGTCGGTTCGTTTCCGAATCAGGGGTAAGGACTGCCCAAAAACCAGCATCCGCGTGTACTTGGTTTCATCCCGCACCTCCCTCCACCGAGAATGATAACGATACTGCTTGCGTCCTTTGGCATCTCTACCCGTCACCTGGAGATGTCCATTGGGGATTGGACAGATCCAGACAGCTTCCCAGGCAGGTGGAATAACCAGCGACTTGAAGCGATGGAGTTGGTACCTATCTCGAATTCGCTTTCCATTCACGCCGAGGTAGACAAACCCTTTGCCGGAGCGCTGGCGTCGAATGCCCGGCTGTGCGTCGGTTACATAGCGAAGGCCGGCCTTTTGAGCGGAGACTCCTGGGTCGATATTGATAAGAATTTTCTTTCTGGATTTAGGTCGCTTTTTGAGCATGGCAGAAGCGAAATTGATCCTCCTGAAAGCTGATGTGCCGACGGGAACTCGCGCCTCTGAAGTCAGCGCCTTACATCGGATCCGAAACCGATTGCACCACGCCGGAGAAGTGCTCACGTGTTGCTATGGGGCGAAACTACCGGATCTTGACAAGCCGGCAAGCCTTTCTGAGAAAGCACCGGAAGCCCCGGGGTTTGTCACTTGGCGTCGCAAAAGAGGTCCCGGGCTATCAATGTTTTCAATGTTGCACCTACCTCGGCAAAGATTCTATCGCGTCCGAAGTTCGACGCCCATCAACTTGGCCGGGTAGGTGCCAAAGTTTTCGATCTCCAGGGTGTTAGAGTTCTTCTTATCGAAGTAAACCTTGGCCAGGCCGATTAAGGATCCCTCTCCTTTGCCGTTGTCATTGATAAACAGCTCAATGTAGGTGAATGGATAGTCTTGCGACCGAGTTCCGTAGCGTAGCTCAAACATGTTGAGCCACCGCTCCGACAGAATCGTGATCTTACGGCCATTGTCTGTTTGGCTTTCCTGAACGAAATTCAGGTCGCGGCCCGTCTGGCCGTCGAAAGCGAACCACCCCAGCTTCTTGTTTCCGATCGCTTTGAGAAAAGCATCCTGGCCTTGAGTTCGCAGGACTTGGAAGTCTCGCTGCAAGTCGTCGTCCATCGTGTAGCCCGTGATCTCGAGCGTAAACGGTCGCGAAGCCCCGCCAAACTGACCGCCGATAGCGACCGCACTGCCGGTGAAGACTTCTTTCCCTCGGCTCCTTTTCTGACCCTGAGCGTTTGGCGGTATCGATATGCCGACCACGGCAATGCAGCACAGGAAGAGCACCATGCCCATGGATGTCTTCGTTTTCATAGTTCCTCCCTATTTGCTGAAGTGCGCACTCGAAATCACAGTTTCTCTCCGAGAACCATTAGAAAGCTGGTCAAAAGTGACCCATGCCACCGCGGGGGCCGGGACGAGGACTTAACAGTAGATTGTTTCCCTTGGTTAGCCTACATCGCCCGTTCCAACGCATGTATGCAGAAAGAGAAGGCGTCAGGAGCAGTTGGCAGCACCCGACGCGGATTCCGTCGGCGGTAAGAATCACGTGCCAATTTAGAGAATGGATTCGTCAGTGTCCAATTCTGACCAGATTTTGTCTGCAGTGGACTTCTAGAATGCGCCGGTTGCTCATCTCGGCCATTCAGGCCAGATCCAGCTGGAAAGTGAAAGTGAGCTGAGTGAACACGGAGGTGAACTAGCAGTTGGACGGGAATCGGTTGAAGCACTCTCAAAGGTCTGGAAGGAGGCGTAGGAAACAGCGAGTCAAGAGAAGTAGCACACATCTAACAAAGGAGAATTGATATGGCAGGTAAAAACACAGCGGCTTTCGGGATTTATTCCAGTCGACCCGGCGTCGAAAACGCAGTCGACACATTGAAGAAGGAAGGGTTCCGCAACACAGACATTTCTGTATTGTTCCCCTACAACGAAGGCTCGAAAGATTTTGCCCACGAAAAAAGTACCAAAGCGCCGGAGGGCGCTGCAACCGGCGCGGGCACGGGAGCAGTGGTGGGTGGAACTTTAGGATGGTTGGCGGGTATTGGTGCATTGGCTATTCCGGGCTTGGGACCCTTCATCGCTGCCGGTCCCATCATGGCCGCGCTGGCAGGCGCGGGTGTGGGTGGTGCTGTAGGAGGATTGACAGGAGCCTTGGTGGGTATGGGCATTCCTGAATATGAAGCCAAAAGGTACGAAGGTCGCATCAAAGACGGCGGAATTCTTCTCTCGGTTCACTGCGACGACTCCGCCTGGACTAAGAAAGCCAAGGAGATCCTGGAACGCACAGGCGCTGAGGATGTCTCTTCAACCGGCGAGGCAGGTGCTGACTTCGCGGAAAGCGATAGACCTGTTTCGCGTCGACAAAGGCTCTAGCAGTTCTCTCTAAGGAAACGGGTTCGGTGATATGCAGGAGGTGAAGAGGAGCCCGTTTCGATTTTCTATGGCTGAAGAACAGTTTTTGCCCAAACCGGACAAGGAAAGGATCGTTTTCATGAAAAGGAATATTGGATTGTTGGTGTTGCCCTGCTTCTTAATCTTGAGTATCGCATGTAGCAGTCAGACCGGACGAGTAGAACCCGACAAAAAGTCTCCCGCAGCTTCCGACGCGGATAATACGTCCCGCAATGTTCGTGACCGCGACGGGACATCCCTAACGCCGGGAGATCAAGCGGAAAACGAAGCCGATCGGCAGATCTCAGCCGCTGTTCGGCAGGCTATCGTTGACGACAATTCATTGTCCATGAACGCTCACAACGTGAAGATCATTACCTCGGGTGGCGTGGTGACCTTGCGAGGACCGGTCAACAGTCCGCAGGAGAAGGCAGCTATTGAAACCAAAGCAAAACAAGTGGCTGGTGTCACTCGAGTCGATAATTTTTTGGAAGTGGAAGCAAATCGATAATCTCGTTCCTCATGACCAGAAACCAGTATGCGGCGATTCTGGGACAGATGAAGAAGAGAGACACAAACTCGGCCAAGAGACTTTTGAACCGCATACAGTGGAATACAAAAATATCCTGAGGGTGGAGTTTTGAATCTTGGAACGCTGTGGTCAATTGTAGGGTGATTAAAGCGACAAAAACGAAGTTGGTGCTGGCGACCGCCAGTTGCCTCGGCTGAAGGCCGCCACTACGGATTCGACGATATGAAAACAGTGAGGAGAAGACATGGAAACACGTCAATATGGAAACGCCAGCACCCTATCTGACACTAATGTGAGGCCCGACGAACGCTGGATTTCAGCCCTTTCCGGCGCAGCCCTGATGGCCTACGGCTTGCGAAAGCCCTCCTGGAAGGGTGCTCTGCTGGCGCTTGGAGGTGGAAGTCTGTTTCATCGGGCCATCAGCGGCCACTGTCTCATCTATAGTGCTTTGGGAATTAACCAGAACAAGCTTCCGCAAACCGGTGTCGCCAGTGTGAGGCACAACCAAGGAATCAAGATTGAAAGGTCGATCTGGGTGGATAGCCCGCCAACCGAGACCTATCGTTTCTGGCGCAATTTTGAGAACCTGCCTCGTTTCATGAACAACGTGGAATCTGTCACCATTACCGGGGAACAGCGATCCCATTGGGTCGTGAGAGGGCCAGCCGGAATCCGGGTTGAATGGGACGCTGAAATTCACAACGAGGTTGAAAACGAAATGGTTGCTTGGCGTTCCCTCGAAAACGCCGACGTCAATCATGCCGGCTCGGTACACTTCGAGCCCGCCGGAAGCGGAACCCAAGTGAGAGTCGTGCTGAACTACGAGCCGCCCTCCGGCAAAGCAGGAGCCGCTATTGCAAAGCTGTTTGGTGAGGCACCCGAACGACAGATTGAAGAAGACCTGCAACGATTCAAGCAGGTGATGGAGCTCGGCCAGGTTACCGAAGCGCAGACTTCCTATGGGTCAGCGCGCAGGCGCCGGACCAAACCCCTATTAGAAACGGCTGGGGAGGCTTTCACGGGTGGCGCAAACTTGCAGCATTCTTTCCAGCTCTGCTGCGCATGCACGCCTAAAGGATTTGGATTGCTGTTTGAACATGGTAGAACCGAAATTCAGAGAAAGCTTTGGCCTCTTCTCTCGCCGCGGGCTGCTGGGTCGCGGCTTTCGAGCGACGCTCTAATGTCTTGCAACGGCTCTTGGCGCAGGACCTCGACCTAATTAGGACAGCCATCCCTTTTCTGTAAGAGGATGAGGCAGAGGGTTAAAGAGCGGGCCGAACCTGCCGCTTTCTCAATGCTCGCTGGACGAACAATCGGTCCTGGGTAGTGTCGAGGTCATAAATGTCCGGACGCCTCTGCAGTTTGCCGTCTTTCCCAACCCAGACGGACCAGTAGACGATGTGCACCGGGAGGGGGTTGGCTAGGGACACCGACACTTCCTCGCTCGATTGCATTGCATTCTTGATCCGATCCGCATTCCAACCGGGCGTTTCTTTCAAAAGGTACTCCGCCAGCTCCGCCGGATGCTCAACGCGGACGCAGCCGTGGCTGTAGTCCCTTTGCGTCTCTCTAAACAAATGGCGAGTGGGTGTGTCGTGCAAGTATACGTTGAACCGATTTGGAAACATGAACTTCACCTTACCCAGTGCATTCCCAGGTCCAGGCTGCTGCCGAAGCACATAAGGAAATGCATTCGCATCATGAATTGCCTCTTTCCAGCTGATCTTCGTTGAATCAACAATTTCTTCTTCATCGGCTTTCATGACGACCT
Organism: uncultured Acidimicrobiia bacterium; assembly: GCA_963752385.1. GTDB lineage: Bacteria > Acidobacteriota > Terriglobia > Versatilivoradales > Versatilivoraceae > CAVVYL01. Next base: position 35,129 of record CAVVYL010000046.1, on the reverse strand, counting down.
GAATGCCGTGTTTCTCGGCATACTTCTTGTCCTTGAGCAGAAGTGGCACGGTTTCCTTAAGTGCAATACTCTCCGGAATGTTCCAGTATGGATTGAAAGTCACATGAGTGATCTGATCGCTGAACACTGGCGTGGGGTTTTCTCCTTTTCCCACCACAACACGCATCTCCAACGCGGTTCGGCTGTCTTCGATGATTTGCAGATGATAATTCGGGATGTTCACGCGCAGGTGGCGACGTCCCAGGTTTTCCGGAAGCCAGCGCATGCGTTCGAGGTTGAGCTCGATCTGCCGGATCACTGTTCCCACAGGTGTGTTCAGAATAAAGAGCATTTCCGGGTCAGCAATCCCATCCACCGGAAGCCCATGTCGCGCCTCAAAGGTCCGAACCCCGCTTGCCAGGCTTTCATCAAATATCGAGCTTCCGTCGGGTAGAGGAAGAGGTAAATCCCCGTGCCGCGCCAAACTCTTGCGCAACAGGTTCACCGCTTCTCCCCGATTACCCTTCCTCAGGCTGTGTGTCTCGGAAACCAGAGGCCATCCACCTTCTTGGGCGATCCTGTAATAGACGCCCAGCGCCTCACGAAGGGCCGCATACTCCGGCAGGGCAGGCCTCATCTTCGCCAGATCTCCACAAATACTGTTGTGGGCTAAAGCGTCTTCCAGAAGCACCGCCAGTTGTCTGTTGTGTGGTGCGACCTGCCATGCTGGGCTGATTTTCTTGGGATTGACCCGTCCACGATACAGATGTGCTGCGTATTCCAGGAAGGCCCACGACAGTTTCGCATCTAACCAGGCAAGCTCGGTGGCAGGAGTCGTTGATCGGCTAACTTTCTCGAACTGCTGCTCCAGTTCATCGACAGGGTACTCGGCCGGATCCATTCCCTCCTGCCAGGCGTGACGAAGGCACTCCAGGAGGGCTTCTCCTTCCGACCGAACCCGCCTTCCTCCGAACCAACCAATCTGAATCCAGGCCGGCTGAAAGTCTCTTCGGCGATAGAAAGCCTGCGTTTCCTTCCAAGATGCAATTTCAACCTCTCCTCGCAACACAAATTGCGGGCGCGTTTTGGTACCGGCTATCTCGCGCAGCCTCTCTCGACATTCGGATTTGAGTCGGCCGCAGCCTGCTTCGAGAATGAAGAACATCAGCAAGAGTAGCAGCCAGGTTCCGCGGAACGACCGCACTGGCAACGTAAGACTCGAAGAAAGCCTCCTGTCAAACTTACCTGGATTCGCATGTCCCACCCTGTCCATTACTCCATTTGTGCAGCAACCAGGGTACCATCCACCCTAACCGCTGATTTCGCGCGCTCTTGAGACAACTTCGGACGGAGGAGTAGGTTTGGAAGAGGTATCTTAGTCAATCCATCAAGAAGCACTTTTTACATGTGTCGGAGCTTTTGTGGTTCTGAGGAGAGTTTCGACGATTCAATCAGCCAGGCTCTTATCCCGCCAGGCGGTCGTACGACGTCACAGTCCGGAATGGGCATTCTTTCAAGTTGGTCCGTTTTTGCCATGATCCTGTCTGGGAAATGCCAAGGCCGGGTGAACCGTTCAAATTTGAACTGTTCGTGCGATTGGGAAGCCATAATCTCAGGCTGACGCAAGACAGGTGAACTCAAACTCAGATTGAAAGGCAAGAACTTGAAACGCTCGTAACGCTGGCCTCCGTTTGTTCAGTAAGCCGCGGCCCTTGGCTCCGGTCTCTATGGCGGTGCATTGACAGGGGGTAGCAATAGGATTCAGTCTGGAAGATCTTCGAATCGACAACGCACCGGCACGCATTCGTCGCGTCGGCTCGGTGATCTTTGGAAGCCTTTGCTTTTGCATCGTGGCCGCGTCCAATGGGAGCGATTCTCATCACGTCGGCTTTACATCGAGTCTAGACCAAACCCAGCGGAAACAGTGGACTCCCAAGCTGGAAGCCCTGGTTCAGGCTCCTGGCTTCACGGGGCAGGCGCCAGGTGGACCAAGCCGTTGGACAACGGACCGTTCGGCCGAATGGCAACCACTGTCGCCTAAGCTTGTCATGGAGGTCCAATACGACCATTTTAGTGGTGGCCGCTTTCGCCATGGTACCCGTCTCTTGCGCTGGCGTCCGGACAAAGCCCCCCGGCAATGCACTTTGGACCAGGTGAAGCGCCGCACCTCGAAAGTGTCTCTGTTACCGGGCGCGTGAGCAATGGAGCAGAGTTGCATTTCTCTCGAATGGCGTATATAAGGTCCGGTAGTCTTGAGAGTCAAATCTGGTTTACGAGACAGACCCATACAATTTCAAAACGTTGCCTGTCCTCCAAACGATGGGTGACGTATGGAGCGACTCTATGAATAAAGCTGCGCAGACTCGTCTGGCAGATATTCTCCGCGAGCACGAAGCTGAGATTTTGACTAGCTGGCTGGAGCATCAGCGGTCTGCTCTTAGCACGGGAAGCCGCTTGATTAGTGAAGCTGAAGTGGGCGAGCAGTCGCGTCAATTCCTGGCGCTGCTGAGCAGTGCGATTCGTAACGGCAATATGGACCTGATGGCATCGGAATGGACCGAAGTGCGAGACATGCTGAGCGAGCTTTCGAGGACCCGTGCCCAACAAGGCTTTACTCCTTCGCAGACGGCTATGTTCATCTTCTCCTTGAAACAGCCGCTTTTTGAATGCTTACGGCAGGAATTCGCTGGAGATGCCGAAGCGTTTGCGGGTGAAACCTGGACCGCAACGATGCTCCTGGACAAGCTGGGCCTATTGACGGCGGAGGCCTATCAGAAGGGCCGCGAAGAGGTTATTAGCCGCCAGCAGCATGAAATGCTGGAGCTTTCAACACCGGTGGTCAAACTCTGGGAGGGGATTCTGGCTCTACCCTTGATTGGGACACTCGATAGCCAGCGGACCCAGATAGTTATGGAGAGCCTCCTGGAAAGGATAGTGCAGACCGGATCGGACATTGCGATCATCGATATCACGGGCGTCCCGGTCGTGGATACCTTGGTCGCGCAGCATCTAATCAAAACTGTCTCGGCGGCCCGTCTTATGGGAGCCGATTGCATTATCAGCGGAATCCGTCCGCAGATCGCGCAAACGATTGTCCACCTGGGCGTGGAACTCGGGAACATGGTCACGAAATCCAGCTTGGCGGACGCATTCGCTGTGGCATTGAAGCGCCGAGGTCTGAGCGTACAGTCTCGCAAGGATGGATCGTGAGCCCCAGCCTGTAGACGATCAGAGCTACTGGGGTAAGGAGGACAGATTTGGAACGAATCCCGATCTTGAAAATGGGTGAGTTTCTCCTGGTGACCATCCAGGTGGATATGCACGATCGGATGGCGCTGGCACTTCAGGATGATCTCTCCGAACGGATCGTTGCAAACGGTGCACGCGGAGTGCTCATTGATATTTCGGCGCTCGAGGTCGTGGACTCGTTTATCGGGCGAATGCTGGGGAACATTGCGGCCATTTCAGATGTCTTGGATGCGAAGACTGTCGTTGTTGGCATGCGGCCCGCCGTAGCGATTACCTTGGTGGAACTGGGAATGACGCTCCAGAGAGTTCGTACTGCCCTAGATGTCGAGAAGGGAATGGAGCTACTTCATGCATCTTTAAGAGAAGCAGGGAGCAGTAATCACAATGCTCCAATCTGAAATCCTGCAAATTCGCTCTGGAGAACAAGTGGTCGAAGTACGACAGGCTGTGCGCTCAAGAGCCGCCGATCTGGGCTTCAGTTTAGTTGACCAAACCAGAATAGTGACGGCAGCCAGCGAGCTAGCGCGGAACACTCTACACCACGGCGGCGGTGGGACGATGAAACTTGAGATACTCAATAATGGAAACCGCCGCGGCCTGCGACTCACCTTTGAAGATCAAGGACCCGGCATTCCTGATCTCGCATTGGCGCTGAAGGACGGATATTCGACCACTGGCGGCTTGGGACTGGGGCTAAGTGGATCGAGGAGGTTGGTGAATGAGTTTTCGATCTCTTCGAATCCCAGCGAGGGTACCCGCGTCACAGTTACGAAATGGAAATGAGCCGTGAGTCGCTATACTCGGCAATCATCGATGGTTGGACATTCTCAGACCGGTAGAGTTTCTTTTGTGGGTTAGGTGCAACCAATCAATTCGCAGCTTCCTCGACAAAAATGGTGGACCCGAAAGTGAACCAAGTGCAAAGACAAAAGGCAGGCGATAGTTCTCCATCACCCAGCTATCCGGCAGAGGCCACAGGTCTGGCGATGTCTGATCAATTTATTCTTCGGGTGACTGAAGCCAGTCAGGTGAGTGAGGTTCGGCGAACTGTCGCGGCTGCCGCTAGCAAAGCTGGGTTTACGGAAGTAGAGGTTGGGAAATTGTCGCTTGTGGCAACGGAAGCCGCAACAAACCTCGTGAAACATGCAGTCGCTGGAGAAATACTGGTGCGCCCATTGGCAATTCAGGGCAGACATGCCATTGAAATCCTGGCGTTAGATAAGGGACCGGGGATCGCTGATATCGCAGAGTCATTGCGTGACGGCCATTCGACCGCGGCCAGTCCAGGAACAGGCATGGGAGCCATGTCACGACTCTCTTCCCTGTTCGATTTGTATTCCATGCCGGGAGGGGGAACAGCGCTGCTAGCCCAGGTATGGTCGGGCACGGATCAGCCGGAATCGTCTTCAGGTTCGCTAGAAATCGGCGTTGTGTGCCTGCCCAAAGACAGGAAGGGTGCTTGTGGCGACGGTTGGAGCGTAAGTCAGCAAGGGGGTCGATCGTTGCTCCTGGTTGTGGATGGATTGGGCCACGGCTCCGAAGCAGCTCTGGCAGCCCAGGAGGCCATTCGAATCTTTCAAAAGAACTCCCATCTTACCCCTGCCGCAATCGTCGAATTGGCGCATGCTGGCTTGCGCCCAACACGCGGCGCCGTTCTGGGGGTGGCTGAAGTCGACGGTTTCCACCAAGCCGTTAAGTTCTCGGGAGTAGGAAATATTGCCGGGGCTATCTTTTCCCCTGGCAAGAGTCGACATTTCGTGTCCGTAAACGGCACAGTCGGGCACTCCGTACGCAAGATTCAGGAGTTCACTTATCCGTGGGGCGAGGATTCCTTTCTGGTTATGCACTCAGACGGTCTTGACTCTCATTGGAGAATTGATGCCTATCGGGGACTAGCGTCAAGACATCCTAGCCTTATTGCCGGGGTGCTTTACCGGGATCACCAACGAAGCCACGACGATGTTACGGTGTTAGTCACGAAGACTTGGGGCGACCATTCTTGAGAGTGACCCGCAAAAGGTCCCTTCCATTATGTCCACTATTGCACAGTAGCTTACGGTGCGTGATCACAATATGAGCCTGTGTATGCTGACATTACAGTTGAGTTCCGAGCACGACGTGGTGCTCGTTCGCCAGCGGACTCGTCAGCTCTCAAGGTTGCTGGGTTTCGATCAACAGGACCAGACGCGCATTGCCACGGCCGTTTCTGAGATTGCCCGCAATGCCTGTAACTATGGCGGCAGTGGAAAGGTCGAGTACCAGCTCGAAGGCACCACATCACCGCAGCTCTTGGTCATCCAAGTGTCCGATCAAGGTCCAGGCATCGCTAACGTTGACCATATCTTGGAAGGCCGTTACCAGTCCCATACCGGGCTGGGCCTGGGTATTGTGGGAGCTCGGCGGCTCATGGACCAGTGTAGGATTGAGACGGGTTCAAGTGGGACGATCGTCTCTCTGAAAAAGCTGCTGCCGAGAAAAGCGGTACTGGTCACTCCACAGAAATCGGCTGAAATTGCCACGCAGCTTGCACTTGAGCGCTCTCAGGATCCATTAGTAGAGATTCAGCAGCAAAACCAGGAACTCTTGCGCACGCTCGATGAGTTGCGGAAGCGCCAGGACGAACTGTCGCGCCTCAATGACGAGCTTGAGGATACGAACCGTGGCGTCGTAGCCCTCTACGCTGAGTTGGACGAAAAGGCGGATCACTTGCGAAGGGCCGACGAGATCAAGTCTCGCTTCCTATCGAACATGAGCCACGAATTTCGTACTCCGGTCAATTCGATCATAGCCCTTTCACGGGTTCTGCTGGAACGAATGGATGGCGGGCTGACTGCGGAACAGGAGAAACAGGTTCGGTTCATCTCAAAGGCTGCCGAGGATCTCTCGACCCTCGTCAATGATTTGTTGGATCTAGCCAAGGTCGAGGCCGGAAAAATTGAGATTCATCCTACTGAGTTTCGGGTACAGGATCTCTTTGGCGCTCTCCGAGGTATGTTGAGGCCGCTACTCGTCAGCGAGAAGGTTTCCTTGATTTTCCAGGAGCCCGTTGGCATCCCTCCAATGAACACCGACGAGGCAAAAGTCTCCCAAATTCTGCGCAATTTTATCTCGAATGCGTTGAAATTTACCGAAGAAGGCGAAGTGCGCGTTGCGGCTACAATGGCTCCTTCCGCCGACGCCGTCGTGTTTTCGGTCTCCGACACTGGCATTGGAATTCCGCCGGAGCAGCAGGAATTTATCTTCCAGGAGTTTACGCAGGTACCAAATCCGCTCCAAAAGCGAGTGAGGGGCACGGGCTTGGGATTGCCTCTAACCAAGAAGCTGTCCGGATTGTTAGGCGGAGATGTCTCGGTAGAGAGCGAGTTGGGAAGGGGGTCTACCTTTTCAGCTAGAATTCCCTCTGTTTACGCGACACCAGTCTTGACCGAGCAAGTACTAGAAACAGTCTCGCCGCTTGACCCGCAGCGCACGCCCGTGCTCGTGGTGGAAGACAGTGTCGAAGACACTGATGCTCTACGATAAGTTCCTGAAAGGTTCCGGCTTCCAGGTTATTCCCGCGTCAACCATCCACAATGCTCGTCAGATCGTGCAACGAACTTCGACCTGAGGCCATCATTCTTGATATCCGGTTGCGTGAGAGAAGACAGTTGGAACTTCCTGGCTCGAATGAAACAAGAGGAATCGACCCGCGACATACCTATCATTGTCATCACCAACATTGAAGACCACGTAAAGGCGATGGGGCTGGGTGCGGATGCCTACTGCATCAAACCCGTCGAGCGCCGCTGGCTTTTGGGAAAGTTGAATGAGTTCACGCGGCGCGCAGGGGTCAGAAAGATTCTTCTTGTCGACGATGAAGAGACGACTCGCTATTGGTTAAGAGGCCTTCTGGCTGACCTTGGGTGCCAGATTCTGGAAACATCCCGACGGCATGGACGCCATTCGGCTAGCCCGGGAACAACAGCCACAAACCATCTTTCTTGATCTTGATGATGCCGGTCGTCGACGGTAAAGAAGTTTTGGAGCTGTTAAAGGCAAATCCTGCAACGAAAGATATTCCAGTGATCATCCTGACTTCCAAGGCTCTTGAGGCTGAAGAGCAAAGGTCTCTAGCCGCCAAAGCGGTGGCGGTCTTATCGAAATCGCTCTTGGCGCGTAAAGAAGGGATAGCCGTGCTGCGAGAGGCTCTGCATAAGGCAGGATGGGATGTCTTAACACCTACAGCCCCGGGTTCCCACTGAGAACAGCGATGAAAAACACCGTTCTAAATGTCGATGATCACGATGCCGGTCGCTACGCCCGCAGCCGAGTTTTACGTAGTGCAGGCTTTGAAGTGCTAGAGGCCGCTACGGGAGCCCAAGCTCTCGAACTGGCGACGAACAGACAACCTCAACTTGTGTTGCTGGACGTGAATCTGCCCGATATGACTGGGTACGAAGTCTGCCGTCAGATCAAAGCCGGCGGCGCAACCTCCCGTATTTTAGTGCTCCACGTGTCGGCTACTTTCGTCCAAGGTGCAGACCAAAAGCGAGGATTGGAAGGCGGGGCAGACGGGTATCTGGCAGAGCCCGTAGATCCAGAAGTCTTGATCGCTACCGTTCAGGCTTTCTTGCGTCTCAGGCAAACCGAGGAAGCGTTGCGGGAAAGTGAAGAACGGTTTCGCCGGGCTTTCGAAGACGCGCCGATTGGCATGGCATTAGTTAATGCTGACCGAAGGATAGTTCGGTCAAACAAAGCTCTTTGGGAAATATTGGGCTACACTCCAGAAGAACTGGCTGACCTTTGTGCGCCTCCGATTTTTCCTGTCGATGACCTTGACAAGGATACTCCTCTTTTTTCACAACTATTTGGAGTAGAGGCCTCGAGCGCTAAGCAGGAAAAACAGTGTCTAAGCAAGAAAGGCGATGTTCTCTGGCTCAGCTTGACCGCCAGCGCGATCCGCAACTCCGAAGGCGAGATCCTATATGGTCTGCTGATGGTAGAGAATGTCACAGAACGCAAACTGGCAGAAGAGCGGCAGAAGCAACTTCTGGCCGCCGAGCAGAAAGCCCGAAAGCAAGCAGAGTTGGCCAATCGGGCCAAGGACCAATTTCTGGCGACAGTTTCGCACGAATTGCGCACTCCATTGGGAGCCATCCTCGGCTGGGCGCGGATACTGGGCACAGCAACCACGGATCCACCGACGTTGGCGCGCGCGCTGGAAGCCATAGAGCGCAATGCCAATGCTCAGGCCCAGCTCATAGGTGACATTCTGGACCTGTCAAGTATCATTTCGGGCAAATTGAGCCTGAATGTTCAGACAGTGGAACTCCCGTCGATCATCCGGGCGGCCGCGGACTCCGTGATTCCGGCTGCCCAAAGCAAGAGCGTTCGAGTGCGAGTAAATTTGGCTGAGGACATTGGCTCTGTTACAGGAGATCCCAATCGCTTGCAGCAAATTGTCTGGAATCTGCTTTCGAATGCCGTTAAGTTTACGCCTAGCGGCGGAGAAGTGGAGGTCCGGCTGGAACGCGTCAACTCCCACGTTGAAATTACAGTGAGCGATTCAGGTCAGGGTATTTCTGCGGATTTTCTCCCTCACGTTTTCGAAGCCTTTAGTCAAGAGGATGCTTCCACGAGTCGGAAACATTCAGGCCTTGGGTTGGGCCTGTCCATCGTGAGGCAATTGGTAGAACTGCATGGCGGGACGATTCAGGTGAACAGCGCTGGCGAAGGGCACGGGACAACCTTTAAGGCAAAACTTCCGCTAGCACCTACGGATGCTAGTCGATCCGGCGAAGGGCCGCAGAAAGCTGCGGAAGCGGCGCGCGAATTCCCTCGGTTCCTGTCACGAATCAGGGTGCTAGTGGTCGATGACGCAGCGGATAGTCGAGAGATGCTGGGTTTGATTCTGGAGAAGGCGGGAGCCGAGGTCAGACTTGCATCCTCCGCCAAGGAGGCGCTCAAACTAGTGGAGTCCTGGCGGCCTGGCCTGCTAATCGCCGATATCGGGATGCCAGACGAAGACGGCTACGCGCTGATTCAGCAAATCAGAGCCTTGAAGCCACAGGATGGGGGAATGGTCCCTGCCTTGGCGATAACAGGTTACGCGAGTCGGCAGGACCGACTGCAGTCTATTCTAGCGGGTTTTCAGGATCACATGGCCAAGCCGGTCGAACCGGACGAGTTGATTGCAGTGGCCGCAGACCTGGTTGCCACAGCAAACAAGGCCCGCCGACAGTTTTTGACCTCCTGAAAGTTCTTCTGCAGTTTCGTTGCCCTGAGTTTCCCGGGCGCCATCTGAGTGGTTTCTCACCCAAAATCTCATCCAAGGCATAACACCTCACGTCTTAGAGCGCCGCCTCGCTGCACGACGTTTCTGAACCTCGCAGGCGGGTTGCCAGGTTCGACCAAGCGGAGCAGAATTGAACATCCCCCCAATCCGAGCGGTGAAAGACTAACTAGTGTCCGGACCGGATTTGGGCGTTCCGGAGCGCTAATTCAGGGAACAGGCCTGCCCTGTCGTGAAGGCGATCCGCAAGCTGGAAGGCAAGGCGATGTCACGAAAATCCGTATAGCTGCCTCAGGCTCATTGACGCCGCGTTTCTTTCGCTGGTCCGACTGGCGCAAACAGAATACATCGCGGCCGCGCTGCGCGTGACTTCTACCCTTCTGCCTTTGCCGCAGCGATATCCTGGCAGCGCAAATCCTGGTCAAATATTCGAGTGGCGTTCTTTCCCAGTGCGGCTGCTTCTGGAACTTCAAAAGCGGAGTATGACGCGATGGTGCAACAGAAGAATGAAGGGCTAGAAAGAGATTCTCCGGAGCTTCATTCGGTTCAGGAGGAGCAGCAGCTGACCCTGGATTCGATCGGCTCCGGGATTCGCTTCATCGCGGTCGGAGCAGCTTTGGTTGTTTGCTATCTTGCCCAGCCTGTCCTAATTACTCTGTGCGTTTCAGTCATACTGGCATTCGTTCTGGCACCAGTTAGCGATATGTTGCTAAGACTCAGATGTCCCAGACCCCTTGCTGCATCGTTCTCTGTAGGACTTGCCCTGTTGCTGTTCTATAGCATCACCTACTTCTCCTATGATCGAGCTCTCGATTTCATGGAAGACTTACCGCGATTTGCCGGGAAATTTCGAAGGAGTATCTTAAGAGTTCAGAGACAGGCTCAAACCATCCAAAAGACCGGCGAGTCGATGTTGCCGGAAGTTAGCGGGGAGAAGACTGCCCTGAAAGTCATTCCTCAGACCAACTGGGTTGACATCATGGCCAGGAATGTTGGTAGCTTAGCCGAGTTTTTGTTCCTGATCTCCTTCATTCCCTTCCTGGTCTATTTCATGCTCACGTTGCAAGACCATCTTCTCGCAACTTCCATCTTGCTGTTCAAACGAGAGAACCGGCCAAAGGCCCAGCGCACGGTCTATTTGATGTCCGCCATGATGCGTAGCTTTATTGTGGGTAGTTTGCTAGTTGGTCTGTTCATGGGTGCCGTGAGTACCGCCATCTTTGCCATGCTGCGGCTGCCTTACTTTTATTTTGTAGGGGTTTTCAGTGGATTTCTAAGTCTTGTGCCGTATCTCGGCATTATTTTGGCCCTGCTGCCGCCCCTGCTCGCAGGAGCGGAGATGGTGGGCGTCAAAGAGATTCTCCTGATTGTGGCTGCGGTAATCATCTTGCACTTAGTCGCGCTCAATCTGCTTTATCCGAAGTTGCTGGGAAATCGCCTTAAACTCAATCCGCTGGCGGTCACTGTTGCTTTGCTGTTCTGGGGTTGGCTTTGGGGCGGGATCGGGTTGATATTGGCCCTGCCCATTACGGGCGCGATGAAAATTGTTTTTGACCGGGTCGACTCGCTCCGGCCATACGGCATTTGGTTGGGTGAAAATAGTCTACCTGAAGAATTAGCCGCGCCGGCGCCACCCAACCCAAGAAGGCAGGATGGTCCCAAAAAGATGCTTCCGTCGAGTAGCGGCTAAATTTTTGCGCTTCGCCTGCATCAAAGGAGCGTGGCTATCATCGAGCGCCTGCTCAGCTGGAGCAGCGAAAATCAGATGAGCCGATAACTGGGTCTTTGTCTTTCGGCGAGCCCTCAGGAAGGGCGACAACCGGAGGGGCGAGACTATCTCAGAGTCCATCCTGGTAACGTTCTTGCCGCTTATCGTAAAGCGTGCAGCGTTAACAACTCTTGTAATTCAGGACGCCGTCACCGAGTCACTTGGTTGTCTTCGGAGATTTGGAAGCTCTTAAGCGACGTGGCAGCATTGCTTGCATCTTTGGCGACAGACTGTGTCACATCGCCGGCTTCATCCGTGGCAATCTCTTCCATACTTCGTCCGCTAAGCACCGAAAGGGGTTCAAGGTCGGTGATAGCTTTGGTGGAAGCAAAACGATCGCGATGTTTGATTAACAGCCAGTTTCGATCCCGCATGCGCACCAAAGCCCACGAGCCTTTGAGCTTTTTCCCATCGAGTGTAAACTTGAACTCGCCTTTTTTTAATGCTGCCGAAACGCTCTCTTCGCTTTCAGGGCGGTAGGTTCCGTAGTCCCAGACCATAACCGTCCCGCCGCCATACTCGCCTTTAGGGATGACACCTTCAAAGGAAGCGTAGTCCAGCGGATGGTCTTCGACGGCCATAGCCAGCCTCTTGTCTGCAGGATTCAGCGAAGGGCCCTTGGGTACAGCCCACGATTTGAGAACAGCCTCACTCTCAATTCGGAAGTCATAATGAAGGTTTCGGGCGGAGTGCTTCTGCACGACGAAAAGATGACCCGATGAAGACTTCTTCTTTAGCGGCCCAGGCTCAGAAGTCTTGCTGAGATGACGCTTCTGCCGGTATTCTTTCAGCGATGTCATAGCCAGTCTCTCAACGGCGAGGTCAGTGGTTGAATGTGCCCAGTTCCTTGGTCCTCAAATCTTCCTTCCGTTCCTTTCATGACGCTGCACCGACTACTTCCACAAGGACCAAGCCCATATCAAAACCATGAGTGTCTATCGCATTTTTCTTTTGTCGCCTGCGAACTGTAGTGGAGAGCGAGCCAGGCTTCTCTTTAGTCAGGCTGCAACGTTTCCTCTGGCGCGACGGCTGCGCGGCAGCGAAGGAGTTTCGTTAGGCGAGAGTTTTAGCTTTATCAGCGGACTTTATTTTCGTGGCAAGCTGACCTACTCGAAACAATTTGCTTTGCCTCCCAGTGGTACTCCAGGTGTGCTGGTCATTACGCCCACACGCGGTCTCCTTCGTCCGGAAGAACCCATAACGCTCGAACGGCTTCGCGAGTTCGCTCAGGTTGACATCGAAACCCGCGATCCGCGTTACCTGCAGCCCCTCCGGAAAGATGTGCGGAAGCTGGCTGAACGGGCCGGCAACAACTATCAGGTCGTTCTTCTGGGAAGCATTGCAACTGGAAAATATTGCGAAGTGCTTGCCGAGTCTCTTGGCGACCGGTTAGTCTTCCCGGCCGACTTCGTGGGACGGGGTGACATGAGCCGCGGCGGCTTACTTTTGCGCTGTGCCGCCGCACGACAGGAGCTTTGCTATGTCCCTTTTTCCAGTGCTAGGCGGCACGGTCCACGCCCGCCCCGGCTGCTACGTGCGGGGACGGCCAATTCCGGGGGTTGAAGGCTCGCCAAGCTGGCAGCTCACGTCCAGCGGAAACCACAGCTTCATGCAGTGCCAAGTCTATCACAAGGTGTCCGGTTGGATACAAAGTCTCCCTGCGGCTTCACATAGTGGCCTCAGCGTCTGGGCACCCGCTTCAGGAGACGGTTCTGCCACCTCTTGTTGCTTTGGGCTGTTGTTTCCATGAGCGGCATGGTAGTAATAATAGGGATAATGTTAGGCCGAGGTGGTGTGGTGCTGAACCTGAAAATGTCATCCGCAAGAATGCTTCGAGTCCTGTTAGGGTGTGTCGGGGCCGGCGTGCTGGCGGTGTTAGTGACCGCGAAGGGTGGGATGGAGCTTCGAATTGTGAGCACGAACCTGGCTCAGTCGAACAGGAGTGTGAACTTTCTTCGAGACATTGTGCCGATCTTCCAGACCTCGTGCGTTACGTGTCACGGACCAGCAAGGTCTGACGCCGGGTTGCGCCTTGATTCTGAAGAGGCGGTGCTTCGAGGTGGTACTTCCGGCAAGGTTGTCGTTCCAGGGAGCAGCCAGGAAAGCCTGCTGCTGAAACGCCTGTTGGGCCAAGGCGGCGCCCCCAGAATGCCGTTGAGCGGCGATCCTTTGCCAGCCGCTCAAATCGACAAAATTCGCGCCTGGATTGACGAGGGATCCTTTGCGGCCGAGGCGGGTGCCGTTGCTGCTTCAGGTGCGGCGCCTCGAGAGACTGCTGGAAAGACCACCCAGAGTGTCCCTGTCGGAGAATCGAGCGAATTCATTGCTAAAATTCGACCCATTCTCGCGGAACGATGTGTTCACTGTCACGGGCAGGACGTGCACCAGAATGAGCTGCGCTTGGATTCCCTTGCTGGAATTCTCCAGGGAGGTGCTTCGGGAAAGGTCATTGTCCCAGGAAACAGCGAGCGCAGTGCTCTCGTTCGCCGTTTGTTGGGTCAAGCACAGCCGCGAATGCCGTATGGGGCCCCTCCTCTTACAGGCGAGCAAATCGACGCAGTGCGCCACTGGATCGATAAGGGTGCATCCGGGCCCGACCTTTCAGAAAGGATTTCGGCCACAAGTGAGGTGAAACACTGGGCATATATCAAACCCGAACGCCCCAAGTTGCCGGACGTCAAAAACATCGCCTGGTGTCGCAACCCCATCGATCGCTTCGTTCTTGCCAGACTGGAAAAGGAAGGGCTGTCGCCTTCGCCAGAAGCCGACAAAGCCACTCTCATCCGGCGCCTCAGTCTCGACTTGATCGGCCTGCCGCCGACGGTTCAGGAAGTCGACGCCTTTCTGGCTGATCAGAGTCCTGACGCATACCAAAAAGTTGTGGATCGGCTGCTTGCCTCACCCCACTACGGCGAGCGCTGGGCGGGACCCTGGTTGGATCTAGCGCGTTATGCCGACACCCACGGCTATGAGAAGGACAGCCGACGGGTGGCCTGGAAGTTTCGGGATTGGGTGATCCGAGCCTTCAACCAGAATATGTCCTTCAAGGAGTTCACAATCGATCAAATTGCCGGCGATATGCTGCCGGGTGCCACCGTTGATCAAAGAATTGCGACTGGTTTCCATCGCAACACGATGCTCAACCAGGAAGGCGGAGTCGATGACGAAGAGTATCGCTGGTACACCTTGATCGACCGTGTCAACACCACGGCTTCGATTTGGCTGGGCAGTACGATGGCCTGCGCCCAATGCCACAACCATAAGTATGATCCTTTTATGCAGAAGGACTATTACAGGTTCCTGGCATTCTTCGACAACTCCGACTACTACGTCTCTGACTTGGGGCAAGGAGAAGGCTGGGTCGTGGAACCCGAGCTCGAGTTGCCGACAGCCGAGCAGTACGCCAAAAGCAAAGAGATTCGGGATGAGCTAGCTCAGCTTCAGGGAGTGATGGAGACTTCAACTCCAGAGCTCGAGGCCGATCAGAAGACGTGGGAGAATGAGTTGAAGAAGGCCGAGGAAGAGTGGCGGGTGCTTCGCCCGAGTCGATATACCTCCTCCGGCGATGCGACGCTGAAGGTGATGTCGGATGGTTCGGTTTTAGCGACAGGCAAGAATCCTGAAGCCGACACCTACACACTGGTGTCACGATTGGAAGGTTCCGACATTACGGCGCTTCGTCTTGAAGTGCTCCAGGACCCGAGTTTACCGCGAGGAGGCCCTGGTCGAGATCCTGAGGGCAACTTTTTCCTGAGCCAGGTCGAAGCTGAACTGGCGCCGCCCGACAAGCCGGACGCGCTCAGCAGGATCGTGTTCTCAAAAGCAAGGGCCGACGAGTCTCAAAAAGGCTATGAGGCCAGCAATCTGGTCAGCCAAAGGACCTACAAAACAGGATGGGCCATCGATGCATCGAGTTCACTGCCACGCCGGCAACTTCTCTTGATACCTGAAAAACCTTTTGGCTTCGAGCAAGGAGCGTTGATCACTGTTCGGATGAAGCATGAAATGCGTCGCGCCTCGCGCAATATCGGTCGTTTCCGGTTATCGGTTGCATCCAGCGAGAAGCCCGGCCGTATTGTCGACCTGCCGGCAGCCCTCCGGCCAGTGCTGGATACCCCTGTCGAGAAACGAAACGAAGCGCAGAAAAAAGCGCTGGCAGCCGCTTATCGTGCTGTTTCTCCGTTACTGCAGACGGCACGCGATCGGATCGACGAACTCAACAAATCACTGAAGGATTTGGGGATCGTCACTGCTATGGTTTTGCGGGAGCGGAACTCAACAGAGCCGTCTTCGACCGATTTTCATATCCGTGGCAGCTACCTCAGTAAGGGCGAAAGAGTCTATGCCGGAGTTCCGTCTGTATTGAATGCGCTGGCTGAGAACCAGCCGCCCAACAGACTAGGTCTTGCCGAGTGGTTGGTGGACGAGCAGAATCCGCTCACAGCCCGGGTTACTGTGAATCGTTATTGGGAAGCGATCTTCGGTCATGGCCTTGTGGCCACCAGCGAAGATTTTGGCACTCAGGGCGAGGCCCCCACTCATCCAGAACTGCTGGATTGGCTGGCGACTGAATTTGTGCGGCAAGGCTGGAACATGAAGGAGTTTCACCGCTGGATCGTTACCTCTGCAACCTATCGGCAATCGTCAGCGGCATCTGCAGGTCTTGTGGAACGTGATCCCTACAATCGTCTCCTGGCTCGCGGTCCGCGCTTTCGCGTCGAAGCCGAAATGGTTCGTGATGTGGCCCTCGCGGCGAGCGGCCTGTTGAACCCGGCAGTGGGCGGTCCCAGCGTGTTCCCCTACCAGCCCGAGGGCGTTTGGGACCGGCCCTACAGCGATGATCGCTGGGTGATGAGCGAAGGAGCAGATCGCTATCGCCGAGGAATTTATACTTTCATTCGGCGCACCGCGCCTTACCCCAGTCTGGTGAATTTTGACGCTCCCAGCCGTGAGTTTTGTACAGTAAAACGGCCACGAACAAACACGCCACTGCAGGCCCTAACCACTTTGAATGACCCTGTGTTCTTTGAAGCCGCCCAGGCTATGGCTAGAAGGATAGTGAACGAAGCCGCCGCTGGTCCTGCTGGTCGCGCCAGGTACGGCTTTCGGCTTTGTGTTTCACGACATCCCACTGAGAAGGAACTGGACCAGATTGTCGCTTTTTATGGTGGCGAATTGACCAAGTTTCAGGGAGATCGTGAGGCCGCGCGTCAGGTAACAGGAGCAAAAGAGCTGGGGCCGGAAACGCCTGAGCTGGCCGCCTGGACAATGGTATCCAATCTCTTGCTTAGCCTGGATGAGACGTTAACGAAGGAATGAACGATGACACGAAATGAATCGCCTGACATGCAGGATTTCCTGAGAGCCGTAACGCGACGGCATTTTTTCAAGGAAACGGGCCTCGGAGTTGGCGCTGCTGCCCTCACGATGCTGATTAACCGTTCTCTGTTCGGAGCTGATCTGCCGCCGCATGCCGAGGCCGCCACCGCAACGAATTCGGCAGCGAAGAAGAACCCGCACTTCGCACCGAAGGCCAAGAGCATCATTTACCTTTTCATGGCAGGGGCTCCGTCACAGTTGGATCTGCTCGACTGCAAACCGGCGCTTCAGCAACTGGACGGACAGCCCATTCCCGGATCGGTGGTCAAAGGTGAACGCTTTGCCTTCATTCGTGGCGTCCCTAAGCTGCTGGGCTCGCCGTATCAGTTTTCGAAATGCGGTCAGTCAGATGCTGAGGTTTCGGAACTCCTGCCCCACTTGAAGGGCATTGTTGATGACATCGCTATTGTTCGCTCCCTCAGCACAACCCAGTTCAATCACGCTCCTGCCCAGATCTTCATGAATAGCGGCCATCAGATCGTGGGCCGACCGAGCCTCGGCTCATGGCTCAGCTATGGTTTGGGTACCGAGGCCAGTAATCTCCCTGGATTTGTAGTCCTACTTTCCGGCGAAAATCAACCTGACGGAGGCACGGCTTGCTGGGGAAGCGGCTTCTTGCCAACGGTCTATCAAGGTGTTCAGTTCCGGTCTCAAGGAGATCCGGTGCTGTTTCTCACCAATCCTGAAGGCGTCCAGTCTCAAGACCGTCGTCGACTGCTGAATCGTCTAAACACCCTCAACGAGCTGCATCTCCAGAGTGTCAACGATCCGGAGATCGCGACGCGTATTGCATCCTACGAGATGGCGTATCGTATGCAGAGCAGTGTGCCGGAACTGATGGACATTTCCAAAGAACCGGCGGCGATTCATCGTATGTATGGTACCGAGCAAGGAAAGGCGTCTTTCGCCAATAACTGTCTACTCGCCAGAAGGCTGGTCGAGCGAGGAGTTCGTTTCGTGCAACTCTATCATCGCGGCTGGGATAATCACGGCACCAGTAGCCACGACGACATTGTCTCCCGGCTCCCCCAGTTGTGCCTCGAGACGGACCAGGCTGCTGCTGCGCTGGTGAAGGACCTGAAACAGAGGGGTATGCTGGACAACACCTTGGTGATCTGGGGTGGCGAGTTTGGCCGCACTCCGATGAACGAGGAGCGGAACCGCTCCAAGTTTCTCGGCCGAGACCACCATCCAAAGGCTTTCAGCATGTGGCTGGCCGGAGGCGGTATCAAAGGAGGAGTCACGGTTGGCCGGACGGATGACTTTGGCTACACTGTCGTGGAGGATCCAGTAGAAATCCATGACCTGCACGCCACCGTACTGCACTTAATGGGGATTGACCACACTAAGCTCACGTATCGTTTTCAGGGACGCGACTTCCGCCTGACCGATGTTTCCGGAACGGTCGTCAAGAAACTGTTGGCATAGAAAACTCAGCATCCCAGTCCTACCGTTAACCAAGCAAAGTTGAGGGGTGTTTTGTGGATTGAGGATGATGGCAATGCGCTCTGCTTTGTTCCGATGCTCATCGCTACCCACCTATTGAGTGAGGACTTGCGATCAAACACATTCTCGATCCTGAGTGAGCATTCTTGGCGCTGAATAGCACTTCACTGCAGGTGGAAATTCGTTATCTGATCGCTGGATGTATGAGTCGCATTGTTGATTTGACGCTCACAGTTGGCTCCGATATGCGAGGGGTGGATTTTGAGACCAAGTTCACCGTTGCCGACCACGGCTGGAACGCTCGTGTGCTGCATCTTTATTCTCACAGCGGGACTCACATGGATGCGCCGGCACACTTCGGTGTGGAGGGTACAATTGACCTCATCCCTTTGCAGCGTTGTATGGGCCCGGCATGGGTGGTTGACCTTTCTGGTGTTGAACCCAGGGCACTCATCTACCCAGCCCTTTTGGGCGGAGTAGCGGAGAAGGCAAGGGCAGGCGATGGCCTCCTCTTGAAAACCGGCTGGAGCAAGCACGTAACCAGGCCAGAGCACTACCGCAATCAGCTTCCACGTGTCAGCAAAGAACTTGCAATCTGGTGCGTCGAGCGCAGGATCCGAATGATTGGGGTAGAGCCTCCTTCAGTGGCAGATGTCAACAATCTCGAGGAACTCACCTCCATTCACAGGACTCTGCTGAGCGGGCAAGTTTTGATCGTCGAGGGCCTGGCAAACCTGGAGTCGCTCAGCGATGAAAGGGTGTTCTTCTGTGCGATCCCATTGAAAATCGAAAAAGGGGACGGATCGCCGTGTCGCGCCTTCGCGATTGAAGGAGCTTTTCCTTACGAAGAAAGCGGAAGTTCTTGACCCGGAGAGCTCCCGGAATTGCACAGTAGGCTGGCAGTCGTGAACCCGTCCAGCTCGTCACAGAACCCCGTCCTAACGGCGAATGTAAAACTAAGCCTACGCGGCTCACCGCATTCATCAACCCTGATTCAGACTGCGCCCCGTGCGGCAAGATCAGGCATCCGGGTGCGTACAGCATCGGCTCCAGCCTTTTCGAAGGCTTAAGGGCGGCTGATGGTGCTCTCCAGGCTCGGGGCGGGATAGAGGAAATTGTGCGCTCGCGCCGTCAGCATCAAATAAAGGGAAACGGCAGTGCGCGTGCCGTCCGTGTGGGACCCGCCAACATCGTAAACGGGGATTGTCGTAGTTGCCAGTTGCATCCTCGATGGTGCATCCAACGAGTCCCACCCCGGCCGCAAAGCCGGATCATTTCTGCCACGACCTCCGGCTGGTCGCCAAAACCCTTTTCCAGATCCGCAGAGACGGGCAAAATCGGTCGCGTCTCGACAGCCTTTTGCGCCTGCCAACGGTTCTAACTTTGGATTTGACAAATCCCAAGGTTCATTCTTCCCCGCGCTTGAACTTTTGAATGAGACGCAAGTCTTTGGTCATGCTCTTCCAGCGTCTCTTCGTCTTGGCGTTCGTGGTTGGGTCATCGCGACGACGCTGGTAGTCCTGCTCTTTCAGCAATTTGATGTAGTTGTCATAGTGCGAGCGATTCAGTAGCTCTCCGTGCAGCGCCTCCAGCACCGCACATTCAGGTTCGTCGCGATGGCGGCAATCGCGGAAACGACAGCGCGCTGATAGGGCCTCGATGTCCCCGAAGGTCCGGCTGAGCCCGGGAGCCGCATCCCATAGACGCAGTTCTCTCAATCCCGGTGTGTCGATGAGCAGTCCGCCGCTGGACAAGAGGAACATCTGCCGAGACGATGTGGTGTGGCGGCCTCGCTGGTCCGCAGCACGGACATCTCCCAATCGCTGGAGGTCCCGGCCAACGAGGCGGTTGAGCAGAGTGGACTTGCCCACCCCTGAGGAACCGAGCATGACCGCTGTGCGGGCGGATTGGAGGTAGGCGTGCACGGAGTCCAGCCCATAGTCATGCAGCGCACTCAGGGCATGGATGCCAACGCCGGGGAACGCCAGGCAGCATTGAGCCATCCGACCGGAATGATCCGGACAGAGGTCGACTTTGTTGAGAAGGATGACCGGTCGGGCGCCGCCGCTCCAGATCATCGAGAGGTAGCGCTCCATGCGACGAAGATTAAAGTCTCGGTCGACCGAGGTGACTATGAATGCCGTGTCCACGTTGGCAGCCAGGATCTGCTCTTGTGTCGTGCGGCCAGCGCTCCCGCGCGCGATAACGCTCTTCCTCGGCAAGATGCGGATCACCATCCCCCTGTCTGCTGATAACCGCACCGCCAGCCAATCTCCCACGGCGGGCAATTGGCGTGGCACAGCGGCTTGGAAGCGGAGGCGCCCAGACAGTTCCACGGGTAATTCTCCCGAGGCCGAAACGGCCCAATAGCGGCCGCGTTGCTGTGAGATTACGCGGGCGGGGACACAACCGTCCTCACCGAGATGTTGGGCGAAATCGGAGTTCCAGCCATAAGCAGCTAGCAGATCCATGTGGGTCTCCTGGTGAAAATGGTTCAGCGAACCAACCCAAAAGCGTGAGGCTTTAGGGTACTACGGCCTTTGGTTCACCCGGAGACGGACGAAGTCAGTCTGACTAAGCGGGGAACTCGAAGGCGAGGATGTCAATCGAGGCAACAATCTCCACCATATGTCCTCCTTCAAGTTACGCAATGAGCAGGAGCCTGCTAACCGGAATCTACCAGTGAAGGACAGGCAGGTCAAGTACGAGATCGACGTTTGGCACGCTAAGCCGGACCCTGTCACCGGACGACGACGTGCGCAGGCCCCCAGTGGCCGCAGTTAGCCCTGGTTTCTGGACGCGAGAATTCCCTGCCGATCCCGGCGTGCTCGGCAAGAGCATCCAGCTCAATCCGGCTGCCAGTGACGATCGTCGGCGTTACACCGCCCGGCTTTGCCGCACGCTGGATGACTGGAAAAGAGCAAGGGGAGGCCAACGATGATGGTATGATTGCCTCGTCAACAAATCAGCGCCGTTGGGCATGCAGGAAGACCCGTAGTCGTAAACGATATCGGGAGGGAAACGCCAAGAAGCAGCGGAGAGTCTGGATCGCGCAGTAACCGTTAATTGTGCGGAATCGAAGGGAGTTGTCACGTGTATACCGTCAACAGGGCTCCCCTGGCAAGTGACTGGGCTCAGCGCCTGCCCGAGGGCTATGACGTCGTCGTAGTCGGTTCGGGTTACGGTGGGGCGATCATCACCGCGCGGCTTGCCGCTGCTCAGTGGTCGAACGCCAAGCCCAGTGTTTGTATTCTAGAGCGAGGTAAAGAGTGGTTACCTGGGCAGTTCCCAGATACACTTGCCAACGGTGCCCGAGAACTGCGTCATGCGCTCAATCCTCTTGGCCTCTATGATTTTCGCTTTGGTACAGATATCGGCGTGCTGATGGGGTCGGGTTTGGGAGGCACGTCGCTGATCAATGCGAATGTGGCCTTCGAACCGGACGGCGAAGTGTTCGATAGTCCCCGGTGGCCCCAGGCGATACGCGACGCTCGGGACGCGGGACAGTTGCAGACCTACTTCAACCGCGTGCGAACGACGCTTTTTGCTGAGCCGCACCCAGACGGCCTGATGTTAAGCAAAGTGCAAGCCCTCAAGGAGGGTGCAGAGGGCGTTGCGGGCGCCGAGTTTGGTCTTCCCCCAATCGCGGTCAATTTCAGATTCGAAGGCGGCAACCATTGGGGCGTTGCACAGCGCATGTGTATCAACTGTGGCGACTGTGTTTCGGGCTGTAATGTGGGAGCGAAGAATACGCTGGACACTAATTATCTGGCCATCGCCAAGCAGGGGGGCACCGACATTTTCACCCAGGTTGAGGTAAAACGCGTTGAAGAACGGGCAAGTGGTGGTTACCTGGTGCACTACCTTCGACGAGAGAGCGCGCACGGCCCGGCCGAACAGGGAACGCTCATCGCCAAGCGCACGGTCGTGATCGCAGCCGGCGCTCTTGGTTCAACTGAGATCATGTTGCGTTCGCGACAATCCGGGCTGGGCTTGCCGGAGACGGTCGGCACACGTTTTAGTGGCAACGCCGATTTCTTTGGTCTTGCGTATAACAGCGACCTGCGCACGGACACGCTCGGATGGGGCGCCTATCCTGACAGCGACCGTGCACGCCGTATCCAGCCCACCCCAACACAAACCCTGCACCCTGGTCCCACAATTGTCAGCAGAATCAAGTACAACAGCACCGGGCCGCTTGGGGACAGAGTCACCGTTGAGGACCTTTCCTTCCCGCTAATGTACGTCGATGCTGCACGCAGCGCTTTCGCCTGGTTTATTGGGCGGGATACCGATCCAGATGATTTCATCGATAACCTTAAAGAGATCGGCAGGCGTGTGCGTGACGTCGGTGCATTCGATCCCGAACTTGAGAAGGGCGCGTTAAATTACACTCTCATCTACTTAGTCATGGGTCAGGATGACGCTGGGGGGCGGATTGAGCTTGATCCACTGACACAGGAGGCGCGTGTCCGCTGGCCGCTAGTCGGCGATCAGGACGTTTTCAAGAAGGAGAATAACCTAATCTTCGAGCACGCCAAGGTTTTAGGATCGACGTTTATCGAAAACCCGCTGTGGGGCTTCACCCCCTTCCGTACTCTCGTCACGGCACACCCTCTGGGAGGGTGCCCGATGGGCGAAGATCACACCACTGGACTAGTCAACCACCAGGGTAAGGTCTTTAACGATCAGGGAAGTGTGTATGATGGACTCTACATTGCTGATGGATCCATTGTACCGACTGCGATTGGCGTTAACCCGTTCCTGACGATTTCGGCATTGGCTGAGCGAATAGCAGATCATCTCGTAGCTGAATTGGGAGGCAGCCCTTCCTGATCTAGCGGACACTGTAACGCTTAACTGGTGTCCCCCGCATCCCATTGTCCCTGTCGTTGGAAGGTCTCAGAATTTGCCGTAGAGGAAATCCGGTAGCACTCTTAAGGCAGGTGAGCCCCCTTGTCTACGAGGCCACAATCGTGTAGGGCGGACTGAACTCCGGCACTCCGGCATGTTGCCCGGCGATCCAGCGAAGTGCATACACCTTCTTCGGGTCCGTATCACCTCCAGTGAAAAAGTTGGGAAGTACTTCCAAAATGACATGCGCTGCGAGATCCTTGAAATAGTCAATGTCAGTTTCGACCTTCACGCACTCAACGTCGTCGATGATTCTGTGATCACCCTCGTGAAAACTGAGCTGCACGTTCGCCTCGCCGAACTGCGCTTGCCTAAAACTGGACGTCGCTCCTGGATGAGCGACTGGGGAACTGGGCACAAAGGTTCCCTGGGCCGTCGCAATCTTGACCTGTTCGACAAGCCGGTTCTCTGCAAAGCCGAAGAATCGATCTTGCTGCATCGTCTCATCCCAGATTAATTCCTTGAAGTAGTCCAATACTTTCCCGACAGGCATCAGAATGTCTGCCATCGCTGTCGCTATGTTGAGCAGCGCAGCTAACGCTTCGGGCCGCACTTCCATCAAATGTTCATACCTTTCGTTGGCCGCTTGTTCATCAGCCGCGCCGTGGACGAAGAGGTCGAAGAGTTGACGATGCGTTTGCTCGAGGTTGGGCAACAGCGCGGCGTCAAAATTGAATCTGGCATTTGACGGCAGCAACATGAGGGACACCGGTTGTAAGACACCCTGAGAAATCTTCACTGGAAAAAAGCCTGCTTGGACGAATCCAGACGCAGACACAATCACAGTGTAGTTGTCTCCGAAGTTGTCGAAGACTGGCAAGCCTCGAAAGAGGACATTCGGTCCCCGGTGAAACTTTGACGACCGTTCATCCTGAAAACCATCTCGGATCCGGATGAGCAGTTCAATATCGGTCGAGATTGGCTGACGGGTTCCGTCAAACACGCTCACCATCATGCTGCCCTCGTCTGGCATTGGGACCTCCGCGAAATTGGCACGTGACCTTCTAGTCGGCCGTCGCCACCATAGAGCTAGATTCTCGCGCGTCAGGCCGGGTAGACCATCGCAGGCGTGGAGGTGAGCGCGACGAGCTTGGCTGATAAAGCTGACCCTTATGAGCCGCACACCTGCGGCAAGCACACCCGAATTAACGAACCGACTGAGACACCTGAGAATCTTACCATAGCACCAGGATACGAACGTCACTTCGCCATCGATCTTGGGCGGGCACTCCCACTATCGGGCCATAAATGCCCGACAGACTGAGATTGGGAAATACATGTGAAGTGTCGTCTCTACATCGCTTTGAATGTTTTGACCCTACGAGAGCCTCGACATAAAATGCCAGCGGCTTATGCGACAGGAAGCGCGGAGGGTGCGTTTGCAGTTCCCATCAAGGGCTGAAAGTTGGAAAGACATCGTAGGCGGGCTCGGCAGCGCGGCTAATTTCTCTTGTCCGCCTTAGCTCGAAGGATGAGATTTGGGACTATGAGCGCTGGACTGGAAAGACAGTAAATGACCGAGAGAGAACAGGAATATCGCCTTGAGAAACCATCCGGCATGTTCCGTTGGCGAGCAGGATGCGTCGCTGAAGTGGAGACTCAAATCGCTTGTGAATTCCGCCAGTGCGCGGAGGACCAGCGAACAGTCGTTTGTACGCGAGAAAGCGCTCCATCCCTCCACGAACGACAACATCCAAAGGGCAAACCCGACACGCGGTGAATTCTGAACAGAGGTGTAAGACACATGAAGCGTTTGTGGTTCTTTGCAGGCATTACGTTGGCAGTGGGCGCCATCGCTGTGGCAGCTATGACAACCCTGCCAATATCCACGCCAACACTTCCATACTCCCAATCCCCCACGCATTCCTTATCTCCCGACCAACGACCGATGCAGATCGAGGCCGCGTCGGAAGCGATCGTGCGGGCGACAGTAAACGGGCCCCGGTTCTACGCCCCGGAAATATTCGCCGCCATTGAGGACTATCACAATCCTCGCCTGAAGCGACTTCGCGACGAGTACGGCCTTCAGAAGGTCATCGCAGGCGAGCCAAAGGAGTTCCAACGGCTGTTGAAGCTCCGGCACTGGGTCCACAGCCGGTGGCCGATAGACAACGAGCAGCAGGAGGGCGGGGACGCCTTCGAGATCCTCGAGAAGGCGAAAACCGGAGCCGGGTTCCACTGCTCGCATTCGTTGACCGTGCAGCACGCCGTGATGGTGTCGATGGGCTATGTCGTTCGGGACCTTGGCATCGACCGGAACCACGAGGACCTGGGCCGCAGTATGCACCACGGTGTGAACGAGGTCTGGTCGAATGACTACGCGAAGTGGGTCCTCCTGGACGCGAAGTACGATATTCACTTCGAACGGGATGGTATACCGCTTTCGGTGCTGGAGCTCCACGAGGCTGTCCGGGCCGATGGCGGGAAAGGGGTTGTGAAAATGCAGGGAATTGAGCGCCGCCAGGCGCCGATGGACGCGCCTGACGCTCCGGAAGGCACCGTCCGGAGCTACTGGTGGGCATCGTACTACCTGCGTCCCAGCCCGTTCACGGAGCCGCATTGGAGCGGAGGCAGTCGGCTACTCGTCTTCGACAACAACGCGTTCCGGAACACGACGTGGTACCGCGCGGGCAGCGACGGCAAGCTTGTCAAGCACTGGGCCTACGCAGCGGAGGCCTTCATTCCAACTCGCAATCGTCACGAGATCGAGTGGACGCCGGGCGTGCCGGAGCTGCGGGCGCGCCAAGTCGCGCCGGGGGAACTCGAGATCCAGCTTCGCAGTGCCACGCCGAATTTCAAGACCTATATCGCCCGCGTGAACCAGGGATCGTGGAAACCTCTTTCCGGCGATCGAACTCGCTGGATTCTGATGACCGGAGAGAACCGGGTAGAAGTGCGGACGCAAAACCTCTCAGGCGTGGAAGGACCAGTCGTTTCAGCAGTGGTCGAATTCAGGCCGCAGAGAACTCCCGGAAGTTAGCCGGTGCTGCTTCCTTTGTGTCAATTTGTGTCTTGTTTGCCACTGCCCGGATTTCGGAAGCAAATGGACCTGCCTAGGAAGGGAACCTGCCATCTCAGGCGTGGTGATCACTCTTGCAGTTGGAGCGCCGTTGAATCCAGCCAGCAACTTGAATGTGCGATGTGTTCGGCTGATCCGCGCTGCGCCGCGCAAGTTTAGCCTCATTTGCACTCGAGCCGGATCTCTCCGATACCAGCCTCGACGCGGATACGCAGTGTCGGCGTTGATTTCCCAAAGGCGTCGTTCACATAAAGTTTTCCATCATGACGGAGTCCATCAACCCTCACCGTGCCGATGCCTTTTTCTGCTTCAACTCCAACCCCAGTGTGGCTGGGAAGATGAACGTTAAGCTGTCCAATGCCTCCCTCAATCTTGGCGTTGAGATCCCGCTTCCACTCGCCATTTAGATCGATGGTCGTTTCGCCAACTCCGGTTTCGACTTCCAGCTTCGTCAACGACAAGTCGCCCAGTAGCAAGGTGCTCTTGCCTGCACCCAGCTCAATTCGTAGGTCCAATGGAACTTGGTTGTTAAAGCGCAGGTTCCACTGGTATTTTGAATCTCCTCGAGGAAATCCTTCTACGCTTGGCTGCCGAACCCGGAGCTTGCCTTCCTCGCCCTGAACCTCGTACGAAACCTCAGGCCTCCATTGGGGGACGTTGTAAATGAAATCCGCGTCAAGAAGTGGCTTGGCATCACCACTCAGGTGGAGTTCGCCCGCGCCGATGTGGACCTCCGCCCGCACCGACCTGGCTTGTCCCAGTTCGATCTTTCGAGTGTCGAGTTCCACATCGCCCACGGGGAGCCGAGAGCATCCATTCATCAATACTCCGATTAAGATCAACGCGGAAGATCGTCTTGTCGCTCCGTTTCCTTCCCTTGAGTTTGGTCTCACCGGAAATCCTCCTTAAGTAGCCGGCAGTTCCTGTTTCAGCGAACTGCTAGGACCTTAAGTTGGCGCACCTTCAAGAGCTCGCCAGCTGCTTAGGCAGGCGTGATGTTACCTTTGCTTTGCTCGATGGCCACACACATTGCTGGGGAGCGCCATCGATGCGCAGCATCCAATAGTTCCCCAGCGACCGACCAGACTTTTGCAAGTCAGTGCCGCGGTGTCTGGCCAGATTGCCCACCTTCCTCCACTGCGCTCTCTGCTAAACGTTCTGCAAAGTCAGCGTATGATGGCCTTGATCGGAGTGGCGGGCTCGACGCCTGTCAGCCGCTGATCGAGGCCTTGATACTTGTATGTGAATTTCTCGTGATCGATTCCGAACAAGTGAAGCAGGGTGGCTTGGAAGTCGCGGACATGGACGGGATCTTTGATGATGTTGTAGGAGAACTCGTCGGTCTCCCCATGGACGGCGCCCCCTTTGGCTCCGCCGCCGGCGAACCATAAGGTAAAACAGCGCGGATGGTGGTCGCGACCATAATCCGTTTGGGTGAGCTTGCCCTGTGAGTAGATGGTCCGGCCGAACTCGCCGCTCCAGACGACAACTGTATCTTCGAGGAGGCCCCGCGCTTTGAGGTCCTGCACCAACCCCCAGCAGCCTTGATCGACGTCCTTGCACTGGCTTGTCAGCACGTCGGGAAGGGTGTTGTGAACATCCCAGCCCCGATGATAGATCTGCACAAAGCGAACTCCGCGCTCCACCAGTCTGCGCGCCATCAGACAACTATGGGCAAACGTGCCTCCCTTACGAGCGTCGTCGCCGTAAAGCTTGTAGGTACTCTCTGGCTCCTTCGTTACATCCGTGAGTTCCGGAACTGACGTTTGCATTCGGAATGCCATTTCATACTGAGCGACGCGCGTGAGGGTTTCGGGATCGCTTATCTTCTGGTATTGGATCTGGTTGATCTGGGCTGCTGCGTCCAGCATCCGCCGCCTTAGTGATGAAGAAACACCATCCGGATTGTTGATATACAGGACAGGATCCCCGCCAGAACGCAATGCGACTCCTGAATACTGGGCTGAGAGAAATCCGGCGCTCCACAGCCTAGCAGAAATTGCCTGCACGCCTGCCTTAGGATGTGAGTGGGTTGCGTTGAGCACGACAAAGGTCGGTAGATCCTGGTTCATACTCCCCAGGCCATAAGCGATCCAAGCACCCAGGCAGGGTTTGCCCGCAATCATGTTTCCGGTCTGGATAAAGGTAATGGCTGGTTCATGGTTGATGGCTTCGGTGTGGGCCGTGCGGATGATTGCCAGGTCGTCCACCATCTTGGCCGTGTAGGGCAACAGCTCGGAGATCCAGGCTCCACTCTGGCCATGCTGCTGGAACTTGAAGATCGAAGGCGCGATGGGAAACCGACTTTGACCCGCAGTCATCGTTGTCAATCGCTGGCCCTGGCGTATGGACTCCGGCAGATCTTTGTCGTACCAATTCGTCATCTGGGGTTTGTAGTCGAACAAGTCCATCTGGGGAGGAGCTCCCACCATGTGGAGGTAGATGGCCCGTTTCGCTTTCGGTGCAAAATGGGGCAATTCCGGAAGCCCACCGATGGCCTTTGCACTTGGAGCCGTGCTAGCGAGCGAGCCTTTGTCTCCGAGCATGGTCGCCAGAGCGGCCACTCCTAGACCCCGGGCGGCGTGCCCAAAGAACTGGCGGCGTGTTTCCAGCAAAATGCTTTCGTCAAACGGATTCATGGCGTTTCTCTCCAGAGTATTTTGAGGACGAGGCCCGTCGTTACTTGTTCAATCCTTCATCGAGATTCATGACCTGGTTGGCCACCATCGTCAAGGCAGCCGACTCCGGAAGGGCCAGCTGCTCTTCCGGCTTGGATTCTCCTACGGACAGAAGCTTCTTCGCCTCGTCGGGATGAGCGACGAAGTGGTCTAGATAATCCTGGTAGGCTTTCCGCGTGATGTCTCTTTCCTTCGCGTCGAACGCCCGGCCGAGCAGGTGGGTTGTAATGAAATTGATTTCCCCATCGATGTCTCCTCCGGCGGATTTCAGAGCGTGCTGCGCTAGAGTGCGGGCGGCTTCGACGAACTGCGGGTCGTTCATCACCACCAAAGCCTGCAGCGGGGTATCGGTCCGCTCCCGGCGGACCGTGCAGCTCTCCCGGGTAGGCGCTCCAAAAATCTCCATGGAGGCGGGTGGAGCGCTGCGCTTCCAGAAAGTGTAAAGGCTTCGCCGGTAGAGTTTGTCGCCCTTGTCTTGTTTGTAAAACTGGGTGTTGCTGCCGATCATGGCGACAGCCTCCCAAATACCTTCAGGTTGGTAGGGCTTCACGCTGGGCCCACCAATAGTTGGCACCAGGAGGCCGCTGGCCGCCAGCGCATAATCCCGCACCATCTCGCCGTCCATCCGGAAGCGCGGACCGCGCGACAGCAACCGGTTTTCGGGATCTATCTTCAGTTTCGCCTCGTTCGCTTGAGCAGATTGCCGGTAGGTGGCCGACGTTATCAAGAGCTTGAAGAACTTCTTGACGTCCCAACCCGATTCACGAAACTCGACGGCCAGCCAATCGAGCAACTCCGGATGTGATGGAGCCTGGCCTTGCGAGCCAAAGTCCTCGCTCGACTTGACCAGGCCAGTGCCAAAGAGCTCCTGCCAGAAACGGTTCACGGTAACGCGAGCCGTCAGCGGGTTGGACGGATCGACCAGCCATCGAGCCAAACCCTGTCGGTTGCGCGGAAAGGACGCAGGCATGGGCGGCAGGGCCGACGGGACATTGGGCTGGACTTGCTGGCGCGGTTGATCGTATTGACCTCGATAGAGTATGTGAGCCATCGGCTGGCTATCGCTGCGCTCCTGCATGACGTGGGTCACGGCACTACGCCTGCGGATGTCGCGTTGTTGAACGTCCACCTGTTGCCGTTTGGCGACGAGCCCGCGATAGTTCGTGTCCTGATTGTTCAGAAAGAAAAGATGGAAAGCTTCGCGCTCAGCTTCCGTCAACTGATCTGTCGGCTTGCTGAGAGCCGGCTGGAGTTCCGACCAGACAAAGGCCAGCTGCGCTTCGTCTTCCGTGAGCGCGCGATTGAAAATGCGAAACTCCGCAACTGCCCCGCCCTGAAAATAGCGCTTCCCATCTGTTCCCAAACGCAGAGGATTGGCCGTGTGAATCTCGCCCCGCAGCTCTGTGACCGTTGCGTTTCCCAGCGCCGGAATCGACTTGCCGTCCAGGTAAAGCCTCATACCAGCCTGCTCACGGCTGCCATCGTATGTAACCACCAAATGACTCCATGTTCCGGGCTTGAGCTGGCGTAGATGTTCGCCCCGGGCGGAGATTGACTTTCCCTCGTCGCCCGTCAGCTTCAGCATCGGCACGCGCCTCGTGAGTTCAATCAACCAACCACGATCTTTGTCTTCGGGATCCATCTGGCTTGCAATTACGAAGTCGTCATCGTTCTGAGGAGACAAGATCCAGGCAGCGATCGAAAATGCCTTGGCCGATCTGAAGGCGTCGGTATCCGGAATCTCAAGCTGGGCTTTCTCACCGAAATGGAGGGCCTTTGAATTGGGTTGCGGGCCTTCTCCCATAGTCAATCCGTCTTTGAGAGAAAGGCTTTCGGTTCGTTCTCGATATTCCAGGGACGCGGCGGACCCAAGAGACAAGACCACGAGCTGCGAAGAAGGTTCAACCGGCGCGGTCAACTCTGCACGACTCTTCGAAAGCAGCCACGTTTCGAACGCCTTGCCTGGCTGTTTCCTTGCTTGTCCCATGCGCTCCAGCAACGCCCGTTCCTCACGGCTCAGCTGGTCCCATCGCTGAACATCCGGTCCCTTGGGTACGACAAGAATCGGCGGGGTGTCAGGGATATTGCCATCCATGGAGTCCTGGGTTGTGTTGCGGAAAAACGCTGCCATGGAATAGAAGTCTTTGGTGGAGATGGGATCGAACTTATGATCGTGACAAGTTGCGCAACCTACGGTCAATCCCAGCCACACCGTGCCGGTTGTGTCGACGCGGTCTTTGGCATAGATCGCTTCAAACTCTTCGGGAATCGCGCCACCCTCATTCGTCGTGACATTGCAGCGGTGAAAGCCAGAGGCAATCTGCTGGTCGGCGGTGCGGTTCGGCAGAAGGTCTCCGGCCAACTGGTCGATCGTGAAGCGATCAAAGGATAGGTTGCGATTGAAGGCATCGATGACCCAGTCGCGGTAGGGCCACATCTCGCGATAATTGTCGATATGGATGCCGTGAGTATCGGCATAGCGAGCCGCATCCAGCCAATAGCGGCCGCGATGTTCTCCCCAATGCTTGGAAGCCATCATTCGGTCGACCACTTTTTCGTAGGCATGCGGAGAAGAATCGTTGACGAATTGTTCGACCTCCGCAGGAGCAGGTGGCAACCCGGTAAGATCCAAGGAAAGACGGCGAATCAGAGCGCGGCGCTCAGCTTCGGGCGCGGGCTCCAGGCCGGCATCCTCCAGTTTCGCGAGAATGAAGGCATCGACAGGATTTCGCGTCCATTCCTTCTTCTTCACCACAGGCAGTGAAGCCCGCGAGGGCGGGACAAACGACCAGTGTTCTTTCCAGGTCGCTCCTTCCGCAATCCATCGCCTCAGAATATCCTTCTGCGCATCCGTGAGCACCTTGTGCGAGCTTTGGGCGGCATCCTCAGGGTTGGGTCGGCTTGCGTAATGCGCTGATAGACGAGGCTCTCCTGCAGGTTTCCCGGCACTACCGGCGTCCCATTCTCTCGTTTTGAAAACACACCTTCCCGCTTGTCCAGCCGCAGGTCAGCCATGCGCGTGTTTGCGTCCGGGCCATGGCAGTGGAAACAGTTTTCGGACAAGATGGGCCGTACAACGCGCTGAAAATCGACCGGTGGGCTGCTGGCGGATGCTGGTTTTTGTGCCTGCAGGAACTGCGCGAAGAGGCCACTGAACAAAACTACGAATCCCAATAGAGGGGATTTCATGACGAAACCTCAAAGATAACTTACAGATGGTGCCATTGGGCCGCCGAGTCTGCCCTTTGATCGGTTTGCCGCGACTTCTCGAAGTGATCAGAGCCTAATCACAAATCGAGCGTTGGCATGACTCACCTTCTAACGTCTATGAGTGCACATTAATTATACGACAGCAGGCCCCAAGAGTCTCGATTCGAGTTTATGCAGGATCGTAAGCATCACCCAGAGTCCCTGCACAACAGCGTCCTGCCCTCATTCGCCGGTTCGCGAGCCGATGTCTCGTTGGTCGTCGGAGCACTGTTTCTTGGCAGAAGCGGATCAAACTGATTCTCAACTCTGTTCAGTACCCAGCCAAAAGCAAACTCTAGACAAGAGAGTTCGCCATTTGGAGCGCTGGAGGCGCGGGTTCGCTTCGTTCTTCAGCGCCTTACATTGACGCTTCCAGCCAGAATCATGGGCTGCAATAACGACCTTGTCGAGTTGCGCTGAAGGTCGAAGTTTCAACCGGACATGATTCTGCTCGACATCGGCCTACCGGGACTCAACGGCTACGAGGTAGCTCGGCGGTTCGCTGCCGGCCTCGGGATGAAAACCTGATGCTGGTGACCCTGAAGGGACGAGGGTTAGAAGGAGGACCTTACCTGTTCCAAGGGAGCCACATTTGACGCTCACTTGGTCAAGCCGGTGGATTTCAATGCGTTGACAAGACTGCTGGCCAAGTCGTGTATGAGCCAGCAATACATCTCTTTTCTGAACTCGATCCGACAACAGTGATTGAATTCCCGGACGACTCGTGACAATCCCAAATCTTCGGGGTGAACGGTGACTTCGGATGCCGGGCGTTGACCCGTTCCCGCTCGAGCTTCCGACCCTGCTGAACAATGGGTTACGACCTAACCTGAATCTGGGCACGCAGCTGAGTTACTCGCGGAACGCGACAAACTCAGAACTGGCAACAAATTGGCTGCGAAAGGTGCCAGGGAGTCGCTAGTCGATGAGCGCGGCTGTGAGAAGGGGGTGCGACGCACCAGAAATCATTCCCTCTCCCAAAGAACCTCAGGGGTTTCAAGGCTTTCTGCGCAGATCGAGCGAAGAGGCGGCGGGGCAAGATACAGTCTAATTTGAATCAGGCATGAACATTACGAGAATGAAAGTTCGCGGATCCCATCACGCGTCTCCCATCGCACTTCAGCCTCAATCAACGCTTGGGCTTTCTCAGCGTTCACGGCTTCCGAGAAGTAATGTCCTTGAGCGTATTCGCATCCTAGAGATCGGAGCTGCGCGAGTTGCTCGGCAGTTTCGACTCCTTCCGCAACCACATCCAGACCCAGCTGATGGGCGAGAATCACAATCGTGTGGGCGATATCCGTGCTTTGCCCGTTCGTCGCCATCCGACTGACGAAAGAACGATCGACCTTCAACGTGTCCATTGGAAACTGATGTAGGTAGCTTAATGACGAATAGCCCGTGCCAAAATCGTCTATGCTCAACTGAATCCCCAGCGTCTTCAACTGAGATAGCATGGCGGTGGCCGGATCAACGCTGTCCATAATCAGGCTTTCATGATATCCAGTTTCAAACTGCTGCTCTGAAGCTTTGTCTCCTCCAAAATGTGCTCGATTTGCTCAACCAGATTCGGTTGCTTAAATTGCTTGGTGGACAGGTTGACGCTGATCATCCAGGAATTGGCGACGGGAAATCTTGCCTGCCACGCCTTCATTTGTCGGCAAGCCTCGCGTAGCACCCAGTATCCGATTGAGACGATCATCCCGCTTTCTTCGGCTGCCAGAATGAAATCCGCCGGCAAAACCAGGCCTCGCTCCGGGTGTCGCCAGCGAACCAGAGCTTCGAAACCAACAATTCTGCCGGTCTGCAGGGAGACAATCGGTTGATAGAAGTTCTCGAATTCCTGACGCTCAATCGCCCTTCGCAGGTCGGTCTCCAACTGCAGACTAGCGACGGCGATGTCGCGCATCGCTGGGTCGAACAACTCGTAGCGAGCCTTGCCGAGTGCTTTGGCCCGATACATGGCCGTATCCGCATCGCGCAGCAGCTCCTCAGGCCGATCATAACCGGTCGCACTCACGGCAATGCCGATGCTGACTGTTGTAAAAACTTCTCGGCCATTCAAGTTGAATGGCAGCGTCAGCTCCCTTGGAGCCGATCGGCAATGATTTTCGCATCACTAACGTGCTTAATACCGTCGAGTAGAATCGTGAACTCATCGCCTCCCAGGCGAGCCACAGTAGGGCTTTCTGCTAGCCGGGCGATCGCATCGGTCGACCGTAGACACGCCTCGAGTCTCCGAGCCGTGGCGACCAGCAGTTGGTCTCCCATAACATGCCCCAGGCTATCGTTGATCACTTTAAATCGGTCGAGATGAGAAAGAACACCGCGAACAAATAATCTTGCTTCGTCTGGAGTTCTTGACTGCCCGCTCCAATCGGTCCATAAACAAAAGGCGGTTTGGCAAGCTGGTGAGGACGTCGCGGATTTTGCCTTGAGTTATGTCAGTCTGGGAACCGGCTAGGCGGATGATTTCCCGTCGCCATCCCGAACGGCTACTCCCCGACTCAGTACCCAGCAATAGGTTCCATTTTGGTGCAACATGCGATGTTCGCTTTCGTAATGGGGGGTCAGCCCTTCCAGATGAGCCGCTATACTTTCGCGTTGACCTTGTTGACGTCCTCGGGGTGAATCCGTTTGAACCATTCCTCCAGGGTGTTAGCCATCTCAGTCTCCTCATAGCCCAGCATGTTTTTCCAGCGAGGAGATAAATAGATGTCGTTGGTTTTTAGATTCCAGTCCCACAGCCCGTGGTTCCCCCCACAGGCTGCCCAGTGCATAGCGCTCCTCACTCCGTCTCAGGGACTCCTTAGCGTGCTTGTGCGACAGGTGGGTTCGAATGCGGGCCAAGGTGACTGGAAAGTCGACCGGCTTGGTCACGTAGTCATTGGCACCGAGGTCCAGGGCCTTCACTATGTCGCTACTCTGGTGTCGAGCTGTGACCATTATGACCGGCAGCTCAATCGGTGCTCGGGTTCTGCGCAGCAGTTCCAGAACCTTCAAACCGCTCATTTCTGGCATTTCTATGTCCAACAGAACCAGATCGAACTCCTGCTGAGCGAGCAGCTCCAGTGCCTGCTGACCATTTTCCGCCAATGTAACCCGGTAGCCTCTATCTTCGAGCCGACGCGACAGCAAGTCTCGGTTCGCCTCGATGTCGTCCACGATGAGCAAATGGTT